>CAZXAN010000001.1:0-185431 GCA_964638585.1 uncultured Candidatus Saccharibacteria bacterium
ACCCCAGTCCGAATCCGTCTATGAAAGAGAGTCTACGACGCGTAGTCAGCGTTAGCTTTAAGGCAGGATGCGAGGAACGCAGACGAAACCATTCCTGCCCGATCCCTTATCTAGATGAGCCAGTCGGGAGGCTGAACATCGATCTCACAGATGATTCCGCCCACTCCTCCTGCTGTGAGAACCAAGGAGGGTAGACGTCGCTAGGCGAGAGGCCGTTAGGCGACCGCGTAGGCGAACGAGAAGTCACGCGCACCGAAGTACGGAGACTTCACGCTTGCTAGAGTGTTCTTTGCAAGTATGTTTTCTCGCTAGTTTAAGTGTTGGCGAGAATGCACTGCGTCGCACGTCTTTCAAGGTACAGACCGTCAAAGCCGGTCACCCCCTGTCAAATAATACGCTACAAATCGTACAAACTGACAGCGAGTGATGCTTAGCGATTTTTCAAGACGCGCCCCGTCTCTCGGAGAGCATCGCGCTTCTTAAGATCTTCGCGGCGATCTTCCTTTCTCTTCCCGCGGACGATAGCGATGCGCGCCTTGATTAATCTCTTATTAGTATACACCTCAAGAGGTATGATTGTCAAGCCCTTTTTAGACTCGGCATCGGCGAGATAGGCTATCTCTTTTTTTGTAAGCAACAAGCGCCGCGTGTGCTCTGGATCATAGCTCTTTGGCGAATTCGCCGGCTGATAGGCCGGGATAGTCATGCCGACAATATATGCCTCGCCACCACGCACGACGACTCTCGCGCCATCCATAGAGCCGAGCTTACCTCGTAAAGATTTCACCTCTTGGCCAGTCAGCTCTAACCCCGCCGAGAATGTCTCCACCGGCGCAAATTTTAAGAATGCTTTTTTATACTCTACGAGGGTCATCTTGCCAGTATAGCAAAATCGTGTGTTTTTATGTATACTCTCACACATGTCTCCCGCGCCGATAAAGAAATCAAAAGGGAAGAAGCCCGCGCCAAAGAAGTGGTGGCAGATGGGGCTGGGCGGTCCATCTTTTCTTGGCAACCTGGCTACTACGGTTTTAATATTTTTGATACTGATGAGCGCATATTCGCTCATATCAGATTTTACAAAGCCGAGTGTTGAAGTGCCTCTATCGGTCGTCGCGGCAGATGTCGTGAGCGGGAAGGTAAAGTCAATCGTTGTAGAAGGTGACTCGCTCAAGCTCGTTTACACAGACGAGTCAATCAAAACTTCAAGAAAAGATTCTTCTTCTGGCTTGCCAGAGACACTTGCCACTTATGGCGTTACTCCGTTAGAGCTCTCTAAAGTTTCTATCACTATTGATGGGCCGTCCGGATTCCAATTCTGGTTCTTAACACTCGCCCCTGTTCTATTGCCGATTCTTTTTATAGTCTTTCTATTTTGGTTCCTCTCGCGACAGGTGAGGGGTGCAGGTATGCAGGCATTTAGCTTTGGTCAGTCTAAGGCTCGTGTTACAGACCCAGACGATTCTGCACAACGCGTCACATTTGCAGACGTTGCCGGAGCGCGCGAAGCTAAAGAAGAGCTGTTAGAAATAGTAGATTTCTTAAAGAGTCCTAAAAAGTTTCTTGATATCGGCGCGCGCATACCGAAAGGCATTATCCTCATGGGCGCGCCGGGTACGGGGAAGACGCTTCTCGCACGCGCAGTAGCGGGCGAAGCTGGCGTGCCGTTTTTCTCTATCTCCGGTTCTGAATTCGTAGAGATGTTTGTTGGCGTTGGAGCGTCACGTGTGCGAGATCTTTTCCAAACAGCAAAAAAAGCAGCACCGGCTATTATTTTCGTTGATGAAATAGATGCTGTCGGGCGCGTTCGTGGCTCGGGAGTTGGTGGCGGGAACGACGAGCGCGAACAGACTTTGAATCAAATTCTTGTAGAGATGGACGGCTTTGAGCCAAATGAAAAAGTAGTGGTGATGGCGGCGACTAATCGACCCGACGTTCTCGACCCAGCCCTTCTCCGCCCAGGTCGGTTCGATCGTCGTGTGACTATTGACCTTCCAGATCGTAGAGACAGAGAAGAGATTTTGAAGATTCACGCGCGGAAGAAACCACTAGGTCCAGATGTGGCCCTCTCGGTCATCGCTGAACGTACTCCGGGCTTCTCTGGCGCAGAGCTCTACTCATTGATGAATGAAGGGGCTATTCTCGCTGCCAGAGAAAATCGCACTGAAGTGACGCAGTATGATTTGATACGTTCTATTGAGAAAGTGATGCTCGGTCCGGAGCGCAAGAGTCATCTCCTAACCAAAAAAGAAAAAGAGCTTACGGCCTATCACGAGGCCGGTCATGCGCTTGTCTCTTCTGTGCTCCCGAACGCCGATCCAGTGCACAAGATTTCTATCATCAGCCGTGGTCGCGCGGCGGGCTACACGCTGAAGCTCCCGTTTGAAGATAAAAAGATGCAGTCCAAGAAACAGTTCTTGGATGACATCGCGGCCACGCTCGGCGGCTATGTGGCAGAAGAAATGTTGTTTGGAGACGTGACGACTGGGCCCTCTAACGACCTGATGGTCATCACGGCCATAGCGCGCGAGATGGTCACTCGCTACGGCATGAGCGATAAGCTCGGACCCGTCGCCTTCGGCGAGCGCTCGCTAGGGAACGAGCCATATTCAGAGCACGTCGCTATGCAGATTGATGCCGAGGTGACGCGCATCATTGATGAGGCGAAGGCTAGCGCGAAGAAGGTGATTAGCGAACACCGCGGAGCGCTTGATGCTATTGCTAAAGAGTTGACAGAAAAAGAAACAGTAGAGAGAAGTGAATTTGAAAAGATTTTAATAGCGAATGGTATAACGCCCAAGAAGAGAGAAGAGGAGGGGATAGATATTGTGCCCGTCACTCCAACTCAATTATAAAATCTAAACCCCGCGCAAGCGGGGTTTCTCGTTGGCTCCTTGTTATAAGTAGCGTATCACCCTTTGTTGTGGTTGCTGATTCACATCGGTGCCGTCGCTCCGGCTAAAGGTGTTGACGTGTGGCTCGCCACTGAACTGGCTGACCCACTGTTGGTAGGCGTGCCCGTTGCCGCCGAAGCTCGGTCTGAGCGTGCCGCGCTGGATTCCAAGGAGATTCAGTGGCTGATATCTTGACCTTTCCATCTTGTCCATCAGACTTCCTTTCTTTTTGGTTAAACTACGGAGCAAACCGATTGAATCCTACCAACATTCCTCTCGCTTGTCCACACCCATAAAACTCTGTTGAGTTTTTGCGCGTGCCCGCCTCGCAGCCTAGCTGCTCCGGCCTGGACAAACTTCGTATTACTTGTTTGTCCACCCCCTTGGATTCGAACCAAGGACCCTCGAGGTATAAGCTCGATGCTCTAACCAACTGAGCTAGGGGTGGTTATCAATACTCTAACGCACGATCACTCCAAATGCATCTCTTTGTCGGCTGTGCGGGCGCGGAGGAGAAGGGCGGGGTGATTTTTTAATTCTGGATCTGACTCAACAACCCGCGCCGCCTCGGCGCGGGCGGCTTCTACTAGTTTAATATTTTTTAACGCCTCCATCGCGATATCAGAGACGCCCCACTGTTTGCCGCCAGCGAGCTCGCCCGCGCCGCGGAGCGCGAGGTCATATTCGGCGAGCTCAAAGCCATTTTTGGCAGTAGTGAGCGCCTTCATGCGGTTGCGTGTCGCCTCGCCAAATGATTCTGGCAAAGCAAAACAGTAGGATTGGTGAGTGGAGCGTAAAACGCGTCCGCGTAACTGATGTAACTGTGCGAGGCCAAACCTCTCAGCGCCTTCAATTAAAATCACAGTAGCATTTGGCACGTTTACGCCAACCTCAACAACAGAAGTGGCCACGAGAATATCTATATCGCCCTTTTCATATCTCTTCATCACGTCTTCTTTCTCACTAGGTTTCATTTTACTATGCAAAATTTCTATCGTTGCCTCGTGGAAAACTTCTTTCTGTAGTCTTGCAGCTTCGGCTTTAACCGATTTGGCTTGTAGCGCTAGTTCTTTTTGAGGATCCGGTTCGTCTATCCTAGGGCAGATTACGTATGCTTGGCGACCTTCTGCGAGCTGTTCGCGAACGCGCGCATACGCGCGTTCGCGCTCTTTCGGACCCAGCACTTCTGTAATGACAGATTTTCTGCCTACAGGCATCTCATCAAGCAGAGTTAAGTCCAAATCGCCGTAAATAGTCAGTGCGAGCGTGCGTGGTATCGGCGTTGCGGTCATAGATAGTAAGTGTGGTGCAATCGCGCCTTTTGTTGCCAGCTTCTGCCTGTGCGCCGTGCCGAACCTATGTTGCTCGTCTACTATCGCATAAGCAAAATATTTAAATTCTAAAGACTTTTCTATAAGCGCATGAGTGCCGATAACGATTGGTATCTCGCCGTTTGCAACCATCTTTTTAAACGCGGCTTTCGATAATTTTGCCGATTCTTCGTAGCGTACGCGTGAAGGGAATTTTTTGCACTCGCTTCCTGTTATTAAACCAATTGGGATTGGATGATCGCGGAAATAAGATACGAACGTAGAAAAATGTTGTTTCGCCAATATTTCAGTAGGGCAGAGATAGGCGACCTGAAGTGTTCCCGCGATTCTCCCGATAGGTTTAGAGGTGGCGACCAAATAAGCTGTTGCCGCGGCTACTGCAGTTTTACCGCTACCGACGTCGCCCTCAAGGAGTCGCAACATCGGATGCTTTTTTTCAAAATCGCCAACTATTGCATCAATGGCCCGCAACTGCGCGCTAGTCGCAGGGAAGGGGAATGATGCTATAAAATCCTTCAATGCTTCACGGTCCACGGCTACTGCGAGAGCTGTCTCACTCATGAGCGCGCGGCGACGCTGTTGCATCATCACCTGGAGCGCGAACACTTCTTCAAATGCAAATCTCTTTCTCGCCGCAGTCGCGTCGGACAATTTTTTCGGCGTATGGATAAATACAAGTGCGGACGAGAGCGTGGGTAAGTTGTATCTCGCGAGAATATCTACCGGAACTGGGTCGTCAATATTTTCATGCATTTTCGTCTCGAATACTTTTCGCACAGCGTGCATAAGCCACAGCGACGAGACACCCTGACTCTCGGGGTACACGGGATACAGATCCAAGGTGACTCCTTGCTGCAAGGTGTCACCTTGATTGAAGAGTGAGTCATGCACGTCTTCAGGCATGACGGGCGTCTTATCTATCGCTGGATTCGCGAGATATATTTTGGCCCCTGCTCCTGCTACTTTCCCACTAACTTTCACCACCATCCCGTCCCGCAAAGTCTTCGCGATGTAGGGCTGGCTGAACCACATCATCTTAATCTTCCCCGATGCGTCCTCCAGATACGCCTCTGCTATCGGTCGGCGACTCTTCCACGTCTTTCTAATATCCGGCTTTCGTACCGTGCCGTATAAAGTCACCTCCGCCCCAGCCGAAATTCCGGCGATAGTGCCTGTTTGTCCCGCGTTCTCATACCGCGCAGGGAAGTGATACAGCAAATCTCGCACCGTTCGAATCTTCAGCTTATGCAACGCTCTTTTCTGCTCCGGCCTCAGCCGGGTAAAATGTTTCTCAAGTAAGTCATTTGGGTGCATAAAGCTAGTATATAGAAAAATAATGCAACAGAAATGATTGCTATAGACGCGCTATAATCTACGAATGAATAACGACTTACTCTGGACGGCGGCGTATGCGGGATGCATGGCGTCTATAATCATCTTTTTTGTCGTCGGCGAGACGCAGGTCTTCGCTTCAGTCAGGACGCAATCCGCATCCGTGTTCTTTGTGCAGAGCACAACCTCTGAACAAATTCAAAATAATTATAATAATGCAAATACTGCAAAGAAGGTGCGCATTCTTATAGTACCCGGGCATCAGCCAAATATTGGTGGCACAGAATTTAAGGATTTGTATGAACGTGATTTTGTTGTTGATATCGCAAACGCTCTTGCAGGATTTTTATCTAAGAATGCACGCTTCAGTGTCATAGTCGCTCGCGACAAGACAAAATGGAATACGACACTGGAGTCATATTTTAAAACGCATGCACTAGAGATAGAGACGTTTATGCAGTCGCAAAAGTCACAGATGCAAAACTATCTTGCAAATGGCAGTATATTACCCGCCACCGGAGATGTGCCTCACAACAACGCCACGGCGACGTCGTCTATACAGTTATATGGGATTAATAAGTGGGCGGGCGAAAATGATGTTGATATTACACTCCATTTGCATCTAAATGATTATGTCGGACATCGCGCAAACAGGACTGGCGAATATGACGGATTCACGATATATGTTCCCGACCACCAATACTCAAATGCTGAAGCATCAAAGGCAATAGCCAAGGCGATTGCTGTGCGTCTCAACTCTTACCATGCCACCAGCACTCTGCCTAAAGAAGATACGGGTGTTGTAGAAGACCAAAAGCTTATTGCGATAGGCTCAAATAACTCTGCCGACAACGCAGCTTTGCTTATTGAATATGGGTATATCTACGAACCGCAGTTTCAAGAGCCGTCAGTCCGAAGTGTCGCCTTTGCAGATTATGCATACCAGACGTATCTAGGCCTGCAAGACTTCTTTAATGATCCAATTGAGACAAGCAGAGGATCAATCTCTTTCCCGTTTGATTGGACAGATGTGACGGCAGAGAAGAATCAACGCGGTCCGGGAGTCTACGCACTTCAGTCGGCCTTACGGCATCTAGGGTTTTATCCTCCAGATGGAAAGAGTTTTTCTGAATGCCCGATTTCAGGCGTTAGTGGCCACTGCACGCGCTCGGCAATATCTGATTATCAGGAGAAACATGGGCTAACTGTAACAGGTCAGCTCGGACCAAAAACGCGCGAGGCTCTTAAAAGAGACCTAGTAGTTCCTTAGTGGTATACTCGTGTCTACTATGGACACAAAAACAAAAAAAATATTAGCGGCGTTTAAGAAGCAGGGTGCGCGGGTGGGGACGCAGGCGAAGGTGAAGCTCGCTGGGAAGAAAGATTTCTCGTTATGGTACACGCCAGGTGTAGCAACTGCTGCACTACACCTCGCAAAAAATCCAAAAGATGCGCGGAATATGTCGGTGAAGAAGAACAGCGTTGCTATTGTTTCAGACGGCTCTGCCGTGCTTGGTCTCGGTAATATTGGCCCATATGGAGCTCTGCCGGTGATGGAAGGCAAGGCACTCATATTCAAAGAGAAAGGAGGCATTGATGCGTGGCCTATTGTCTTGGACACTCAGGACCCTGATGAAATTGTAAAAATAGTTAAGGCGATGGCGCCCGGCTGGGGCGGGATTAATCTTGAAGATATTTCAGCGCCAAAGTGTTTTGATATTGAGAAAAGACTTGTTGACGCTCTGGACATCCCAGTGATGCACGACGATCAGCAGGGGACTGCGATAGTTGTGCTCGCCGGCGTAATGAATGCGTTGAAAGTTGTCGGGAAGAAGCTCGCGGCTGCACATATTGTTATCTCAGGCGCTGGCGCAGCTGGCACTGCGACAGCAAAACTCCTCTATGCCGCCGGAGCACGGGATATCATTTTGCTTGACCGCAAGGGTATTGTAGATGCCTCGCGCAAAGAATCGCACAAGAAAGAACTCGCGAAAATTACGAATCCGCGCAGGGTGAAGGGTGGCCTAAGAGAAGCGCTTACAGGCGCAGACGTTTTAATCGGCGTGTCGGGGCCTGCGCTCGCGACGGCAAAAGATATCGCACTTATGGCGAAGAAAGCAATCGTTTTTGCGCTCGCGAATCCGACTCCAGAGATACTACCGGATGAGGCCAAAAAGGGCGGAGCTGTTGTTATAGCCACCGGACGTTCTGACTTCCCAAATCAGATCAATAACGCCCTCGTT
The DNA here is from genome assembly GCA_964638585.1 of uncultured Candidatus Saccharibacteria bacterium. GTDB lineage: Bacteria > Patescibacteriota > Minisyncoccia > Phycocordibacterales > Phycocordibacteraceae > C7867-001. Next base: position 7,801 of record CAZXAN010000001.1, read on the forward strand.
TTCCCAGGCCTCTTCCGCGGAGCTCTTGATTCGGGCGTCTCTAAAATCACTGAAGAGATTAAGCTACGCGCCGCTCGTGCGCTCGCGGCGCTCGTACCTAAGCCTACGGCCTCAAAGATTATTCCCGACTTACTCGATCCGCGCGTAGCGAAGGCTATTGCGCGTTCTGTTCGTTAGATTGATATCTGGATTGAAGTTGTAGCTGATACTGATACCGGTTTCGTTACCGTTACAGAACCAAATTTTGTCGGGTCAAGATGATCGTGATACTTCCAAACACCTTCTTTATTGAAGTTGAATGTGAATGTATAGCCAGCGTCATCACCGCGACATTCGTCAAAGGATATGTTTGCGGTATCCGGACAATGTTGGCTCAAGCTCGTACCGCTATAAACTGTGTGATCCGGATGTTTAGCAGAGGCGACCCACATCTTTTTAGAACTCTCGTTCACGAAGTTTACAGTCATTCCAGATTCAATAGTTATTTCTTTTGGCGAGAAACCCTGATCGGTATACTTTACCGTTACGCTCGCGGGCGCCGAGTTCGCAACTATCATTTCTGGCGTAGTACTGCCGACTACGGGCATTTGATTATTTACTGATTCTCCGGGGGCAGGGGCCTCCACTGTATCGCGAGAAAGAAAATACCAGCTACCTCCTATAATGACAAGCAGTAATACAATAATACCAAAGTGGTTGCTATTCATAAATCTGTCTTCTTATTTAATATTTAATAAATTAACTTGCTTGAATCGTATCACAGGTCATATATACTGTGTATATGTCTACAACCACAATCATCTTAATAGTTCTTGCAGTCGTAGTGCTTTGGGTTATTTATTCGTATAACCGATTTATTTCGCTAGTTAATCAGGCTAAAGAGGCCTGGTCTGATATACACGTACAGATGAAGCGCCGATACGACCTTATTCCTAACTTAATTGAGACAGTCAAGGGTTACGCCGCACACGAAGCAAGCGCATTTGAGAACGTAACAAAGGCGCGTGCTGCCGCTATGGGTGCCACAAATGCGACACCGGCAGAACAAGCCAAGACAGAGAATATGCTATCTGGCGCTCTAAAAACGCTTTTCGCTGTTTCTGAAGCGTATCCAGACTTGAAGGCTAATCAAAACTTCTTACAGTTGCAAAAGGAACTCGGTGACACAGAAGATAAAATTCAAGCTTCACGTCGTTTCTACAACACGACCGTAATGACACTTAACACTGCTGTACAGAGCTTTCCTGGCAACCTGGTATCCTCTTCTTTTGGCTTTAAACAGATGGACCTCTTTGAGCTCACCGAGTCTGACTCTGCAGCTAAGGAGCCAGTGAAAGTGCAGTTCTAATCATGGACATAGAAAAGGCGTCTCGTCGTGCGATGGAGAAAGGTGACGAAGAAAAACACGGAATAACCGAGGATGAAAGAGAAGATTATCGTGATGATCGTTGGGCATATGACACCAAATATAGAAAAGATCTTGAAGCACAGGTTGTTAAGGATGAGCTCACTGACACTGTAAATCTCCTTGGATTTACGAATCGACTAGAACAATTTATGGGGCTGGTTCGTCGCGAGAAGATACCAGTTTCCTTGGTCTATCTTGATATAGATCATTTCAAAAAGGTGAATGATACCCTTGGTCATGCTGCGGGGGATGCCGTACTTAAAGAGATTGTTTCGTTGCTTAAACGCTCAGTTCGAGAAGTTGACGTCGTTGCTCGTATCGGAGGAGAAGAAATTGCGATTATCTTGGAAGGAACGGAGGGAGACAAGGCGATAGAGAAGGCGCAGAAACTCCGAGAAGGAATTCAGACACTGACCTTCAAGGATTATCCGGGGTTGAAAGTGACTGCGAGCTTTGGGGTCGCCACACTCAATGGTTCAGAAACGCTTGAAGACGTACGGGCCAACGCTGACAAGGCCCTTTATATCGCGAAAGAGAATGGACGGAATAGAGTTGAAGTATCAACCTAAACATGAACCTATACCAACAACGGTCAAGCAATATACGCCGGACATGGGCTCTCGTGCTCGGGTTCTTAATTGTTGTCATTGCAGTTGGATATGCTATCTCTTGGTACTACGGTAATTCAGCGATTCTCTATATAGCAGTATTTATAGCTGTCGCGACAAACTTCTACGCCTACTGGTTTTCTGACAGATTAGTTTTATCTATGAATCGCGCTAGAGTGGCGACGCGCGAAGAATTTTTTGACCTCTACACTGTCACCGAAAATCTCGCCATAACAGCTGGTCTCCCTAAGCCGAAGCTATATGTGATAGACGACCCTGCGCCTAACGCCTTCGCGACCGGCCGAGATGAAAATCACTCCGTCGTTTGTGCGACGACTGGTTTGCTTAATATGCTCACACGTCCAGAGCTAGAGGGCGTTATTGCGCACGAACTCTCTCATATAAAAAACAGAGACATATTACTTATGACTATCGCTGTTGTCTTAGCGGGCTTCGTAGCTATAATCGCGGACATCTTCTTGCGGATGTCATTTCATGGAGGGCGAAGCGATAATAGGCAGGGTGGCGCGATTATGATGGTCATTATGGTTGCAGGCATCGTTCTCGCTCCGCTGGCCGCCAAACTCATCCAATTTGCTGTATCGCGCAGACGCGAATTTCTCGCAGACGCTTCCGGAGCGCTTCTCACACGCTATCCCGATGGCCTCGCTTCTGCACTCAAGAAGATCAGCTCGCATAACATGCCGATGCTCCACGCGAATCATGCCACCGCGCATCTCTTTATAGACGAGCCATTCGGTAAGCCAGAGGGCGGTAAGCTCGCGTGGCTCGAAAATCTTTTCTCTACGCATCCGCCAACTGCCGATCGCATTAAAGCGCTTCTCAATAACTCTACCGAAGTTTAACTTCGGTAAGTCTGGCTGTTTCGTGTAGTTTGTTGTAAGTTGAATGTTGTGAGTTTGGAGTTTAAAAATGGAGAGGTGGCTGAGTGGCCGAAAGCACCGCCTTGGAAAGGCGGCAGGGGCGAAAGCTCCTCGTGGGTTCGAATCCCATCCTCTCCGCCAGTAGTTTTGGAAATTGGTAGTCAAAATTCCTTTATTTTGCGCTACATTTCAAAACCGAAAAGTGATAAAATGAGTGAACCCTGAAGGGATTCGAACTATGGAATTACTAGAACAATTTTTTCTTATTAGCCTCGTTACTCAGCTTGCTCACTCGATTGAGGAGCTTTCGACAGGATTTCATAAAAAGTGGTATCTGTTCAAAATGCCTTTTTGGATGTTTCTTGCGTTTGAATTAGTTTTCTCTGCGTTCTTTATTTTCGTACTGCTGACACCTACCTTGCCGTACCGATCTATCATTCAGACATTCTTTCTTGTTCTCATGTTTGCAAATGGCGTACAACATCTTATATGGGCCGGGTGTGTTAAAAAGTACGTCCCGGGTCTTGTTACCGCAACGGTCCACACAGGAGTCTTTTTGGCTTTCTATTTCAGCGTGCTCTTCTAAATTATCTTTATGAAAAAATCCAAACTCACAAAAAAGAATCTTGGTACCTCTCTAGAACGTCTGGCGGAACTTCGGCGTGTCGCTCTTATTGCTTCTACTGGCTCATCGCTTCGTCTTTCTGGCTCTAAGGTCAATAACGAACAAGTCGAGCAGATCCTGAACAACAATTAGTAGGCCTTCTGCGCGAAAGTAGGAACATCGAACAAGTCCGGCTTTTCTTGGTAAATTCGTCTCAATTTTCGTATAATCAAGTCAAGATTCCTGATATTGAGCCGTCCTACGGGTTCAAAGTTCCGGCAATCGCCACCGCAATTTATGTCACGATCCTTTTATATAGGACTTTTGATAGTTGTAGTTGCGTTCGTGTATTTATATAAGACAGAACCTTTGCCTGCCGTTGCAGAGTTTGGCGGAGTGTCCTTAAGAATTGAGTATGCGACAACGCCAGAAGACAGAGAGATGGGACTCGGGGGCCGGAGTGAGATACCAAAAGATTACGGAATGCTCTTTGTGTTCCCAATAGACGATATGCACGGCTTCTGGATGAAGGATATGCTCGTGCCGATCGACATCTTTTGGCTAGACGATAAAGGACAGGTCGTATTTATTATGGCAGATGTCTCACCATCATCATATCCAAATGTCTTTTACCCGACAACGCCAGCTCGCTATGTCCTTGAGACCGTTGCTGGCTTTGCAAGTGAGCATGATATTAATGTTGGCGCACAACTAGAGTTGAAAAAATTCCCAACCGTTTCAGAGTAACGCTATCCACAGAGTGTTTTCTCTGCATAGGAGTAAACTTACCACTAAGAAACGGCAAATTTTATTATTCGTTAATAGCCTTAGGTCATGTCCAAATCTGTCAAAGCTCCAACACGAGCAAAAACGTCAGTAGCAACAGTTGCAAAGGTTGAAGCGCCTGTTATATCAAAAGAGACTCGCAAATATCGCGAAGTCGTTCCTCAGATAGAGAAACGTGATGGCAGACTAGTGTCATTTGATTTTGATAAGATTGCAAACGCTATTTGGAAGGGTATGTCTGCTGCAGAAGAGGGCAGTCAAGAGGATGCGAACCTTGTTGCGCACCAGGTGGCAGGCGAGCTTGCGCGATTCGCAAAGAAGTACAAGAATTTTCTACCGACGGTTGAAGGCCTGCAGGACTCAGTAGAAAAATATCTTATTTTGAATGACTATGTGAAGACAGCAAAGGCGTACATTCTTTACAGAGACAAACGTGCACAGCTACGTGCACAAAGAGTTGAGATACCTGCGCGTGTACAGAAGCTAATGGACGATAGTGCAAAATATTTTAAAGGCAATCCGCTCGGAGAATTTGTGTATCTACGCACGTATTCAAAATGGATACCAGAAGAAGGTCGTCGAGAGACTTGGATAGAGACAGTTGATAGATACATTAGTTTTATGAAAGAGAATCTCGGAGCTAAATTGACTGCAAAAGAGTACAGCGAAGTGCGCGAAGCAATTTTGAATCAAGAAGTTATGCCTTCTATGCGACTCATGCAATTCGCTGGAGATGCGGCACGACGCTCAAACGTTTGCGCCTATAACTGCTCTTATATCGCACCAAACAAGCTAGAAGATTTTGCAGAAATAATGTACATCTCAATGCGTGGTACAGGAGCAGGGTTTGCCGTAGAGAGTCAGAACATTCAGGCATTGCCACAGATTAAATATCAGACCGGCGACAAGCTCGCCACTCATGTCATAGCTGATTCAGCAGAAGGCTGGGCCAATGCGCTCACGCATGGGTTGAAGACATGGTACGACGGTAAGGACGTCGTATTTGATTTCTCACAGATTCGGCCGGCAGGGGCTCGATTGAAGACGATGGGAGGCAAGGCATCTGGTCCAGAGCCTCTTATGAGTCTGCTCTCATTTGCCCGTGAGCGCGTTTTCGCGAGACAGGGTAGAAGACTACGCAACATTGATGCACACGACATCATCTGCAAGATAGGCGAATGCGTTGTTGCTGGAGGTGTACGTCGTTCGGCGATGATCTCTCTTTCTGATCTAGACGATACAGACTTGAGAGATGCTAAGAGTGGTCAGTTCTATATGTCAGAACCGCAGAGATCATTAGCGAATAATTCAGCTGTTTATCTTGAACGTCCTGGCAACGAAGAGTTTATGGACGAATGGGTAGCTCTAATGAAGAGCAGAGCAGGAGAAAGAGGCATATTTAATCGCGGAGGACTATTGAAGCAACTTCCATCGCGTCGTATCAAAGAATGGGAGAAGACTGGCTATATATCTGGCGGACGATTAGTCAAACAGCCTGGTACGAATCCGTGCGGGGAAATTATTCTAAAATCTAAACAGTTCTGCAATCTAAGTGAAATTATTGCCCGAAGTACTGATACAAAGCTGTCGCTTCTGCGCAAAGCGCGTCTAGCAACTATTCTCGGTACATACCAATCTACTCTTACGAACCTACCGTTTCTCTCCAAGGAATGGCAGGAAAACTGTGAGGCAGAGCGATTACTCGGAGTCTCTATAACCGGGCAGTGGGATTCTCCTGCGTCGCGCGAGCCTGACACGCTCTCTCTCTTGCGAGCAGAGACTGTCGCAACTAACAAAAAGTATGCTAAACGTTTCGGCGTTAACATGTCTACAGCGATTACGTGTGTCAAACCGTCTGGCTCTGTCTCGCAAACGTTTGATGTATCAAGCGGTATGCACGCGCGACACTCACCATATTATATTCGTCGCATCCGTGTCAGCGCGACCGACTCAATCTTTAAGCTGATGCGCGATCAGGGAGTACCGTACTATCCTGAAGTAGGGCAGTCGCAAGACAGTGCAAATACCTACGTGCTTGAATTCCCGGTAAAGGCTCCAGAAGGGGCTGTCTGTAAAGACGATCTAACTGCTCTTGACCAGCTAGAACATTGGAAGGTTGTTAAAACCAAATACACAGAACACAATCCGTCAGTAACCATTTCTGTCGGAGATAGTGAGTGGATAGAAGTTGCCAACTGGGTGTATAGCAATTGGGACATGGTGGGAGGGCTCTCCTTCTTGCCTAGAAGCAATCATGCGTATCGGCTCGCTCCATATGAGGCTATAAGCAAGGCAGAATATGAGAGAAGAATGTCATCATTCCCAACCGTTGATTACGGCAGACTTATTGCATATGAACGACAAGACGAGACGGAAGTGAAGAAGGAACTTGCCTGTGCGAGCGGGACTTGTGAGATTGAGTGATATAATCGTGGTATGAAAAAAGTGTCAGCAAAAAAGGAGACAGACACTGAACTTCTCGCTCGCCAGATTGCAGAAGGCTTTGGGGAGATGAGAGCTGGTTTTGGTGAAGTTAATACTCGCCTTGATGTCATAGACGTTCGTCTTGACGAAATAGATAAAGACATTATGTCTCTACAAAAAGGTCAGGCAGAAACCCATCATCGCCTGGACTCTATTGAAAAGAAACAGGCTGGGATGTTAGAAAGCCTAGACGAATCCGTACACAGAAGCGAGTTTGTACAACTGGTTCATCGAGTAGAAGCATTGGAAAAATAAAGACACAGCCCGCCCAAAAACTTGACTTTTTGCGGTTGATGTGCATATAATAACAGGTAGAAGCACCTTGAGACCGTTCGCGGAGTAGAGGGCTTCTCTCGTGCCATTTGGCCCGGGCAATCACTAAAAGGAGAAGCGCATCATGGATGCGAAGACCTACTGTAAGAAAACAGCCGCTTTTGCTGGCTGGCTAATTCAGAACGTTCCAGCAGATCTCGATGAAGATACCATGGACAACTGGATGAACAATCCGGATGGCACGAAGAAATTTCTGTCCGGTCTCAACTCACCAAAAATGACTCCTGCGAAACCAATCACGTTTCTCTCCATCGTCGCGACGACTAACCTCGACGCGGTCGCCGGAAAGAAAACGAAAAAGTGTTTCGTCGTCGGTAATCGGTATTACTATCGCGACGCCGATTTCGACAATTGGCTTCCAGCCAACCAGCTCGGCGCCGACGCGTGCGTCATCACGACACTTGCTCCCGCAAAGGACTGGAAGTTCGCGGAAGCTGCCGCTGCCATTCTTGGCGTCGGTGCTGGCACAAACATCGTGTTGCTCGGAAATTTGCTTATCGAGCACGGCCACACTATGACTCTGCCGCAAGGCGAGGAACTGGTGGATAAAACCGAACGCGGTGAAAAGACCGGCATGCGTACCGATGGTTGGGGAAATTGGTTCTTCGTGGAAACCGGAGACCCAAAAAATCCCGTCTCGGTTGGCCACGTCCTTCGCGATTCGCGCGGTTGGTGCGCTCACGTCCGCTCGCTCGACTACGGCTATCGCTGGAACGCCGACCCTCGCATCCTCGTCCGAAACTTGGACACTTCGAAACTTGGACTCTAGGTCCCTGTATCGAATTGCCCGTACACCGTTTCGCGCTTGCGCGAAACGGTGTTATATTTTGCATGAACACGCTGGCATTTCAGGCATATGCTCGGAATGGCGAGGTTCCGGGTAAGAAACACCCGAAAAAAGAAATACAAGTTGGTGCGCCGCGCTTGTGGGTTCAAGGCCCCGAATCAGATACAGTCCGGAGAACAATTCTATGGACAGTGGCCCGCTTAAAAGGGTGTTATGGATGGCGTAGCGCACGAAGCGTCTCGGTTGGCAACGTCAATCGCGATTCGCGCGATTGGAACGCAAACGTCAACTCGCTCGACAACGACAATCGCTGGAACGCCGACAATCGCATCCTCGTCCGAAACAAGTCTTACTTTCTCTCGCTTCTATCCGCGAGAGTTTTCTTTTCCATGTATACTTTCCATCCAATGAGCATCCTATTCGCGTCAACTAGAAGTCCGGCTATGCGCATGTGCTGGGCATTCGTAATTGCGTCGCTCTCCCAGCCGACAAGCAAGAAAAATTTAGCAACATCGAGCCTCGCGATGGATACGTTAAGCACTTCGATTTTCTGTTGCCCAGAAAGGTATTCGGCGCGGAAAGCGTGCTCGAGAGTATCAAGAAGAGCTTCATCAATTCGCGCGGCTATTGTCTGTCGACGAGCTTTAGCAACATGTGGAAGAGCCTCTTGCCACGCGAGATACGCTTCTTTCAGTTTCAACACGACTGGCACGAGCTTCTCTTGCGAAATCGTCGGGGGGGGGGGTAGCTTCAAGAGTATGAATAGAACCAGTATTTCTCATACATATGACGATATCATTTCCATTGATAATTTGCTTGACGCATGGAAAGAATTCATCAAAGGCAAACAAAAAAAGAAAGACGTACAAGCGTTTGAATACAATCTCATAGAAAACATCTCCACGCTCCGTTCAGAGTTGGTTTCCGGCACATATCGGCACGGCCCATACACACATTTCAAGATTAGCGATCCTAAGCCACGCGATATCCATAAGGCGAGTGTGCGCGATCGGCTGGTGCATCACGCTATCTATCGAGTATTGTATCCATTCTTTGATCGCAGATTTATCAATGATTCGTACTCGTGTCGCATTGAGAAGGGGGCACACCGAGCTATGAATACTTTCAGACGATACGCGCATCGGGCGAGCGAGAATCACGAGAAGACTCTATGGGTGCTGAAGTGTGATATCAGGAAGTTCTTCGCGTCTATTGACCAGGACATACTACTTGCGATTTTGCGAAAGCATCTTTCTGATAGTAGCACCGTAAACCTGCTAAGGAATGTGATAGACAGTTTCCATTCAACTGCTGTAGGGAAGGGCCTGCCACTTGGGAACCTCACGAGCCAACTGCTCGTGAATATCTATATGAACGAGTTTGATCAATTCGCTAAACATACACTCAAAGTGCGACACTACATCCGATATTCTGATGACTTTGTAATTCTATCTAAAGACAAAGAATGGTTGATAAAAACACTACCATATATGGTAGTGTTTTTGCGCGACAGATTGAAGCTCGAAATGCATCCGAACAAGGTTTCAATAAGCACATTTGGATCGGGCGTAGACTTTCTCGGTTGGGGGCACTTCGTTGATCACAGGGTCTTGCGCACGAGCACGAAACGACGGATGCTTAAAGCACTTAGAGGAAACCCGAGTGAAGCAACGATCATGTCGTATCGAGGTATGCTCAGTCATGGGAATGCCTATAAGCTATCAAAATTGATTCCGGACAAAGCTACAAAATAAAACCAGTTAAGCGAAAACCTGCGCAGGAGCGCAGGTTTTCGCATTTATGTGGACCGGGCCGATAAGCCGAGTTCTGTCGTGGACGATCATTTATCTGTCTCGTCTGTTACCAGACGGATCAAGCGGCACTCCCCGCCACAACTTCGCAGATGTTGGCGGGGCACGGCCTTGCATGCGGGTAAGGATTTATTCGTTGCACCCTTCGACTTCGCTCAGGGCAAGCCCCAAACTTATACGAAGTTTCATCCCTCGCGGGATGCCTGCTCACTTTCGTTCGCAGACGTCACTGTGGTCACCTCTACCCGCCACAACTTTGCAGATGTTGGCGGGCGACGGGCGTTACCCGCTACCTTTTTTGCCCTACTTCGCCTAAGAAGGCTACGAAGGGTAAACATGCTCGGACTTTCCTCCCTATAATTGCTTATAGAGCGATCGCCTAGCCTGGTCCGTAGGTATTATACCACAATTTGACCAGTAAGGTGTCACCTCGCTGCGAGGTGACACCTTACGAACTTAAGGGATATCAGAATCGTCGTAATACAATCGTGCCTCTTGTAGCATTTTTTGTATTGAAATTGTACGGGCTAAAGAAAGTATCTCTGGATCTAGGATATTGTTGAGTGGCGTATGTACACCGGTGTGTGCACCAAGGCTTGAATATGGGTATACATTAATGTGATCTCCTAAAAAACGAGGATCCACGACAGGACCAGTCTTCCATTTGGGCTCGTAGAGAGTTGCTGGGTTGCAGTGTACGTAGTTGATAAGATGCTGGAAATAGCGGTCATTAGAGACGTGGCGAGCCTTAAAAGGCTTGAGAAATAGGTTCCCGATACGTTTGTGCCGCGCGTTAAAGTACATGGTATATGCCGTACCTACTTTACGCATAAACGAGGTAATACCACCATCAACGAGCTCCTTCAATACTAAATGAAAATGGTTTGGCATCAAGCAAAACGCACCTATAGCGACAAGTCTCTTACCGCGAGGTACCTTCAATACGTCTTCAAATTTGCGTACGCCTATATCGTCACGTCGTAGAGGGAGCTCATCATTTGCCAAATACAGAAGTTCAAGGAAGCGGTAGTACTCTCTAGAGTCTTCAAATGAAGAACGGCCCTCAACACTGCGATTGTAGCAGTGATACCATTCTCCTACTGCAAATGGGACTTTTCTATTTGCCATCCTATAGAGTATAAGGTGTCACCTTACGGAGTCAAGGGAATTATAAGAAGGGTAAGGTGTCACCTTACGAAAATGTGTGAATAAGTGCTTCACAAGCCGAAGAACAAGTTATACTAACTTTATTATCATATTCATAAACAAAATTAATCATGCCTCCGCTACAAGTCACAATCACATCGCGTCCTTCTATAGAGACTATTAGTATGTGGGCCCTATTAGCCACATTTGTAGTGGCGATATTTGTTTTTATTCCATCAACTGCTATCCCAGTAACTGCAACAAAAGCGTTCTTGCTAGGAGCTGGCGCGATTATCTCGCTCGCTCTATATATATTGGCACGATTATCTCGAGGCAATGTTATACTGCCACCACTTTTTCTTATTGGTGCAATGTGGCTACCAGTAATAGCATACGCTCTCTCCTCTGTGTTTTCTGGAGCACCTTTTGCAAGTACTCTATGGGGTTCTTCTCTAGAGTCTGACACACTCGGGTTTATTCTTGTTGTCGCTGTCCTTGGTACCTTAACAGCTCTCATACCAAGACGGTCTGAGCACTACAAATCATTTCTCACAACAGTGGCCCTTGCCTTCTGTGTCTTCGCGGTTATTGAAACCCTAGTTGTTATCATTGGCCAATTTGCTCCAAATGCAATTTCACCAATGTTTTCACTCATAGGTTCTTATGGCGACCTTGCATTCTTCTTGGGTCTAGGTGTTATAGGAGTTCTTGTCACGATGCGTTTCGTTGAACTCCCAACGCGCATGTACCAGGCGTTGGTTGGCTCTGGTGTTCTCGCCCTATTTCTTATTGCTGTGTCTAACTCCTCGCTTGTGTGGATACTTCTCGCACTCGTATCACTTGGCCTCTTTGTAGAGGCAGTGATGAATCGTGGATCAAGAAATATTGACACAGATCTAGACGATATAGGTGGCGTTGAAGAGTCTAGAGTTGACACGGATACAGGTAAGCATTCACTGGTGTTGCCGTTGGTTGTTCTCGCCATCTCCCTATTCTTTTTGATTGGAGGTACTCTTGGCGGAGCTCTCGCCAACGCTCTCAATGTGAACGTTCTTGATGTACGACCGTCATGGCAGTCAACCTATTCTGTCGCTCGTAGTGTGTACAATGTTTCTCCCGTCTTCGGTTCTGGCCCTGGGACGTTCGGCGTAGAGTGGCTTAAGTATCGCGACGCGTCTCTCAATTCAACCGTGTTCTGGAATGTAGACTTTAATTCTGGTATCGGTTTTATCCCGACGTCTTCAGTTACAACAGGTCTTCTCGGTGTATTGGCGTGGGTGGCACTCCTAGCTCTACTCATAGTGTTTGGTCTAAGAACGCTAATTCTCCGCGCACCTCAAGATGCGTTTGTAAGATATGTTGCGATACTCTCGTTTGTTGCGTCATTGTATCTCTTCACGATTGCAGTCTTTGGATCTCCGAACTCTGTTATTCTCGTCCTGGCGTTTGCATTTGCTGGCTTGTTTATATCAACTACTCGGTTTGCAGACGGGGCAGGACAAACCGGCATTATCTTCTCTAGGAGTCCTAGAATTGGATTCGTAATCGTGTTTGCATTGACTATACTGCTACTCTCGTCTGTTGCTGCCGCTTATGCACTTGTAGGGCGTTATATAGCAATATCGGAGATATCTTCTGCGAGTCGTGCATTCTCAAATGGCGACCTAGACTCAGCTGAGAAGTCTGCACAGAGCTCTATTGCATTTGCGCCAAGTGCAGCTGCGTACCAGATTCAAGCTGGTATAGCTAGTTCGCGACTAAGTGTGATACTTGCCTCTACAACAATGCCGGCTTCTGCGGCCCAGAAGGCATTTCAAGAATCTCTCTCGGCAGGTATTAACGCAGCCTTGACCGCGACTCGCGTTGCACCGTCTGATTATCAAAATTGGATATTGCTCGGTAATCTGTACGCACAAGCCGTACCGCTTGGTGTTGCTAGCGCATATGACAGCGCCAAGTCTGCTTACGGCAAGGCCCAAGAACTGAACCCGACAAATCCGCAGATTAGGTACATCCTTGCCCAGCTTGATATTGCAAATAAAAATATTAAAAGTGCTAAGGAAAATCTCAAATCTGCGATATCACTCAAACAAGATTACACTGCAGCAATCTTTCTACTCTCGCAACTAGAAGTTCAAGACGGCAACCTGAAGGATGCACTCGCCGCCGCACTCGCCGCCGCATACTTCCAGCCAAACGATCCAAACATTCTCTTCCAGATTGGCATCTTGTATGCCGCGCAAAATGATTTCGCAAATGCGGTTGCGGCGCTCTCTGCAACTGTTGATGTGAACCCTCAGTTCGCGAATGCGCGATACTTCCTCTCGGCGGTCTATGCGAAGCAGGGTAATTACACGAGTGCGACCGCACAAATGCAGGCTATAGCAGACATGTCTGCTGACAACGCAAATGCAGTCACTACTCAGCTCGCCGCTCTTAAGGCTGGTAAGAACCCATTCCCAGCTAACCTCCTCTCGGTTTCTCCAGCTCCAGTCACGCCGTAGGCAGCATGTGTGGTAGGATGTCTGTGTATGGTAAAGAGCATAAAAAAGCCAAAGATTAAACCAACGCTCACAAGCGTAATGGTTGCGGTTCAGGATTTGGCCGAAGCAGTGCAAACCGGTTTTGCAAAAGTTGAAGACAGATTCGACAAGGTAGACGGCAGATTCAATGATATTGAGTATCGCATGACTGCAGTAGAAAAGAGAACTGGCTCGCTTGAAGAAAAAGTTGATGATATGAAAGATACGCTAGACGGTGTTGCACGAGCGGTAGACAAAGACACGCTCACCATCATGAACCACGAGCGCCGCATCCGCCATTTAGAAAAGGTGCACGCGTAAACAAAATAAAAAACAGCGCGGTCATAGACCGCGCTGTTGTGAAAGAACTGTCCGGACGGTTATTTGCTTGCCGTTGGACGGCATACACGAGCTTTGAAGTCGTGGAAGGCGAGCACGACGTTGTTCTTGAACCCATGCCGTTTCGTCCGTAGCGTTCCATCAATCGGTGCCGTTGTGCAGAGCAGATCAGAGTACGCCGCATTCAACTGCTCTAAGCTATAATGCTTTTCACGCTCCGATATGTACTGCTTCCAACTCACTGGTACAGAAAGGTTCAACCCAACTCCGAACGCGAGGATGCTAATATACGCAACCAGGACCAGCATAGGACTTTGCACCAAAGATCCGGCGAAGATGGCTCCAGCGATGATTATGAACTGGTGCATCGGCACCAAAAGCATACTCTTGATTGGTTGATTATAGAATCGCTCGGAGCTCAAGTCCCAGATACGGGATGTCCGATCAGAGAACGGATGAACCACAACGGACCATGGCACATCTTTACGCAGACACAGTACGGCTGCATAACAGGCAAAGATGAACCGTATCGTGCAAAGCGCTGGTACGTAAATAGCCAGTAACGCCGTCTGTATCGTATACGCAATTAAGCGTCGTCGTCGAATCTCGCACTCGTCCCACGCCGGTTCACCGAACCAGAGATTTACGTACCAATCTTCCTTTGGTGACAGTTCGGGGGCGAAAAATCCGTCCGGCACTTCAACCGATAATTCGGCGTTTCCAAGTGCTGTACACTCGCAGCTTCTCAAGACGTACTCAGTCTTGTGTTCATAAGCACGACGGGAATACTTTTTGAGGAAAAACGTGGATGCTTCTTTGACACCGCTGCCAAAGACGACCATTCCCGAGACTTCGTGTTTCCCAGGGCAGTGGAACTCAATCAATTCCTGCGGGCTTGTGACTGGTGCAACGTAGCGTACTTCGCGTCCCTGCGGGTTGCGTATGGTGATAAACACCATTGCTCCACCGAGTTTTTCGTCTCTCAAATACTGAACCATCTGTGATGCGAGGCACCACTGGAGTTTCAACATTGCGCCAGATTGAATCTGGTCTTTCTCCCAGAGAAAACGGAAGCCTACATTTGGTTGCTGGAGTTCTTCAATACCTGTAATTTCGTTCATGACAACGTCCTTTCCCGAGAGGCGTCGGGTATTCGCTGGGCAAAACGCCCGATCTCAATCCGAAAACAGACTATCACAGCAAAATCTATTGTCAAATCGTGAGGAAATAGAGTATTATGGGGCGATGATCAGAGCTATGTTTGAACGCATCGCGGCACCAGTACGCGGCCTGCACCAGGCCGCGTACTTGCTCGCTGGTTTGACTCTTGCCTCTCAAGTCTTGGCGCTAATGCGCGACAGAGTATTCGCTCACACATTTGGCGCAGGAGAGACCCTTGACCTCTATTACGCTGCATTTCGTGTGCCAGATCTGGTGTTCGCACTAATCGCTTCTCTCGTTAGTGCATATGTGCTGATCCCGCGCATAACTGGTGCCGATAGAGAGTCAACACGGCGCATTCTGTCTGAATCAGCATCGTTTCTAGCCTTGTTTGGCGGATTGATATGCATCGTACTTGCTATCTTTATGCCGTCTTTTTTGTCATTACTGTATCCGAATTTTATTGACTCTGCGCACCAAGCCGAGTTCGTTTTGATCTCGCGCATCTTGCTCATACAGCCAATACTTCTTGGGCTCTCTGGCGTTCTTGCGAGCGTGACGCAGGTGCACAGACGCTTCTCTCTCTTTGCAATGTCTCCTGTGCTCTATAATCTCGGAATCATCTTTGGAGCAGTTGCTTTGTATCCTTTGTGGGGCCTGCCGGGGATAGGCATAGGTGTTGTAATAGGGGCAATAGCGTATCTCGCGGTGAATATTCCAGTTATTGTAGAGGCAGGAGTTGTACCCAGACTTCGCTTCCCAGACCTTTCTTTCATGATGCATATTATGAAAGACTCAATCCCGCGTTCTCTCGCTCTCGGTATGGGTTCTATCACTGCACTTTTCCTCACGTCGCTCGCTTCAAGAGTAGGCACTGGCTCTGTATCTGTTTTTACACTTGCCAGCAATCTAGAAGCGGTACCTTTATCGTTAATCGGTGCTTCATATGCTGTAGCGGCGTTCCCAGCGCTCTCTGAAGCATCGGCGCTTAAGAATAAAGATGAGTTCACGCGCGTTCTCTCATCAAGCGCGCGCCACATAATCCTCTGGTCTGTCGTGGCTGTAGGGCTAATTGCAGTTTTACGCGCTCACATAGTCCGAATTATTCTTGGTAGCGGTGCATTTGATTGGAACGCGACGCGTCTCACGGCAGCTCTGTTAATTGTTCTTGCTGTCGGCTTAGTCGCGCAAGGCCTTGTTCTTTTATTTTCTCGTGCGCTCTATGCCGCTAAGCAAAGTTGGCGACCGTTCTTTTATCAGCTTGCCGGAGCAGTGTTTACTGTGACGCTCGCTATCACGTTCTTGTCTATGGAAAATACTGCCATGCATTCTTCAATAAATTCTCTCCTGCGAGTTAGCGATGTGAGCGGAACAGCCATAATCCTAATCGCGCTTGCTGCCGCTCTCGGTCACATATTCCTTGTACTACTCTCTCTCGTTGCTCTAAAGAACATCGCTCCAGGACTGTCTTCTGGGCTAGTTCTCCCGTTACGAGACGGAATTATTTCTGCTGTTGTTGGTGGTATTGCAACGTATGTCACTCTCTCTCTTCTTGGCGGTATAGCACCGCTCACGACTCTCGCATCTGTCTTAATACAAGGAGTCATAGCTGGAGCAGTTGGGTCCGCATTTGTTGGCCTAACATTGTACTTATTGAAGAACCAAGAGTTTCTTGTAATGGCTGGAGCACTTGATAGATTATTGCATTTGAATAGCGGACGCTCAGCTGTTCTAGAGCCATCGGCCGAAGAGCCTAAACAACCATGAACACAGAACACATACGAAATTTCTCTATAGTTGCGCATGTTGACCACGGTAAATCTACGCTTGCTGACCGGTTACTGGAGCGCACTGGCACTATCCCAGACAGACTTATGCGTGACCAATTTTTGGACAGAATGGATCTGGAGCGCGAGCGCGGTATCACGATTAAGATGCAACCAGTCCGGATGAAATATAAAGAGTACGTGATGAATCTAATAGACACGCCAGGACACATAGACTTTTCATATGAAGTTTCGCGTGCATTAAAAGCAGTTGAGGGGGTGCTTTTGCTCGTTGACTCTACACAAGGTGTTCAGGCGCAGACTCTGACGACTCTCGGCGCAGCAAGGGCTGCAAATTGCACTATCATCCCTGTCGTCTCAAAGATAGATTCTCCCGCAGCGAGAGTTCATGAGGTGAGCGCGGAGCTGGCAAAACTTTTAAAAGTATCTGTAGACGATGTGATAGCTGTGTCAGGTAAGACAGGAGAAGGTGTTGAGGAATTGCTAGAGGCAATAATTAAGCGTATACCGCCGCCGACAAGGTTAAACCTTGCGAATTCTAAAGGTTTAACCTTGTCGGCGGAGCCACGTGGAATTATTTTTGATTTCTCATATTCAACACACAGAGGTATCGCAGTGTACTTGCGCGTCTTAGATGGCACGTTCAAAAAAGGTCAACAATTAAGATTCCATTCGGCTCATAATGAGTTTATTGCACTAGAAACAGGCATATTTGCCCCAGAAGAAAAGGCTTCAGAAGAGCTGTCTGCAGGCGAAATAGGATACATCGTGACCGGCATCAAAGAGCCAGGTATCGTTGGGGTAGGTGACACCATAGGTGCTGTACATGGCAAGCTAGCAGCTCTAGATGGCTATGAGAAGCCTAGACCGGTCGTATGGGCGTCTGTGTATCCAGAAAATCAAGATGATTTGCCGTTACTAAGAAAATCTCTAGAGAGACTGCGTCTCTCGGATTCTTCACTCTCGTTTGAGGAGGAATCGTCCGGAGTCTTGGGTAGGGGATTCAGATGTGGTTTTTTGGGCCTTCTGCACCTAGAAATAATCACAGAACGTCTGCGACGCGAATATAGTTTAAAACTGGTTGTCACAATTCCCACTATTTCATACGTAGTCACTAGAACAAACGGAACGCGAGAAACCATATACACTCCGTCACGGTTTCCAGAGCACGGCGACATAGCGAAGATAGAAGAGCCGTGGGCTAGAGTCATCATCATCACGCCTCCGTCGGTCGTCAGTTCTCTGATTCAACTTCTCTATGATCACGAGGCAAATACTATGGCAACAGAGTCGTACCAAGATGGGAGAATAGAGATGACTATAGAGATGCCGCTTCGCGAGCTCATGCGCGGATTCTTTGATAAATTAAAAAACATTTCTTCTGGTTATGCGTCTCTCTCATATGAGATACTCCCAGAGCGCGAGGCAGATGTAGCGAGACTAGATGTGTTGGTGGCCGAAGAGCCGGTCGCCGCATTTGCGCGCGTGGTCGCGCGCAGAAGGATAGTAGAAGAGGGAGAAAAAATGGTAGAAAAATTGCACTCAATCCTGCCGAAACAGCTTTTCAATACAAAGATTCAAGCAAAAGTAGAAGGGAGAATAGTCTCGTCACGTACTCTCTCTGCAATGCGAAAAGACGTTACTGGTTACTTATATGGAGGAGACGTCTCGCGCAAAAACAAGTTGCTTGATAAACAGAAGCGCGGTAAGAAGAAAATGCTAGAAAGGGGAACGGGTAAAGTAAATATACCCGAAGACGTCTTTATGAAAATGGTGCAGTCTTCTTCAGAGTAGAGAGATCGCGTCGACCATCGAACACACGGAGTATTCGAATACTTTCTGAGTCCATTGCTTGTTCATAGAAAACGATCCACGGTTTCATCGTAAAGCTACGCGGGTTCCCAGCGAGCTCTTTATGCGTTCGGCCGATATCTGGCCAGTGAGCGAGCAGGGTAAATAGATGGTAGAAGCGCGTGAGAATTTTTTCTGCCAGAGTATCGTCGCTGACGAGTTCTAGATATTTTGCGAGCAAAGCAAGGTCATTTGTTGCTTCCTCCGAAAGAACAAAGTACGGCTCGCGCATGTGCGGATATTATTTTATAGCAATCGCTCGTCGGAACTCCGCGTGAGTGCGTATCGTGGTTTTCTTGCCTCGCCGAAGCGATGCTCGCGCCGCCTTGAGCGCAGTATCAAGTGCGCGGAGATTGCGTGTTACGAATCGGCTCGTGAACGCTCCGTCTGCAGACGCTCCACGTCCACTTCCGCGAAGGTCCTGCTGATTGTAAGTAAGTGTCTTCATATGCAGAAAGTATAGCATACCCTACCAGGCAAGCGGCACCATCCCCGAAGACGTCTTTATGAAAATGGTGCAGGAATCCAGCAATTGAGCCATTTTTTGGCTATTGACTTACAGATTAAGGCATGATATGATGAACTTAACTCGGAATGGTCCGAGCCTTGCACATTGAAAGGAACAGCTCATGAAAAAGTATGAGACAGTCCAAAACCCGCTTAGCGCGGGAGAAATTCGTGATTTACACTTGGCGGTCCTCGCGCAAATGCCGCTCAATCTTGATTCGGCAAAAGTGCGTGCCGATCTAAAAAGCAAGACCGCACTTGGTCGCGACCTCGGGAAGTTCTTCCGTGACCGCTACGCTCTGCAGACACTCGTCGACACTGCCGCGTGGATTGACTTCTATCGCCGGACTTTCGGCAAAGAAGTCGACCTGACCAATCTGCACGTGCCAGCTAAGCCAGAGTACGAGTGCTGGCCGATCGTCATTGTGCAAGGCATCTCGAACAATGATGCTTTTGACGCTTGCAAGAAACAGTTCGGCAAGGCGTGGCGGTATGTGGACGACCTCAACACGGTCCGCGATATCGTGAAGCGCCCCGACGGAGCATACGTGGTCTGGGTTAAGGCGAATATCGAAGCTGATCCCGACTGCGCAAATGTTTCGGCGGACATGATCGAGAAGTGTGCGCTCAACACGCTCACGCTTCGCGAACGGCTCGTCCTTGAGCTTAAGTACTTCGATGAAACAAAGTCGCATCTCGACATCAAAAACTGGACACTCTGCGCGGGCTCTCGGGATGCGGGCGGCGACGTCCCGCGCGTGGGCTGGGGCGGCGACGGGTTGGGCGTCTACTGGTGCGGCGTTGGCGGCGCCAGCCCGTACCTCCGTGCCCGTGCAGCAGTTTCCTAACCCTTTGGTCTTTGGGCTTATGCCCTTCGGGCCGCATTGGTAATCCAATGCGGCCTGCTTCTTTTATGATATGAATAATAATTTTGGTATAGTAACTCAATGCGCGGGAGACAATTAAGACAGGGATTACTGATAGGGTTTTTGTTGCTCGTCGCAGGCTGGCTGATCTCGCTTATCTGGGGGCTCTCTGGCAAGGTACAAATAGCTGTCCAAGAGGCTCATAATGCAGAGAGGCAATATAAGGCGCTTGAGGAGCGCAAAGCGGTTCTGCAGGCGAATATTGCCGCGCTCGCGACTGAGCGAGGGCAGGATGCCGCCATTCGCACCGCTTTCGGGGTCGCGCGCCCCGGAGAAGAGGTTATCGTAGTTGTGCCACCAGAGCCTTCCACTACGACACAGTCTCTTTCTTGGTGGCAGAAGATATTGAGTTGGTTCCCAGCCAAAAGCCCATAGGGCATTTAGGCGGGCCCGCCCCAATGGCGCAACGCCTTTGGGCTGGGTTAATGCGGAATTGGTTTAGTGGTAGAACAGATGCTTCCCAAGCATCGGGCGGGAGTTCGATTCTCCCATTCCGCACACGGATAGATAATGTGCCAGCCACGCAAGTTTTAACGCCAATACGTAAAATAGACTGTCTATGCAGGGTATTTCGTGTACTCAATAACGTGCCTACCAAGAAATTCCGTTCAGTTTATCCACAGACACAACGAGAATCGAACTTTCTGTAAAACAAAAGCACTGGTCGATAACCAGTGCTTTGGATGTGGATTCTATGATTCACCTTATTTTTCAGGAGATGAAGGCTCTTTCTTATTCTCCAGCGCCGCCAGCATAAGGATGGTCCCAATAAAGGTTACGACTATCCCGATGTATGGATGACCAGTGAAAAAAGCGATTCCCCCCAATATTAAGGTGGTCATGAGAACGATGAAGCCCCCGACTTCATTTTGGAAAGAGCGATCGTCACCGCTACACTTTTCTTCAGATTGTTGCGTCATCATTTCCTCCGCATGGAACGTCACGGGAAAAGTCCTGTGATCGTTTGATACGGGGGAATAGCTTCTGTCTCTAAACTACGCTTGATTTGATTACTGTCAAGGACGCCGACTAGGTGGATAACTCCTTGACATGGAAACAGGGCATGATAAGGTAAAGGAACAAATCGCCAAACGGCGTCCGAGAACGCCCACCGCAAGGTGGGCTTTCGCTTTCTAGAAGAGTTCGGTGTACTTGGTTCTCAGTTCTTTGAACTTTCCTCGACTCATACGTCCCAGTTTCCGCTGTAGTCTTTTGGCGCTCAGCAGTCGTCCTTGGCTCAAGATAACAGAGCCCGCAGTGTCATGCAGTGTGTGAGGGAAATAATACACACTGTCCTTTAGAGCCGAGGTCAGAGGAAGTCCTATGAAAATATCTTTGTTGAATTTTCTCAGCACGCATACTGGCCGCTCGAAGTTGTCGTTCTTTCCGTCTTCTTCATAACCGATATTGAGTCCAAGACTGCACCACCAAATATCTCTCTCACTAAATTGTGGAATTGTTTTCTTTGCTTCGATCTCTCCTTTCTGCGAGTGCCAAGCAGCATAATCTTTCATTACGCATCAGAATAGCAAGCTGATTGCGTATGTCGAGAGCCTAGTTGGTACATTCTCACCCCTGTACCTAGATCTTCTTGTCATATAGATTGGTATGCATGCAAATCGACGACACAGACTTTAAAGAAATCCTCGAACTTCTTCCGCAGGAGAATCTTCCGTCTGATCCAGCTGAAGCTCGTAGGGCAGTCGAGAATTTTGTTGACCTCGTTGAACTCTTAATGAGACCACTGCCACTTCCTCCTGCTGGGCCATCCGCACTCAGACAGCCTTCTTCAGATCTTCCGGAACAAGCGCCTGTATCTCTGCCACGTCCTCAATCAACTTCAGAATTTGAGGGTCGCGATTGATGTATCGGGTTCGAACGTCGTTGATGAGCCTGCACTCGTGTGATATACTTACTAAAATAATAAAAAATATGGATAAAAACATCACCATTTACAGCACGCCGACTTGTCACTTCTGCCAGATGGCAAAGGACTTTTTAAAGGAGAAGGGCATCGGTTATACCGAGTTTAACGTCGCGAGCGACTTAGAAAAGCGCCAAGAGATGATACAGAAGTCTGGTCAAATGGGAGTACCGGTGATATTTGTTGGCGATGAGTTGATTGTCGGTTTTGACAAAGAGAGACTCTTCTCTCTGCTTGGCATAACCGCGTAGCGTTCGGCCCCCTTAGTTCAATGGATAGAACGGCTCACTCCTAACGAGCTGATTCAGGTTCGACTCCTGAGGGGGGCACATGCTGTTATAATATTGACATATGGACCCTGAGATAAAACGTCAGCTTGAAGAGATACACGCACTAGCCAAGGACAATCATCGTTTGCTTCGTTCTATGCGCAGACATCAGCTGTTCGGTACTATCGTGACGATTGTGTTCTGGCTCGTCATTCTTATCACCCCGTTCTACATCTATCAACAATATCTCCAACCTCTCGCCGCAAAATTTTCCGCGCCCAGCTCTGCGAATTCTGGAGGCCCTACTTTCCCAGATATTCAAAACCTGATAAACTCATTTAAAGCAGGGCAGTAGCCCCGTATTGCCTAGGTAGCTCAGCTAGTAGAGCATTCCCCTGAAGAGGGAAGGGTCATCAGTGCAAATCTGATCCTAGGCACAGATATGTATTGGGTACAAGTCGCAGTCCCCTTGTGGGGGAGCGGCAGGGCGAGGGTTTCGACATTGACTATAGACATAGATATAGCGTATATTCAGCCTCGGACACATCATCTTATAGAGAGGGGCAAATGGAAACCGAAGGAATTGAACGGTATTTGAAAGTAGAATTTCGAAACAAGAATCTGCTCACGCAGGCGCTTACTCATCGGTCGTACATCAACGAAAACCGTAAATGGCCAGTCCCTCACAACGAGCGATTGGAATTGCTCGGCGACGCAGTACTCGAGCTGATTGTTACCGAGTATCTGTTGAAAGCTTTCCCTAAAGAACCCGAGGGGAGGATTACAGAATTGCGATCTGCGCTGGTGTGTACCTCGATGCTTTCTCAAGTTGCGGATGACTTACGCATATCCCGCTTCATGTTCCTCTCACGGGGACAGAAGAAAGACAACGAACGTGCACAGCAGAAAATTTATGCAGATGCGGTCGAAGCCATATTCGGAGCTCTCTATGTCGACCAGGGTATCGCTGAAGTAGAAAAGTTAGTTTCGCGTCTCATTCTGCGCGAGCTAATGGACATAATCAAGGCAGGCACAAAACCTGCAAAAAGTTTGGTCCAAGAGTTTGCGCAGGAGCACTTCGGCGTGACCCCCAGTTATAAAACAATAGAAGCAACAGGCCCAGATCATGCGAAATGTTTCAGGGTCGCCATCTGTCTCGGGAACGACATCCTTACGTCCGCAGTAGGATTATCAAAGAGTGAAGCCGAGACTGAAGCTGCAAAGATTGGTTATACAGCATTACGATTCAAACTTCGCTCACGAGAGACAGAGGAAGAAGATATAGAGGAATAATGCAAAACGACCGCGCCATAAGCGCGGTCGTACTTCTGAAAGACGAAACAACTAGTTGGTGCGAGTCAGTGAGGTTTGAACCGCCTCCATTCCCCGACCATGATGCGCTCGGGGATCACGCACGACATGGTGTTGTAGCGCAGGTGGTAGAGGGCTCCTAGCCCTTGACCCGGGATTTTCCCGACATGCGGTACCATCACCGGTAAGATCGCTGGCAGGTCCCCCTTAAAGCAAGCGAATTTCACCTCCCTGAAGAACTGCTCCGCCTGGTCGTAGAGAGACCGATAAACAGGAACAGCACTTTCCTTCAGAGCGGCCAAGGTCTCGCTCAATTTGAGCAATATCTGATCGCGCCCTCGGTAGCGCGCCCAGTTGACGACACCTTGCCGATCCGGAAGGTTATACTCGTTGTTATTGGTACCCTGCATGGAACGTATGGGCCGAGTTGACGGTGTAATCGTCCTGCCGACCTTTGTTGCAACAGCACTTTGTTGATTCATAACCTATCCTTTCTATCGTTAACAGACCAAAAACCCACTTCTTTCTACCGCAAAATAGTCAATTTAGCAAATAAAAAGCCGCCTGTGACAGCGGCCTGTCAATACGTCAGAGATATTGCTCACGGACTTGCCAGATAATCCATACGGATGTTGGCTATTGTCGCACGAAGCTTCTTGTCTCGCTCAACTATCCACTTCATCCGCTGGCAAGCATGGAGCACGGACGTATGGTCTCTCTTGAATATCTTTGCTAGCTTGACCAAACTGAAGTTGAAGTCCAAGTTAAGCAAGTACATCACGAGGTGACGTGGCCACACGAATGAACGGCGCCGAGACACACCGAGAACGTCATCCACACTTACACCGTACGCTTTAGCTACCGTCTGAAGTACTTTTTGTGAAGCGTCTTCTTTTTCTAATGTAACGACAGAGCCGACATCTGCGACGATTGGATCCTCTTCCGGTGGCTCGACTACAACTGCGGGTTCGCGATCAAGCTGTATAGCTCGTAAAACCTTCTTCACAGCTCGAGCCGCGACTTGACGAGCATACTCGCGCGTGAAGCCGAACTTGTTTCCGATGTCCTCGAGCGTGAACGACCTGTCGCCGTTAACTCCGGTTCTGAGACTGAGTACCTCCCGTTCTTGTTGTGTAAGTGTACGGAAGGCTCGCTCTACTTCATCGGCGTTAGCCCTTTCCATCAAGACATCTTCTTGGGTCGGACTGGTATCGGCAATGAGATCGAGGAGAGGAGTGTCACTATCTCCAACCTCTTCGTCCAAGGAAACCATATTTTGGAAGCGAAGCGCCTCTTCGAGAAGATTGGCCTCGCTGGGAGCGAGCTCCATTGCCGACGTAACCTCTCGGAACGTCGGTTCGCGACCTAGTGTGCTTGTGTACTCGCGTCGTGCCTTAAAGTACTTGCGCATAGTCTCACACAAGTGAACGGGAATGCGAACTATCCGATCGGTATCCATGATCGCTCGTGTGATGACCTGGCGGATCCACCACGTGGCATACGTAGAAAACTTGTAGCCGAGATGATAATCGAACTTCTCGACCGCTTTCAGTAGCCCGATGTTTCCCTCCTGAATTAGATCGAGAATGGTGAGACTTTCTGCAGTGCGAGTGTAGCGTCTCGCGATTGAAACCACGAGCCGCAAATTCGCCTTGATGAATCGCTCTTTGGCGACATTGTCTCCCTTTTCGATCTTTTGCATCAATGCCACTTCCTCGTCCCTTGAAAGAATCCTGAACTGTCCGGCCTCCTGCAAGTATTTGTACAAGAGGTCATCGTGGTCCGCCCAGGGCAATTCGTACAAAGGTTTTGAGGTGACGAGTGGGTCTTCGATATCTTCAATTGCTTCTTCTACCGAGAGATCGACTTCTGCGAGAGTTGAAACATCTTCCGTTGCCGATTCTTCGACCTCGATTAAAGGCTCGTCGACTCGATTTGTCGGATAGAGTGGTGTGGCGCTAGGCCTCGAAACCACTTGTTTCTTCGGAAACTCCAGTACTTCCGCCTTGCCCGATACGCCGAGCTTGGCATTTTTCAGATATTCGCCCAGCTGAGTGACAAAGAATGAGAGAAGCTCTCGGTCTTTAATCACGCGAGCTGGCAGTAGTTCGGTAATTTCCGTAGGAGTTATATACCCGCGGCGTTTCGCGATTTCCAGGATGTGCGAATTCTTTGAGTTTAAGGTCCGTTTATTAAGTTCAGCCAGGAACGAAGGCACTACTTCTCCCATATTTACGACATTGGTCTTGTTCATTCTTACCCCTGTAAACGTTTGAGTGGTTAGTGGAAAGATCGGGTTTACAATCTGATGCAAATCTCGCATATCTTACACAGCTTGTCAACGTATAGACAGACTGCCGTTTTAGTGTAAAGTTATTTTCGGAACGGTTTTTTTGACTTCAATCAAACGCTAGACAACAGGAGAACAAAATCGTGCTTACTCCCTTTGGGTACCAGCAGGAATGTCTTGCAGTTACGGAAGCAGCGCGTCGTGACCATGAAAAAAGAGCTCTCGTCGTAATGGCAAGCGGGCTTGGAAAGACTGTTACCGCCGCGTTTGACGCCAAGTCATGGCGCCAGAAGAACACGGGTCGGTATCTCTATCTCTGCCACCAGAACGATATTCTCTATCAGGCCAAGACAACCTTTGAGGGTATCGTTGATCAAGGACAGACCTATGGGTACTTCCATGGGCAAGAAAAAAGCGCCGGGGCTGATTTTCTTTTTGCGTCGCTTCAGACGATGGAGCGCCACAAAGAGTCTTTTGACCCTCGTGCGTTCGCGTATATTCTGGTTGACGAAAGTCACCATTCTAGTGCGCGGACGTATCGCACCACAATCGAGTATTTTAAGCCGGATTTTTTGTTGGGGGTGACCGCTACTCCCGATCGGCTTGATGAACTTAACATCCGCGATATCTATGGTGAGGAGGTGTACTCCTTGCCACTCGACGAGGCTATGGCGAGAAAGTTGGTAACACCAGTGGATTATCGGCTCCTCACTGACGAAATACAACTTTCTGGCTACATTGAAACCGGCGGGGGGCGAATGAGCATCAACAAGCTCAATCGGAAGATTTTCATCCCGCGTCGGGATGAGGAGATTGCGAAAATCATCGCTCGTCATGTCAGTGGTGTGAAAAGTCCTCGCGTTATTATCTTCTGCAATTCGGTTCAGCACTGCGACCACCTGGCCAAGTTTATTCCGAACTGTTTCGCCATCCACTCGCGCGTTCCGTTAAAAGAGCGCGCCGTACGGTTGGAGCTGTTTCGGCAAGGCTTGGTAGGCACGGTGCTCGCCGTTGACGTCTTCAACGAGGGTATAGACATACCACAGGCGAATGTCATCGTTTTCCTGCGGTCAACTGACTCTCCGACAGTCTTTCTCCAGCAATTGGGGCGAGGTCTGCGGAAGAATGAGGAAAAAGAAAAAGTGATCGTCCTAGATTTTGTCGCTAACTGCGAACGGATCAAGATGGTGCACGACCTCTATCAGTCGGTTGAACGAAAAAAACAGCAAGTGCAAAAACAGTCGCAGCAGTCGAGCGGGCTTGAACCGATGACACTCAACATCAAGACGGGTGAATTCAAGGAAAAAATAGTACCCATTCTTAATCTGTTGGAACGGGTTCATCCGAGCTTCTATCCGACGTGGAAAGAGGCTGCAGAGGCCGCCTGCGAGCTCGGTGTTGGTTCAAAGGACGAGTACGCGAAGCTGTACCTGAAAGACCCACGCCTCCCGTCTAGCCCGCGCTACACATACCGCACCGATTTCCCAGGCTGGGAAATCTTCCTCGGCAAGCGAACGGCAGAACGATACGAAACGTGGCAAGAAGCGAGCAAGGCCGCCATAGCGCTTGGTATAAAAACGCCAGCTGAATATAAAGAGCGATATACCGAGGACACTAAACTACCGGCTGACCCGCCGTCATACAAAGAGTGGCCACGGTGGCCAGTGTTTCTGGGAGGCGAATTGAGAGACCTCTATCCTGACTGGGAGCAAGTAGCGAAGGTGTGCAAACACCACAAAGTTCAGTCGGTGGCCGAGTACTGGGACCTGTGTGATAAGGACAAGCGATTGCCACGACGACCCCATGATGTCTACGAAGACTTCCCGGGATTTGCGAAAATGCTTGGTACTAAGCGCATCGTTGAGGACCCATATCCGACCTGGCAGGAAGCGAGTAGAGCTGCAAAAGAGCTTGGCATAAAAAGTTCTTTTGATTACACGAAGAAGTACAAAAAGAATACTCAGCTCTATGCAGCGCCCGCCGATCGGTACCCGGATTTCCCTGGATGGGCTACCTTCTTAGGTATTCCAGAACGAGAAGTTGTTCAGGATCCATACCCGACGTGGCAAGAAGCAGGAAGAGCCGCAAAGACTCTAGGGATCCAGAGCGGGACTGAGTATCACCAACGGCGTCGAGAAGATCCACGTCTGCCCGGAGTGGTTCATCGATATAAAGGGTTCCCGGGCTGGAACAAATTCCTGGGTAAATCTCGCTAACCAGTTGTCCTTTGTTCTCATTCACACGCCACAGATGATGAGTCTGTGGTGTTTTCTTTTTTACATATAAAAACCACAGACTACTTACGAGAGTCTGTGGTACGGAAGTTTTTCTTTTTATGTTTGGCGAGTTTCTTGCGGAAGTAGCCAGCCATTATGGCATTCACTGTGTAGTTATCTAGACCTATTTCTCGTATCTGTTTCGAAAGTCGAAGAATAGTAGCGACCTCGTCGTCACTCATTCCGTATTCGCGTGCAATGTCTTGAAGTGAAATCATGTCTGATTCTCCATGGAAACCATCCATAGATATAGTACCGAGATAATTCTGTGAAAGTTACTCCTCATATGAAATATTTTGAGTCCATTTTATAGAAACGAAAAGCCCACGATGTAGCTTGGGGCTAATCGTGGACCTGGTGCAACCTGCGCTGCTAGACTGTCGGAAGGAAGTCCGGTGCATCTGGATCTGATGCCAGGAGTGTCGCGTAGTGAGTCGCTTCAGCGCACAGAGCAGCCGAATTCATTCGTGCGAACATCTCGTCAAAGTACGGCTGAACTCCGCTGACAGCGCTGATGACGCCGTCGACGATAGCGCTACCCCAGTACAGCGGATCTCCTGGAAGAAGCATGTGTGGTTTGGTCATGATAACGTCGCGTGACGAGAGTCCCGTTCGCCACGAAATCATGGCTTTGCCGTACGCATACTTGCGGTACGGCCACTTCCATTCCGCTTCGACGCCGAATGAGTACTCGAATAGAATCGGGAGGGGCCGTCCGTTTTCATATCGAATGTTTGGGTCGAGAGCGACTATATGCAAGTCTCCACCTTTGACGTGATTACCGCTGATTGCATTCCTGATGCCAGGGAGTACGAACGCCTCAAAAGCATTATATGCTTTCGTTTTGTCGAGAAACGGTATTGGATTCACTTGAAAGTCTCCGGTTTGGGTTATTGAGAAAGTACTATCGTCCGTATTGACGATACTTGCTTTATAATATATTGATTGATTATTGTCAAATTCTCTGGATGAAGGATGCTCCCGTTTTTGTTATCGAGTAATCTCTATTAGAAAAAAGCAGTCCCCTTTGGGGTTCAAAACTGTTTGGTATGAAAAAGTGAACCGCCTCCCAACGGTTCTGTTGGTGGCGGCTGCTCTATTGCCTCAACGTTGCGAAGTAGTCACGCCAGGTGGTTCCTTTCGTATGGTCACGCGGCACGAATTTTTCGATCAGCATGACCTCGATGTCGATATTAAGCGGAGAGAGTCGCTCCACAATTTTCTCGAGCTCATCAGCCGACGCCTTTGACCCAATCACACGAAGAAAGGGTTGACCTCCGCCATCAGTGTCGACTACCGTGTCGTCGTACAGCGTAAGAACGACGTCCTTCTCGTACGAGGCCCCCTTAAGCAGTCTCTTCGTCGCCAGATATACCGCGCTACAGTCCGATGCTTCGGGAAAGCCGTGGAACTCAATGTTCGGCATTACATTCTCCTTAAGGATGGTGGATGCAAACCAGTTTCCCGGTTCGCACGTTTGCACTAACGCCAACTTATTTTGCCCGATTGAGAATAGGCTGAACAGAAAGTAAAAGTTCGCGCTGGAGTCTCTTTATCTCGTCCTCGGGATGCTGAATCGATTCGGCGACGAAAACGAGTTGGGAGAGTCTCAGTCCAAGAGCTTTTGCGATTTTTTGTGCGGTCTGCAACGATATTCCGCGCTGGTCCTTTTCAATTCGTGTGATAGCCGACGGCGACAGCCCAGTTCTTTTTGCAAGATCCTTCCCAGAAAGATCAATGTTCTTTCGTGCGAGTCTTATTGCTAAACCGATCTTCATACGAAACTCCTCGTTCGTTATTGGCGGTGTCTAGGCGAACCCCAGACGTGCCACAACATTACCTCTGTAAAGTCCAATGTCAAATGAAAAATAGAACCGCCCGTCTAATGAACCATGAGCGGCTCTATTAGACGGACGGTAAGGGTTTAATGTGGAAGATATACTTGAATCCGAAGTACGCCAAGACCGATACGAGAACCGTTAAAATCGCTTGTGCTACAAGATAGTGAAGGTGGAGATATTCCACCAGAACGTAGAGCAAGCCAGTATTGATGATCCAATTACCAGCCGCCATAAACGTGTACAGGACGAGCTGACGGTTCAACGATTTTCTATCTTTGTTTTTAAAGGTCCAATACTTCTGACTCAAAAAGTTCACGAAGTAGTAGCCTACAAAAGCTACGGTTGCCGAGGCGATGTACCAGACACCCGCAAACTCTGTAAGTCCATAGAGCAGTGCATAATACGTAGCAACGCTCAAACTTCCAACAATAAGAAAGCGACCCACACGGCCACTCTCTTCCACCAGAGCAGGTCGCATGATAGGTTCTCCCAAAGTTATCCTTCTTAAGACTCCTATACGTGAACTAGGAAGTCAAATGAGATAGAATAAAGCTAATGACAAATAATGAATTGCCACTTGGTGTGTATGAGCGCTACAAAGGCAAATCGTGATAATGTAATGCAACTATGATTAAGCTTGTAATTATCGATATTGACGACACTCTCATTCTCACAGAGAAAGCTTGTTTTAAGGTTGAAAACAGGATTGCAGAAGGAATGGGATTCTTACCTATGAGCAGAGAAACTCATATGAAGAATTGGGGAACGCCGTTAAAAGAAGCTATAATCGAAAGATTTCCAGGAATTGATGCAGAAGTCTTTGCACAGAAACTAAAAGAACAATTGCCGGATTTGGTGAGAACCGGGGAGATGGACGCTGTAAGCGATACGAACGTTCAGACTCTAGAAGCTATAAAGAAACTAGGGAAACGACTAGCCATACTCACGTCACGAGAACTATATGAGATGGAACATCTCTTAGACACAACCCATGCGCTGAATGATAAGATAGAAGCTTTTTTTCACAAGGATAATTCTGACTATACAAAACCAAACCCGAAGGTGTTTGATAAGATTCTTAGTCACTTTAACGTTGCACCTTCGGAAGCGGTGTATGTTGGGGATACTCTAAATGATGGTCTTTGTGCCAAAGCCGCAGGACTTCACTTCGTTGCTTTGTTGGAAAGTGGGCTAAAAACGAAAATGGATTTTGCATCGGTTCCGGTCGATTATTTCGCGAATATATTCTCTGATGTAGTAAGTTACGTCAACGCCAACTGATACTGCCCTAGACTGCTAGCTCGTCCAGGTCTTTAACTGAAATCCATGCGGCCATCATCCCAAAACCTTTTTTATTGATATCAAAGTTATTTATTCGTGATGGATTTTTAAGAAAAATCAGCAAGCAATAGTTTTTATCTTTAAACATTTTATAGTACTTGGGTATTTCTTTTTCTGGAATGCCATCGCAGCCACCGTATTCAGTAAGAATCTGTTTAACTTTGCTCGGAGTTAAATGAGAAAACTGTAAAACGGAAGCAACATCAGCCTTCAGAGTTATCGGCTCGCCAGAGTTTTTAAAATAGACGGTATCATTCTTTTGGATTCTGTCCCAAGGCGTATATTTGTTTTTATACCACCGGGACTCAATTGTTTTCTCCCCATTTAAAATCTTGGGCAACAAACCCCATGATTTCTTCATTATGGCCACATGGTGCATATTCAATTCATTCTACCAACATAAGCTCTGTGGGGTAAAAGAAACACCCCGCCTTGGCGGGGTGTTGAAGCATTAAGGATTCGGCTTCTCTTTTGACCTCATTGGGTACGGTATTCTTCGTAACCAACCTCTCGCTGGTTTGTATGAACCCGGTAAAAGGTGCGTAATGACTTCGTCGTCGTGATATTTTTGTTCTTTCTCCGTTGCGAGTCTGGTCCGATAAAACATTGCCGAAGCCAGTTCTCCGTCCCAGAAGAGGTTCTCCCAACATGCGTAACGTCCCGTATCTTTGATTTTCGCGATTACACTTTGAGGAGGACATACCGGAGCATAAAATTTCCACCAACTGTACGGCCGCATCAGTTCAATGCCTTTTTTCTTTGGCTCTTTAGTTACTGGGTCGTACATACGTTGCTTCGGCACGCGGACAATCACGGTGTCGCCCGCGCTGATATTGCCGGACACATACACGCTCCCGACAACGCCACGTTTCCCGATAGCGACATTGGGGAAGAGACGATCAAGTCCCAGAATATCTGGGAACTTCGACTGAATCGCTTCTCCAGGCCACTGACAAGGAGTGTTTTCAGCCCACACTACGAGGACAGTCGTTCGCTTCTCGGTTTCGCTTTTTTGAAAGAACAGCATCGTGCCTGTTGGGAGCTGAGTGAACTTCGGAATGCCGCTCACGACAAGATTCTCGCCGAGGCACCCATACGGGATAGTTTCAGGGAGACTCATTGCCATTGCGATTTCCGTTAACTCTTCCAGTGAGACGGCCGAGAACTCGCGATAATTTGCTATCTCGGTCCCTTTTGACAAACCGAACTTTCGCAACTCACGTTCACGCACATCCAAGAGTCGTGTCCCGGAATGGGCGTCACCGCGAATGCCGTGAGCGCGAATTGCTTGAAGCTTCTTCACCTGGGTCGATATAATCGAGCCGAAAGTGTTTGCTACCAAGACCGCTTCAACACGACCTTGAAGTTCAATGGGTTTCTTCTCCACTTTCATTTCAATCTCCTGTGGCGGGATGTTGATGCATTACGGACTTTCGTCATTATTGGTGCCTTCTCGCAGTTGCTTCAAGCGACGTTCCCAATAGATCGAACGAATCAGCAGGACAACCAGTATAATGACGCCTAAAATGGTAATGGTGGTATCAGACATCTGTGCTACCTCCTAATCTCGGTTTCGGCCAATACAGACCTCTACAGTTAGGCTAGCATATCTGCTATTCTTGAGCCATGATTGTTCCAATATCTTCCCATTAAGCCTAATTATAGTAGAATATACATATATGCTCGTAGATCTCTCAGTCGAACTCAACGAAAAAACACCAATCTATCCGGGGGATCCCGAGACCAGGATTAATGCGGCGGGCGTTCTCGAAAATGACGGGTATCAGGACCATTATGTCTGTGTAGGTACCCATGTCGGTACACACATGGACGCACCGTCTCATATGGTAGCGGGAGGAAAGAATCTAGACGACTTTTCGCTCGCCCAATTTTCTGGTAATGGAGTCTACATAAAAACAGGAAGAAATTTTGATTTAAATGAGATTAGTAAAATTCCAATCAGTGCTGGCGATATTGTTCTGTTCCATACTGGTATGAGCGACGTGTATCACGAGAAGTCATATTATGACGACTACCCAGCGATTCCAGAAGAGGTCGCGAATTACCTCGTAGAGAGGAATGTAAAAATCGTCGGGGTTGATATGTGTAGTGTTGACCACCCGCCTTTCCCGGTTCATAAAATTCTGCTTAGTAAAAATATTCTCATTATTGAAAATCTTACCAACCTAAGTGCTTTAGCAGAGAGGTCATTCAAGATTTACGCCTTTCCAATAAAACTTCAAATCGATGGGGCACCAGTGAGGGTGGTTGCTGAAACTGAATAAAGGTTCCAACATCGTCCAAGACGGCCAGCTAATCATTTTGCTATACTCACCCAATGAAACTTCTGCTTACATCGAACGGTCTCGCTAACAAATCTATTATCGCGGCTCTCTTTGAATTGGCGGGGAAACCCGCCGGAGAGATGAATGTCGTTTTTATTCCAACGGCAGCAGATGCCGAGGAGGATGACAAATCGTGGCTTATCAATGATCTCGTAAATATACAGAAACAGGATTTTAAACAAATCGATATTGTTGATATCGCGGCTCTGCCTAAAGAGTCATGGCAACCGCGTCTTGAACATGCGGACATTCTTTTTTTTGGCGGCGGCCATACTCGTCACCTCGTACACTGGTTTAAGAAATCGGGACTTGCAGATATTCTTCCTGAACTTCTCAAAACGCGGGTGTATGTTGGAATTAGCGCAGGCAGCCTTGCAACGGGACCATCACTTGCTCTAAGCAGTTCCACTGATGCGCCGTTTGACTACAACGACGATATCCCGTACGACGGGAAAGGCCTGCATTTGGTCAACTTTCATGTTCGCCCGCACTTCAACTCACCGGACTTTCCGAACGCGCGCACAGAGTATCTACGAGAAAAGGCCAAAGAAGTACCTGAAGCCATATACTGTCTCGATGATCAGTCTGCTCTAAAAGTAATTGACGACAACGTAGAAATCGTAAGCGAAGGGGAAACCCTAGTTTTTAACAAATAAGAATCGTTCTAACATCGTCCAAGACGGCCAGCAAATTTATGAAACGAATCATTGTAAAAATAGGAACTAAAGTTCTCACAAAAAGTGATGGTACACTTGATATTGAATTTCTAAAACACATTGTCGATCAAATAGTGGAGCTGCGCAAAAAGGGTCTGCAGGTGGTGCTAATAACATCAGGAGCAGGTAGTGCAGGCAAGAGTTTGGTGTCATTGCAGGGCATACAATCTGAGACCGTACGAAAGCAAGTGTTTGCTGCTGTCGGCCAAGTAAAGATCATGAGTACCTATGCTGAGTTGTTTAGGGAATACGGCTTCTACTGTGCACAAGTATTAGCCACTAAGGAAGACTTCCGGGATGAACAACATTACACAAATATGCAAAATTGTTTTGAAGGATTGTTGCTCGATAACGTAATACCCGTGGTTAACGAGAACGATGTAGTAGCTACCACCGAACTCCTCTTTACTGACAACGATGAGCTCGCTGGTCTTGTGTCGCAACAACTAAAAGCCGATTTCCTGGTACTCCTTACCAGCACCGACGGTATTCTGGATGCCAACCATAAAACTATTTCCAAGGTGGACTCATCTAATGCCAAGACGGTGATGGGGTATATCACTCCGGATAAGTCCACGGGCGGACGGGGAGGAATGACCTCAAAGTTTACTGTGGCTAAAGAATTGTCTGAGAAAGGAATATCTGTACATATAGTTGACGGGAAAAAAGAAAACATCCTCTTAGATATAGCAAATGGAGAAACTACAGGCACTCACTTTATTCCTCAGGCAGGAGTTTAGGTGAAGTTCCGCGTCGTCCCAAATGGCCATCTCGTAAATTTGTTATAATTCAAACATGAAAAAGAAGATACAAGTGCTCCTCATTCATGGTGGCGAGACCTTTAAGAACAAACGGGATTACATGAAGTATCTAAGGACTAGGCCAGTTGTGGCCGTGGCGAGAAGGCGTTGGGCGGCCGAGTATCTCGATAAGAATCTGGGTAAAGGATTTGAGATAATCAGGCCACGAATGCCACTTCAAGAGAATGCTCAGTATGAGGACTGGAAGATTTATTTCGAACGGCATCTGCCCCTTCTCAGAAGCAAGTTTATCCTCATCGGAAATTCGCTCGGTGGAATATTCCTCGCGAAGTATCTCTCCGAAAATAAGTTGTCTAAGAAAGCACTCTCGACGTATCTCACCTGCGCACCCTTCGACAATACATTGCCGAGAGAAGATCTGGTTGGCGGGTTCACTCTGAAAGCGGACCTATCGCTCATCGAGAAGAACACCAAGAATCTCCACCTACTCTTCTCTGGTGACGACCCCGTGGTGCCCGCTGCTCACGCCGAGAAATATAGGAAGAAATTAAAAAATGCACACATTGTCGTTTATAAAAGCAAGAACGGTCACTTTATGGTGCCATCCTTCCCAGAAATCATCAAAATGATCAAACTAGATATCAAAGAATCGTAAATCTTATGATCTCCTACGACGATTTCGAGAAAGTAGATATACGAGTCGGAAAGATACTTGAGGTACAAGATTTCCCTGAAGCGCGGAATCCGGCATTCAAACTGAAGATCGATTTCGGCCCGGAGATTGGCACCAAAGTGTCAAGCGTACAGGCAGTCGGTACACATAAAAAAGAAGAGCTACTAGGCATGCTCGTCTGCTGTGTCGTTAACTTCCCAAAGAAACGTATTGGTCCGTTTGAATCCGAAGTCCTCACACTCGGATTCAAGAACACTGCAAGTATCGGATGGGTACTTATCAGTCCGGCGAAATCGAGCGTAGAAATTGGCAGTAAGCTACAATAAATTCATTATGGAAATTGGCATCTGGGGAGATAGCATCACCTACGGCGCGGGCGACAGCGAAGCTCTCGGTTGGGTGGGACGTCTGCGTAAATTGTTGGAGAAAGGTGACGATGTAAGCGTCTATAACTTTGGCATTTGTGGAGATACGACTGACGATTTATTAAAACGATTTTCAGTAGAAGCAGATGCAATCAAACCGAATGTCATTGTATTCGCCGTTGGCATTAACGATTCCAAATATCCCGCTGGCGAAACTGAAAATGTAATTCAGCTAGATAGATATAAACAAAATATTCGGGAACTTCTAAAGCTCGCAAGAAATTACACTGACAAAATTATTATTGTAGGGGCTACAAAAACAGACGAAGCTCTTACAAGGGAGAGTGGTACGCGTTTTGTAAATGCAGTAATTCAGACATATAACGATTTTCTTAAAGAATTTTCCGAATCAGAAGGTCTGACCTATGTAGATGTTTTTGATGTGATTGATATCGGTACTGACTTGGATGATGGTCTGCATCCGAACGATCAAGGATACGAAAAGCTCTTTGAGGCAATAAAAGGACCCATTGAATGAAAGACTTCTTCCAATTTTCTCGTTACCTCTTTGTTTTTGCTCACCCGGATGATGAGATCTATACCTGTGCATTTATAAAAAAATTGGTAAGCGAAGGAAAGGACGTTAATATTCTCTACATAACAAGTGGAGATTATCAAGGTCCAGAAATGATTGAAGTGAGAGAAGAAGAAGTGCAGGAGTCTACACGACTTCTAAATGTCCCCGTGGCAAACGTGCATTTCATGCGTGTTCCAGAGCGGCAATTGATGGGTAAGGTAAACGAAGTTCGCGAGAATCTTCTGACACAAGCCACCAATCTCTCGCCCGACTGCATAATTGGGCACGATTTTGAGGGAGGACATAACGGTCATGATGCCGTTAGTTTCTGCGCCTCGCGTGTAGCAGAGGAACTTCATATTCCTTTGTATGCTTTCCCCGCGTATCACGGATGGCCGGAGAAACGACTATGGAATCAGTTTGCGTCTCACAAAGCAACAGATATTCTCACACTTACGCAAGACATGCAGGTATTGCAAGATCAAGTGATAGCTACTCACACAAGCCAAGCTGGATTTTTCAACACAATTAGGCAGAGTAGCAGTAACGAACTTCTCTCGACTCGCGAGATATTGAGGCGAGTATCAGAGCCTATAAATTATATGGAGCCACCGACTGTACCAGTGGGCTATGAGTACCCAGGTAGCAAAATTCGTTTTGAGGATTTTAAGACCGCAGTAATAAGGTAAAATGAAAAATATGTTAAATCACATAACATTGCGGGTGAACGATTTAGAGAAAAGCAAAAAATTCTTTCTCGCGACACTTGCACCACTTGGATATAAGCTCTTTGTAGAAAAAGAGAAGTCAGCAGGATTTGGACAGGTAGATGTGGAAGGTAATCGGGATTTTTGGATTCATGAAGGAAAAGTCAGCGAGGTCAAATCTTTTTCGTGCCTAGCCTTTACTGCTTCAAGCAAAGAAGCGGTAGAAACTTTCTATAATGCCGCACTTGAAGCGGGAGGAAAGGACAATGGTGTTCCAGGGTATAGACCCCAATATCATCGGGGATATTATGCAGCGTTCGTACACGACCTCGATGGTTACAATATCGAAGCAGTATGGGACGACTTAGAAAAACTAAGAGGGTCTGGGTATATGGCGCCTCATAAACTATGAACATAAAATTAGGTACTCTGAATATTATTCCAGCGACAAAGCATCCGGAATTGCTTGCGACCTCAGTTGCAAGTGCTCTTTCAAGTTTCGCTAGAGCAAATGAGATGGGAGTAACAGAAATTGATCCAAACTTATCTGATACGGCAGCTTTCTGTGAGTATTATCAAGTTGGTATGAATCAAGCCGCCAATTGTGTAGTGCTAGAAGCTAAACGAGCCGATAAAAGCTGGTTTGCCGCATGTGTCATTCTGGGCAGTACTCGAGCAGATGTTAATGGGCTCGCACGGCGTATTCTTGATGCTCGAAAAGTGTCATTTGCCCAGATGGACAAGGCCGTGGTACAAACGGGAATGGAATATGGTGCCATAACTCCAATTGGTCTCCCAGGTGACTGGCCTATTCTTATTGATAAAGCCGTGGCCGACTCAGAGTATATAATCATCGGGAGCGGGATCAGAAAATCAAAACTGGTAGTACCGGGGAAACTTCTTGCTAGTTTGCCGAACGTCCAAGTTCTAGAAGGTTTGGGACGCGAAGTTGTTGTACTGACGTGAACTACTTGGTTTCGATAATCGTCGCTCTCGTTGGCATCGCGCTTGGAACGTATATCGCGCGACAGAAAGCGAAAGTCGGATTTATCGCCAAGCCCCTCGACTGCGCTCGGGATAAACAGACGGAGCAGAAAGCCGAGAACAAACTACCTTCTCTCATACCATTGGATTGGACTTTAAAAATTTTGAAGCAAAGAAGAGAACAGGGTACAGAATAACGAGCCCCCAAGGCAGTAAGTCAGAGAAGATGATCTCTTGGAAAAGACTCAGCTTCTCTCTCCCTTCGTTAATCGCTAGCCAATCAATAGGGTAGAAGTAAAAGAGCAGACCAAAAATCAAATTTATCACAGCTATTGCAATTCCCCATGTCAATAAAATAGCATTAGATTGCGGTCGTACTTTGTTTACCACGATCATAAGCAGTGAAATCACCGTCGACAGTACGAGCGATAGTAGTAAGAATGGTAACCATCCATCTTTGCCATCAGTACTCTTAAAATAGCCCGTCAAAAGAACCACTAGACTTGAACTCATTATTGGGATAAAGAGACAGAGAAATTTGTTCATATATACAGGATAGTATACATCCAATAAGCAGCGCGCTGAATAACTCAACTCGGTGAGTTATTCGCCCCAGCAGGGCTCAGTTATGGGTTAAAATGTATCTATGCCTCCAGAAGAAACCCCAACACCAGACGCTTCGCATTCCGCGGCGGCGAGCCCGCGAGTCTGCGAGCGGGCGAGTAAGCATTAGGGCGTGGTATTCTGTATGAAATGAGTTCGAGCGAATTCATATAGACTCACCATATGTTTCAACGGCTTGTAGCATGGATGCAAAGACGAGAGAGACATCTCTCTGCCTTTGCGATGGTTGCAGGATTTATAGTAGACAGCATATTTTTTGAGCGCATTGACTTGTGGCAGACACAGATAGTTTTTGCTTCTTATACTGCTATCTGCTTTGTAGCAATTCCGCTCTTGCACTGGATTGAGTCGCGTCAGTTACCTGCACTACGATTGCGTCTGTTGTTGCCTCTCACGATCCAGTTTGCGCTTGGCGGGTTCTGGAGCGGGTTCGTCATCTTTTACGGACGCTCGGCAGTTCTCGGCGCGTCTTGGCCGTTCTTACTCTTCTTGTTCTTAGTATTTGTTGGCAGTGAATATTTTAGTAAGTATCACGCTAGACTCGTCTTCACTAGCGTACTATTCTTCTTCGCTCTTTATTCATACGCAATATTCGCAGTGCCAGTATACACAGGTACAATCGGGACAATGACGTTTCTAGGTAGTGGGCTTGTGGCAATATGTGTCTTCGCACTATTTACCATACTCTTGCGCTTCTTAAGCCGAGATCGTTTTCTAAGTGATTTGTGGAGGATAAGAGCTGGCGCGCTTATTGTCCTCGCGGTTATGAACATTTCTTATTTCACAAATATATTACCGCCGTTGCCTCTCTCTGCAGTCGCTGGTGGCATTTATAACAAAGTGTGGCGAGTACCTGGCAACTACATGGCTAGTAGCGAGGATCAATCGTGGAAGGTCCGCTATCTCGGCTTCTCTCCAACAATGCACGTGACTCAGGGCAGATCTCTTTTTGCATATAGTTCTGTATTTGCTCCAACATCTCTAAAAACTAAGATCGTGCATGAGTGGCAGAGATATGACACTAATCAGAAAAAATGGGTAACAACAGCCACAGTCTCGTATCCAATAGTCGGTGGTCGCGACGGCGGATATCGCGGGTACTCAACTGCTTACGTATTTAGCTCTGGCAAGTGGCGTGTAAATATAGAGACATCAGATGGCCGTCTGATAGAACGGCTATCGTTTATCGCTGAACAGACCCTAGATCTCCCAGCGCTTAAAACTATAACCCTGGAGTAGTTTTAACCTGCTTTTACGCGGAGTTTTGTTTGTTTTGCCTTATCTAGCTTAGGCATAATGATTGTTAGTAAACCGTCTTTGGCGCTAGCAGAAGAAGCGTCTACATCTACCTCTTGAGGTAGCATAATTGTTCGCGAGAATGAGCCCCAGAAGAGCTCACGGGTGAAATAGTCTTGGCCGACTATTTGCTCTCTCTCCATTCGTGATCCGCTTATCTCAACCATGTCACGACTTATAGAAATAGACAGTTCGTCTGGACGCACTCCGGCTACAAATGCGCGTATAACGATGTCGTCGGCAGTCTGGTGCACATCAACTGGCAGTTGACCGTCGCTTGTCGGCAGATCGTCAGAGAGGGGAGACGGGCTAGATGAACGGTTAGAAGGTTTTGTATTCGGCGTAATGCGCGTAGGCACTTGCGCTACAGGCGCCTCATCATCAAACGAGTCAAATGCACCGCTCGTTGTGTTGCTATAAAGACGTTCAAAGAAAGATCTTTTCATATTGTTTAATAAGTTTTTTTAGGGAAATTGCTATACTGAAAATATTTTAATACTTCAAATGCCGCGAACAAAACAACGGCGACCATCCAAACAAGGAAGAACGCAGTGAGCGCTGTTGAAGTTCCTTCTCTCATGATAAGCATATTAAAGGCAGTGTGCAATGCGATAGCGAGGATAAGTCCTGTCGCAGATGCGATAGTGCGAATAAAAGGATGATATTTTGCAGAAAATGCGAATGCAAAACCTAGTGAGGCAGACGCTACGACGTGGAGAAGTGTCGCTCCAATGAAGCGCAAATTACCAGTGAAGATTCCTGCGGCAAAGTCTCCCATTGAGAGAGGAGAAACCAAAAAGAGCATGTTTTCGGCAGCCGCAAAGCCTAGAGCGACAGTAATCATGTAAATAACGTAATCTGGAGATTCGTCTACTGCTCTACGCCATAAGATAAATGACGCTGCCATTATATATTTCAACACCTCTTCAATTAGCGCCCACGAGAGCAAGACAGAAGATTCAAGCTGTAAGTGCTCTTTTGCATAGATCTCTAGAAGAAGCACGAACGGGACAGCCGCCATTCCTGCTATAAATGTTAGTGCGATCAACCTTTTGGGTTCTGGGTGTGAGGAATCCTCTTTAAGGAGGAAGTACAGCCAGATAAATGATGGCAAGAGCCCTCCCAAAAATGCGTAGCCGAGAGTTGTGAGAGTCACTCAACTATTCTACCACGGGCCATTTGGCGATCATTAAGTATTTAGAGTCTTTCGTTGGCAGGGACTGATATATTTCTTCAGTGATGAATGGCATAAATGGGTGGAGGAGCTTAAGCGAGTTCTCCAAGATATAGTAAAGCGTCGCAGCGTATCCATCCTTGCCCTTGCTCTCCTCAATAATTTCGTCCGCAAAGCGATGCCAAAGATAGTGATAGAGTTTCTCTCCGGCCATATAAATGCGAAATTCTTCAATGTCGTTCGTAACGTCCACAATGAGCGCATCAAATTCGGCTTTCAACTCTTCCTTAATGTCTCCCGAGCGTTCTTGTGAGAGAACAAAACGCGCGATATTCCAAAGCTTGTTCGCGAAGTGTTTGTAGCCCTTTACCTTGTCCTCGCTGATGCGCATATCTGTACCAGGAGTGTTGCCAACAACTAGCGCCATACGCGCAGCATCTGCTCCAAACTTCGCCGATACGTCAAGCGGATCCATATTGTTGCCGAGCGATTTGCTCATCTTCCTTCCAGACGCATCGCGCACAAGGCCGTGCAAGTACACTGTTTTAAACGGGATAGTGCCGAGTGTAAATTTAGTCATAAGTATCATGCGCATGACCCAGAATGGCAAAATGTCATAGCCAGTCTCCAACAAGTCAGTCGGATGATAATTAACAAAATCATTTTCTGGTCCTGGCTTGCCCCGCGTAGCTTCAGCGAAGTGGGGCCAGCCGAGAGTAGAAAACGTCCACAGACCAGAAGAGAACCATGTGTCTAGAGTGTCCTCGTCTTGAGTCCACGTGCCCTCCATAGCTTCAGCGACGGAGGGGCCATCTCCGACTTTTATATCTTCTCCCTTGTACCAAACAGGCACGCGATGTCCGTACCATATTTGCCTACTGATGCACCAGTCGCGAAGGTTTTCTACCCAGTGTAAGTATGTTTTCTCAAAATATTCTGGAATTATTTTTATCTCGTTAGATCGTACAGCATCTATAACAAGCTCTTTCAGCGTCTTATCACGTTCAGGAATTTTTATATTCACATCAATAAACCATTGGAGTTTAATCTGCGGCTCGATGATACCGCCAGTTCTCTCTGCAGTAGAAATATTGTGTATGTAGTTCTCATCAACTTTAACCAACAGTCCCTTATTCTTAATCTTGTCGACGATTTTTGGACGGGCCTCTGCTATTTTCATTCCAGAAAACTCTCCGGCAGCGGGGAGAAGCCTTCCTCTCTCATCAATTATTTGCTCCCTATCAAGTTCGAATTTTTCAGCCAGCTCGAAGTCGTGTGCAGAATGCCACGGGGTGATGGTCATTGCACCCGACCCGAATTCCATATCCTGCTCCGGATCGTGTATAACCGTTGCAGTAATCGGGCCGTTGATCCACTCGAGGTCAATCTTTTGACCATGTGCAAACTGTTTGTACCGTGCATCTTTAGGATTGATAACGACGTATT
This sequence comes from uncultured Candidatus Saccharibacteria bacterium, assembly GCA_964638585.1. GTDB lineage: Bacteria > Patescibacteriota > Minisyncoccia > Phycocordibacterales > Phycocordibacteraceae > C7867-001. The sequence continues at coordinate 50,665 of CAZXAN010000001.1, forward strand.
TATCACCAAACTTTGTTTCCGGTCTGACGGTGCCAATAACAAATGGTCCGTATTGAAAATAATAAAATGGCGCTTTCTCCTCAACGTACACAACCTCGTCGTCTGAAATAGTTGTCTGGCCCTTTGGGTCCCAGTTCACGATGCGATGTCCGCGATATATAAGGCCGGCGTCATACATCTTTTTAAATACCGTATTCACTGCGCGATTACGCGCCGTGTCTAGTGTAAATGCTTCGCGCGACCAATCAAGCGAGGCGCCCATCGTCTTCAGTTGATTCACAATAGTGTCATGACTCTCGCTCGCAAATTTCTCAATCCGCTTCAATAGTTCTTCGCGACCCAGTTCGTGTCTGTTTTTCCCCTCCTCTTTTTTAATCTGTTTCTCCACAACCGACTGTGTCGCGATGGCGGCATGGTCGGTGCCTGGTACCCAGAGTGTCCTAAAACCTCGCATTCTCTTATAACGCACAAAGACGTCCTCAATCGCGAGCATCAGCGCGTGACCCATGTGGAGCCTCCCGGTCACATTTGGCGGTGGCAGAACGATTGAATATGTAGGAGCGTCGGCCGTAGTCACTCCCTGTCTCACGCACTCGTCGGGGTTGAAGAGTCCTCTCTTCTCCCATTCGGCATAGATGCGCGCCTCGGTGGCGCTCGGGTCGTAGGGCTTTAAAAACTTCTCATCCATTGAATAAAAATATACCATTACTTGAACAAATGAACGAGTTAAGGCATAGTTGTTATGGGCACAATGTGAACTAATGGAAAGGGCAGATCATGGCAGATAACGAGACAGTCAGGTGCTTCTTGACCAACCTGTTCGAGCATCACGCGACAATTGAAGTTCCAGACGGTAAGGCGATTCAGATACCCATCGCCTATCTTCGTTCGCATACGCACGGTGGCTACACTCTGCTTCCTGGCGCCACAATAGAGCATGTGTTTAAACACAGCACTGGCGTGCGGCAGATGGTTGTGAGGGCGCCGAAGGAGTTGATCGACAGGATCCCTGCGTGACCAGCAGGAACATCGAAAAGGCCGCGGTGGCGGCCTTTTTTATTTGTTACGAAGTGAGTGATCGATTCCCGTCTGCTTTAAATTCTGTAGAGAACTCGCCTCTGAGTGCTCGGTAGTAGCCGGCCAGCGCAATCATGATGGCATTATCGGTAGTCAAACTAGGAGCAGGAAGCAGGAGGCGGCAAGCAGGGAATGAAGACGCCATTTCACGAGTAAAGACTCGGCGTATGTGAGTGTTCGCTGAGACCCCGCCGCCAATAACAAGCGTTTGCGCGCCAGTCTCTTCAAGCGCCTGCGCCGTCTTCTTCCACAGCACATCTGCAACCGCGTTTTCAAATTCGTGCGCTAGATGCTGTTTTTCTTCATCACTCAAATCTGGTTTATCTTTCAATAAATACAACACTGCTGTTTTCAGCCCCGCAAACGAGAAGTCGCACGTGCCCGAATCTATCATCGGCCTCGGCAATGTGAAGGGTTTCGTAAATCCTTCATCTAATGAAGGATTTACGAAACCCTTCATGAGAAGTGATTCGGACAGTTTAGAAAGTTCGGGGCCGCCAGGGTAGGGGAGGCCGAGCATGCGCGCGACCTTGTCATAGGCTTCGCCGACTGCATCGTCGCGCGTCTGACCTATGAGCTCATATTTCAACCATTCTTTCATTAGCACTAGTTCTGTGTGGCCACCAGAAATGAGAAGCGCAAGCACGGGCAATTTTATATCTTTGATTTTGAGCTCGTCGTCGCTGCCCGCCGAAGGCGGGGCGACATGATTTCGGCTTGCTAATGCCGAAATCACATGTCCTTCCATATGATTCACCGCCACCAGAGGCTTGTCCCAGACGAGCGCAAGAGCTTTCGCGAAGTTGATGCCCACCCATAGCGCAGGTTCTAGACCTGGACCTGCTGTTACGGCTATCGCGTCTATTTCGGGCGGCTCGCATTCAGAAACGAATTCAAAAAAGACTTCTACGAGGCCGGGCTCACGCGCCAAAATTTCTGAAATTTTGGCGCGTGATTCTTCTGGTATCGCCTGAGCATCTTCATGCAGAAGTTCTGCCTCTTCGAGCGCTGCTTCCAGAATTGGTACAAGATTCTTCGCGTGCTCGCGCTTCGCGAGAGCAGGGAAGACCCCGCCGTATTCTTTATGAACTTCTATCTGCGAAATAAGTGCATTCCCGAGCACAGAGAATGTTGCACTGGACTGGTCTCCACTGCATTCAAGAATCGCAATCGCCGTTTCATCACAACTTGTCTCAATGGCTAGGATTTTCATAATCTGTAGTAGTATAGCTCGTATGCAGAGAAATGACCTACTTGTATGGATAGACCTCGAAATGACCTCGATTCGCGACGCACGAATTGACACGATTACAGAGATTGCGATCGTGTTAACGGACAAAGATCTAAACACGGTAGCTGAAATGGAAAATATGGTTGTACACACAGATAGAGAGTTTTACGCGTCGCGTACATGGACCAGCGACCCGCAATTAGAAGAGTTAATTGACGAAGCTGCTGCGAGCATCATAACGCTGGAAGAAGCCGATGAGCGAGCGCGAACCTTTCTAGAAGAACATGTTACGCCTCAGTCGTCACCGCTGTGTGGCAACTCGATTCATTCAGATCGCCATTTTATGAAATTGCAGATGCCTCGGTTTGAGAGTTATCTGTTTTACCGTTGTATTGATGTGTCAAGTATTAAAGAACTCGCGCGTCGCTGGGCTCCAGCGATCTATGAAGAAGCAGAGCGCCGCAAGGGTGTGAAGCCACACCGGGCAAAGGCGGATATTATTAATTCCATTGAAGAGCTGAAGTACTATCGAGATAATTTCTTCAAGCTATAACAGTATCGGGTTCGATAACGGTCCATGGAATCGGTGAGCCCCACGGGAGTGAGAATGCGGCGGACTTCGGATGGCCGTTGCCACCGTATTTCTGCGCTAACTCTGCCGCGTTGACTGTATTATCACTACGAATGGACACTCGGAGGCCAGTCGCGCCTGCTCGAACAATTAGTGCAAGCGGCGGACGCTTCTCCCGTAATTGATTGCCGAGTTCCGTAATGAACATTTTCTCACCAGCCACCAGATAGCAAGTATGCCCCTCAAATGTGACCAGCTCAGCGCTACCTGCGAGCTGGTGGGAAAGTAACTTAAAATATTCCTGATACGCACTTCCGCGTTCAACCATCTTTGAACGTTTATCCGCATCATCCATATCTCGGACAAATGCATCCCACGTATCAAAGTGCCATGGCTGCGCATATGTATAAGTGATAATTGCTCGCTCATCGTCGGGCATCATGCGAAAGAGGTCAGCATCTTCAACGTATTTAAGAAAGGTTGGGAGCGGTGTTTCTGGGTGAAAATAATTCCAAGAAATAGAAGCACCAGAGCGATTTGAATCATAGACATGGTTCGGCATGGATTCGACAACTGCACGAATGCCCTCGTGATGATCCAGAACAACTAGAGACTTTGAGTTCTTCAATAACTCGTTCATAATCTCTTGGTCATAGCAGAAATCGACCATGTAGATTTGTTTGCCGACAATGTGCGCCGGAACGGGCTGGCCATACTTAACCGGGATATATTCTGCCGTGTCGCCAAATTTTTTCCACGCGGCGTAGGCGCCACCGAAGCCGTCAGGACATCCGCCGTGATATAGAACAGCGATTTCTTTACGATGTTCGTGCATATGCTTAGTGTACTTGCCTAGCGCACAAAACGCACGTAGATGCCGGCAGAAATAACTCGGTCGGTAGATGATTCTTTAATGTGCAGCTCGCCTGCTTCGCCGCTTATTTCTCCAAATACACTTTCAACTGCTTGTGCAAAAGAAATAGACGCATAGCCAGCCGCGTAGCCGTTTAGTAAAAAGAATGAGCCAGTAGAATCAGCTAGCAGTGAGCGGCAAGCGGTAAGCAGGGTATGCAGGTCCTCTTCTATCTTCCACACCTCTCCCTTTGCGCCACGTCCGAAGGCCGGCGGATCTAAAATAATGCCGTCATATTTAGCCCCGCGACGTACTTCGCGCTTTACAAATGCTAGTGCATCATCCAGCATCCAACGAATCTTATCTTCGCCTATACCAGAGAGTCTCGCGTTTTCATTTGCCCAGTCAAGAGACTGTTTGGACGCATCAACGTGCGTGACGAATGCTCCGGTACGCGCGGTAGCCACTGTCGCAGCCCCTGTATAGCCAAAGAGGTTTAAAACCTTCATCTCCGCGCGTGCCGACTTCGCGAGCCACTCCCAGTTCGGAGCCTGCTCTGGAAATATACCGACATGTTTAAAACCTGTGAGTCGAGCAATGAGCGGTAGGCCGGTGCGTATGACAGTCCACGATTCTGGCATTGATTTCTTTATCCGCCAGCTGGCGGACCCAGAACCTTTCTTTTCTTGTCCGTCAGTGGGTGTAGCAAAGACAGCGTGAGCAGAATCCCATAGCTCTGGCTTTTGCTTCTGCCAGAGCGCCTGCGTCTCTGGTCGCGCGACGACGACCTCGCCGAAACGTTCCAGCTTCATGTTGTCTCCCGAATCGAGAAGCTCATAGTCTCCGCACGATTTTGCAACTAGGTGCTGGTCCAACTTCATGGTTCGATTTTGCTCACCACAAGTAACGCTTCAGGATGTTTGCGAGACCATTCATAAAAAACGATAGCGGCTGAGACTGCAGCATTTAATGATTCGGTCCTTGCATTCATAGGGATGTTCAAAGTGACATCACACGCATCAAGCGTCTTTTCGCGTATGCCAGCACCTTCGTTCCCGACGACAAATGCGACTGGGGCATCAAAGGCATCTGTACCAAGAGTCGCTGTGCCGTCCATCGCCAAACCATAAACCCAGAAGCCTTTTTCTTTTAGCACTTTCAGCGTGTTGTTTACATTTCCGATAGAGACGAGAGGAATGCGGAATGCCATGCCGGCCGAAGTCTTCACTACAGCCCCTGTAACACCAGCCTGATGGTGCTCGGGTATAAGAACGCCGGATAATCCAAAAGCTGCTGCAGAGCGAATGATAGCTCCGACGTTGTGCGGGTCCTGTACCTCACCGAGGACTGCGACTGCAGGATTAGATTTGATGTCAAGCTTTTCTAAAAAAGTATCAAAAGATAGGAGAAGGGCAGATGGATCCATGATAGCGATGACTCCCTGGTGGGTGGCGTCTCTCCCGACCAGCTCCTTGCCTTTGTTATGAGCCAGAGGAACGGTAGGGATGCTGTTCTGCTCCAGCAGTTTTCGCAATTCTGTCTCACGTAGATCTGGCGCTAGAAATACTTTTTTTATCACGCGTGGGGTATTAGAAAGAGCCTCCACGAGCGCATGCTTGCCGTAGATATAGACCTTCCCATCCGTATTTTTTTTGAAACGTTTTGGTATCACAGTGCGCCGTGAGGAATTCGAATCCCCGACCTACCGCACGTCAAGCGGTCGCTCTAACCAACTGAGCTAACGGCGCATATTTTAAATATTGGAACCCTTTATTACTTTCTCACAGAATCCATTAGCAATATACATCAGGCGTCGCTGTATATCCACTCGCCCGCACTCTATAAGACAGACGCCCTTATAATGCGGATAGGTAGCTTTTCCTGCCGTTCTTTTATCTAGCGATGGCTTTCCGAAGTTAGAGAGCGACAATTTGAGTTCTTTGGACCAGAATAGCTTCATCGCATGTGGATTCTGGTCCGCACGAAGATGTAGATAGCATTTGATTTTCTCTTTAGGCACACCGTAGATTTCTTGGAGACATGTAATATAGAATTTAGCAATACGATAATCTGAACTTCCAAGCGAAGTCCCAACACTTTTCTTAGAGCCTTCTCCAAGGTAGAGAAAAGCAAGTGCGAGTTCTAGCGTCGTCGTGTCGTTGGGAATATTCTTTAAGACCGTTGCCCCTATCTGAGCAGCTTTCTTTAGACGGTCGTTCTTTTGTGCGTTGTGCCACTTAACGGCCTCGACACGGGCACTTTCAAGTCCTTGTTTCGCTCGCTGTTTCAATTTAGCCTGATGTTTTTTGGAAAGAAGTACAGAATGAAACCATCCGCTTAAGGTTGAACGAGGAATACCCAATTCTTTCTCAATGTCTTTAATTGAATTTCCCTTGCGTCGCAGAGCGACTGCCCAAGACTTTTTATTCGCCCATCTTGAAATCATGTATAAATGATACCATCAAAGGTACGAATAAAATCGTTTTTCCACAGCTCTATAGCTTGCTCTTGATAATTGCCAAGGTTTCGTCGCCAGACTTGTCATAGAGCTCTCTAGACATCACATTTATGTGTGCGAGATCTCTGTAACGTTTGAGACGTTCTCTTAGCAAAATAGGGTAGCTTCTACGTAGCGCTGATTCTTCAGATTCTTCTGTCAGTCTAGTAAAATTGCCACACCAAGCGATCGGCTTGGGCTTCTCAAAAAATAGCTCTACCAGTTTGTCTAGCGACTCGTCACCAACGTCTAGATGCACCACCAGCGTGTTGTCGCGCAGTAGATCAAGCGTAGACGAATTAACGTGTATAACGCTACCTGTGGTGTCAAAGATAAGATTCTTGCCAGACAGACTCATCGCCACATTTTCAGTAAACTCATTTTCAAGTTCTAGATATCTGCGTTCTCTCTCTTGGTATGTAGAGCTAGTCGGATGTCCAAGCCACTCTGACATCGCCTCTTGTCCCTCAATTCCTAAAACTTTTTGTATATCGTCGTCAACCTGATACCAGAGAAAATCTTTCTCGCTCTCAAGCATTTTTGCACGATAGCTCTTACCACAGCTCGCCATGCCGACAAAGGAGAGGCGGAGTGTGCGGGCATTTAGGTGCGCATCAAACTCTTCTGGTGTAAGAAGTTCTGGATTCATAACTATGACCCTACCGGGAGTCGAACCCGGGTTTAGAGCTTGAAAAGCTCTCGTCCTAACCGTTAGACGATAGGGCCTTTGCGCACTGGTTTATCCTAGCATTTTCGTGTTCAAATGCTAGAATCGCGATACAAGGCAAGGAGGCGTGGCAGAGTGGTCGAATGCGCTAGTTTCGAAAACTAGTATGCTCGAAAGGGTATCGGAGGTTCGAATCCTCCCGCCTCCGCATTGATAAAACTTTAACGGATGGCCTCCCAACCGGCGTGCTTGAGAACGCGTTTTGGCAGTCCTGCCTGCATATTTATGAAGAACATTTTCAAGTAACCTTTTTGGATAAAACGGCGCGCAGAGGTGACTACTTGGTCTGTGTTTATAAAAAAATATTTACCATATTTTGCTAGATCTCTTGAATATTTCAAGTCTTCTCCGGAGACAAGTTCTTCGTCATACTTTACTTTGTACAACAAATCTTTACGCACTATGTGAGCGCGGTGCATTATCTTTATCAACTTGTCAGTTACGTTTGTGTACCATGACCAGAACTTGCCTGTGCGAGAGTAGTCATCTAGAATCACTTCTGTTGTGCCGTATCCTACGAGCGGATTGGCATCTAGATATGCATTAATCTCGTTCAAGACATTTCTTTTTAAAAAAGTGTCTGCGTCTAGCAATATCGCCCACTCCACAGAGGGAGAACATTTGTTAACACCGAAGTTACGCGCTCTTGATACACCTTTTTCAGATTGGTATACATGACAATTATCTGACTCGTACTTCTTAGCTATTGAGAGAGTAGCGTCGGTTGAACCGTTTTCTACCAGAACAATCTCGTATTTATCTTTGGGATAATCTATAGAAATGAGGCAATCTAGAGTCTTGCCTATAATGCGCTCTTCGTTGTGTGCGGGGACTATAATTGAGAAGAATCTAGTGTGCATTATGTTACTATAACTTGACTCACGCCTATGCGCTATCGCAATGAAAAAGAGAAAAGTTAACTTAGATTATCTTAATTTATACCAAGAGATCCCACTCTTTTGTGCTATTGAGATAGGAGCAATTTTTAATAAAAAATCACTCAACAAGACGGGTAAAGTGCTTATCGTGAACACGTGTCTAATAGGCGAGTTTGCTGCCTCTGTACCTGCTATGAGCGACTTTATAAAGCGCAATAGAGGAATAACGGTTGACCTGATGGTCTCTCCGCCTATCAAATCTCTAGCCGAGAAAATACTTGGAGTAAATAAGGTATATATAGCTAAGTCGCTCTATGGACGGCACAACGAGAGAATAGGTGAGATTGAGCAGACGTTTACTGCTTATGATGAGATATTTGTAATGAGAGTAAGCAGAGATGCATTCAGGGTCATCCGTAAGATAAAAACGAACAGTCTATCAACCGGTCTCAAACAATACAGCGGATATGGGATTCATTTGTGGTGGAACGTATTAACGCGTAAGTTGCCAAAGCAATGGATAGAACTCAACTTTGAAATGCTCGGTGGGCAGATGAGAGAAGTGCCATTTGAAGAGATGTTTAAATTTGACGAAGGTGATTACGCAGATGTTACTAGACTTGAAGCTATGCAAACACTTGAGAAGAAAGTCATTATTCACACCGGCTCGGGCTGGGTAATGAAGAAGTGGAGTACGAGTAAGTGGGTGGCCCTGATAAGCAGGATGCACGCTCTTGGCAATATGCGTTTTATTTTTGTCGGAAGCGGAGAAGATGCAGACGACTATGCAGAGATTGCTTCTCGTCTCGGATTCAAAACATACTCTCTAATCGGCGAGATAGATTTATTGAAATTACTTTTCGTTTTACGTAAGAGCGACTATTTTATTGGCATTGATAGCGGGCCTATGAACATGGCTCACTTAGCTGACACGCGCAGTCTAGCAATACTAGGCCCAGGCCCGCACTTTTTTATGCCATGGGATAGTAGAGACATAGCGTTAGACAAATCGCACGGTAGGGGGCTTTACCAAATGTTCTTCTATAAAGAATGCGGGTTTATTGATAAAATAACTGCTGATGAGGCTTTTGAAGCATTCAAAAATAAAATATGGAATTCTTAACAACACACACACTTCTTGCATACGCTGTTCTATTCTTAGGCTCTTATTTTGAAACGCTGATAGGTGTTGGGTTCTTTATTTACGGCGAGATATTCTTTATCCCCGGCGCTCTCTTAGCGGGTGCAGGTGTGCTCAACATATGGTTAGTAGCGGTCGCGCTAATAGCAGGTGGAGTTTTAGGAGACAGCTCTAGCTTTGTCCTTGGTAAGAAATACGGGGCTTCAATTTTTAAAGAGCACAACAAAATTTTCAGCCTTACTAACTATCAAAAAGGTTTAGATTTTTTTGATAAATATGGGACGAAGGCGATATTTTTTGCCCGCCTTCTTGGGCCCGTGTCGTGGATAACTCCGTTTCTCGCTGGGACATATAACGTGCCGTACAAAAAGTTTATCGGCTACAACATTCTAGGAGTCACAGTCGGCATAGGCCAGTTCCTCATCGTTGGCTACTTCTTTGGCGCCAACTACGAGACAGTCCTATCTATAATAAAAAACGATGCGATCGTAGTAGGTATAGTCGCAGTCATAGTTCTCGGCTTGTACTACGTCTACCAAAGAAACAGGGGATAGTTACTGCTTCTTAATCCAGAGATAGATGTCCTCAAGAGCCTTCACTCCGTCGCCTGCGGCGATATTGTTTTGGTGATATAACTCATCAGTGCAGTCTCCGGCGGCCCAGATGCCGTCAACATTTGTGCGTTGATTACGTGGATCAACTTTTACTCTCTTTACAGCGTCCATCTCAACGAGACTCTCAACATAGTCTGTGTTCGGGATAACGCCAGCCTCTACGAAAATGCCAGAAACAGCAACTTCTTTTTCTTCATTTGTATCTTTGTCTGTATATTTCAAACCGCTTACAAACTTGTCACCCAACACTTCGGTCGGTTCAGCGTGCGCGAGTATTTTCATATTCGGATGCGCACGAGCTTTTTCTAGTGTGACAGCATCAGCTTTAAAATCTTTATGTCTGTGAATGAGTGTGACAGATTTTGCATATGCCAAAAGTTGCAAGGCAGTTTCAAAGCCGGCATTACCGCCACCAATCACCGCGACATCCATGCCGCCGAAGAGAGGGCCGTCGCAAGAGGCACAGTAAGTAACACCTTTATTTTCAAATTTCTCTGCGCCCGGGACATCAAGCTTGCGCCTACCTGCTCCAGAGGCGACGAGCACTGCTTTCCCTAAAAACTCATCACCCTTTTTTGTTTTCACAACAAAAGTACCATCTGCCTTTTTTGAAAGGGAAGTAACACGCTCGTGGGTCGCGAGCGTGACGAACTCGCCCTTCACCGCGTCTAAGTGTTCAGCAAACGCCTTGGCGAGATTCACTCCGCTAATCTTGGGCGACCCTATCCAATTTTCTATGCCGTCAGACACCACAGACTGTCCGCCGATTTCTTCAGCAATAATTACTGTTTTCAGATGTTTGCGCGCCGCATACACCGCCGCCGCCACCCCCGCGGGTCCGCTCCCGATAATTATGAGATCGTACATAAAATTAGGCACTAGGCACTAGGCGCTAGTAACAACAGTATAACTTACTCTAATGCCTAAAGCCTAGCGGTCTAGCGCCTAGTTTATTTCTTATGTCTGCGGAGAAATGCTGGGATAGCGCCCCAAGCCTCATCGTCTTCTGGAGCTGGCAAAGCGTCTTCGCGTTTGTGTGGTAAGGCCGTGACTATAGGCTCTTCTTTTGCCACATGGGAATCTGCTTTTTTATTCTCTGGCTTTTCGGTCTCAATTTTTTCTTCGCGCTTCAAAACGTCGTGATAAATTCTGCCTTTTTCTTCTTCACGCTTTTCTACCGGCATGGCAAACAGAGAACGTTCTGGTCCTGTGTGAGAAGAGTGTAATGCACTTTCTGGAAAGCCTGTTGCGATTACGATTATACGTATCTGGCCCTTCTTGAGCTTCTCGTCTCTCATCATGCCGAATATGATTCTGGCATTCTTATCAACAGACTCGTTGATAACCTTTGCAGCCTCTTGCACCTCCATAATGCCGAGATCGTCAGAGCCGGCAACGACGAAGAGTATGCCCTTGGCACCGCTGATAGAGACGTCCAGGAGTGGGGAATTGACCGCCTCGTGCGCGGCGACCTTGGCGCGATCGTCGCCCTCGGCGACTCCGATACCCATAAGCGCCGGCCCTGCGCCCTCCATAATCGCCTTAATGTCATTAAAGTCTGTGTTGATGTCTCCAGGTGTCGTGATGATGTCAGAGACTCCCTCAACCGCCTGACGCAAGATTTCATCGCAGAGTGCGAACGCATCTTTCGCAGAAGTATTTTTATCAACGATAGCGAGCAACTTGTCGTTAGGGATGACGATATAGGCGTCTACTTCTTTTTTCAATTCTGCCAAACCTCTTTCTGCAATGTCCTTCCTCTGTGCGCCTTCAAATGAGAATGGTTTGGTGACTACTGCGATGACGAGCGCGCCAACTTCTTTCGCAATTTTTGCGACTATTGCTGAGGCGCCAGTGCCTGTGCCGCCGCCCATACCACACGTTATAAAAACCATGTCGCTTCCCGAGAGTGCTTCTTGAATTTCTTGACGAGTCTCTTCAGCAGCACGCTTGCCGAGCTCTGGGTTCATGCCAGTCCCGAGGCCCCTCGTCAAATTTTTCCCAATGTGGATCTTTCTCTTCGCGAGAGAGCGATGGAGGTCTTGTGCGTCAGAGTTGACCGCAACGAACTCAACGCCACGCACCTTTGATTCAATCATGTGGTTTATGGCGTTTTTGCCAGAACCACCAACACCAACGACGCGGATTCGCGCAAATGTCTCAACTTCAGGCTCTATTCGTTTGGACATATAAGTATTAAATATAATGAGTACGTGAGGGCTATCATACCAGAACTCTGTAGTATGCAAATCTTGACACTTTCCCGATGCAACTCGTTATTTAAGGCAAAAACTGACGGAAGAACTTGGTGATGGAGGCGCCGAGTGGGCGCTTCGGAGCATTTGTGTCGCCGGTGAGGCCCCAGAGTGCCAGACCATAGGCGACTGCCCATGTCGCGTCGCGAATTTTTGTATCCGTAGAAATCTTGAATTCTGCAAGCCGAGCAGGAAGCTTGAGTGAGCCTCGCGCAATGTCGCTGATTGAGCCTACTCCGGCTCCGCCGCCCGAGATTATTATTCCTGCAGGTAACGGACCTCTACGCCCCAGCGACTTCAAGTGCTTATCAATAAGCGCGAACATTGTGTTAAGTCTATTCCCGATAAAGTCGTCAATCTTCTTACGCGGATACATCTGCCCTGAGAGCCTGCCGAGCTTCACTCTCTCTGCTTCTTCAAGAGAGATACGCAGTCCGAGAGCTATGTCGTCTGTGATATGGCTAGAGCCCATAGGGAAAACTTTTACAGACATAGGTATGCCCTCGTCATACACGACTATAGAGACGGTCTCGGCGCCTATGTTTGCAAGCAAGCATCCCTTCATCTTCTGGTCACCTTCTAATAGCACGTACGAGCCGGCGAGAGGGGATGCCATATGGTCAATAACCTCAATATCTGCGTCCTCAACTGCTTTGAACAGAGCATCTTCGTGTTGTGCAAGGCAAGTGATGAATAGGTAATCTACTTCTACGCGGACACCGTTCATACCGATAGGGTCGCCAAGAACCTTTGTGCCATCAATCCGATATTCTAGCGGGATAGAGTGGAGCACATGCCTATTTAAAAATCCTGGCGCAGCCGCTTCTCGCGCGGCCTTGCTAGCCTTCTCAATATCAAGAGCTGTGATCTCTTGGTCTGCGCGAGAGATTATTGCAAAGCCAGTCGCCCTAGCTTCGTCAAGAGAGATGCCTCCGATGGCGAGAAACGCAGAGCGTATCGGTACACGAGCAGTTGACTCGGCTTGGCGCTTAGCCTCGCGTATGCTATTTGAAACTTCTTCTTTATTTACTATGTAGCCATGGCGCAGACCCTTTGATTCTGCAAGTCCTGTGCCGATAATGCGTAACTGATGCGAGCCGTTCTTATCAGACACCTCTTCTACTACGACCATTTTTACTTGGTACGTCCCTATGTCTATGCCGGTGGTTATTCTCCGTGCCATATTTAGTTACGAGCTTTTGTTCGCATTTATTCATCTTAACACCATGCACCCACCCTTTTATATGCAATGCGCCGTGGATAAATAAATAGAGGCAGTAGGCGCTAGGCGTTAGGCCATAGGCAGGGGCTTGTTTCTTTGCTTCGCTAGGACAGATAATAATCTCGCAATTTTTGTCGCCGACTACATAAGACAGTACATTCGGCACATAAGACTTCTTACGCAACTTCTTATTTAAGGACAATGCTTTAGCTGGGCCTACAAAAACGAGCGAGACCTCCCAGTCGGGTAGCAGTTCTTTTGCAATTTTAGAAAATGCCAAACGCGATTTGCCGTAGGCAAATCGCGTCTCATTATTTATAGAAACGCCCGGCATTATCTACTTCTTACCGCCCTTACCTCGCGCATTTCGCTTGGCGGCAGGATCAATCTTGCCTAATTTAACTAGCTCGTTGTATGTTTCTCTACGCACTTTAGATATGAGAGCGCGTTTAAGGCCAACGTTCTTAGACTTTGAACGTTTAAAATATCGGCGGTCGCGCATCTCGCGCACTAGGCCGAGTCCCTGCGCACGGCGGGTAAATCGGCGAATAAGCGCGGCGGCACTCTCGTTCTTGCCTCGCTTAACTTCTACTCTTGTTCCTGCTGTCATGATTGCTGGATTCTAACATTCGCAAGAAATAAAGACAATACGCGGGAGAAAGGTGTATTATAGACAATATGAATGCCAAACTATTGCGACCATACTTCTTGGGGGCTCTAATACTTATTTCTCTCACGTTAACGTTTTTTATCCTACGTCCATTCCTCGTCACCCTTGCGCTCGCGGCGGTGTTTGCGGTCATCTTACGGCCTCTGTATCACTTACTTTCCAAACGCATAAGCAAGTCACCAGGGCTTGCCGCGTTTGTAACTATGGCTGTCACTGTGATATGTATCTTGATCCCATTATCATTTCTATCATTACAGATTGTTGAAGAGGCACAAAATCTATACACCTCTCTATCAGATGGCAGTGGAGTAGCGTACCTAGATACAGTATTCAGACAGGCAAATGAATCAATAAACCTATACGCACCAAGTCTCGCGATTTCTGGCTTTGACTTGTCTGTCTCTATTGATCAATATTTGAAAGACGGTCTTTCATGGCTAATATCTAATATTGGCGGAGCATTCGGCAGTGCTGCGCAACTTCTTCTAGATCTTTTTGTATTCTTGATTGCTCTCTACTATCTATTACGCGACGGAGAAAAACTCAAACAGAAGATTATTGAGATGAGTCCGCTTGCTGACACAGAAGACAGTATGGTGCTCTCACGACTTGATGTGGCGGTTACGTCAGTAATCCGTGGGAGTCTCGTGATAGCTCTTGTACAGGGAGTATTGACCGCAATTGGCTTCACCATATTTGGAGTGCCAAACAGCATCTTATGGGGAGTGGTTGCGATGTTTGCAGCACTTATCCCAGGCATAGGCACATCCATTATCTTGATACCGGGAGTAATATACTTGTTCATAATAGGAGCGACGGTGCCGGCCGTAGGTCTGTTGATATGGAGCCTTGTCGCTGTAGGCTTGATAGATAATCTGCTCGGGCCACGTCTAGTCGGTAGGGGTATGCAATTGCATCCGCTTATCGTTTTACTGTCGGTCTTTGGAGGTCTTGGTCTCATAGGGCCTGCAGGACTATTTCTTGGCCCACTATGCGCCAGTCTGCTATTTGCACTGCTTTCAATCTACCAGCACGTCTCTAAACAACCAACATAAATACACTAACCATGAACGAATTAATGGGCAAAAGATTTCAGGCGTTCGGCGAGGCCGAGAAGGGGTATGATTGTTTCTTCTTGAGTTGCGCGATTGCGCAGGATTGCAGAACCCTCAAGAGCCTCTTTGCGCCCCATTATGAGCAGATACGGGCTGTTAAGTTTCTCTGCAAGATACATCTGTTCTGTGAGAGACTCTGTGCCGATACTCTGAGTGATCGGTACACGTGCATGTCTAAATTCTTCTGCGAGACTTATAGAAAGTCTTTTTGCTTCATCGCCGATATGTACAAACGAGAATCGTAGCCGTGAAGGTTTTGCTTTAACAACAACCTTTCCCTCACTGGCTATCGTAAGCACCGCGCCAGTTGCAGTGAACGGAGCAGAGGGGAAGAAGTGGCGGGCTAGATCGTTGTAACGCGACCCCCACGCTACGCGTTTGTCACCCGATATTAATTCAAAGCATGTGTCATTCCAGATATTCCCTCGGCTGATAAGGTGTCGAGCAAGCTCGTACGGTGTTTCTGTCAGCTCTAAATATTCAAGCAAATCTTCAAATCGTTTTCTGCTAGCGTCTGAGAGATGTTCGCTTGGAGACGGCATATCGTCTGTGTACTCTTGTCCACTAGACTCAGAACCATTTAGTGCGGAGGCGAGTAATAATTCGGCAGCTCCAAATGCATCTTGTCTTGCGTGCGCTACATACTCTTCTGGGAGAGTCGTGGCGCGCTTCTTGAAGAAAACCCCTAGCTCGCGCGCGTAACGAGCTCGTGTCTCCTTGTCTCCCATAGAATTAATACGGACGACAGGCTCTTCTCTAAACAGATCGCGAGATAGTGCAATAAGAGCTCTAATAACAACTGCATCAGCGAGCGCGCGGTCAGTGCCTAGAGCGTGGAATTGGATAGTCGCCTTTTTTGGTACTGGACGACCGGGAGTTATATTGGTATGCCAGATAAAAAGAGGTTGTCGTGCATTTGGTGCGCAAGATGTGTTTTGACAATGTTTTAAGAAGCTTGCCACTGTCTCGGCAACAGGATCTAGTGAGAGACTGGCAAGTGTGTCTGGATATCCTGCTTTGGGTCGTGCACTGCCTCGTGCCAGCGCCGTGAGTGACGAGAGCGGAGTGAATCCATAATATTGACCAACGAGAGATGCCTTACTTAAGAGTTCTTCGGCCGGAATTGTGTCACGCATCATGGTGAGTATTTTGTAGCACCAGGGAATAGACCTAGGTCTTTGAGAGGGAGCAGACGTAGATCAACTCTGCCGATAATATTTTTGCGCGGTAGAGGTCCCCAGACTCTGCTATCAGAGCTATTTGGACGGTTATCTCCCATAACAAAATATTCTCCCGGATTCAGCGTCACGTTTTTGGTATATGTCGCATCTTCATTTACTGCATATGGTTCAGATAGAGTTAGACTCTCTCCAGAGACCGTGGCAATTGTCACAACACCGCTTTTTATTGAGACTGTCTCGCCTGGCAAGCCGATAATGCGCTTGATATAGAAGACGGACGGTTTACCTGGGTAGCGAAATACGACATTCTCTCCTCGTTCAGGAGATTTGAACGCATATAAAATCTCGTCAACGATTAAATAGTCTAGATTACTAAATGTTGGATGCATTGAGTCGCCATCAACTACGAATGGAGAGATAACAAAGACGCGAATAGGAATAACAACGACTACAATTAGGAATGCAAGTGTGAAAAGATCCTTCAGTAGACCCTTCCAAGTATCAGTCATGCAGGCATTGTACGCGTATGTTTGTAGAGCGCAAGCCCAGCACCAAATTTTTTAGAAAAAAGTTGGTGCTGGATGAATTTTTTGCTATGATAAGCGTATGAGTATCGTCATAGTAGGCCTTGGTAACCCAGGTAAAGAGTACGAGAAGACTAGGCACAACGCCGGTAGAAGCGCGGTAGAGCTAGTGGCTAAGAACGAGGGCTTTGACGGGTTCGTTTTTAATAAAACTGCGAACGCGCTGGTGAGTAAAGGCGCGGTTGATAGTGAGAACACAACACTTGTTCTCCCAGAGACTATGATGAACCTGTCTGGTAAGGCTGTCGTGGCTTTTGTGAAGTCGCCAAAGGCCGCAAAAAACTTGTTAGTGATACACGATGACTTAGATTTACCGCTCGGCACGATAAAGATGGTATTTGCGCGCGGCTCGGGCGGGCACAAGGGAGTGGAGAGCATAATGCGCGCTATTAAAACCGACGCGTTCGCGCGCATCCGCATCGGCATCTCGGGAGTTGGGAAGAAAAATCAGGCGAAAAAAGTTTCTGGAGAAGAGAAGGTAATAAAAATGGTGATAGGGAAGTGGAAACCCTCTGAAGAGGCAGTTGTGAAAAAAACTCTCAAAAAAGTCGCCGAAACCGTCCGTCTCTACTGCACCTCCGGCATTGAATCCGCCACCCAATTCGCCAACACCCGTTAATTAATGTTTTTCCTATGAAGACAAAGATAACTCAGTGGAGCATTGTAATCTTGCTGGTGGTAATGAATACTCTCTGGCTGTATGTAAGTAAGTACGTAGTGTACGTGAACATAGGGATTTTGGTTCTGTCAGTCGGCATCATTTATTTCGTACTCAAATATAAACAAGAGGATCAGTCTGCCAAGGGCCGGCTTATTTATATCGGTTTGGTCTCTTTCGCTACTATTTTCCTTTTCTTGCTTGGCTTAGCGATTTTTGACCTAATGTTTTTCGGGTACAAGCATTAACGAGTTTTGAGGATATCAGATGTCCACAAAACTACTCAAAAAAGCCTGATTGGTGCTTGATTTCAATATCGTCGCGCTCATAACGCCCAAGAATCACATCTCTTGAGAATTCTTTAGTGAGGGACGTCTAACGTCCCTCACTCGAAGGACCCGGTGCTGTGTAGTGCAGAGTCGTCAGGTATATTGCGGCCGAGAATCACGTCTCGGGCGTACTCGCGGTAATCATCTGGACTGTAAAGCGATGTAAGGAACTTCTTGTCGACAATTGGCCGATTGAAAGTTCCAACATAATCACCTAGGCTCGAATACGGATATGCACTCGCCCAGGCATAGGCTTCGTTAAAGTTACTCCGCGCCCAATTGTAGCCCTTAGGGTGAACATCGAATGCGTTTTTCACTTGGATGTACGCCGATACGTATCGGAAATAATTGTCATCGTCCACAGTTCGCGCACAATATGAACCTTGGAAGAGGGATCCTTTTTCACAATAGCGTTCGTTAAATTTCTTTGCCATCCCGGTGCCTAGACGATGCATAAAGCGTACGACACCACCTTCCTTGATTTCCTGGAGCAGAAGGTGAAAGTGATTCTCGACGAGTCCAAAAGCGACTAGTCCAACATGTGAATCACGTTCTGGCCAATGAGGTGGCCGCTCGAAGGTTCGGTGAACGTGAGCGTCATATAAATCGCGATGCCAATTTGGAGAAGTGAAGCTGTCGTTGAAGTGAGTCAGCATCAGCAAGAATCTGAATCGATCTGCCTCATCACGAACGATAGGTAATCCTCGCGTTCCTCGTTGAACGACGTGAACGTACGACCCAATGCTGAACGGCTCCTTCCGCATACACCAATCATACACGACCTGAGGGACGTTAGACGTCCCTCAAATGTCCTTGTGTGCATAAGTGAGGGACGCTAAGCGTCCCTCAGGAAAAAGTATTGAAGCCGCGACCCAGTTTGCCAACACGCGATAGTCTTCAAATTGAAAGCCCCGCGACAAAAGTTCATCGCGGGGCGGCATCACATATTTCGTCACATTTGTAAGTAATTTCACGACGATCTGGCCGACGACCAAGACAGAATCACCGTGCAGACATGAAAGACGTTCGACCGTTGCTTTAGCCACGACAAACAATGCGGCAAGCAATCCGGTGTTCTTCATACCCACAAATCTGTCAGTATCCTAGCGCACATGGTTGTTTTTGTCAAGGTATCCCCGCAAACTGAGAGACAGCACGACCTCCCGCTGGGGAGGTCGATGCGTGTTCCGATATTGCACTTGCCGGAGCGTTATTTCTTCTTGCCAGCAAAGGTGAGTGTCATGCGCTGATCTTTTGGTTCAAACAATGAGATTGTGAATGGATAGGTCTTGCCAAGTTCTAGAGTTGAACGGAGCTCGGCTGGCGTCGCGAATTCGCTGACGTGAACAAGGCCCGCGACGCCCTCTTCAATAGAAGCAAGTGCGCCATGCTTGTTATATTTAATAACGACGCCCGGCACCTCCATACCCTTACTGTAGCGTTCAGCGGCAGTGTGCCAAGGGTTCTCCTTCAGCGCCTTGATAGAGAGCGATATCTTGCCGTCTTTTATTTCAATAACTTTTACGCGCACCTTATCGCCCACATTGAAGAGCGCGTGTGGATCTTCTACGAGGCCCCAGTCCAGCTCGCTTATATGCACGAGGCCTTCAAGACCTTGTTCAATCTTGACGAAGACGCCGAAGTCTACGATGCCCGTTACCTCGCCGTCGGCACTGTCGCCGACCTGATACTTATCAATTAGCGAAGCCTTCTCGTCTGCTTCGTTGCCTGTGCGCTCAGAGAAAATAAGTTTACCCTCCTTGGCGTCCGCAGTGATGATGCGAACCGAGAGTGGATGGCCGACAAGATTCGTGAGTTCACCCAAGATCTTCTCTTTATCGCCTTCGGGGACGCGCGGATAATGATCCTTGGAGAGCTGTGACGCTGGCAAGAAGCCTTGGATGCCCTGCCATGTGAGAATGAGACCTCCCTTGTTCGCCTCCTCAACGTTGAGAGAGTAAGCAGTCTGCGATAGAATCGCCGTCTCTGCCTCGCCCCAGATAGCGGCCTGACGAGCTTCTTTCAGCGAGAGCTCTATGTAGCCATCGCGACCGGCTGGGTCGACGACCTTGGCCGAGATAATGTCGCCCGGATTCGCCTTGCGCAATACATCAGCGGCGTTGAGGTATTCACGACCGTAGATAAGACCGGTGCCAAAGGGCGCTAAGTCGATATAAACGCGTCCGCGGCTGATGGCGATAATAGTGCCTTCTACCAAGTCGCCAGTAGACGGCGGCATCGGGATAGCATCAATTAAGCCAGCCATCGGATGGTCTTTTTCTAGATGTATTGTTGGTAAAGGCAAAGCCTTCACCTTCGTCTCGTCAGACATAATATAAAAGCAGTGCGGATTTTTGATAAGGGTTCTGGCTCCTTGCGGAACGCAGTGTTAGCCACTTACTACTTCTCCAGCACGCAACAAAAAGACTATAGCAGATGATGTAGAAAATGGAAAGGCCCGCTTAGTACGCGGGCCTGTCTCCTTTCATAAGAATGTTCAATTGATTGATTTGCTTTCGGTCCCGGAATGATGTGGACCTAGTTCACGTTGCCCGCGCTCGCCCAGAAATTGGCATTGCCGCCGATGCTTTCGCGCGTCATGTCGATAGTCGCGGTGTCACCGGATTTCGCATCGAGCTGTGCCGTCTGGCCGACCCTCGTGTATCCACGGAAATTAGCGTTGGGCTTGCCGGCGCCGGGGCTGATGTACCCGAGCTGACGACTGGGGCCAGTGCTGTGCCGGTCGCGGCGGTTGGTGGCGTCCATGTTGTCGGCGAACGAATTTGCCGTATTGACGATTGCCTGGGCAGCTCCAGCAACTGTGCCTAGCGCGGCGGCAACGGCGGCATTAATCATTCTTGTCTTGAATCTCATACGAGTTTCTCCTTAAGGTTTGAAACAGGTTGATTTCGCGAAAGGACGCGCCAAGGACGATACAAGCTGTCAAAGGAACGTCTGAGGGTTAATCTACCAGAATCATTTCAATTTACAAGACCCAAAATGTGTCGCAGGGGATAACATTTTGTGCTACAATATACGCAATGGTTATCACGCATCACGGGGGTCAATGTATCAAGGTTACCTTCGGCGATTTGACGCTCGTCTTTGATCCTATCTCTAAAAGTGGCACTCTGCCCGCAGTGCGATTCGGCGCCGATATCGCCCTAGTCTCGCGCGACCATCCCGATATGAATGGCGTTGACGAAGTGACTTACGGCGACAAAAAGCCTTTTGTTGTGAACGGCCCCGGCGAGTACGAGAGAGGAGGCGTAGTGATACAAGGATTCCTCTCACACAGTGCGTACAACTTGGCGGCGAAACACCCAAGCAACTTGGGTGTTTCGCCGCCAAGTTTCGTGAATACTATATATAGTGTGCAACTTGAGGATATGACTCTAGTGCATCTCGGTGCATTGTCTGACACTGAACTGTCACAAGAGGCGCGCGAGAGCATTGACGAGATAGATGTATTGTTTGTGCCGATTGGTGGTGAAGGTGTTCTATCTGCTTCAAAGGCGCACGAACTCGCGGTGTCGCTAGAGCCAAAGATAATAGTACCTATACATTGGCAAGGAGTGGGTGCGCCGAAATCTCTTGAAGCATTTCTTAAAGAGGCTGGTAATGGGAATGAAAAAGTTGATAAGCTCACACTTAAGAAAAAGGATTTGACGACTCTTGAAGGGAGTATAATGGTTATAACTCAATAAGATATGAAAACTGTCTTTGAACACATAGAACATGTTAAGGGCCAGCCACATCATATCCGCAAGAGCATTGCATTTGTCTCTGCAACTGTCGGGGCGGGGCTAATCGCACTCGTGTGGCTCGTGGGCTCTGTTGCAAACGGATTGTTCGCTGTACAAGGGTCTTCGTTTGCTGATGCCACTGGGGGTGCAGAAGCAGTAGATGTCACAAACAATTCTCAAGGCATCGCAGGTGTTGCTGCGGTACTAGACAACGAGGACGCGCCAGCTCACATTGAGATCGTAGACACAACAGCAGGCAAGGCCCCTGTTAAGAAGCCAGAGCAGACTACGATACCGTTCTGATATTAAATATATTTTATGGCGCGTGGAAAAGCAGAAAAAGAAGACGGTGACGTGACTCCCGTTGCGTTAAATGTCATTAATCAGCCGATAGTCGCCGAGATGCGACAATCGTATATTGATTACGCGATGACGGTTATCACCGCGCGCGCTTTGCCCGACGTCCGTGACGGCTTGAAGCCGGTGCACCGCCGTATCCTCTACGCCATGCGCGACATGGGCCTTACTCCGACGGTCAAGTTCAGGAAGTCTGCAACAGTGGTCGGCGAAGTGCTCGGTAAATATCATCCGCACGGCGATATCGCCGTCTACGACTCTATGGCCAAGATGGCGCAAACATTTTCATATCGCTACCCGCTTGTTCTTGGTCAAGGCAACTTCGGCTCTATAGACGGCGATTCGCCTGCGGCTATGCGCTACACCGAGGCCAAGATGTCGCGCATATCAGACTCTCTGCTTGCCGATCTTGAGAAAGAGACTGTGTCTTGGATACCCAATTATGACGCGACTCGTGAAGAGCCAAGAGTTCTACCAGCCGCTTTGCCAAACTTGTTGCTAAACGGTACCCTCGGCATTGCGGTCGGCATGGCGACTAATATCCCTCCGCACAACCTACGCGAGGTAGTCGCCGCCACAGTCCACTTGATTGAGAATCCTGATGCAACCACTGATGACTTATTACAATTTGTAAAAGGTCCGGACTTTCCACTTGGCGGCGTCGCCTTCAGCCAGACGGACATTAAACATGCATACGGTACAGGTAAGGGGCCAGTCGTAGTGCGCGGAGAAGCGGAGATTATTGATGATGGTAAGAAAGACACGAAGATAATCATCACTTCAATCCCGTATCGCGTTAACAAGAGTGACTTGATTACGAGGATTGCGGATTTGGTACAAGAGAAAAAGCTGGAGGGTATTCGCGATCTGCGCGACGAGTCCACAAGCGATATCCGCGTCGTGGTAGAGCTGAAGGGCACCGCGCATCCGCAAGCAGTTTTGAATAATTTGTATAAACACACAGAGCTTGAGAGCACCTTCCACTACAACATGCTCGCTCTTGTAGACGGTGTACCAGAGATGCTCTCACTCTCGGGGATGCTAGAACACTTTGTGCATCACAGACAAGAAGTGGTGAAGCGTCGTACAGAGTTTGACCTGCGCCAAGCAGAGGCACGCGAGCACATTTTGCTTGGACTCTGCAAGGCGCTTGACCATATAGACGAGGTCATTGCGATTATCAAGAAGGCAGCTGACGTAGCGTCTGCGAGTCTCGCTCTTCAGAAGAAGTTTGGTTTTTCTGTTCTCCAGGCTGCTGCCATTCTTGAAATGCGCCTCTCTAAGCTCGCCGGTCTTGAGAGAAAGAAAATAGAAGATGAGTTGACGGAAGTACAGGTGCTTATCGCTAAGCTTAAAAAGATTCTCTCGTCGGCAAAGAATATTCTCGCCGTGGTTAAGAGCGAGCTCATGGAGCTAGGCGAGAAATATGGTGATGATCGCCGTACAAGAATTGTGAAGGGCGGTGTGCAAAACATTTCAGTAGAGGACCTAGTTCCAGACGAAGAGAGCATGCTAGTCCTAACAGAGGGCGGATATGTAAAGCGTACTAATCCAGCAGAATATAAAAAGCAGAAGCGTGGCGGAGTGGGTGTAGTGGATATTGCGACTAAAGAAGAGGACATAGTCACGCACTTCTTGGTCACGTCAGCACATAGCGACCTATTATTCTTTACTAACTTTGGCAAGGCGTATCAGCTCAAGATGTATGAGATACCAGAGGGCAAGCGCGCCACCAAGGGCAAGAGCATTATGAACTTCTTACCGCTCTCTGGTGAAGAAGCGGTGACGAGTGTCTTAGCCGTGCCGAAGGGTGCCGCGCTTGACGCATCTTCAGTATTTTTTGTCACAAGAGAGGGCGCAGTCAAGAGAGTCTCTGCAAAGAGCTTCGCAGACGTGCGTCGCTCTGGCATCATCGCTATTAATCTCAAGAAAGGGGACACTCTTGTCTCGGCGCACTTATCTGCAGAAGGTGACACGGCATCTATTGTTACTGCTAAAGGGCAGTCAATAAGATTTGAGGTAGAAGATGTACGCGAGATGGGTCGTACTGCCGGAGGCGTGCGCGGAGTGAGCGTTAAAAAGGGCGATAAGGTAGTCTCTGCCGAGGTTATATCTGTGGCCGCAAAGGACGCTTCACTTTTGGTAATTATGAGCAAGGGTTATGGCAAACGTACAAAACTTTCTGAATATAAAGTGCAGGGCCGTGGCGGTTCTGGCATCAAGACCGCTGCCGTAACGCCGAAGACGGGCGAGGTAATAGGCGCCCGAGTTGTGTTTGGTAATGCTGAAGACGAAGAGCTAGTAGTTGTATCAAAGAAAGGGCAGGTGATACGCACGAGCGTCAACGAGATACCTCTAATCTCTCGCGCAACACAAGGTGTCCGAGTCATGCGCCTCTACGAGGGCGACAGCATTGCCAGCATGGTTGCACTCTAATCAGGTCACGAGATCAACCTTGTGAACTGGGCGTGGGCGGTGTAGGGTTCTGACAGGAGTGACCGGACGGAGCGACACTTTGTCCGTGGCTCTCATTGATGATCTGGCCAGAAAACCAATTGGTGAAAGGAGATGTTATGAGTCAGTGGAGTGAAAAGAGCAATGCTGAACAGGAAAAGCTCCTTAGGCAGGTAGCTAATAATGTCCTAGAAGCTAAGGATTGGAAGGAATTCGCGGACTTCATGGACACCAGCAACGGTAGAGTGCTCATGTTCCTGGAGGCGACGGTTGTCGCCAAATTACGTGAAGGCAGGATAACGCGCACAACTGCGCGGAAGTCATATCTGAAACTTGGTCTCAAGATTCCAAATGAAATGCAAGAGGAAATACCTTTCTGAACGAATGGTGGATTGCGCGGCTGCCCTGGGCAGCCGCGTGTTATTTTATATGTATGGCAAATGCATTTAGTTCTCCACACGAAAATGTCCTGCAGATGGGATTGCACAATGGTATGAAGGTAGGCGACCTAGGAGCAGGAAGCGGACACTACTCGCGCGCAGCCGCTGGTGTTGTGGGACATAGCGGTAAGGTATACGCGATAGATGTACAAGAAGATGTTTTAAAACACTTGAAGCTGAATTCGCACATACATCATCAGAGCATTATTGACACAATTTGGGGCGATATTGAGAAGCCTGGCGGGACGCACCTGCGCGATGCATCTCTTGATGCAGTTATTCTAGCGAACACGTTATTCCAAATTGAAAACCGTTTTGGATTATTGAAGGAGATTAAACGCATTTTAAAGCCTGGTGGCAAACTCATGGTTGTTGATTGGGCAGGGAGCTATGGCGGGATGGGTCCGGTACCTGAAAAGGTTGTTACAGAGAGCGACACAGAAGCTTTTTTCATCAACGGCGGATTCCACAAGGTTAAATCATTTCGTGCTGGCCCGCATCATTACGGGATAATATTTACTTCGCCATGAAAATATCTCTGTTCCAAGCGATCTTACTCGGAGTGTTCAGTATCGGGGCGCTTATGGGTCTCTTTGTTTTTGCTACACACACCAACAACAATAGTGGTGGCGAAAACGATATTGGCACAGTAGTTATATGGGGCACTCTACCTAAGACAAGCATGGACAACGTTTTGTCGTTAGCGGCGCAGGCAAACGAGGCTCTCAAGAATTTGTCATATGTGCAGAAGAGTCCATCAGTACTGTCATCAGAGCTTGCGTCTGCGATAGCCACCGGTGTAGCACCTGACCTAATTCTCGCTTCACAAGAAGAGCTCCGATCAATCGCTAAATATCTATCACCTATACCCCTTGATATGCTCTCACAGGCTACATTTACCAGCACGTTTATTGAAGAGGGAGACGTATTCGCGACAAATGGCGGGTACTACGGCATACCGTTTCTTGTTGACCCTCTTGTACTCTTCTCTAATCGCGACATCCTCTCGTCTGCTGGTATCGCACGGCCACCCGCGACTTGGGAGGCGTTAACTGGTCTTGTACCAAGTGTAGCGCAGATGACACCAGCACGACAAATAACTCGTGGCCTTATAGCACTCGGCACTTATGACAATGTTCGCAATGCGCGCGGGATACTCTCATCACTCTTTTTACAACAAAGTATTCCAATTTCTTCATATAACAACGGTGGTCTAGGGGCCAATATTGGGTCTAATACTTCAAGCGGTCAATCTCCAGGCAAAGCTGTTGTAGGCTTCTACACACAGTTTGCCGATCCGTCTAAGGTCTCGTATACGTGGAATGCTTCTTTGCAAAGTTCTGACCAAATGTTTCTAGCAGGAGATCTGGCGCTTTACCTTGGCTATGCATCTGAAGCACGATATATGACACAGGGCAATCCAAATCTTAACTTCGCGGTTACTGCTTTGCCACAACCTGCCACTGCCAAATTTAGAAATGCTTATGGGCTACTCTACGCATTTATGATCCCACGCGGAGCCAAGAACTCGTCGGGAGCGTATCAGTCTGCAGAATTCTTCACTACTCCTACAGCACAGATCTCGTCTGCCTCGGCTACTGGGCTCGCACCGTCTACTCTAAGCCAGCTCGCGAGCGTGCCAGACGACCCTGTCGCTGTGGTTGCGTATGCCGAGGCACTCTACTCAAGAGGGTGGCTGTCCCCAATGCCTGCCGACACAGACCGCGTCTTCTCGGGTATGATTAGGGATGTGATAAGCGGTCGCTCATCTATAGACAATGCGCTCATCTCTGCCGAGCGCTCTCTAACCCAACTACTACAACAATGAAAACTCGTTATTTCGCCGTATTCGCATTCTCACTTTTTGCATTCGTGCCAACTACACACGCTGCCTGTATTTCTGACCCAGAGGCACCTAGCGTATATTTTGAAACAAGCACGGGTGCTCCATGTACACCGCAAACATCGGGACCAGCAATCACAAATCCTGGAAATAATCCGCAGATTACAAACCCAGGCACAAGTGTCACTCTCATCAACCCGCTCAAGGGCGGGGCAACACTAGAGTCATTTCTTAGTAGCATCTTAGACTTCGTGATACGCATCGGCGCCATCATAGTCGTCTTGATGCTAGTCTTTGTCGGCTTCAAGTTTGTCATGGCACAGGGCAAGGACAGCGAGCTTGTAGAAGCAAGAAAGATGCTTCTCTGGACTATAGTCGGCGCACTGATCTTGCTTGGAGCCAAGGCTATACAAGTGGCTATAACAGAAACTGTGAAGGCGCTCTCTGTCGGCGGCTAAATATGATATTTGCATGACATTTGCTCAATTCGTCGGTAACGGTCAATCAGGCATTATTGGCGCTATCAATACTGCCGTAGTGCCTGTCATCTTCGCATTTGCATTCGCCGCATTCATCTGGGGTGTTACGAAATATTTCTTTATCAATGCAGACGATGAGACCAAGCGTGCCGAAGGCAAACAATTCGTACTATGGGGCATACTAGGCATGGTCGTACTGTTCTCTGTCTGGGCGCTCGTGAATATGTTGTTATCCACTCTAGGCATCGCGCCGAGGGCTTAATATGTAATACTTAGACTATGCAACAAACATTTACACAAACGTTCTCGTACGGTTTTAGTAGCGGATTTGGTGGTCCATATGCAACTGCGTGTGGGACAAACTATTTCTGCAGTCTCGCAAACATCATTATTAACACCATTAATGGCGTTCTCGTCCCACTTCTCTTCGCAATTGCATTTATCGTATTTCTATATGGCATAGCCAAGGCCTACATATTTTCTGGTGGCGAACCAGACAAGGTGAGCGAGGGACATAAGCTGATACTCTGGGGCTTGGTAGCCTTTGCCGTGATGATATCTGTATGGGGGCTTGTAAATATTGTCGCATACAGCTTCGGCCTCAATGGCTCTTATGCACCGCCAACTCCGACCTCGTATTCTGGGCAAAGTGTTCCTGGCACGTATGGTGGACAACCGCCAGGGTATTTAGAATGTCCGAAAAAGCCAGACGGGTCTTGTATCTAATCTATATAAATAAAATATGAAAAAAATCTCACTCCTCATTACAATTCTCGCACTAGCTACGTCCTTTTCTATTCCAGTGGCTACCTCTGCTGTAGGTGTTGATGGCGCTTGCGATGACACTCTTGCCAGGTGTGACAGTGGTCTCACATGTTCTCTCGGTAAATGTTCTGTAGTTGGCGTTGGCCCAGGAAATACAGGAAATACAGGAAATGCTGGCAACAGTGGAACTGGTGGCACCCCAGGTAGCATCAATCAGACATACCTGACTTATTACTACACCCTCATCTTAACGATAATTAACTCATACCTCGTCCCGATACTTATCGCCATAGCATTTATAGTGTTCTTGTATGGCGTATACGAATACTTCATCCTCGGTGCCGCAGAAGAGGATAAGCGCAAAGAGGGTAGACAGTTCGTCTTGTGGGGAGTTATCGGCTTCGTCATAATAGTTTCGATCTGGTCTATTGTGAATATAGTTCAAAGCACGGTGATACCTGCAGGGCAGAACAACCGTCCGACCTATCCGACTCTATAAAACCTTATCCACACAGGGCGTTATAGAGCATTGACCGCAGTGCTAGAAAAGCTACAATTATCTCATTATTCGTTTATTTGTATTATGAAAAAAACACTTGCCATTACTTCTTTAACAATCGCATCGTTTGCCGTACCGCTAGTGTCTATGGCCGCTGTTAGCAACCTTTCAGAGTTTGGAGGGTTTATTATCGGTATCATCAACAATATTCTCGTACCGGTACTCTTCGCCATAGCATTTATCGTCTTCTTGTGGGGCGCATTCTCGGTCTTTATTCTTGGACACGACTCTGAAGAGACAAAGGAGAAGGGTAAGAATCTTATGCTATGGGGTCTTATTGGTTTCTTCGTCATGGTCTCTGTGTGGGGTCTCGTTAACCTGCTTACTGGCTCTATCCAGTTTGGCAATCCAGCTCAACAGACTCCTCCTGCCGCTCGAGGTACACAGCCTATATAAGATAAGTAATGGCTGTTCTAAACGAGTTTCTTGTTAAGGTTGTTACGCAGATAGTCAATCCGATTATCCTGCTTCTCTCTGCCGCCGCTTTTGTGGTATTTGTCTGGGGCGTGTTTGAGTTCATAGCGCACGCAGGAGACGAGACTAAGCGTACAGAGGGCCGTAAGGCTATCGGCTGGGGGCTCATCGGGCTAGTGATAATCTTTGGTGCATACGGCATAATCAATGTCGCTCTCGGCACATTTAACCTAGGCACTATTGAATCTAAACTCCCTCCAAAATCTGCGACACCGTAAGATAGAATGGGGAAGTAAGGCAAATAAATCCAGCACCTAGTTTTGTTGCAAAACTAGGTGCTGGATAAAAAAAGGCCACCGCAAGCGGTGGCCTTTGAGTTTGCTACTGTTTCAGCACTGTTTCGTGCCTTCTTGCACGAACCAATACTTTGGAGGTGTCTGCCCCTCTTTCAGAACGAACCAAAAAGTGTCTGCAATACCTTCAAATCCTTTTTCCGGGCCACCCTTATACGAGGTTTTAATTCCGAAGTCCTGGATGTTTCTTGGATCAAAGCAGACAGAAGTTCTGTCAGGAATCACAACCTTTACTGTAGAGCCGTTTCCTAACATCGTTGGCACACAACGACTTGTCGCAGTGCAGTCGTACTTACTACCGTTTTCTTGTTGTGATTGTTGCGTCTGCGACTGTTGCGAGGGTGTTTCCTCTACCCAGAGGTTCACCGCTGGCATGATGATTAGGATTGATAACATCACACCAGCGAGTACCAACTGAAGCGTCTTTGTCGCCCCTTCTGCATGAATCGCGATTAGAACGGCTAGAACACCCCAGAGAACTACAAGCGAGAACCAATACTGTTGCCACTTAGCAACATCGGCGACGCGCACTGGAGAAAAAATCCCCCAAAGAACGAGGCCACCGCCAATAACAATGAGCAGAATAGTCCAGACGTTTGATTTCAACTGGTCCGTCATGCTCTGTTTTGTGGAGGGAACTGCTCCAGCACTCGCTCCCGTGGTAGTCCCTGTCGTTGGAACAGTTGCCGTAGATGTTTTTTCGAACTTCATGCCTGGCAATATAACTCTCCAAGCAATGATCACTGCAAGTAGACCAAAGAAGAGATATGTAATCATTTCTGATTTTCCTTGTCAGTAAAACTTTTTGCAATTGCCGCTGCAGTGCCAACCAGGTCAGTGAATCCTCCAGAACCAGCAATAATTGTTCGTTGACTGGATTTGTCGCCTTCTCCCGCTATTGCACGAGCAGTTTCGGCGCCAAGAACATCATGACCTTTTACATCAAGGTCTTTTGCCATTTTTGTCAATCCAGCAGTACGACCATCCAAAATCGCTTTTTCTTTACCGCCCAGACCTTCGCCCTCGCGGATGTTGGCCATTTTTTGACGTTCTTGAACTATCACATTTTGAACGGCAGTATTGAGCGTTTTGGAGAACTTTATTGCCTTGATTTGAGCGCTTTCGATGCGAATTCCCCAGCCAGGATTAGTATTGTTGCCGTGCACCAGTAGCTCGATTGCAGTCTGAAGTTCAGTGCTGAATTCACTGATGCGAAGAAGCGCAACAGCAGGGCTAACCTTTGTGAGTCGTTCAGTGAACATTTTCACGCAAGTATCTTCCATCTGCTTTCGAGCTTCGTCGACGGAACCAATAACTGTCAAGAAAGTCTTGAAGTCATCTATTCTCCAGCGAATCACTGGCACGACTTCTTCAGTCATACGATTGTCATAGGGGTCATTCTCTTCGATCAGAGCATCCTTGCTCGCCTGATTCCTGCCACTGAAGGTAACCCTTATTGGCGGTCTCATACCGAGTGCTTGTAATTCTGGTGGAACAGTACTGCCTTCCGGATCACCCGCACTTGCGCGATAGATTTTTTCCGGTTCAGCAGGGAGCTCGTCTTGTATGACGAGCCGTGTTTCTGTTACAAGCCAACATATTAGCAGCGGGACAAATACAAGACCGGAAGAGACGTTGAACAATGGTCTGCCCAACAGGAGGACACATCCTTGCTCCTTTGGACCGACGATTCGTAAACTTCCTGCCAAGTATAGGAGCAGTACGTAGAATGCGATCGTGAAGCCACTATAACTTTCTCCGAATATTTCAACCATGATGATCTCCTTGTTTTGTTGCGATTGATATGCGTTACGGAATGTTCAAAACTAGCCATAAAGCAGGCTAGATTTCTGATACTTATGATACACGAAACTACAGAAAAGTCAAGTGGTGCTGGGGAGAGGACTCGAACCTCCAATGGGTTGCCCCGCTAGCTCCTAAGGCTAGTGCGTCTACCAATTTCGCCACCCCAGCAAAATGCACGTGCGAACTTTATTAATCTAACACACTTTATTTCAAATACTCGGAGGCTTCGGCAGGAGTGAGAGAGTCTGGAGAGACAGAGTCGGGGAGGTAGATGCGGCGGAGGCCCTTTTTTAGGAATACACCCTGCTTAGATTTATAGAGTACAAGTGATTTGCCGGTGCGCGGATGTTTACCGATTTCTTTTACTATTTCTACACCCTTTGGAGGTTTCTTTGGTTCGGCGAGGAGGGTGAGAGCCTGATCAAGCGTGATAGTGTATGGGTCGCCGATCTTGGCCTTGAGCGAGCGGAACTCGCCATCGCTGCCGACATAGGGGCCGAATCGGCCGGTGTTTGAAAACACTGCCTTGCCAGTTGATGGATGATTGCCGAGCTCGCGCGGGAGAGATAGGTAACGCACAGCATCTGCGAGAGTTACCTGCGACAGGTCAGTGCCTTTAGGAATACTTGCTCTCTTGGCGGCAACTCGTGGTCGTCCTCGACCACGTTTGCCGCCACCCCGCGAAGCTTTAGCGGAGTGGGGTTTTTCGTCACGCGCCCCCTTCGCTGAAGCTTCGGAGGGCCGCAGCATCTCTACATATGGCCCGAATCTCCCTGTTTTTATGTAGATTGCTTCGCCAGTGTCGGGGTGATTACCAATCGGCTCGTCCTGCTTTAGCTCGTGACCGTCTTCTGTCCGCGCGCCCATACAATCCGGATACTTTTTACAACTCATAAAGACACCGCCACGGCCGAGCTTGTTCTCCATCGGGCTCCCGCAGAGCGGGCAGGGGAACTCAGCTCCAGAGTCGCCGAGCGATGTTGCCTTCGGGAGTTTATCTTTCGCTCGTACTGCCTTTTCAAACGGTCCATAAAATTCCGTGAGCGTTTCTGTATATCCGCGCTCGCCACGCGCTATTTCGTCCAACTCGTCCTCCATTTCTGCAGTGAAGGTGTCGCTCACATAGGTGGCGAAATTTTCTTCAAGCCATCCAGATACGACCATACCGGTGGCAGTGGGCTGGAGCGCTCTCGCCACCTTCTCCACATATCCGCGATCTTGAATCGTCTTCATGATAGAAGCATAGGTTGATGGTCTGCCAATCCCTCTCTTTTCTAGTTCTTTAATTAATCCAGCTTCGGTGTATCTATTCGGTGGCTCGGTCTGCTTCTCTTCTGCGCCAAGAGAGATAAGAGATAGTGGATCGCCGACAGCAAGCTTCGGCAGTTCAACATCTTCGCCTCGCGCTTTTGTGTCCAGCGCGAGCCAGCCGGGGAATAGTAGTCGCGAGCCGTTCGCGGTAAAGATGACTCCTTGCTGCAAGGTGTCACCCTTACACACGACACCCGTGCGCATAATTCGCGCAGCCTTCATCTGCGAGGCGAGTGCGCGCGTGCGGATTAGCTCGTAGAGTTGTGTCTCATCAGGCGTGTTACCAGCGCGCGCGAGCGATGGGTTTGTCGGGCGGACAGCCTCGTGCGCCTCCTGCGCATTCTTACTCGTTGTCTTATACACGCGCACTTGTACATAGTCTTTACCAAAATCTTTTTCAACCACGTTCGCTATTTTCGCGACCGCCTCTGCGCCGAGATTTACCGAATCGGTGCGCATGTAGGTGATATGGCCAGCTTCGTAGAGCTTCTGCGCGGCGCTCATTGTCCTTGAAGGCGCGAAGCCGAGTCGTGTAGAGGCAGTTTGCTGGAGTGTAGACGTAGTGAAGGGCGGTCGCGGATTTCTGTCCTCTTCTTTCTCTACGACGTCTGCCACACTCCAGTTAGCACTTTTGCCTGCATTTACTATTCTATCTGCCTCTTCCTTCGTCGCCGGCTGTTCAACGCAGGTCGTGGCTAGCTCGCCAGTTTTTGATTTGAAAAGTGCCGAGAGTATGAAATAGGTGACAGGATCGAAAGCCTTAATCTCGCGTTCGCGCTCCGCGAGTATCCGGAGCGCGGGGGACTGCACTCTGCCAGCAGACAGCCCGTAACGGACCTTTTTCCAGATTAGCCCAGACAAGTCATAGCCCACTATACGGTCCAGTACACGCCGCGCTTCTTGCGCGCGGCGCAGATTCTCATCTATATCGCGCGGATGCGCAATCGCATCTTTAATAGCATCCTCGGTAATTTCATGATACACAACGCGTTTTATAGGTTTGTTTTTTGACTTTTGAGATTTGGTACTTCCGAGCTCTTCCTGTATTAGCTCGGCGATATGCCACGCTATCGCCTCGCCCTCGCGGTCGGGGTCGGTCGCCAGATATATCTCGTCTGCTTTTTCTGCTGCTCGCTGTATCTTCTCTATTACCTCCAACTTCCCAGGTGACACGACATAGCGCGGGATAAACCCGCCTTCAATATCCACAGCGTCTTTATTACTCTTCGGCAAGTCGCGGACGTGACCAACCGAGGCAATGACCTCATAGTCTTTACCTAAATATTTCCCTATAGTCCTCGCCTTCGTCGGCGATTCTACTATTAATAATCTCTTACTCATTCATTCACTCATAACGCGAGTAGCTATATTGTGTCAAACGACTTCTACGCAAATCGGGTGATGGTCGGATCCAAATCTATCAGTAATTACTTCTGCTTTTTTTATTGAAAACGTGTGTGAGACGAGGATGTGGTCTAGCTGTGAGCGCGAGAGCTGGTGCGTGATGGAGCCGGCGAGGGTGTTGACGAGTTCGTGCTGAACAAATCGCTCTTGGATATTCGTGCGTTCGCGTCGG
Source organism: uncultured Candidatus Saccharibacteria bacterium (assembly GCA_964638585.1). Classification (GTDB taxonomy): domain Bacteria; phylum Patescibacteriota; class Minisyncoccia; order Phycocordibacterales; family Phycocordibacteraceae; genus C7867-001. Next base: position 84,371 of record CAZXAN010000001.1, read on the forward strand.
TGTAAGAACGCATCGCTCACTTTTCCTCCCAGAATCCAATTTAATATGGAGATATGTGGTGCCTCTATGGTGTTGAAGTCCCCGCAGACTACCGTCGGCTTTGATGAGTCGCGCTCGGCCATAGCCATTTCAAATTCTTTCAGTCTCCAAGCTGGTTGGGCGAGGATGAGATGTAAGTTAAATACTCGCAAAGACTGTTTGTCTGTCTTTATGTCAACGTAGAGAGCACTGCGATTGCGAATCTTTGTGAATAGTTGATTTGGCATAATCATTACGAACAAACGCGTGCGTAGCGGTAAGAAGTGCCAGTATTCAGGGAAGGCGATGCCACCTTGCGAAGTAATCGGATGTTTCGATAATGTCACTACGTAGTTATGAACAGTACCCCAAGGATAGAGCAGCTCTCGCTCGCTGCGAAACGCTATGTGATATGGGAGGCTCTGCAAACGTTTTAGAAATTTCTCTGGTACTTCTTGCAGACAGAAGATATCGAAGTCAGATGTAGATATGAAATCAAAAGCGCGATCCAATTCGCGGTTTCTACAAAGCATGTTCCATGAGTAGATTTTCATTTTTATGTGCGATGCCAAGCGCCGAATTCCTCGCGGATGAGCCCGCGGAGTTCGAGAGCGACGAGGGCGGTGAGAAGCTCTCCTGCGGAAGTTTGACTTCCGCGAAGAATTTCATCCCGCGTCTTTGGCTCTTCTAGCATATTCCATACAACGAGCTCGGCGTCTTCTAGGTCACTCGGTGCGGTGAGTGAGGCAGACTCACGCGGGGCGATATGAAGTGCTTCTAGGATGTGTAGCGGGTCAGACACGAGCGCAGCGCCGAGGCGGATAAAGAGATGCGAGCCGAAGGCGTGTGGGTCGCCGATGCGGTGGGGGATAGCGAGCAGGTCGCGATTATATTCTCCCGCTAAGCGAGCAGTGATGAGCGTACCGGATTTTTGCCCGGCTTCTATAATTAGCACTGCGTCAGAGATCCCGACCATGATGCGATTACGCTCGGGGAAGTAGTAGACGCGCGAGGGTTCGTCAGGTGGATACTCCGACAAGAACCCACCGCCTTTTTCTAGAATTTCTTTTGCAAAGGGGCGATTACTTCTTGGATAGAGCACATTATCGCCAAGTCCTGAACCCGGCACAACTAATGTATGCAAGCCAGCAGAAAGCGCAGCTTTGTGCGCGCAAGTATCAGTACCGAGCGCCAGACCAGAAACTATAGAAACTGGATAACCAGATAAACCAGTAATTAATTTCTCGCACGCCTCTTGCCCATAGCGCGTCATAGCGCGTGAGCCCACTACCGTAAGTAGCTTGTGCCCAGCAGGTGGCAGAGCACCCCTTACCCACAGCCTTTTGGGCGGTTGCGGTATCTCCAGCAACTGCCCCGGCCACTCTGTGCGTTCAAGTTCGCGAATCTCCATGTGTGCAGTATAATACGTAGAACATGCTGGACATACATTTTATACGGGAGAATGTTGACTTGATTAAGGCGGGCGCCAAGAAGAAGCATATAGATGTAGATATTGATCGCCTTATTAAAGTTGACGACGAGCGAAAGCTTATTCGCCAAGAGCTTGATGCTAAAAAGTCTGAACAAAATCGCCGGAGCAACGAGATACAGCGCGCCAAGGACAAGGAGCGTGAGGTGATTATTGAGCAGATGAAGCATTTGAAAGATGGCATGGCCGAGAGCGAGGAACAGTTAAAGAAGGTAATGGAGGAGTGGCATAGGCTGATGCTCGCAGTGCCGAACATCCCTGACATGACTGTGCCAGAGGGCGACAGCGACGCCAATAATATGGAAGTTAAGAAGGTCGGCGTGCCGATCCAATACACCTTTCCACCCAAGAGTCATGTAGAGCTAATGACAAAGCTAGATATGGCAGACTTTGAGCGCGGTGCCAAAGTCTCTGGCTTCAGAGGATATTTTTTAAAGGGCGACGGCGCGTTGCTCTCGTATGCTCTCTGGCACTTTATCTCTGACTTTTTTGTTAAAAAAGAAGGGTTCACGCCGATGATAGTGCCGAGTCTTGTGCGCAGAGAATCTTTTATGGGCACTGGCTATATTCCACAAAGCGAAGATGACTTGTATAAAACGCAGGATGATTATTATCTTGCTGGCACAGGTGAAGTCGCGACGATGGGATATCACATGAACGAAATTCTAGATGTGAAGCAATTCCCGATAAAATACTTCTCATTCTCGCCATGTTTTCGTCGAGAGATTGGAGCTCATGGTAAAGATACCAAAGGTTTAGTGCGCATACATGAATTCTTTAAATTTGAACAAGTTATACTCTGCGAGGCGTCGCACGAAGCGAGTGTGAAGTATCACGAAGAGTTAACGGCAAATGCAGAAGAGATGCTCCAGCTTCTTAAAATCCCGTATCACGTTGTAATAAATTGTGGAGGAGATATCGGACTCGGACAGGTTAAGAAATATGACATTGAGTGCTGGATGCCCTCAGAGGGCACATATCGCGAGACGCATTCCTCTTCTTACTTCCACGATTTCCAGACTCGGCGTTTAAACATTCGTTATAGAGATGAAAATGGTGAGATGAAGTTCGCGCACTCTCTGAACAACACCGCACTCGCGACACCACGCATACTCGCTGTGATTATAGAAAATTATCAACAGGCTGACGGTACTATTGCAGTGCCAGAAGCTCTTGTACCGTATGTGGGGAAGAGCATCATCGGAGCGAGGTAGTGAGCGTCTCGCAGATCGGCGGCGTAATCGCCGCCGTGTCTGGCTCATTGCATTTTTCATACTGCTCCTGCTCCTACTTTCTACAACTATTTACGGTCTTAATCAGAGCGAGGTACGCATCGCGCATGTGAATATAATTGGTGGCGACAACACGTTCTCTGGATTGGCTCTATCAGCAATGATCGGGAACTATATGGGGCTTATACCGCGTGATTCAATATTATTCTTTCCTGAAGATAGAATTCGCAGAGATATACTCGCTAGCAATAGCGACATCGCAGCCGTTTCTATATCTCGCAGTAGCCTCACAAGTATTTCAATAAAAATAGATACGCGCACACCTATAGCGCGCTGGTGCGGGCTAGTCCCGACAACAGGTGTAGATGAGTATTGCTATATATTCGATGCAAACGGATTTATATTTGCGCCAGCGAAATCAGACATACAAACGATTAACAGCTTTTCTCTATACTCTCCGCTTGTGGATGACACGTTAGAACCGCTTAGAGCGACTCTTTCCTACACTGACAAATTGCCAGCCGTATTTGACTTCGCGCGCCAGCTCTCTACACTCGGCTCGGCTGTTGATAAAATCGTGGTACATGATGGCGAAGTAGATGATTATTTGAGTAGCGGTACGCGAGTTACATATATACTTGGCAACGAACAAAACGCTTTTACCGCTCTCGTCTCTGCCAGTGAGAGCCTAGACCTCTCACAAGGGAACATTGATTACGTAGATCTGCGCTTTGATGGGAAAGTGTATGTAAAGAAGAAGTGAGCAGGAGCAGGAGGCAGTTTGCAGGAATTTCTGGTACGGTAGAAATATGAAATCATTTTGGCAAGGACTACAAAGGCCTTTTTTCGCGATGGCGCCGATGGCGGATGTCACTGATGTCGCCTTTCGCGCACTGGTAGCTAAGAGAGGGAAGCCAGACGTTTTTTGGACAGAGTTTGTCTCAGCAGACGGTTTATATCATACCTGTGAGATTCAAGGTGACTCCTCGCGGAGCGAGGTGTCTCCTTGTCTTTCGACGAATCCACTGATGCGCGATTTACTTTTTGAAGAAGATCAGCGGCCGATTGTTGCACAAATTTTTTCTAGCAAGCCGGAGATGATAGCCTATGCGACGAAGCTCGTCGCCGAGCTCGGCTTTGATGGTGTGGATATCAATATGGGTTGCCCCGACCGCGCGATAGAGAAGCAAGGCTGTGGCGCCGCGATGATTAAGAATCCAAAATTGGCAGTGGAGATAATTAAAGCAGCGCAGGAGGCGAGTGGCTTGCCGGTTTCAGTAAAAACCAGAATCGGCTACAACAAAGAGTCGCTTGATGAATGGTTGCCTGCGTTACTTTCTGCTAACCCAGTAGCCATCACATTACATTTACGAACAAGAAAGGAGATGTCGCTCGTGCCAGCACAGTGGGAACTTATGAACAGGGCAGTGGAGATACGCAATAGAATAAATCCAAATGTGTTGTTGATAGGGAATGGCGATGTGGAGAATGTTGAACAAGGTAGAAAGTTAGCCGAAGAGACCGGTTGCGACGGAATCATGATAGGCCGCGGAATGTTCGGCAACCCCTGGGTTTTTGCAGGTATTGATGGACTTCGTAAGTCCATCATTGGGCCAGGACTTACGAAGTCCGAACATTCTTTACAAGAAAAGCTCGTGGCACTCATAGAACTTGCATACGGATTTGAAAAACTCACACCCAAAAAGAATTTTGCTATCCTAAAAAAGCACATAAAAGCCTTTGTCACCGGCTTCAGCGGAGCCGCTGAATTGCGAACGAAGCTCATGACAGCGGAGTCTGCATCAGAACTTGAAGCACTACTGAAATAAAAAAGGGCGCCGGAGCGCCCTTTTGGGTCCCATCTGAAATTCATGCCGCCTTGCAAGAATGCGGCGTGCGAAACATCAGGAAGACAAAAAACACCATGATCAAAAGGAACCATACCGGAGTGAGAGCCGCAGCGATGTTCCACTCTCTGATGGCTAATACCCCGAAGACACCCCCTGCCAGAATCAGAAGCCATGGCAAGCGCGGCTCTCGTGACGGGTCGCGCCAAAGATTTACTGTCAGCGGGATACTGCCGATGGTGATGGCGACCAGGCTAAGGACGATTGCAACATTCGGATTTCCCGAAATTGTCCACAGCACAATTGCGCAAATCACGATAACAAGACAGTAAGAGTCGAGACGCTTCCAGTCCACCGTTGCTTTCTTGTAAATACTGGCGCCGATTACGCACCCAACGCCCGCAACGTATGCTACCAATTGCCATGCCATTTCACCGGCGGCAACCATACCACCCAGAATCGCAGCATCCATGAGGCCCCACGAGATCCATGACGAGAGAGTTGGACGGGAACTACTGCCCAATACTGATTTGACATAGAAAACGTACGCTGAAGCGGAGAACAGGAATGCGAGAATAGCAAAGAACGTTTTGATGCCCATCTAATCCTCCATTGAAAATTGGACGTCTGAAATTACTAGATTAGAACATATCACATCCATTCTATAAGTCAAACTGCTCTTTTATAAAAACTAGTGCCTAGAGCCTAAGGCCTATATACTAGTTCTATGGCACATCAGAGTTTATACAGGACGCACAGGCCCGCGACGTTTAGAGATGTCGTTGGGCAGGAGCAGGTGACAAAGCCCTTGGAGGAAACGGCGAAGTCAGGGAAGATTGGGCACGCATATTTATTTGCCGGTAGTCGCGGGCTAGGGAAGACATCTGTAGCTAGAATTTTTGCTGAAGCAATAGGGTGTAAAGAGAACGATTTAAATGAGATTGATGCAGCTAGTAATAATACGGTTGAAGATATCCGTGCGCTCACAGAGGGCGTCTATACATTGCCTTTTGAATCGCCATACAAAGTGTATCTGCTTGACGAAGTGCACATGCTCTCAAAGAGCGCGTGGAATGCTTTTTTAAAGACGCTTGAAGAGCCACCTGCGCATGCGGTTTTTATTTTGGCTACTACAGAGCTAGAAAAAGTGCCAGAAACAGTGCAGTCGCGTTGCCAGGTTTTTGAATTTAAGAAGCCAACGCGTGCTGTGCTCGCCAAGATGACAGTGGCAGTGGCGAAGAAAGAGGGTTATGCTCTTGCGCCTGACGCCGCCGAGCTTATCGCGATGCTCGCTGGCGGCTCGTATCGCGACGCGCTGTCTGTGTTGCAAAAAGTTTTTGCCGGTACGAGTGAGAAAAATTTATCGCGCGAGCTCGTAGAGCTAGCGACTGGGGCACCTAGGAGAGAACAAGTACACGCGCTCATATCCGCGCTCGTCATTGCTCCGCCAGCTGGCGGACGCGGTAAAGCGTTAGAATCCATAGAGAAAGCGTCAAAAGCAGATGTAGATATGAAATTATTTCTTGAACTCGTTTTAGAAGCTCTGCGGGCCACTCTCCTTATCCGCTACGCGCCCGAGCTACGCGCCTCGCTCGCAGACGAGCTCGGTGCGGACGAATTCTCTGCGCTTGAAAAGTTTTCAGCCGGCAAAGGCATTACGCACGCGACTATGCTCGCATTTCTCACTGCAGCAGACCGTATTCGCTTCGCGCCCATCCCCGCGCTCCCGCTAGAACTCGCCGTATTAGAGTTGTTTCCTGAATAATCCTATCTTCTCTAATTCGCGCGAATGGTAGAATAGATGGATACGAGTATGGTAGAAGGCAAAGCGTCAATATCTGAAAAGGACTTTGAGCGGATTATGAAAGCGCTCGCGAATCGGCGCCGGCTTGCGATTCTGCGATTCCTGAAGACGATGAAGGAAGCCAGCGTCGGCGATATCGCCGAAGAAATCAAGCTTTCCTTCAAAGCGACATCCAAACATCTCGGAGTTCTCTCTGCGGCAGGCGTTGTTGATCGCGAGCAACGCAGTCTCCAAATGTTCTACTGTCTCGCTCCAAACTCTCCTCTACCAGCTCGTTCCGTCATCTCTCTTCTCTAATTCGCGCGAATAGGCGAATAGTGGCAATGAAGACAGCGTGTGCGCTCGCTAAATAGTAAAAATGCGTTAGCATAAAGTAGTTCGTGCCCACAGCTGGGGGATCGTCTAACGGTAGGACAGCGGCCTTTGAAGCCGTTAATTTTGGTTCGATTCCAAGTCCCCCAGCTGAAGTGAATTTCTCTCAGTTTTCGACCACCCTCTAAACGGTTTTTTGGCTTCAATGTTGAGTATTTTGTCTTTTAGGGAAAGGTTCGAACCGACGGTTTCGAGAACCAGCTTTTTGGATTGGTCATCGCCATGGGTGAACCAAAATGCTGCCTTGTTGCTGAATAGAATGACATCCTCGAAGGGTTCGAACCGGGTCGCCTCTGTGCATATCCGACTCAACTGTTGCGTCTGTCGTAGCTGCTCCTGTTGAAGCTCCTGACGCTTATGCAGGAACTCGTCATCAGTAATAAGGTTTCGAAGGCGAAGACCGGTAAGCTCAGATAGCTCGGCAGCTTTTCCGTGGAGCGCTGTCTCAAGCGACCGCTTCCGCGCGGTCGCTTCCATGTCCTGATGGCCTCTGAGGTCATTTAATCTGGCGACGACGACGCTATGCACCTTCTCTGCAATCGTCAAATCTTCAAGAAACCCTACAATCTGACGCTCAAGCTCCGTCAGCTCTATCGACGGCTGCCGACAGTGGGGTGTCATCCGTCGCCTCGTACAGTGGTAATAGACATATCGGCTGCCAAATCGATTGATCTTGTGTTCGGCGGTGACCATGAGCCCACACACGCCGCACCGGATCATTCCCGTAAACGCGAACGCGTGCCGCTGCGGCCGAGGTCGGCCAGGTCGCCCCAAAAGTTCTTGCACTCGCTCAAAATCGTCAATGCTGACGACGGGATCATGTTTGCCAGGGTAGGTCTGTCCACTCCAAACGATGATACCTGCATAAAAAGGGTTGGTGAGGATCTTGTAGGTTGAACTTAGCGCTAGCGGCACGCCGCCGATACGTTTTTTCTGTGGCGTCCGGAAACCCCACTCATCCCTTGCGATAATGGCGATCTGCTTCGTGGAATATGTCCCGGTGAGCATGAGCTCATACATTTTCCGGATGAGCGGGAAGTGGACAGTATCTTTGACGATCGTTTTCGTCTCTTTGTCGTTACGGTAGCCGAGCGGCGCTTGATTGGGGCGCCAGCCCATCTCAATCTTTGCTCGATTGCCGCGCTTAACGTTTTCGCTCAAGCTGTCCACATAGTATTTCGAATAGCCGAAGGTAATCGAGAGCATGAATTTGCCTTGCGAATTATTTTCGAAGGTGAAGGTCGAGAACTTGAGATCCTTCAGACTCTTTTTGTCCAGTAGATAGATTATTCTGCCGCCATCGACCGAATTGCGAGCGAGCCGGTCTGGGTGCCAGGCAATGATGCCTTCCGCATCACCTCGTTCTATGCGTTCCAGCATTTCGTTAAAGATAGGCCGTCCAGGCGCTTTGGCGCTGAAGGACTCCTTGAATACCTCAACGATCTGGATTCCATCTCTGCCACCGAAAGCCCGCTCCAACTCGTTCTGTTGGGAATCGATCGAGAGAACTTGCCGGTCTTCGGACTCGGATGATTTTCGGCAATAGAGAAAATACTTCATGTTTTGGATGTACAAATCTAACGTACCCACCGGATTTGTCACGCGGTAGGCAAGCAACTGTGCGTCAGCGGCACGTTTGCTCGTCTCCACTGCAAAACCTGTTGCGCGTAGGCTTGTTGTATATGGAAGAACGCAAACGCGACAAACCAAAGACTCTCACGGTCTCTCGTGTTCTTCCTGACGGCCGGATCGTGGAGCTGGTGTATTCGAAAACCAATAACAGGACCATGCTCGCTGTTTGCGACCGCAATGAATCATTGCTCGTGGACTTCCTGGAACTGGATGCCGGCGAGAGACTGACCCCCATTCCGGCCACCAATAACCTCATCAAGCATGGAGCGGTGCTACTTCCGGAGACGCCGGAGCCATACGGCTCAGTCAACGAATTGATCGAAGCAATCCGCGAGTATTTATATCGCTACGTAGACCTGTCCGAACGGTTCCTCCGCATCGCCAGCTACTACATCCTCCTGACCTGGGTATACGATGCCTTTAACGAGCTTCCATATCTCCGGCTGCGGGGTGATTTCGGGTCGGGCAAGACCCGAGCGCTCGTCGTTATCGGCTCCCTCTGCTACAAAGCCTTTTTCGCAAGCGGTGCTTCCACCGTGTCGCCCATTTTTCATATACTAGACACATTCCGCGGCACCCTAATTTTCGACGAAGCCGACTTTCGATTCAGCGACGAGAAGTCGGAACTGGTCAAGATATTCAACAACGGAAACGCGAAAGGCTTTCCAGTCCTACGCACCGCAGTGACGGTAAAGCGCGAATTCGACCCCAGGGCCTTTAATGTCTTCGGTCCCAAGATCGTGGCAATGCGCCGATCGTTCGAGGATCAAGCCCTTGAGAGCCGCTTTCTGACTGAGGAAATGGGCCAGCGGAGCTTGCGGGACGATATTCCGATCAACCTTCCGGATGTACAGAAAGACGAAGCCAGATCATTGCGCAATCGGCTGCTCATGTACCGTTTTCAGTCGCTCAATCGAATCCGGATCGATGATGCCTTAGTTGATCGTTCACTGTCGCCACGACTCAATCAGATTCTGGTACCGCTGCTTTCGATCATCAATGATGTGCAGCTACAAGAGGAGGTGCGGGATTCGGTAAAGTCGTTTGACCGAGAACTCTCCGCAGAGCGCTCGGCATCCGCAGAAGCTGGTGTCTTGGAGATTCTCGCCGAGATCTTCTCAGACCCAGGCCGAGCGAGCATTCCCGTTTCGGAGGTGACCGCCACCTTCATCGCCCGATTTGGACCAGAATACGAGAGGCCGATCACTAATCGATTTGTCGGCGGTATCCTGCGGAAACGACTCCATCTATTAACCTACAAAAGCCATGGTGTATATGTCGTGCCAGCGGCCGAGAAGCCGAAAGTGGATCAACTATGCATCCGGTATGGCGTGATCGAACGGAACACTGATCCGGCCAAAATGGGCTGACGTCCTGCTGCCAGGGAGACTGTGCGAAATACTCCTACATTCAGCTTGAGGCCGACGAACCAGAGTCTTCACTTCAAAACGAGGTTGTTGTTAATTCAGTTGAAATGCTTGTAAATTCGCAACCCATTGTCGTTTACGGCACAAACATCGTTGCTTGGGATGCCGCGTCATGGCATCATCAGCAGCGGAGTGAAAAATCTGTTCGGCAGCGTGAGCGAGACGACCGAATGACGTCTTACACTGGTAATCGTCCCGGTCGGTCGGGGAGTTAGTCAACTACACGCAAACGCACATCGCGCTCGACAAGGTCCACCCGTCGGATGGCGTCAACTTGCCCGCTTACTAGGGACTGTAGACGCTGCTTCCCACCGAGCGAAGCCTGCACGTCCATAATCCCCGCACAGTATGAAACCATGCAGGGAATACTGCGGGGTGGCGTGTCAGCGGCTATAATAAAACCAGTTTTGGCCACCGCGGCTGTAGTATGGCGTTATGCCGGCGGTCTGCCCGGTGCCATAATAGTAACCGAGGGGTGGCGATGGCGGTACCTGCAGCTGCGGCACTATTCTCGGTTGTGGAAGTGGCTGTGGAACATAGTACTGCTGCGGGGCATAGTACGGTCTTGGCTGCTGGACATAGTTCTGCTGCGGGGCATAGTAAGGTCCTGGCCGCGCGTTATACCACTGTTGAGCAGACGCCTCACCTGCGATCACAACAAACAGGACACAGGCTGCAAAAGGCACGCTCAGAGTCTTCATGGAAACCTCCTTGGTCTGTTTTTGCGGTAACTACTTCGACAAATTATTACTAAAGAAGTTTCTTGGATTCAAGAGACGGCATCGACAAAAGTCTCCTTGGCAGGTTTGGATCGTAAGGCGACCGCTGCCCCTGATGTTTCACCGCAAAAAATCATTGTTTTTCAAAACTCTACGATGCAGTCTTACGGTAAGAACTATCAATGCATGGCACTGGGTGCCAAACTTTTCGTTTTCGAAGCGACGTACAAAACCCATGGGGTATGTAATACCGACGACCGAGATGCTCGCCACTACAGCCCGATGCAGTCAAATAGCTCCTCCAGAGACGGCAAAATCATAGTTCCAAATCGTTGTCCCAGCTCTCGAAAGTAGTCGGCCATTGCCACATCGCACCGGAAGTAATCGACATGGGGGATGTAGGCGGCGTGGACCATATCGCCGAAGTCGCTTCGCTTTAGCCTATGCGGGTGCTCTGGCGGAAGCAGCGAGCGGCTAAGAACAGTTAGGTATGCATCGGCAAATGAAAAGTACGTCGGCGCCGCTCTCGCCGCGACTTCCAGATTGCGAAACGCCTCGAATCCACTATCCTTGCCAATCAACTTTTGAACGATTTCTTTACTCGGCGCACACAGCATTCGCTCCCGAAATTCTTGGTAATGCGTTCCCGCCAATGTGCTCCGTTCCTCATTTGTCCATGTAGGTGCAATGTCCCACAATTTCCTTCGAAGAGTGGTAAACCTCTCGACGTTCTCAGCTCCGAGTTCTCGTAGCCACGACAATAGTTTCTCCATTCGTTCGAAATTAGCCAGATACACCGCTGCGAATTCTTTTGGGTCGGCAAGTGGTCGTAGAAAAGCGTCCTCCACATCCTGTGCGCTGCATTGGCCTGAATAGAACCCGCGAAAAACATCGGCACATTGCTCGAAACCCGGAAGAGTTTTCGCAAGCTCCCGTAATTGTTTTGCTGCTTCCTCGCGGCCAGTCCGGAAATTAACGCCATTGCCATCTCTCGTTAGTAGCGTTCTCCGTAGTGGGCGGGGCAGCGATTTGATTCTCGTTATGGTCTCCAGTTTGCCCTTTTCTAGGTCAGCGACGAAATCATCCAATCCCGGCATCCAACGGCCGTTATCCGCATGGGCTACCTTTGGATCAAGGGTAGCATTTCGTGCCCGGGCTCGAAGTTCATCTGTTACCAAGTCAAATGGGGAACGAAAAGCGTGGCGACCACATAGCTCTCGAATAAGGCGGAGTCTTCGAATGCCTGGCTCTGTCACATGCAGCGTAGCCGGGCTCCCCTCAATGATATGTGCAAGCGAGAACCGGCACTGAATCACGCCGTTAGATACGCCGTTCTTTAGACGGGCAATGTTGCGTGAGCGCCAGTCCGCATCGCGTTTTGGATCAGTCAGCGATGAAAAGTCAGCATTATCGAGATAGACCTGCGCTGGAAGATCTGGGAATTTGTTCGAGGCGGGCATTAGGAATCGCCGAATAGCCGAAAGGATAAGTGCCTAGCGGCATTATATGTAATACCCGCGATGGAGAAGGTAAAAGGCGAATCAATTGTTTGTTCGGTATGGCATGGTCGAATGGAACACCGATATCGTTGCATAGTCTCTACGTGTTGGCGAGGTACGGGCTCAGGTACGGGCTCAGGTTCATGCTTGACCCTACATACAGATTTCAATTCGTCGGCCGGAGGCCCTAAGCCGGGATGCAACCATGAGCCGAAGATCAAATCTCGGGCGTCTTTGAAACAAACGTCGCAGACCTACCGTCAGGGCGCGCAAACCCCAAGCTCACTGCAATACGCGATCAAACGCGATCCCAACATTCCCCACTCATCCGGAGAATTACCGTATAAGAGGACGCGTACGCTGTTCAGGTCGAACGGGACATCCTCAACACCTTTCGCGATGAGAATGACATCCTTCCGGCGACTATGCGCAAGGCCGAGTTCATAGAACACATTTGGATTGCGTTTGGTAAGGTCCGCCACAATGACGTCCGCCGCAACAATGGACTGCCAGATGTCGTTCATGATCACACTCGATCGGGATATCTCGTCGGCACGCCGCACGATGAGCCCCGCTCTTTCGAGTGGTTTCTTCACATACTCTTTGTAGAACTGGTCAGTTTGTTGCTCAAACGGCATCAGGACGAAACACATCTTCGTCGATGCACTTCTCGGTCGAGGAATTCCCCAGAATGGAGCCATATCCTTGTACCTTCGAAATGCCTCAGCCGGATCAGCCAACAGCCTGGCGGCGATGCGCAGCGATGGATCGCCATGAAAGGCGTGCTCGTATGCCATGAGTGCCCTAACAGCCACTGCGGTAGGAAACGCGAATGATGTGACGTTGCCACCGAATGGTGGAGGTGCGTTCCAGATACCGTCGGTCGAATCGTCGGCGATTCGCATCGCGACAGATGCAACGGCCTTCCAGATACCGTCCAGCTCAGGTCCTCCAAGTTTGGCGTCGAGCTCGGTCTTTCGTTCGCAGAGATTGAACACGGTATAGCAATCGTCGACTGTGTTGACGGAGAACTGCGACAAGACGGCGTCGAATTGACGAAGCAGAAACCGAATAGACGTCTCTAGAATTTCGCGTTTCCGGTCGAACTTCTCGGTGACAAGTAGCGCGAGCGCCATGCTTGTAATCGAGGTTCGTCCATACCAGCACTGCTCGTAATCCCATTCTTCGAGAATCCAATCAATTACATTCTCGGGTGCAGGAGTGGGTGGTGGCGCCTGGGCGAACCGGATGAGCTTGAGAAGAAAGAATGGGGTGGGGTAGTCCTTGTGGACGCCGATGCGTCGTCGATTTTTCCACAGGTAGGCTGCATCGCCATCGACAAGATTGGCCATCTCTGGGATGTTCAGAAAAACGGCTGCGCGCCAAAAGAACGCCAACTGCTCTTCTGGATCAATCGTCTCGAGATATTTGATCGCAGGCGTGATCACTCGCGATCTCGTGGAAAATCCTCCGGCAAGGAGTGCCATCGTCGCATGGCAAGTGCAGATGAACTCGTCGAGACCATCAGGCCCACCCCATGTCCCGGTAGCAGGATTTTGATCCACCAGCAGGAACTGTAGCGCCTTCCCAATGAGTTCGATGCGCTGATCGGACTCTGGCGCAATTACAGTGCCGACCGAATAGCGACGAGGCTGCGTCACTACGCGCGCTCCCAAACTCGATTGAACTCGTCGAAAAAGGAGCGCACGTGCTCAGAGCGTACCGCAGCGCCCGCGGCAGTCCGATGACCTCCGTGGTTGAGAAGGGGGACGCGAGCCGCAACCGCTAAAAGAATCTCCGGGAAATTTACGTCCGAGTCATTCGGAGCTCGCATTTCAACAGAGACGTGCCCGGCGCGATCCTGAATGGCGAGGACAGTGCGCGACAACCGACCTCGGAGGATTGATGCAACCGGACCCGCGATTGGGAAGCGTGATTGTATCTCGACCACCGCCACACCGGCATCCGCCCCGCCCGACGAGAGCCGGGCAAGCCACATATCTACTTGCGTGCTGATTGCGTGAGAGAGTTCATCAGATTCCGGTCCGTACTCGGATTCCAATGTCGCGAGGAATGCCGCTGCTTGTGTTTGCTCCTCGATCGCACTGCATAGGTGAGACGCAAGACTGTGATCGTTGCCGTGTGAACCGGCAAATGCGGCCCGCACGAGCACGGATAGTCTCGCAAGCGGCGTTCGCCAAAACGCTTCGCGTGCCGTAGGTCTCGGTTCGGCTCCACAGCAATGCTCCAGCAGGAACTCAGTGTCGGCGGCAAAAAATTCGTTAACACCTTCTGCAAAAAGAGCGGCGAGGAGGAGCCAATCCGGCAACTGAGAACCACGCAGACGAAGCAGTTCGTCTGCGAACAGGAACGATGGAACGGGCGGGCGCAATGCCGAATGACCTTGGGGGGTCGGATTCGCCAATGTCACGTTGGGCGGCAGGTGCAGGGAGCCGACGACCACATGATGATCGTAGATGAACAAGGGTCCATTCACCGAAGCTGCGACGGAAGCTAGCGCCGCAGGGTTGTTCTCGATGCCGAGATCAACGACGCCGAGTCCGCGCAAGTCACAACCAGTAATCCACTGTCGCGCAGACTCGAAATCGTAGTCCTCCGTCGCGATCCAGAACGCCAACGGCGCCAGGGATTGGCGCAGCGATAGCAACATTGCGGCGGCACCAATCACTCCATCGAAATCACCGTGATACAGGACCCCGACGGAGCTACGCGTCCCCAGCACGCCCTCAAAAGCGCCCCACAGCGGCAGCATGGCTCGGGCCGCCTGACGCGCGGACTGAAGTGCAGGAGATTCCATAACTATATAACATACTTCGGAATTTTGGCGCTGTCCAACCCGTCGATGGTATGGATGCGATGCTCGGGTAGAGATATCGGGATATTGGAACGAAACTTTAGGGTATCGGGCGACCGATATTCTTTGTGTTTACCGCGCTTTATCAGTATTTGTTGGGTCCGAAGTCGCCGCGGATCAATTATGCGTCCGGGATGATCGAATGGAAGAACATTACCAATTAATTGCTAGATAACGGCAGCGAATACCCTATGAAATGACGGTTGTGATTCACGACACTGATCAAGTCAGCCTAGCCGCCTTCCTGGTGGAGGTTCGCCGGCGCGCGCCACAAGGCATGTCCCTGGTGTCCGAGGCTGAACAGCGAGACCCTTTCGGCGCAATGATCACGCGTATATGTTCCGCCACCGACACGATGGAGCATCGAGTTCTCGGTCGGTTGCTGTGGAGCATTGTCGAGAATCCCCTTACCGACTCCACATTCCGCGTAACCGAAATCGCCGCACTCAGTCCGGCCGTATTGCTGCTGCTCTCAGCTTTCATCGATGACTACAAGAGCGGCCGGTATGATCGAACCACGCTTCGATCTGCGCTCTCTAGTCACAAGATATCCACACCGCCGGGGACGGACACGATCCTCGGGTAGACATGGGGACGTGGGGACGAAACTGGAGGGTATTGGGAGACCGATATCCTTTGTGTTTTCTGGCGTTGTATTTCCTTGGTGCGCATCTTCCCGACACCTGTATCTACGTCCCCACGTCCCCATGTCTACCCGCATGACCTGGTAGGCATATTTTCTAGTCTGGTGCTGCTCGCCAGGGGCGCGAAAATGAAAGCAGTTCTTCCGAACACTTTAGTAATTTCGGAAGAACCAAAGGTCTATGACACATACGAAAAGAAAAGACTTGTGCTATCTGCGCACTCACCGTCGGCTCTGGGGGTTGACACAGCAAGAGCTTGCCTCCCTCATGGGCATCAAGAGCACAACACACGTGTCCCGAGTCGAAAACGGAAAGCGCAACCCTACAGTCGAGGTTGCGCTTGCCTGCCAAGCGATATTCGGGATACCCCCGTCAGCGATGTTTCCACAGATATACACCTTGGTAGAGGAGGAAGTCGTGCGGAACATCTATAACTATCACCTGGCACTCGGTAACACTAATACGCTTTCGGGTTTGCGCAAGCGTGAGCTGTGCGAGCTGGTGCTGCAACGGGCCGTTAGCAAAACCAACCCACTCGAAGGAATATGAATCATGTACAACCACAGAATCTCGTGCTTGCCATTTACCCATTCAGCCGGGGTTTCGCCTTCGTCTTTTTCGAGGGCTCCGAGAGCCCTTTTGACTGGGGCGTGAAGGAGGTCAAAGAGAAGCACAAGAACACGAAGGCGCTGGACGAAATCAAAAAACTCATCGACCAGTACCGTCCCGAGGTACTGGTCATCGAGGATACGAGCGACAAGGAATCGCGTCGTAACTCGCGGATACGGAAGCTGTACCGGATGCTCGTGCACCTGGCTGCGATTGAATATATCGATCTTTGTCGCTATACGAAGGTCCACATCAGGGAGTGCTTCTCTTCAGTAGGCGCCACGACCAAATACGAGATCGCCAAGGCGATTGGAACCCAGATTCCGGCCTTCAGTCACCGGATACCGCCCATCAGGAAGCCGTGGATGAGCGAGGACCCCAGGCAGAGCTTGTTCGACGCTGCGGCGCTCGGCCTTACCTACTACGCTCGACAGATTCGAAGTTCATACGCGGACGAAATTTCTTCGTGACCAGAAAGCCTCCTTGCTACTGAGGAGCACCGAATCCCCGGTGTTCCTGACGTGGCAAGGAGGTAATCATGGAAACAGATGGTTCTTGCAAGAAATCCGACATATATGCTCAGGTGACCGACGAAATTGTTCGCGCAATCGAGGCTGGCGTGAAGGAATATGAAATGCCCTGGCATCAGAGAGCCGGCGCAGGGCTTCCAAGGAACGCTTCGACCGGCAACTTCTATCGCGGGGTTAACACGGTAGCCTTGTGGGCCGCCGGCCGGGTTCGAGGCTATGGACTACCGTACTGGGCAACCTTCCTGCAATGGGAGAAGCTCGGCGCCAGAATTCGGCGCGGTGAAAAGGCGTCAGTTGTCGTCTTCTACAAGCGGGAGGAGTCGCCAAAAAACGATGAAGACGGCGAAAGCGCAAAAGGGACACGGAGCATCCTCAAAGGATCCTTCGTTTTCAATGCCGAGCAGGTTGACGGCTGGCCTTACCCTGTGCCGCCATATGAAGATCGAACCGAGAAGCTCCAGGAGGTTGATAACTTCATCGAGTCTCTCGGAGCCGACATCCACTACGGAAGCGACGCTGCCTACTACAACAAGAGAATTGACCGCATCCACATGCCGGATCGTCGAGACTTCATCGACAGGGGATCAGGGACGGCAACCGAAGGGTTCTACTCGGTCCTACTCCACGAGCACGTTCATTGGTCGGGACATTCGGCACGGCTTAATCGTGATCTTTCCGGACGGTTCGGTGATAGTGCCTACGCCATGGAAGAGCTGGTCGCCGAGCTTGGTGCCGCCTTTCTCTGCGGCGAACTTAGTATCAGCGTCCATCCAAGGCAAGACCATGCGGCTTACGTGCGAAATTGGCTCGTTGTGCTTCGGCAACAGAAGACCGCGATCTTCACGGCAGCGAGCACAGCCACGACGGCATGCCGTTTCCTTGGGGAATTGTCGCAGACAAAAACACGCGAGGCTGCATGTGCTCCGTAATTGTTCTTTACTTGACCCGGCCAGAGATGGCTGGGTTTTTGTATCTAAAATGTGATTGAATGCAGTCCATTGATATATATATCGGTAAGAGTGTAGACTTCATCTAGCACATCGCGATCCGCTTCAGTCAGGGAGACATTCCACACACTACTTCGAAATAGCGGAAGGTGAAGCGCTACTATGCCTAAATAACAAAACGAAGCCTTTTCTCGCGTCTTGATTGATAAGGCGCTGGAGTTCAGCGGCTGGGATTTGCTCGACACGAAACAAGTACGGTTCGAATATAACGTCATCAGTGGACGTGTCGATTAACCAACAGAATTAACGGCGACCTATCGTCGAGTGCACAGGAGATGCTCAATGCTTAGCGAAGAAAGCGTAGAACGGTTACTCGAGGTGATGGCGGAATTTTATTTCGAGGTTCGCACTGCAGATTCAGTTCAATCGGCATACAACAGTTCAGTGAAGCGCATCGCCTCTCGACATGGTGTGCGTCAGGCTACAATGGCTGATCTCTCCACTCGTCGGATTGGCCTGCGGTCACACTCCCTTTGCTTATTGTTGGGAGCATGGAGCGAGGGCCGACCACAGCTTCTCATTGAGCAGATTAAGAAGCAGGCTGACGAATCCTCACACGCACGCATTGATCATTTTTTTTCTCAGCGATCAACCGCAGTTGCGGAAGGGTAATAACGGGGTGGCTTTCCTTGGGGAGTTGTCGCAGACAAAAACACTCGGGGCTGTATGTACCCCATAACAGTTCTTTCATTTGCCCGGCCAGAGATGGTCGGGTTCTTGTATTGCAAACTTGTTAGCAAGCATTGAGTTACAGTTGCTCTTCGATACTGTGGCGCACGGAACGACATGTTTATCGCGAAGATTCGATTTACGATTGCAGGTGATCTTGATACGTGTTATTGATTGTATGCAAATCCTTGATATACGTTGACAATGACAAGAACAACGTGCTTTGACGTTTTTGAACAATGCGTGCTCGCCGTGCAGGGAGGCGAACTGGTTGAGTCAGTAAGCGCGAAGGACAAGGAATTCCATTTCCAAAACTGGTTTCAGAAACGATTACGAACCCTCGCGTTGCATTTCGAGGGTTCAGGTCGAAACACGTATCCAGACTTTTGCCTAGTTGAATACACCGAAGGTTATGAAATCAAGGGGCTCGCGTGGCCAGGTCGTGAACGCGACTATGACTCCAACAGCCAAGTTCCGACGGGCGATCACAACGGTCGCCAAATTTATTATGTGTTCGGTCGCTACCCAGCTGACTTGACTCAGTATGCCGATCAAGGCAACGGGCGGCGGCAGTATCCGGTGGTTGACCTAGTGGTGTGTCATGGCGACTTTCTCAACGCCGACCACAACTATGTGCACAAGAACAAGAGCGTGAAGGGGTTCGGCACTTACGGCGACATCATGATCCGTGACCGGAAAATGTACGTCGCGCCGACGCCGTTTGCACTAGTTGAGGGCACGACCGGCCTCATGACCTTGATCCTCCCAGAAAGGATGGGAACTGATCCACGATACAAGGAGGTAGGACGCCTCACGCGGATCGAGGCGGACAGCCTGGTTGTTGGTTATACGTTTGACCTTCGTACCAACGAACTCAAGGCGGAACGGATCCCGAACCCGCAGGCGGGCACAGAACACCGCTTCGTTGCGTATCGCCTTGCTAGTCAGACGTCGAAGCCCGTCTCAATGGTGGGGCGGCCGCCCGTTCTAGAAGAGAATAGCGAAGGCGACGAAGAATGAGTGCCGTCGTACAGACAGTCACCACCTCTAAGCTCGTTACTACGGACACGGCGACCGCTCTCGAAAACCACTTTCCCATTGTGGAGGTGAGCCAGATCGCGGAGCAGGAGAGCTGGCGCAAAGAAATCAATCGCCCGATTTACCACATACACAAATGGTGGGCGACGCGTCTTGGCTCGGTTTTCCGAGCCATAATCCTTGCGGCCTTGAGTCGCCCTTCACGCAACACATGGAAGGAGTTCTACGAGCGTCATCGGTTAGCGGAAAAGGTGGTTCTTGATCCGTTCATGGGAAGCGGAACAACGCTCGGAGAAGCGCTTAAACTCGGCGCCAAAGCCGTGGGGTGTGATATCAATCCGGTTAGTAGTTTCCTGGTGCGCCAGGCGTTCACGCGAGTCCCAGAAGTGACGCTGCGCGCCGCGTTTGCGCGTCTCGAAATCGAAATTGCACCCAAGATTCGCCGCTACTACCAGACCCGTGATTCGCAATCGGGTGAACACATTCCCGTACTGTATTTCTTCTGGGTCAAGACCGTGACCACGCCGGACGGTGAAACCGTGCCACTGCTGTCACGGTACGTTTTCGCGCAGGATGCCTACCCAAAAAAGAAGCCGCGCGCACAGATCGTATGTCCTGGTTGCTGGGGTTTGATTGAAGATCGCTACGATGCGACCAAGCTTACATGTCCGCACTGCGCCCACGACTTCGACCCGCAGAAAGGCGCAGCTGTCGGGCAGTATGTGACGACGAAGGCAGGAAATCGGTACCGTATCAAAGAACTTCTGCCTGCCGACGGAGCACCACCTGCGCACCGACTTTATGCGATGCTGGCGCTGCGGTCAGACGGCGAAAAAGTATATCTGCCGGCGCGTGATGAGGATCGCGCTTTGTTTGCTGAAGCCGAGGCGCGACTGAAAACGGAAACTTTGCCGCTACCGACCTCGGCCGTTCGGGCAGGCCACAACACCGACCAAGCAAGGGGCTACAACTACACGCACTGGCGCGATTTCTTCAACGCCAGGCAATTGCTTTGCCTCGGTCTGCTACTGAAGGGCATTCTTGAGATAGAGGACATGGCCGTTCAAGAACAGATGCTGTGCTTGTTCTCAAGCACTCTTGAATTCAACAACCTATTTTGCAGCTACAAGGGCGAGGGCACTGGTGCCGTCCGGCACATGTTCTCAAATCACATCCTGAAACCGGAGCGCACGCCGCTAGAAAATTCGGTATGGGGAACGGACAAGAGCAGCGGGACGTTCAGCACGCTGTTCGAGTCGCGGTTAATTCGTGCAAAACGCTACCTCGACGATCCATTCGAGATCGGCTTCACGCATGACATTTTTGGCATCCGCACCGGGGTGCAAAAAGTCAGCGCGAGCGCCCCTATTGACGTACCGTGCGTCGCGAGTTGGCAAGAGCTAGCAAACAATGCAAAGGGCATACTGATTCTCAATGGTAACAGTGCGCACCTCCCCATACCGAGTGGTGCCGTGGATGCGGTTGTGACCGATCCGCCGTATTTCGACTTTGTGCATTACAGCGAGCTGAGCGATTTCTTCTTCGCGTGGCTCGCGCCAGTGCTGAAGGCTCGTTACGCTTGGTTCAACAAGGCCGACTCGTCAGATGCAGGCGAAGTGCAACAAAAAGACCCGCGAGCCTTTGCCCGCCAGCTTTCGTATGTGTTCGACGAGAGCCGTCGCGTGCTGAAGGATGACGGCGTACTTGCGTTCAGTTTCCATCACTCCAAAGCGGACGGGTGGGCGGCAATTTACGAGGCGGTGGCCAAGGCCGGCCTTTTCATCGTTGCGGCGCATCCGGTTCATGCCGAGCTGCGCGCCGCCAGCCCGAAGACGGCGGCCAAAGAGCCGATAAGCCTCGACGCAATCCTCGTGTGTCGTAAGCAGCCACGTGCTGCGGAAAGTCCGTTAGATGAGGATGACGTGATCCGGAAGACTGGCGCGCTGGTACGGAAACTAGAAGGCGCGGGTATGACAGTTTCATCCACGGACCGCTTCGTGATCGGCGCATCGCAAATGCTCATTGTCGCTTCGGCGGAGCTGCTGTCGTTCGAGGACATCAAGGATCGGCTGGAAACTCTGCGCGTACGTTTAGGCGAGAGCGCGAAGCTGGACAACGGAGCCACGACTATTGAGGCCGCTTTAGGTGACCTAGTCAACTAGTTTAGACCTTTAACACTAATTATCTTTTGGGGGTAGAGGCGAGGCTCTCATACACCACGAACGTCCCGTACACAACCACAAAGGAATGTACCGAATGAGCTTTGCATCATACGTACTTGAACCCGGCCGACATTAACCAATGTTTCGTGACTGAGGTCCGGCGTGGCGACCGAGAAGCGACTTCAAGAATACCGTCTGGTGGATCAGATTGCGATTGCCTACGAGAAAGGTATTGCCAATCCACTTGAACACGTTACGGCCGATCTTCCTTTCTCGGTAGGGGTGCTTGTAGAATTAGCAATACTAAAACATTCTAATCCAGTATTTTCGAATGTTCTCTCTCGCTACCATCGACCGTCTATCGTCCGTTCGATCTACACGGCACAGCAATCGAGAAACCTTGCTATCACAGGGCAGAATAGGTACACCAAGTGGGGAGCGTTTTGTCTCAGTGACGTTCGGCCTGAAGATTTCAAGGAACGCCTTTTTTCTTTTGAGCTAGCCGCCCGAAAGGCAATGCCATTTAAGCGCAGCGTCAGTCAAGCTAAAGCCAACATCTGTGGGGCACTCCAAGAACTTGTTGATAACATATTTGAGCATAGTGAAAGCGGTCAGACCGGCCTCCTTATGTTTTTAGGGGCGGCCGATTCATTTGAACTGGCCGTGGGTGATGCCGGAATCGGCGTATTGGCGAGTCTGCGCTCAAATCCAACATATTCGTTTCTTACGGATTCCGGGGCGGCACTTACGTTCGCCCTTACCGACGGTCACTCCCGCTACGGTCGAAGCGCGGGTCGTGGGAGTGGCTTTACCACACTGTTTCGGGCTCTGCGAACGCTCGATGCGAACCTGCGTTTTCGCAGCGGAAATTGCGCACTTGAAGTCGTGGGACGCAGTCCGGTACTAGATGGTGCCCATGTGTCACAAAAGGCTCATTTGCAAGGATTCGTCGTGAGCTTGAAGCTTCGATTGTGAGGTTGTCCGCTCGGTTCGGGGTGATGTATCTGGATGAGGAATGGCATCACACGCGGTTTTCTTAGACTGAAACATGGATTTCATCGTGGCAATATTGTGTGCAAACAACTCGTCGAGTGCTGTCCCTGGCTGACTCGTTTCCGTATGCCACTTAAGGCTCCCGCGAGGCGTCACTATGGCTTTCTGCCGATGCCGCGTTTTCATAGTGCAGTCCGAGTTGAGCGTAACCACGGTATCGTAGTGAGCACGTAACGTCGGCAGCCACTGATTTCCGCCACGCATAATGAGCGTTATTGGACGCCGTACCGTCTTCGCGAAAGTGATAAGCATATCGACGTACTCCGCGCCTCGCTTCTGCCGCGCCGCACCTGTAAGAAATTCAAAGGCAATCGCCGTGATTTCCTTGTGGTCATTGAGAAAACCAGCCCATCGCTCGAAATCATAATTGGTTCTGCCGTTAATATGGAGAGCAGTTGGAATGCCGCTGTCGTGCAATTCGGCCCAGGAGAGCGCAATACGCTTGATACTGTGCAAATTGTCGTGGCGGGGAACGTCCGCAATAGTGCTGAAGTTCGGTGTCGTGGCGCATATGACACCGAGCCCTCGAAATCCCCGGACCAGATCCTCCCTTTCAATGGTTCCCCACCATTGTTCAACGTGGTCGTCCTCTTCGACGCCAGTGAGAAGGATTTTGGCCGAGGGCGACAGCTTGAATTTTCGTTCTAACTCAACCCGTGTAAGTAACATGCCGCGGCGCCCCGTTCGCCTATACACCTCGCTGAACGGAATGGCGACAATATCGAGAGGCATAGGTCGGGCAAGTTTGGGCGACCGAAAGATTAGATGAATTGGGTCTGGTAGATTCGGGAACGGTATTGCCTTACGTTTTCTAACGTCAGATAGTCCGAGTCCGCGAACTTCACGAATGCGCTGTACAAAGGAAGGATTCCGTGGACAAACGACGTCGCACGTCGCCTTATCCTTGCATGTGCAATGATCCAGACACGATAAAAGTGATGCCTTGACTTGGAGCCCCCCACAGTGAGCCCGGTCGGGGCATGTGCCGCACTCAAGTAGCGGAGTGTGGATTGGTATGTGCTGTAAAGAAGAAAGCAGCGCTTTGGCCGCGGACTCAGGGATCATTGCCCACCTCTTTGCCGATGTGAATGGAGACTACATTCGCTAACGGATTGACATCGTCAATGTATCCATCGAGGATCCCACAACTCGCGTCGAGACTCTCCTTAAGGTCAAGCGTGGGCATTTCAATTTCGGCAATTGGTGACAAGTCGCGGAACACAATTACTTTTTCCTGTATCGCACGAACATGCACCGGTTCGCCTTCCCGAAGCGCAATATGCGTTTGAGGAATCGCTAAAAAGGACCGTCCATAGGAGGCACAATGCTGCACAAACAAGTCGTCTGCCGCTTGCTGGTATTCCGCACTCCATGATTTCGTGTGCGCGCTTGCATTACTTCGGATGAAGTCAGTGCCCATGGACTATTCCTTCGATGATTAGTCGATATTTTTTCGTTCTCCCTTCCAGTCGTTCAACCACAATACCTTTTGCCGCAAGAGATGCAAGCCGATTACTCCATGCGGCAGACGATACGGGCGGTCTTTCTGGATATTGTTCTAATAGCTGACCAGCATCCGCCTCCTTTAGCTTCTCCAGCGCGGATAGTGTCTTTTCTTGTTTGTCATCTAATTTTCCCAAGAGGACCGGGGCTACAAGCTCTCCAGATTTAGTAAGGGTTGCAAACACAAGTGTGTCATTTGCGCTTTCGACAAAGAACGCCGCTTCTTCTTTGGTGGCGGCATTGGCGTTTGCTATCACCGGATACAGGGATATAGCAGAGCGTACGTGATCCCGATACGCCATAAACGCGGCGCGGAAAAATGAAGCGGTTACGAGGTCGACCTTTCTCAGATCAAAAGCGACGACAGAATCACGGGAAACACCTGCGGTCGCCTCAAGCATCTTCGGGAAAAACGCAGCTCCGTTGATCGAGCCGGCTAGTGTTGCTTCGCCGTATAGGTCACGTACCTCAACTATCAAATTAGGTTTCATTTATTGACATCACGTAGTTCATGTGACTATAATAACTTAAGTCTTCAATCTGCGCAACAGGTTTTTAGACATGGGTTAGAAAGGCTTTTGTAGAAAGGCAATTATGGTACGCGCTAGCGATTCAAAACGTGTCGGTATCTGGATTCGGGTTTCAACCGAAGACCAGGTAAGGGGCGAAAGCCCGGAAACCCATGAGCGCCGAGCTCGGCTCTACGCCGAAGCCAAGGGCTGGAATGTCATCGAGGTCTACCGCCTCGATGCTGTTTCCGGCAAGACGGTCAAGGAGACGCCGGAAGCAAAGAAGATGCTTGCCGACATCAAGTCGGGGCACATCACAGGACTGATTTTCTCCAAGCTCGCCCGCCTTGCTCGGAACACCAAGGAACTGCTCGAATTTGCCGAGTTGTTCCGGGAATCCGATGCCGATCTCATCTCCCTCGCGGAATCGATTGACACCTCAACCCCCGCTGGCCGTCTCTTCTACACCATGATCGCGGCGATGGCTCAGTGGGAGCGTGAGGAGATTTCTGCGCGCGTTGCAGCATCTGTCCCCATCCGCGCAAACATGGGCAAACCAACGGGCGGTCAAGCGCCATACGGCTACCAGTGGAAGGACAAGAAACTTATCCCTGATGATAAGGAAGCACCAGTTCGCAAACTCATGTATGAACTATTCCGGGAGCACAAGCGGAAGAAGGCCGTTGCGCGCATCCTCAACGAGAAGGGTTATCGGACTCGGAACGGCTCGAAATTCTCGGACACCACCGTTGACCGTCTGCTCCGCGACTCCATCACGAAAGGCGTCCGCCGCGCGAACTACACCCGATCAAGCGACAGCAGCAAGGCCTGGGAGTTGAAGCCGGAGAGCGACTGGGTACTACAGGAGGTTGAAGCTATCGTCCCGGAAGACCTCTGGAACGAGTGTAATGCGTTTCTGGACGCGCAGCGGGAGAAAGGGAAACGCACCACTCAGCCGACCCTCCATCTCTTCGCAGGGCTCACGTATTGCGCCTGCGGGCCGAAGATGTATGTCCCGTCGAAGAGCCCCAAGTACACCTGCCAGAAGTGCCGGAACAAGATTCCAAAGGACGACCTCGAAGCCGTCTTCATCGAACAGATCAAGCATTTCTCAGTTTCGCCGGACGAGATCAGCGCGCACTTGGAACGGGCGAACACCACGATTCACACGAAGGCCGAACTTCTTAAGGTCCTCGAATCTGACCGCCAGAAGCTCACTGGCGAGATCGACAAACTTCACGACCTCTATCAGTCCGGGATGATCGACAAGCACGGATTCGGTGCGAAATATCACCCCTGGGCTGACCGCCTCCGCCAGCTTGACGAAGAAATTCCTGCTGCCCAAGCCCAGCTCGATGTGATGAAGATCGGCCACCTTTCCGAAGAAGAAATCGTCTTCGGAGCGAGAGACCTCTATGAGCGGTGGCCCAAGCTCCCGGCCGAAGAAAAGCGTCGGATCATCGAGGCCATTACCGAGAAAATCATCGTCGGCAAGGACGAGGTTGAGATCAACCTCTACTATGCCCCTCCGCCTTCGGCGTCGGGGCATAGTGGCGGAAGCCCAAATAGATCAGGGGGTAGCGTTCCCCCTAATACCCCCTTAGATCGCAGCAAAAGAGCAATGAATACTCAGGGTTGCGTTGCTCTTTTGCAACGCGTGCCCGTTCGGCTTAAAGCATTGAAACCAAAGGAATTTGATTTTGAGCCCCAGACGATTGGGGATCATATCCGCAAACGCCGGCTCCTGCTCAAGCTCACCAAGAAAGCCGTAGCCGGCATTCTGAAGGTCTCCCAGTTCTCCATAATCAACTGGGAACTGGGGAGATTCCAACCATCGAACGTGTCCACGCTGCACCGCATCATCAAGTTTCTCGGCTATGACCCCTTGCCCGTAGGCTGCACCATTCTGGAGCGGCTTCGCCAAAAGCGCCGGCAGATGGGCTGGGGTCAACGGGAGCTTGCCGAGCACTTTGGAGTGGACCGCTGCACGGTTACTGGGTGGGAACTCGGCGGCACGATCCTCAAGCGCTCGCACCGGTCGATGGTGGCCCGTTTCCTCGGCCTGGCTGAGGCTGATTTAATGGGCGAAATGGCAGACCGCTGGAACAAAAACCATGGCAAGCGCACTGTGCGTAAACCGTAGCCATTCCACGATTGGGTAAATGTCGGTCTGTTATTGTGAACCATCAGCACGTCCTGACTGGGCGTTTCGGGATTAGCCAGTAATCATGGTCGGAATTCGCATTTTCGACTGGAAAGCTGCGCCCACCGGGATTACCATCCGGGTTGAAGAGTGAATATCGTAACTTCATCCAACATCGCGTTTGGAGAATACCGCTAGTTGGTAGGACACAAAACACCTGTCGGACACGTCAATGGAGTGAGAGCGCCATTTGGGCGCTTACGCAAGTAATCCTCGGCGTTTCTGGCGCAACGAGTTAACTGCGGATGTGACTGCTATGACACCAGAATTCGAAAAACACGTCTCGATGGTATTCGCATGGCTGCAAGCAAGGCCAGTTACACCGAAAAGCATCGTCCTCGATGGCCCGGAAGCGATAGCGATAGCTTCGGCGACCGGTATGCGCTCCGAAAATCAAGATCGAGTTGCTTTAGTTCGCGTAAGCAATCAAGCTTCTATCGGTGCGAATGTCCAGGCTGCAGTTCTATTAGACGGCATTGGAGGCATGGCGGATGGGGCCAGTGCCGCATCTCTGGCGTTAGCGTCATTCTCGATATACCTAGCGTTCGGTGATTGCGCGCGGGGACTAAAGAGCCTCATTATGGAGGCCGCTGAATTTGCTAACGACGTTGTTTATCAGCGCTATCGCGCCCGTGGGGGCACCACGCTAACGGCGGTACTTTTTGGCAGACAAGGCGCGGTAGGGCTGAGCGTGGGCGACAGTCGTGCCTACATTTGCTCAAAAGCTGGCCTCAGACAATTATCAGAAGACGATACGTTATCTGGCCATCTGGGCAACGCGAGTAAAAAGCTGGATCCTTGGCGTTTCCCAGACTCGATTGATAACCGACTATCTCAATTTGTAGGCATGGGAGAAGGTATCCAACCACATCTAATCGCCCTTCCGGCCTATGACAGCGCGGAAAGCGAAGCGACACTTCTCCTCATGACTGACGGCGCATATTTTGTGGGTCAGCAGATTCTAGAGGTCTTGCTCAGACAAAAATCCGATCCTTCCGAGCTTGCGCAGCGGATTCTTACGATGGCCGAATGGCTGGGCGGCAATGATAACGCATCAATTGCTGTCGTCCCAGCGCGACCTCAGTTTATAGAAGAACGTTCTGATAGTTCGGCGACACGGCTATCGCTCAGCGCACGCGGTGATACGTTTGCTTTAGTTGCTTCCGGTAAGATCGAATGGGGCAAGTCGAATGAACATGATCAAGAAGGTGCCCCTCCCTCGAAACAATTAGAAGTAACACCAAGGGTCCGCGAGCAAACACCTTACAACGCAGCGAAGGCCAAGATTAACTATCAACCCGCCACGACTCGCAAAAAAAGCCATAGGAAGTCCGGGCGCACAAAACAAAAGCAACAGAACGAAAGCTTGCTGCTGGAATTGGTTTCCGACAAAAAGTGAATTTTCCGCCGAGATATGTCGTAGAAAGTGGCCCCGTTAGCGGCGGTTTCGGCACTACCCATATATGTAATGACTTGCATCTCGCTCGAAAGGTCGTGGTTAAGGAGATTTCAGACAAAACAGAGATGAAGCGGCTAATCGACGAAATCGTAGCACTACAGCAGGTAAAGTCACGTCATGTGGTTCAAATTTACGATTTGATTATTGATAATGCCAGTGGGAGCCTAGCCCTTGTCGAAGAATTTCTGCCAAATGATGACCTGATGCATTTTTCAATGTCGGGTTATTCGGTAAAGGGCTACTATGACGCGCTCTATCAAATCTCGTCTGGTGTTCGGGATATTCACGCTTGTGGCATCGTTCATAGGGATTTGAAGCCCAACAACATGAAGCGGGATCAGGATGGCGCAATAAAGATTTTTGATTTTGGTCTCGCGAAGATTGCACCACTCCCCAAGAGCACATCTGTCTTAGTGGGGACGCCTGGGTTTATGGCCCCAGAGTTATTCGAAATGCCTCCAAAGATCGATTTTCCGGTGGACGCTTTTGCGTTTGGTGCGACCGCGTTTTTTCTTGCATGTGGGACCTTATACGCAAACGCACCGAAGGGATTTAGCCCACCGCCGCCGCTTCCTGCGGGGGAATCTATCGCGAATCACGTTGCGGTAACACCAACCATTGCCGACCTGATCGACGGATGCCTTGCTTCTGACCCTAGCATTCGGCCAAAGCTCGCTGATCTTGCAACGGCGCTTAAGCGCGAATTGCTCGTGGATCGACACCGTGCGCTCGTGGCAGATGGCTCCAGTTCGCTGATCTTGGACAAGGACAGTAGAAAGGTCAGAGCTAGGCGTGGCAAATCTGATTCCGTCGAGATTGAGTATGACGGTTATTATTTTAAGATTTCCGAAATTGTCGGTGCCGTTTCAATTAATAACAAGACGGCAACTATTGGCGATGTACTTAGTGGATCCCACGTTATTGTACTTGGTGCTGCAGGCATTCGACGGTTTGTCACATTTGACGTTAGTCATCCTGAGGTCCTTGCATGAGTCATTTGCTGCAGGACGGTCAAAAGCTAGGGGGCAGATATGAGATTGTCTCGTTTCTAGACGCAGGTGGAATGCAAGAAGTCTACGTCGCACTCGACCATCTTCTGAATCGCCATGTAGCTCTGAAGACACCTTTCACCAAGTCGGGGGAGAAGCGATTTAAGAGGAGTGCCGTACTCGCAGCGCGCATCAATCACCCAAATGTCGCAAAAACACTTGACTATTTTGGCGGGGATGGGCCGGAAGTGTTAATCGAGGAACTTGTAAACGGTCGCAGTGTAGAGGCGTTGCTCACGGACAAATATCTTTACTTTGATCCGTCCCTAGTCGCCCAATTCGGCCATCATTTCAGCAAGGCACTTCAGGCTTCTCATCACGTAGGTGTAGTTCATAGAGATTTAAAGCCCAGTAATATAATTGCTGAATCTATTGAAGGGAGCTACGAATTCAAAGTTACTGATTTTGGAATCGCTCGTCTGGTGGAACACGAACTGGAAGATTCAACCGATGCTAATGAATCATTAGGAACGGCTGGATCGTCAACGATCGTCGGGGCATTACCGTATATGGCCCCTGAGATGATCGAGACACCCAAAAAGACCGATAAGCCGGTAGATATTTGGGCTTTTGGCGCGATTCTTTATCGCATCATGACTGGCAACTACCCCTTTGGAATTGGTTTGGCAGCGGTACCCAAGATTTACGAGGCGAAGCCACCGCCGAAGCCAGCTCTAATCAATCAGTTGCTCCAATTCCGCGTTTTGGGAAATACAATTTGGGATATCGCCATTCGGTGCATGTCGAAGGATCCGGCCCAACGACCGGATGCCGATCATCTTGTGGAGCAATTTTCAAATCTTTCTTACAGCGATAAGCCCCGGATCAATGCGACTATCTCAAGTTTCAGGCCGAAGGGATATGCTTGGGGATATCTCAGCTCTGGCTTAGATGCTTACTTCTTTCACCGAGATAGCTTTTACGGCCCCCTAGATCTTATCCAGGTTGGAGCAAAAGTATCCTGTTGCATTAATCCCGGGGGAGGCAATGACCGTGCACACCCAGTGTTACCTCTTAAGAGCTAACAAGAACCACCGACAAGTCTAAAGAGGGTCTTTTCTGTCACACCGTCGGCGGGCCCGACATGGTGAGCAACATGGATATATTCAATGACCTAAGGATTACCGGTCTCGATGAGGCGTCCTCACATATCGAAGAGAAGGGAAACTCGGAATTTCACCTATCGCTTTCAACGCCGCCGCTAGGCGAATGGGTCATCTGCTTTCAGAACGCGTGGTCACACATCTTTTACAATACCAAGGTCCGTGCCGATGTATCTGGTGGCAGTATCGTAGTCGAATGTCACCATTCAACTTTGAACGAACACATTCAATATCTCAAAGAAGCCATTGAGGAAGCGAATCGCTCATGCAGAGAGCAGCATGCTGCGTATATAAACCAGCAGTCCGCGGAAAATCGAGAAGAACAAAAGCGCCAGAAGATATTGGCTGACGTGAAGAGGAATCTGAAACTATAGCAGCGACGATAGATTACTAACATTCGCCGTCGGTGAGAATTCCGCAGGCGAACGTTGTACTAGTACCAATGGTGTGAATACATATAACCTACCATAAGAATTGCGGCTGCCACCGTTTGAGCATGAATAATTATATACAGCGTAATTAATCGTTTTTCTTTTGCTTCGTAAGCGACCGTGCAATCACTTCCGCAATCGCCTGCCTTCGTGCGCCCGCATCCTTCGGATCTACCACCTGCTGCACAGTACGCACCTTGTACCCGCGAACGGTCTGCTCTGTAGGTGGCGGGGCTGCGCCCAATGAGTCGAGGTATTCGGTTAGGCTCTCCGGCACGATGTATCGCACCTTGCCCTGCTCGCGCTCGTCCAGATTCTCTTCGACGAACTTGGCAAGGGCTTTGATGTGCCGCTCATTGCTTCCGACCAACACAACCTCGGTGTAGCCGGCGGCCAGACACTTTTCGACATTGCCGAGCTCATGGTCCTGATTTGTCGTCACCGATATCTCGCAGGCGATTCGACTCGCGCCGCGGACGAGTGACACGTCAACACGGCCGGCGCCGTCAAGGATCGTTTCCTCGATCGATGCCCGGAATCCTCGCTCTTCCGCGAGCTGCTTAAAGAGATGCTGCAGGTACTTGTGCTGCTGACCGCCGCGTCCCGATTCCGGAATGGTCTTCTGGACCTTCGTCGTCTTGGCCTTTACTTCCGTCGTCGGCTTGGGCGCAACGGAAATGGTCACTTGCTCAGGTTCGGCAATGGACGGTGCCGGCTCCGGCGCGGTCAGTATCTCAGGCTCGTTTGTCGGCGCGGCTTCCTGAACACGCTTCGCTAAACCCTGAGCTACGGGTGCAGGTCGTGTCCCTCGAGGCGGCGTCGGCGAGGGAGTGTAGGAGGGTAACACTGGCGGCGCGCTGTACCGCTCTCGATTATCTTCAAGCAACGCTTCCTGCTCCCTAGCTTCGAGCGTCGGCAGTGCCTCGACAAAGCCAAGCGGTATCGTCACCGAAAGAGCCTTGTTCGTGTAGTTCTTCACGTGGCAGGCAAATTCGGTGTGATTCCGCTGTTTCTTTTGCGACAACAAGAACGCCGCATCGCAACGGAACTCCGAATCGAGCGCGCTGGCGTCCTTGGCACTCAGTCCTCCGGCAAACTTGATAGTAGTGCTTGCGAGCACGCTTGAGCGCAGTCCCGCGCCGAGCTGGTCGAGGTTCTGGTGCGCAAAGATTAGACCGACGCGGTACTTCCTGGCTTGGTTGAGAAGATGAGAAATGTTCTCGTCAAAGTAATCCTGGGCTTCGTCGATGTACACGAAGCTCGACTGGCGCTTGTACGCGGGTATGGCGGCCCGCTGCACCGCCGCCTGGGCGATCAAGGCAATGAAGAAGCGGCCGAAGATGGCGGACCCTTCTTGTCCCAAGAGGTCTTTGGCCGTATTGATGAGGATGATCTTGCCTTCGTTCAATAGCTCGAAGATATCGATCTTGTTTCGAGGGTGCGAAAACATCCGCTCAAGGGATGCGTTGGACAAGACACCCCATAGGCGCGTCAAAATTTGCTTCTTGGTCTCATTGAACTGGCGATCAAAGAATCGTGTCTCAAAAAAGCTCCGAGCCGTTCCGGTGAGCTTCGCCATGTATGGTCGGAACCGCTCGCTGTCTTCCATGAGTTCCCGGAGCGTGTGAATGGTGGCATCCGGTATTTCAATCAGCAGGCGCGCCAGATACTTGAAGATGAGTCCCTGGCGTTGGGTAAGCTCGGCGCCGAGAAGCGCCCCGAAGAAGTATTCGTAGAGTTCAATCGTCGCGTTGAGTATCTTTTCCCGATCAACCGGGGCGTATCCCGAAAGACGGTCTCGGTTGAAGTCGAACATGTTGAGACATACGGGGTGCTCGACATCGTTCGGATCGACCAGGACGAAGCGGTCGGCAAGGCTGCGAGATGCGGACGGGCTGAAGTATGAAAGGCGGGAAATGGTCCGGATGAGGTCGCCCTGGCTATCCATCACCACGACCGAGCGGTTGTCCTCCTGTGCCCGTACCAAGTCATGATTGATGAGAAACTGCATGAGCTGCGTCTTGCCGTGCCCGGTACCGCCAACGATGTGCGTGTGCTCGAAGCGCGCCGGAAACGGGATGGCGAACGGTAAGGGAGCATGGAAAAAGCGAATGAACGGCGTTGCTTGCAGGTATGCCTCAATGAGGAATTCGGGAGACTGGTTCTTCTGCTGCGAGGGCAGCTTGGCCTTTCCCGCTGCCTCATGAAATTTTTCTGGAGGAATGCCAGAGGCGTGCAGGGCATTCAGGTCGAATCGCTCGCGCAGCGTCTGAAACAGGTTGGCATTGGCCACGTCCTGATCGAAGAACGTGATCAGCAGCCGATCTATGACTTCAGGAATGTTGTCGCATAGGTCATACGCCTTTGCTTCCGGCAGCACCACTGAATCATCGGCGGCGACGCCCTTCTCATCGATGTCGGTGAAGGCGGAGAGCGGGAGGTATCCGAGAATGCCGGAAAACAGGTACACGAGCTTGTCGCGCCAGATGGTAAGGAGGCGCTGCTGATCGGCGATGAAGCGCAGGTGGCGGTTGAGGGTCTTGCGAAGTTCGACGCCCTCTTCCATGGTGAGGTGCTCAAGGGACGATTCCTCGGGAAGCTCGACCATGAACCCTTCAAGGTACAAGAGGCCGGTAATCGCCGACCATAATGCCTCACCGAGCGGAATGGAGGGCGTGACGCCCCGCATTTCGCAGATTTCGTGAATAAGGTCGAGCAGGAAATTGGCCCTCTTTTTGTCGCTGCCAAGAGGCGATGCGTCGCGCGCCTGTTTGACCCGCGCGTAGAGCTCGGCCATCTCCCGAAGCTCGCGTTCGCGAGCCGATCCGAGGAACGTGTCCTGAAACCAGTTCCAGGCGTTAGTGGACACGTTACTTCAGCTCGATCACTTCCTCGCCGCCAAAGGTGGCGGCTGCCTCCAGCACGTTCTTGAAGGTCTGGGCAGCTTCCTTGATCTGATCCTCGACCGCAAGCATTTCAACGATATCTTTGCAATCGATTTTCTTGCCTCCCTGCAAGTCATTGACCGACACCGAGATATTCATCATCTTGAAGGCAAGCCGTGAGGCGAGCCCCAATAGCCCGCTACCTTTATCGATAATCTTGTCACGCTCATAGAGCATCGTGTCGCCGAGCTTATATTTGCTGATATTGTTCTTTTCCTCGGGCGTAAGTTCGGAGCGGACCGTGAGCGTGAACGTGATTTTGCCAATGCCGATAATTCCCGATTTCTGGTCCCGCCGTAGCAATAATTTCATTGTTGCATCCCTGTGGGTTATGGACCGCCCGGTTATTATGCTCCCGACATTCCCTGAATCTCAAGACCCATCGGGTGCAGCGTTGTTGCGCTAAAGGGCTTGCTCGGCGACCCATCAATCATGAGCTTCAGATAGATGTCATGGTTGGCCAGATTCACCAGGTCTTCGGGGACGAACACCGGCTCAAATTCCTGGGCGAAGATCCGCGCATCCTCGGGGCCAAGGCGGAAGGAAATAATGGTGCCGACGTTGCCGAGCACCGCATGCCGAACCTCGGGCTCCAATTGGTATAGATGCTGGTGAGCGAGAATCAATCCCACATGGAACTTGCGCAATTCCGACACCATGTTTGCTACCGACAAGGTGGTAAAGCTTTGGAATTCGTCGATCAATACTATGAAGTCCGGCCTACCTGATTCTTCAGTATCGGCCCGGCTGAAGGCCGCCAAACCCAGTGTCGTCACCAGAAGCGCACCCAAAAGGTTGGCACTGTCCTCGCCTAAGCGCCCTTTGGCCAGGTTGACGATGAGAATCTTCCCCTCGTCCATGATTTGCCGAAAATGAAGGTCAACCGTTGGAGTGGTAAACATCCGGTAGAGGCGCGGGTCGGCAAGAAAGGCGCCGACCTTGTTTTGAATCGGGGCGATGGATTCCTGGCGATACCGAGGGTTATAGTTTGGGAATTCCTTGGCCCAGAACAGCCTCACCTGTTCGTTTTTGACGCGACCGAGCACCTGGTTTCGAAATGATTTGTCGGTGAGCATTCGCAAGATGTCTGGAAGCGTAGCATCGCCGGCTTCAATGAGTGCGAAAAGCGTGTTTCTTAGGATGTGCTCCATCCTCACTCCCCAGGCTTCATCCCACAGTTTTTTGAAAGCTTCCATGAGGCCGGACGCTGCGAGCGGTATTCTGTCCGTTTGCACGCGGCGCAATGGGTTGTATCCGAACCGCTGAGAAGTGTCCGGGGCATTCAGGTAGATGAGGTCGCGCTCGCGCCACCGGGGAACCTGCGCGACAAGCCGTTCGGCGAGATCCCCGTGGGGATCGATCACCGCCACTCCGCGCCCGCGCATCATGTCTTGCAAGGCGACAGTTTCTAGAAGCGTCGTTTTTCCTGTTCCGGTCTTGCCGATGGCGTACGTATGAAAAAGCCGGTCGGCCTGCTTTATGCCGAAGGTCCGGTGCGGGTTACGCGCGTTGGTTATTGCGAAGTATGAAATAGTTGGGTTCCTGAGCATTTACCCAGCATAGGTGCCGGTCGGGAAGGAAGCACGGCAGAGAAACGTGCCTCACGCGCACATTCTCGCGTCGTGTGCTCGTGAAGTGTGTGCGAAATGATGAATGTCGGATCGTTCTTTATGAAAGGAAGCCGACATGGATTACTTAGATCATT
This sequence comes from uncultured Candidatus Saccharibacteria bacterium, assembly GCA_964638585.1. GTDB lineage: Bacteria > Patescibacteriota > Minisyncoccia > Phycocordibacterales > Phycocordibacteraceae > C7867-001. The sequence continues at coordinate 119,904 of CAZXAN010000001.1, forward strand.
CAGATGTGAAATTATTGGGGGTGCTTGTAGGGGAAAAGACCGCTCAGCGGCTGTATCAGGGAAGCTTGGTATCGCTCTTTGCAACGGGATCGATTGGTCAGGAGATGCATCCGAGAATTGCAGCAGCTCGGGAACTGGTAAAGCGAGTGCTAAAGGAGGAGATGAAGCGTGGTGCCATGCTGTCGAGCCCGGCTGCCGTGAGGGAGTACCTTCGGCTTCTCTTGATCGGGAAGGAGTATGAGGTGTTCGTAGTGCTTTTTCTCGACGCGCAGAACCGTATGATTGAGGCTGAAGAACTATTCCGCGGGACACTCACGCAAACGTCGGTGTATCCCCGGGAGGTAGTGAAGCGCGCGCTCTATCACAATGCGGGGGCGGTAATCTTCGGCCATAATCATCCCTCCGGCGTAGCGGAACCGAGTCATGCGGATGAAGCCCTGACACAAGCCCTCAAACAGGCGCTTGCTCTTGTTGATGTGCGGGTGCTCGACCATTTCATCGTGGCCGGCAACGGAGTGATGAGCTTCGCCGAAAGGGGGTCGATATAACCTCAGTCGAGTGATCAAAGCTCTAGACCTACCTACCGGTAGGTCTCATTTTTTTGATACCTATCGCGGCCTTTTGTTTGAAGTACGCAAAGCGGCACACTCTAGACCATTGCCGCTTCTATTTCGTTGAGGATAAGAAAAATATTTCTAAGAATCCCCCAGAAAAAGCCGGCAAGCCCGACTGTAAGGACACCAACAATCCCAAGAAGTGGGAAATATATGAATCCCTCCCCAAATATCGCGGTTTCGTAGCCAATAATATTAAACGACACCGTACCTAATATCGCAATAAGCAGTGCAAGAGCAACACCTAGCAAGGTGGACCATTTCTGGTGACAACGTTCCAGTGCAGAAGCAGTCGGGTTTGTTCCGCTACCGGTCCTTGGGAGCACTGAAATTCGATGTAAGAAATCCATCAGCGTTAATAGCATCGCAAACAATACCCCAACACTTGCATAGAATTTAACGTTCTTGTGAGGCAGCTCTATTGCAAAAAGGATTGCAGCAAATGACAGCAGCACCAGCAGAAAAATGGAGAAAAACCGTGCCAATATCCCCCTCCTAAAAAAAGTAGAAATGAGTGCAAGGGCAAAAATAGTCAACGCGCAAATCACCGCCGTAGCGTAGAAAAATTTGCGCGGCGATAAGTCTTGTGCTGCCTTCATTTTTTCAATGTAATCCAATGCTATGAGCCGCTTCTCCTTCAAGCGATCATAGAGAACACTCGACGAGCATCCGATTCCTTCCGTTGACTGCTCCTTGGCAACTTGCCGGCTCGGGGGTTTGGTAGGCTCCTTGCGCATCGCTCGGATGTGTTCCGCACGGCACTCCGCCCTTTCAGCTTCAACAAAAGATTCTTTAAATTCCCGGATCACTAGGTGCCCCGCTGCCTCGGCCGCCTTAAACAAATCTTTGTTCTCCTGGTCGTACCAATAGGGAGCACCCATAAGTATGCAGAAGAATAGAGTGAACCATATGCACAGCGACATGGTGTAGCCCCCAGAGGTCGACTGCCGGTCGTACCAAGCGTTCATAGCTCCTCCGATCCCGAAAATATGTGTTTCGCAAAATAAAACAGAACTAGCGATACAGCGCCTACGGATACTGCCACCGCGATGGTGTATTGAAAGGCGAAATCTCCAAACAGATAACCGAGGCCGGTCCAAATCATCACCCAGATACTAATCCCGCATATGGAACTCGTAGAAAACGCGATATGGCTCATTCGACTACACCCAGCAGGGTAAGAAGCTATAGAGCGGGCTACAGGAACAAGTCTGATAAGTACAACCCGTAACCAACCTTGCTCTCTGAAAGACCTAACCAGAACAGGCATCCAGGCCGTATATGTATATGCGAAAATGTACCACCAACGCTCCCGATAGTTTTGCACTCTCTTCCAGATCGGCGTCATAGATGATTTCGCATCGCGTAACCCTACCAAATACCAAAGAGTGGTACCTAGGTGATTTGAAATAATCGCTAAAGCGACAAACGTTGATGGATTAATGTCATGCGCGACTGCGTACATTCCAGCGGCCACACAGATATATTCACTCGGCGGTATCATGATTGAAGAGTTCAAAAACATCAACACCACGACCAGTACGGCTACAAATAAGGGACTGGGGAGAGAGAATACTGTGCGGACTGTCCCCTCGATGTCCATCAGCCTGTATAGGTCAAGAACTACCTCCATCCCGGCCTTCCAGCGGCAGGCATTGCGACAAAGGCTATCGAGGCAAGGACGAACAGAATCAAGCCTAAGTATGATAAGGAGGAACCGATCGACACCGTACAGGCAGGAATAAGGAGCGAAATTGGAATGATGCCCTTCCACTGCAAAGCCGCGCAGCTCCGTTTTACTAAAGATGACACCTTCGAAGAACAGTCTTGCGCAATGTTCCCATACGGGTCCATGCATGGGGCTGGCATCCACTTGACTAGCGAGCGTTCATCTTCACGAATGCTTTTCGAATAGAGCATACTCGTGAGATATTTCCTTTCTTCCTTGGTGATATGTTTCGCGGTCTTGTGCAGCACGATTTCAATAGCATTAAATTGGGGTCCAAAAAAATGGGATACAAAGGCCCTGCCAATCTCCAATTCCGCAAAAATGCGGTCCCTATAAAACCTGATGTGCACTTCATTGTTCCCGTCATATGGCAGCACCAATCCAGCAAGCTGAGAGTCATATATGTATTGCCAAGGGGTCTCTCTGAAACCTATTTGTTTTAGCTTTTCGTATAGTTTCAGAGAAATGGGATCTTTTAATAAACGACCAGCAACAATACGTGGTGAGAGAATGCCAAATGAGCGTAGGCGGCGTTTCATTGCCCGGACCTGTAATTTTCCGGTCGCATGGCGACTATCACTTAGTGCTGTTTGCATTAGCATGTCACGGTTGTGGAAGTATCGTATTTTTCAGTATATGATCTAAGCATAAACAATACAATGGGTGTTTTTATTTCTGAGGTATGCGATCGCGTTTGCCATCTCTGCCGGGAACAGCGAGCTGCTGGAAAACGTCGAGGCGGAAGAATTCGATGATTGCGCAAGAACTTATTGATCTGCGCGAACGAATGCATTGGTCGCAAATCGAAGCTGCGCACCAACTGGGCTGCTCTCGTCGTGCTATTGCCGATTGGGAAGGAGGCAATACGCCCATACCCAATAGCATCGCGCTCGTAGTTTCCACTGCCGTTTTGAACATTTGTTGGGACCGTCGATAGCTGAATGCGAGGGCACCTCTTCATCTCGCTACGTACTGCACCGTATATGTGGTTCGACGGCCCCTCGCTCCCTACAGTACATTCAAATCGTCGAAATCCGCAATTGCTGTGGTGTCCGGTACGCGCCTTGCGATAAAGAGGCCGACGACGGGGACGTTTGGATACCTGGTGTTCAGCACCCGTTTCATTGCCGTGAAGTGACAGCCCGTCGTAAGGACGTCATCAAACAAAAAAATGGTTTGCGGGGCGGGTTCTGCCACCGATTCCTTTATTTCATAGTTAGCAACCAGGTCGTCCGGTCTTGGTCGAATGTCGGTGTCATGCGCAGGCTCGACTGATTTCGTTTGCACCACGAGTTCGCGGATATCTGCGTTGCGACCTCGCTCGATTTGCTGGAGCATCTGCAACATCCGATTATCATATTCGGGATGATCGGTGGCCTTCGAAGGTGGAATGGGAACAAGGGTGATCTGGGGCAGCGCATCTTCGCGGATGGCGTCCCGAAATATGGACGCGGCGCGCGCAATCGCCTGCTCTTTGTAGCGCCACTCCGGTCGACCCCGCCGCATCGGACTTTTCTTGAAATTGATGATTAGTCCGTTCGTTTCGCTAAACGCATAGCCTTTTCGGGCAGTGTACTCTCCCCAGTAGTAGCATGTGTCCTCTGGGCTCAGGTAGTAGTGATCTGGGCGGACGAGATCATCAATCAGTTGCAGTCGCGCCAAGATGTCCCCTGATATCGTCGTAGCCTTGGACCCGAATGGCCCCTTGTGCCTCAAAGCGCCGGGGCCAAGTCAATGCAGAGTTTCGGAAACAACTATCAAGGATGAAAAGTTTTCGTCCTTGGGCCAGTGCGGCACGGGCCTGAGTCAGCGTGCCCGAGGTCTCACCGGCTTCAATAATAATCGTGGCTTCCGTGAGCGCAGACATCGTGATGTTACGTTCTGGGAAGAACAGCCGATTGCCCTTATACGTCTGCTGTGCGTAGCGGCATACCGGAACCTGACTTATTAGGAGATAGTTCTCAGCGATTTGCCGTTGAAGTTCGGCGTTCTCGGTCGGGTAGATCTTGTTTAGTGGCGTGCCGATTACCGCGATGGTGAAGCCCTTGCTTTCAATTGCGGTCGTGTGAGCGACCGTATCGATCCCTTTCGCCAACCCAGAGACTATGCCGAATTTGTCTTTGACTAATAACTTGACCATTTTTCGAGCACGGCGAATCCCGTCCTCGGACGGAGTACGTGTCCCGACTATGGCGACAAGTCGCGGGTGGTTCACCAAGTCCCACCAACCTTGGTAATACAACATCTCAATGGGATGCCAGGCATCCCGCAGGCGTTCGGGATACTCGCCCGCACCGTGTACGCGAACGCCAAATTTGTGAATACCTGCTTTCGCAAGGAACCTGAGAGTCTTTTCGGCGAAACTCTCTGCTTCTGCTCGGGGGACAAAATTTGATGGAACCGCATTCGCTTTCTTGCGAAACATATCGGCGATTGACTTGAAAGACGCACCGTTTCTGTCCCAGAGTGCTTCATATGCCCCCAACTCCCATAGCGGGGAGATCGGTGGTGATGTGAAACCGGCGTCAATCAGCGTATCAGTCATCGTAATATCACCAAAGAGAGAGATTGCGAGCTATGCAGTTAGTCACGCGACTACCGCGATGAGGATCAGGAGTCAAGTCAGCAATGCGCTAAGAGGTTATACGCCACAACGCTCGCCCATTCCAGAAAGCTTTGCCCGCGATAGGATTCGAATCGGGAACGATTGATAAATGTACATAATGCATCACTTACTTGCTGAACCAAGCAGCCACATCAGTGCGGCCACGACACCTGCCCCGACGAGCAAATTCTTCACGTGTTCCCGTGCTGCCTCTTGCTGCTTGTCGGCGGTGGATTGGAACTGGCGCATAAGCGCGACTTGATACGCGCTCGGCTTAAGGACACCACGTTCCCATTTACTCACGGTCATGGCATGCGTGTCGAATAGTTGTCCAAATTCAACTTGTGACAACCCGAGGGCCCGGCGGAGCGTCGCGACATCAAATGCAATCATAAGCCTGATACTAACCCAATTCGTAAGCCTACGCTTAGCTCTTTTTCTCAGCAAGAGCGCGAACAATTTCCTAACGAGGCTTCTTCGCTCCAGACCGATGGGGCGAGCTAGGATGTCCGCCCGAATTTACCAATGTCAATGACACGCTGAGCGCCGCCACATTTGCTGCCCATCAACGAGACCGTGTACCAACAAACTCTAAGAATCTTTCAAATTGGCAGATTTGTCGCCGGCGAATACACCTGGAGCCTACCTTGCATCGCTGTTGAAGCGGTGCATGCCCGAACTGTCACGTCGCTCTTGGGCACGTTTTCACCTCTTTGATGTCACTTTCAGCGCTCCTACGCTCTCGCCATGGACGACAAGGAAGCACAGCGCGTCCGGGAGGCTTATAAGCAAGAGTTTGGCGAAGACCTTACGGAAAAAGAAGCAAGTGTAATGCTCACGCAGCTGGTGCAGCTTTATCTTCACATCTCGCGCCAGTTGCCACCTGACACGTCCGGCAATACCGACACTCTCAAAAAATACAGTCGCTTCTCTAATGGATCATTGATGGCGGAATAGGTTGATGAACCATCTCGCAATTTTCTGCCAAAGCCCGAAGTGCGTCGGCGTGTCGAAATATTGCTCTCGGGCGCGTTGGTCGCTAAGGCGACCAGCCTCAATTTCACTCTTCGACCATTGAGGCGCCCAGACTATATTGTCGCCCCGTATCAAGTAATGAGATCGACATGGTAGATTCCAGTTGCCGATTGATGGGTGAAGCGTGACTGCGCCTCGCTTTGTCGTAAGTTGCCATCCACCTGGTTTGAGGGGCGTTACTACCTTGCTTCCGCAGCCACAGCAGCAAAGATGGGATGCCGTTTTGTACTTGTGGGAGATATAAAGGACGCCGTTCTCTAACGTCTTCGGAATGAATTCAACAAACTCGCCCCAGACGTGCTCAACCCTGCTCATGTAAGTCTTCGTTAAGGAGCCGACCCGTGCCGATCGTGTAACTATTGAAGCGCTCATGCGTAAAATCAAAGTAGAAGCCGCGCATCTTCTTCCAGCGTATGACTGCAAGGGTCGCGTTAAGAGCATTGAGGTCAGCAATCTGAATGTTCTTGTCGTATTCATTGTTGCCGTCTCCGTCGGCAAACGACAACCGGTTTCTAGCAATGGCACGACTATCCTTGTCGCTCGTGGTCACGCGCAGTATGCCACCGATAGTTTCGTTGGTGACGTACAGGCCCATGCCCGTATCGATAAATGGAATGCCAAATTCCTCTAGCTTTTCGACTATCAACTTCTTAGCCAACCCGGCATCGATGCACAAAAACACACACGTCATTTCGCGCAACTGCTCCACGTTTGAGCTATCTACGTGCTCTCCGTGGGCGACGACACCGCGGTGCAACTTGGAATATATCGCCTTGAAGTAGTCCACCTTTAACGGCTGTTGATGCAGCTCGTCTTTGGATGCGGCCCCAGGCGCACGAAATGCGTTGTGGGACGAAAATTTGTCCCCATCAAACAAGTGAACCTCTCTTGCCGGCGTCTTGGCCAGGAGATCTAAGACATACGAGCCTGTGCCACCCAATCCAACTATCGCCAACTTCTCAACTGCAAGCTTGTTCGTGATCATGTTGATATCCGCACGAGCGGATGCGGTGTCGAGATAGTTGAACGGTGAATTGTCGTCCTCAGGCTCAACTACCCGAAACGTCCTGGCGGTCGCAGACGGATCGATATTGGCTGCGTGACCAGAAAGAATGGCCACATAGGTCTTGATTTTCTCGTGGTAGTCCTCGTAGTGGCCACGCAGCGGCTTGCTGGAAAAATGGAACTGCGAACTTAATGTGTCGCTGAATCGAACCACCTCTTCGATCAGGCTTAATGCTTCTATCGGGTGGCCCTCACTTGTACACGGGCATTGACCGGCGAACCTAATTTGATGGGTGTCAGGCCGATTCGCAACATCCCCATTGAGGTTCAGGCTGCTAATGAGGATGCCATCGTACTGCACCTTCCGCTTGTCATTGACATACGGAATGTCCCGGATAACCAGGTTCGCTCCGTGGATGTAGACATTGTATCCTTCATCTCGGAGGCGCCGCAGGTCAGCATTAAGATCGAATAGTTTTGACGACATCAAAGATGGTCCCGTGTTTTTTAACCTCGACGGACCCGGCGGCGGCAAGCGTGCCGTGGTGCGGCTTGCTCTGTGCATGTTCGAATGTGATCGAAAAAATCACGTTCGGGTCTTCAGGATGCCCTGGATACGCGATATCGATGAGGGAATTGAACGTCATCACCTCGGTCAAGACCAAGTGCGGTGTGCCATTCACAATGATTTCGTACTCTTTTTCATGTGCCATGATGATTTTCTCCACCAGCTTCTAGGGTAAGTGCGACGCTGGTATCGCATTAGAAATTTTACGCCTGCTGTTAATAACATCAAGGGAATTCAAGGTCACATATTGTTATTGTGAGTAACATATGGTATCGTTGACACCGTGCGGTATTTTGCATAACCTGTTTTGCACACCAAGCTTAAATCGATGACGACCGCAAGCGCTAAAATTGAAAAGAGTGATAGCGATATTGAACAGGAAATACGAGAAGCGATCGGAGCTCGGATCGCTGAGATTCGGCGCAAGCGGAAGCTTAGCGCGCGCCTGGTCGGAGAGAAGCTCAAGATAACTCGTGAAGCGGTCACACACATTGAGACAGGAAGAAATAACGTTACCGCGCTTTCTCTATGGAAGCTCGCGACGCTATTTCATTGCGACATTAAGGACTTCTTCCCGGATGTGCCTGACGGTTACGGTCTTACCAAGATCGATACCGAGAAGATCGCCCAGGAGGGCGGCCAAAAGGCGGCCAATTGGGCGAAAGAGCTTTTCGGTGCCAAATTAAAGTAAATCCGTATGATGATAGAAAAAATTGAATCGGCCGCCGAGCAACTCCTTGCGAGGTTAAATATAAGAGGAGTGCCTATTCCAATTGAAGACATCGCCCGCTCTCTCGATATACGCATCAGCCGTGCACCGAGTGCAGACTTTTCGGGACTTCTAATAAGAAAAGACGGCCACGCGCTCATTGGCGTCAATAGCAGTGAGGCTCCCGTACGTCAGCGATTCACTATCGCGCATGAAATTGCTCACTTTATCTTGCACCCACAGAAAGATGCCTTTGTCGATTACAGAAAGGAAAGAAGTGGGGGAGAAGCCAGGCCACTGCGTGAGCGCTACGCCGATATGTTTGCAGCAGCTCTCCTTATGCCGCGTAAGATCCTGTTGAAAGATTTTCGACGGCTAGCCAAGGATGGGTATACCGATCAGATTACCGTGGCTCTTGCTAGACAATACGCAGTAAGTGAAGATGCTATGCGCTTTAGACTATTGAATCTCAATTCAATCGGAAATTGAGTTCTCGCCATACTGGGTTTGTTTTCACCTCTTTGACGCCCTGATCGCTACGCGTATCCTCTCACCATGGACTTGAAAGAAGCACAGCGCTTACGGCAACAAGCGCTCACATCAAGGACCAGACGGAGTCGCGGAAGCTTGACAAATATCGCGGCATGTCCCAGCTTGTGTGATGACCTTCGGGAACCACATCTATGCCAGGCCGATGATGACGGTCAAAATCGCAAAGCACTTTAGCTTCGCCCCCGAACCGCCATGGCCGGGCTTTCGGGCAGATGTGGAGAAGATGCTGCGCCTGGTTGAGGTCAGATTCGGGCGTACGCACGGAGATCGGACACTCGTTGCAGTAATCGCCGACGGCCATCAAGACTGTCATGTAAGCGAGAAACTAGATATTGTGATCCGCGTCCAGAACTGGAATGCAGGTGATCCGCGACAGGCTCATTTTCAAGTGTCCCATGAGACGCTTCATGCTTTGTCCCAAATTCCCGAGGTGCGGCGAACCAATCTCGAAGAAGGACTTGCAACCGTATTCCAACAGGACTACGACGTTTGCTGTTACGGGTCACCGCCACTCCAGCCTCCTCCGAATTCCGATTACGAGTTGGCACGGAATGATGTCCGTGAATTACTAAACCTTGACCCCAATGTTATTCGGAAAATCAGGATGGTGGAGCCCACGATAAGCCGCATTACGGCTGTTCACATTCGTGATGCTTGCGCGTCCTGCAGCGAAGAGTTGGCCGACAGATTAGCCCGACCGTTCGACTCATGAGTGTAAAGCATGCTGCGGCGGCCGGCTTTAAGAATGTGATACCGGACTAAGCAACCTCTGTTTGAATTTACCACCTTCGAATAATGACAGTCGACGATTTTGATGGCAATTTAGCACCTGCCGGAAACTGCTTCGAGGCGGCGGTGAAGTTCGTTCAGGATGCAACTGTGTTGGAGTGGCCGGATGACTACCGCGTCGTGCACGGGAATGTGGCCGCATTACGGCAAGATGAGGCGGTGAACCATGCTTGGGTAGAAGAGGGTGACGTCGTGCATGAGCTAAGCAACGGACGTAATCTTGCATTCTTTAGGCATGCGTATTACGAACGACACCAAGTCACGAACATTCGCAAATACACTGTTTCGGAAGCCTTGCGCCTTTGTGTTGAGCACGGGCATTCCGGACCGTGGGACTGAGGGACGCTCGCAGAAATAATGGTCGGCCGGATCAGCATGAGTAGATGGTCGTGATTGTTGCGGCGGCGACAAATAACCGCGACTACTGTAAAGCGCGCGCTCTATCACAATACTGGCGCCGTAATCTTCGGCCACAATCACCTTTCGGGCGTAGCGGAACCGAGCCATGCCGACGAGACGCTCACGCAAGCCCTCAAACAGGCGCTTGCCATCGTAGATGTACGGGTGCTTGATCACTTTGTAGTAGCGGGGAATGGGGTGATGAGCTTCGCTGAATGTGGACGACGCTGTCCTTATTGACCTTACATATCTGCCGGCCTGGAGAGCTTATTTCCGGCTAGCGCAAACGCCGTGCATGTTTCTCGAACTCGAGGAGTGATTGCGCCATCGCCTGCGGTTGCTTCACCTGAAACACTGGCGGCGGGGCACGACAGCATTTCAGGAGCTGCGGGCGCTGGGAGCGAATGTGGATCAGGCGGCTCGGGTGGCGGGCAATACCCGTCGCTGGTGGCACCACAGCCGCTTGGAACTGAACCGGCTCATGCCCCTTTCCCACCTCGACCGTCTTGGCGTAACTCGGCTCTCATGACCTAAACTTCTTGAATTGCATGGTGTGGATCGCATGCCGGATGGCGTGGGAGGGGACCGGTCAGGTTTCTCGATCGCCCCTGTCCCGATTACACATCACCTCAACATCCAAATTGCGAGCAGGAATAGGAATTCGCGATAATTTCAACTAACTGCTATTATTCCCATCGAGATGGTAGCGTTATGGGGCTAGACGAAACCGATGGTGTGCTTTGTTCTTGTTACCTAAGACTTTCCATTACTAGATGACTCCTCCAATAATTGGAAGTGTTGCACGACCGTCCGTATCGCAGATGGGACCGGTCTCGCAGTGCTCAGATTCCACTGTAATCTCAGGTAGGCATGGCGCTTTCAGCAGATGCCTTTGGCCGATTCCGTTTCATCAGATCTCTGGGCGGCTAGTGAATGCGCCCACGGATTCCGAGCAGGCATGAGCGCCTTACGGGAAGCTGCGTTCGATGTTTTTGCGTCCCTGCATCATGACTGGGATGCCCCGCAGTTTTTCCTCCCCCCAACCTCCGTGGGTATCTCGCCGGATATATTGGAAGCCAGAGCTATGGCGGACCAGTCGGGAGTTGCGCAACACGAGTTCTTCCGCATAGCGCAAAGTTCCCCGGACCTGCTCAGGCTTTGGACGAGCCAAGAAGCGGTTGTCACCGGGCCGTTTTCGCAGATGCTTCTATTGCTCGCAAGCCGAATAAAGAACGTTCACAGCCGCGCGAAGTTTCTTGAAGTCATTGAAGGAGAGCACGGTAACGTGCGAGATGGTGTGGCCTATCATTCTCATCCTTGGTTGCTTTATCGCCTCTGTGTGTCCGTTGATCTAGACCTTGCGGCGGTACGTCCGCTTCAGCCGACTCTCAAATTCCTCGCCGCGCTTGCTGATTCCTTCGAACATATGGAGGTTGCACTTGGCGTATTGGGAATTGGGAATGAGCGAATGCTGTTGTCCGAGTATGCCACAGTGGAGCGTTGTTTCGACGCGTGTATGCCGAACGCGGAGTATCGAGCGTTTTTGAGGGCTAACGTCGACGAAGATGAAATGCATTCTGCAATCATTGAGGCAGTGGTCTCTACCTTCTCGTCTCCCGACGCCGTTCAGCAATACGTCGAGGGCGCGCGGCGCGGTGTCAAAGCAAGGCTCGTCTATTATGACGAGCTTCTCAAACATTGGATTGACAGAGGGTTGGAACCGGAGTGGCTACGACCTATGTATCCGGCAACCGCGACTCCGGGTGTGGTGAGTTGAGCAGTCGAAGAAGGCGGCAAAACGCAAAGATGCGAAGAGCGACCCAACGACAAGACAAGACCTGTACAGCTATGCGTACTTAGGTTCTTGGGAGAGAAATGGTAAACTAAACAACATGACAAACTTGGAGTCTAGCCCAATGGATGTAAAGGTTCTGGTTACTGGATCAAGCGTTGACGGTCGGTTTCTCGCGCACCTCAGCGATGCCGGCCTACGAGTTCACAATCCGACGCACCTTCTAACGGACGAAGAACTCAGGGTCGAGCTCTCTGATACTGTTGCCTATCTCCTCGGGGGTGATGAGTACGCAAGTGGTGCCGCCATGGAGAGTGCGGAAGGCCTCAAGATTATTGCGTTTCTCGGAGTTGGTTACGAGTCATTCATCGATGTGCAAGCTGCAAGTCGCCGAGGAATACTGGTGTCCAACACACCAGGAACTCTCACGAATTCTGTTGCTGAGTTTACGGTTGGCCAACTTCTCAACGCGAGGCGACGTCTCACCCAGTTCACAAATGCGTTCGTGCAAGGGCGGCCGGGGACTGAAACTAAACAGCGTGACTTAATTGGCACACGAGTAGGGATAGTCGGTCTTGGTACCAACGGGACTCGAATCGCGGAGATTCTTCGATTGGGTTTTGGGTGTCACGTGAATTACTTCAGTCGGACGCGTAAGTTTGACATCGAGGATCGACTTGGTATTGCATACCAATCGCTGGACGAACTAATGGAATGGGCAGAAGCGTATGTCATCATGACGCCCGGAAACGACTCAACACGTGACCTCATTGGCAAGCAGGAGTTTGCCCGGATACCGGCGAATAGTCAGCGCCTCCTCGTCAACACGGCCCGATCTAGCATTGTAAATCCTAAAGCGCTACTTGAAGCTCTTCGAAGCGAGCGTTTGTCCATCGCCGTATTCGATGGCTTTTACGACGATGATTGTGTCGAAAGGTCTACTCTCCTTGCGCTTGGCCAGGAGCGAATTCTCGTCACAGGACATATCGCGTCGCTAACTTCGGATGCGCGAGATGCGATGTCGGCTATGGCTGTAACTTCGATTCTCAATGTGTTGCGGACCGGCCGCGATGATCACGTCGTGATCAAGTAAGTAGAGTCTGTCCTATGGGCACCAAACCGAGCGATCGTGACTGGGCTCCACTCGTATGTGGACTTCTTGCCGCCCTCCTTGTTATTGTGTTGTCGCTTCAATGGTGGGACTTGCGAATATTTGGAACAGCAGTCGACTACCAGCACGCCGGGACTTGGTCTCAAATGCTATCTGGCGTTGGTACTACATGCGCGGTCGCTCTGACCCTCGCTGTCTTATGGCTTGAGCGAAGGCAGCGGCGCAAAGAGTTGGCCGAAACCCGAGATCGCGACCTTACACGTGTGCATGCGTGGCTCACCCCCCATCAGTCTAAGAATGAGAACGAGCCCGAGTGGTTTCTTAACTTCCAAAACCACACCGCAGTTCCCATCTATAGATGGCGAGTGCTGCTAGGCGGCAAGGACCTTCATCTTTGCAACGCGCTGTTTGGCCCTATCCGCCCCGACAGAAGCGAACTTCATCTCGCATCGCTTCGAGGCATGAACCATGCGGACTATCCGTCAACAACGTTCTACTTTACAACGGGCGATGGACGAGCGTGGGTTCTCGGTGCCGACGGAGGTGCGGTCGAAGTACTTGAGCAATGCGTGCAATGTGACAAAGAGCATTAGGGATCGGCTCGTAGGTTCAAGACGTGAAGGATAAGCGGGAGGCCAACAAGTGGGTGGATCCAAAGAGCCCGATAGCGGATACGGATACGCCCACGACGAGGAATCCAGAGGCATCGCCTCCAGATGACGAGGCTGCACTTCGCGTGTACTTGGACCTTCTTAACTCTAGGTTGAACTGCCTTGAGTTTGGAGATCCAAGTGAGCTTCTCCAGAGTTCGTATGGGCTGCGAGGCTCCATGAGCCGACTAGAGGATATTTGGGTCCCTCCGCTGCTGCGGGAAGTTCCCTTCGGCTATACTAATCCGCCAGACCAGCAGCAGGCTGCGCTTGAGGTCTCGCTAGATAGGGCGCTAGCGAAGCCAAGTAGAGTATACGTCTTCCTGGCTCAGCCAGGTGGAGGGAAGTCCACAGTATGCCGTTTCTTGGCATGTAAGATGTCGTCAGTGCTTCCTCGCTCAGAAGCTGATCCTGTCCCAATATATCTCCCAGCGCGCTTCTTGCGTCTTGGGGAATCCGGAATCGATGACGCTGTGGTAAGCGCCGCGCTTGAGCAGCTTGGCAGCAGTGCCAATTCTGAGCCCGTGCGTTCCGCAGTTCGGCGTTCGCTTCCGCGAGCATTCGTGATCATTGACGGATTGGATGAAGTGCCCATAGGCCCCGATGGCCAGGTTGGTATCGAAACTACACGAGCTCGAGTGGTCCAAGTCGTTCGTTATCTATTTGCAACATACAAAGCGCTGCGTTGCCTCATTACCTGCCGTGAGGCGGATTACGTTCTCGATCGACAATCAATTCTCAGCGAGGCCAACCATTTCAGTATAGGTGGGTTATCCCCGGTTCAAGTGCAGACTGCCATCACGCGTTGGCATACTGCTGCGGAAATTGCTGCAAGGCACGTGGCGTCCGCACCGGCGATCGACTGGCAGCAGCGAGCAATGGAGGTCCGAGAACTCATTCGGGCGGATGCGGAGATTGGGGCTATCGCTTCCGTTCCGTTGTTTCTCAATATGCTACAAGTCGTCTATTCCCCGGCGAAGGAGGCACCGCGCTCGATCAGTCAGCTGTGTGACAGGGCAATTCGCTTCCTCCTCTATGAGAAGCCGCGTCTTCGTAGTGACAGGGCAAAAGCGCCGGCCGGAGGTGGCGCTCGAATTGAGTTTCTCTGGCATCCTCAATCAAGTGAATGGCTCTCTAGGATTCTCCAAGAGCTTGCCTACCAAATTCAGAAACGTTCCTTAGAGGGCGGTAGCCGCGGTGTTACATTACAGGAAATCCATGCTGTAGCCCTTACAGTAGTTGACGTAAAGGCGAGGGACATTAGTGAGTCGGGTCACCTTGCTTTGTCTGCTGTCGAGCATGTTGTTCAGGGTAATGGAGTACTCGCTGAAGAATCAGGGAGGTGGGATTTCACTCATAACATCTTTCGAGAAGTGTTGGCTGGGCAAGCGCTCCAGAGATACGACATTACGCAAAGAGTAACCCTTGCTAAGACGCACGGCTGGCTTCTGCCTCTGCGCTATTGGGCTGGATATGTCGCTCTCTCGGAGGCTGGCATCGGCGAAATCTTTGTAATGGCGGCGGAGTTACGTCAGCGCGCACTTAGGAGCAAGAGGGATCGCGTAAATTACATATTGGCCGCTGCCGAGATTATGTGTGAAGTGAACTCCGTCAGCGAAACAGTCGAAGTTTTGTCGAAACTCAAGGAAAAGGTCCGACGTGACCTAATTAGACTGCTCGAAAACCGCAAACTGCCGTTGGCGCTTCGTGTACGCGCTGGCGATCTTCTCGGTTCTCTCGGCGACCCCCGCCTAGGGAAGTCATTTGTTGAAGCAGAGTTTGTTCGCATCCCGTCTCGCACATATACGGTAGGGCGCAACACGCCTCACACCGTATTAAATAAGAAATATGATGAGTGTCCCGCATCGCCCTGCGTTGTCGGCGACATGAGAGATTTCCGTATTGCATTATTTCCCGTCACCAACCGTGACTACGCCGCGTTCATAGCAGATGGGGGTTACGAGGATTCCAGATACTATTGTTCGAAGGACTCGGCCCATTGGTTTCGCGGAGATGCCGGCTTTATGCAAGAATTGGCATCTCGTGTAGATCAGACTGCCCTAAAGCACTTCATGACTGAGTTGACTGCGGGTCGAGTGTCCGATCTAGAGTTGGTCGAGCTGCGGGACCGGATTCTCAAGCGAAATGCACCGCTCTATTGGTACGACCCGCGTTTTAATAGACCAAATCAACCTGTCGTCGGAATAAACTGGTGGGAAGCGATGGCATTCTGTAGGTGGGCTGAAACAAAACTGCGAGCCGTGGGCGTCCTTCAAACAGGCGAGTCTGTGACGTTACCAACGGAGGTGCAGTGGGAGTGTGCCGCGAAGGGGCCTGATGATTCGGCTCCGCATCCGTGGGGAACTGCCGGCCCTGAGGATAATGCGCACGTTCGGACATCCAAGAGCATCGCGCGGACCTGTGGAGTCGGATTGTTCCCGTGGGCGAGGTGCGCGGGTGGACCTCTAGATATTGTGGGGAACGTCTGGGAGTGGACCCGCTCGGTACCGGGGGTTCTCAAGGGCGCTTCATTTAGGAACGTTCCATCCACTGACGGTAATAGTGATCGTGTCGTGAGAGGCTCGTCTTGGCTGTCCACCGAGCCGGAGTCTGCGAGCATTACTTTCCGGTCCTTTGATCCACCCTGTAACGCCTACGAGGATCTCGGCTTCAGGATCGCAATCGTCGCACAGGAGTAGTACTGTGTCGCAGGAGAATGGCACACTTTCCCTAGAAGATGCCCGGCTGGAGATTGGTAATGCTTGGCGCGTGCTTGGCCATTACGGTGTCGTTGACACTATTTTTAACCACATCTCCCTGGCTTGCATGTCACCAGGCGGTCAATCTAACTGCTTCGCGATTAATCCACTAGGGGTGTTGCCGACCATACTCAAGGCTCATGAGGTACTGGTGCTCGACGTTTCAACTCCAGACGCGAAAGACTCAATGCGAGTTAATCCTGATGGACTCGCGCTTCACTCAGCGATTCATAGACGACGTGAGGGCAAGGCTACCGCCATTGTGCATCTTCATTCGCCTTATGCGGTTGCTGTAGGCTCATCAATGAATGGATTGCTACCACTTTCGCAGACGGCTCTGGAGTTCGTGGATGAAGTTAAGTACTTCCCTTATCGCGGACTCTTCGGTATGCCTGGAGGTATCGACGAAGATTTGATCGAACATGCCGCCGTTGGATGCGTTGCGCTCCTTAGGAACCACGGGACCCTTGTAGTAGCGGACTCAGTGGCAGAGGCGGTATATGTCGCATACTATCTTGAAGAAGCTTGCCGACTCCAGGTGCTCGCGCTCACTGCCGTCGCCGGCAAGGGCGCAATGCTCGTCGCACAGGACGTTATTGGTCAAACGGGCCAGCGTCTCCGCGAAACGCGTACGATGGTAGCTAAGGAATTCTTCCGTGCTTCTGTAGCGATGCTTGAGGAATTGGGTCGATGAAGAGCGTGGCGGTAGTCGGATCAGGTGTCATTGGTCTTACGACTGCGATTGAGCTTGCGCGAAGCTTTCAGGTGGTAGTGTTTTCCCACCAGCCTCTTCTTTCGACGACATCGGCGATAGCAACGGCAATGTGGCACGTATATTTGGTCGATCCAAATGCGCCTGTTGTACTGAAATGGGCGCAGGCGTCCCTCAACAAGTTTTTGGCATTGGCCAAAACTACACCTGAGTCCGGTTTGACCGTGATTCGCGGAATTGAGTTATTCCGGAAGTCACCGTGCAAGGTACCGCCTTGGAGAGACATTCCACCCCAATTTCGAATGCTGAATAGCGATGATCTCCAGGCGTTCCCCGGCATTACGTGGGGCTATGAGATTTCTGCGCCTCTCGCCGAGATGCGGCGATATCTTCCTTGGCTGAAAGGAACCGCGGAGAAAGCTGGCGTGAGTTTTGTGGCTCGCAAGCTAGCATCGTTGGAGGATGTTGGGAGGACATTCGATGTTGTGGTGAACTGTGCTGGGCTTGGCGCTCGGGAGCTCATTGAAGATATGACGCTCCGTCCAGTTCGTGGTCAGTATGTGATTCTCGAAAGAGGCGTGGATTGCCCTGATACCTACGTTGGCGATGACGAGAATCCTGGGGGTATGAGCTACGCGATTCCCCGCGAGTTTGACGTTTGCGTCGGTGGCACGGAAGAATACGATGTCGAACAGCTCGTTTTCGACGTAGACGAGAACGCGATGCTGCGCCGCGCGTCGAAGTTTTTCCCGTGGATCTTTGGGGCAAAGCCGAGAATTCTTGAACGCGTTGTCGGCCTGAGACCGTTTCGGCAAGGAGGGGTTTGCCTTGAAATCGGCACGCTCGCGGACGGGCGTCCTCTTATACATAACTACGGCCACGGTGGGTCCGGCTTCAGTCTTTCGTGGGGGTGCGCCTACGATGTCGTGCGGTTGGCTGTCGGCTGAAGACTGGCTCGTAAGCTACAGGTAACTTAATCTTGTGCTACTGGCACATTATCCGGTCTTCGTACATTTGCATTCGGTCGCTAGATTTCGTGGATGCAGATTTCCAACGACGATCTCAATGAATTTATGGTGCTGTACCGGGCTGCGTTCCGGAAAGACATTTCTCAGCTGGAGGCTTGAGATGGCAACGCGCCTGATCCACCTCTACCTACTTGTCTACCGCCCTATACCCGGCGAGCACAGTGACCGCCCTACGCTGCCTTCGGAAGATCTTCGTGACCCTGATGCTTCTTTTCCAAATGCCGAATAATTGTAAGTGTCCCCAAATCCCCGCACTACCGCAGTTAATCTGAATATGTCAGCGTTCGTCCTTTTGACTGGGGAGGCGGACGATGGGCGAAGGGGAACAATCTGGGCGGGTCGCGGCTGCGACGAAGCGTGCGTACTGGGGGCAACGCATCACCGAGTGGGAGCGGTCTGGGCAATCGCAAAAGGCATTCTGCGCCAAACACGGCCTGGTACTCTCGACGTTTCAGTGGTGGTGTGCGCAGCGCAAGCGGCGGGCGGCGGCAAGGCCGGTGACGCCATTTTTGCCGATCGCGATGCATTCGGTGAGCGTGGTGGAAGTGGAGTTGCGCTCGCGCACACGCATACGTTTTGAGGGTGAAGCGGCGCTGCAGGCGGTAGCGCAGTTGACGGCGCGGGTAAAGTGATCCTCGGTGGCGGAGTCAAGGCGTATGTGTGCACGGAGCCCGTTGATATGCGTAAATCGATCGATGGCCTATCGCAACTGGTGGCGCCGCTGCTCTCAGGCGATGCATTCTCTGGCAGCGTGTTCGTGTTCATGTCGCGTCGGCGCGAGAAGGTAAAGCTCTTGTGGTGGGATCGACACGGATTCTGGCTCGCGTATAAGCGTCTTGAGCGAGGGCGCTTTCCGCGGCCTGAGGAACTGGCGCGCCGGGGGCTTTCGTTGGCCGAACTCACAGCGTTTCTTGAGGGGATCGATCTCACGCGCACGCGACGTCTTGCGAGCGTGTCGGCGATGCGAATTTCATAGACGATTTTGTCAACGGTAAAGGGCGTGAATCGTTAGCTATGCATGCCCGCGCTTACCCTAAACGACATTGATTTAATCAGCGACATCGATGTGCTGAAAGGGCTCATCACCGAGCGCGATTCAGTGATCGCGAATTTGAGCGCACAGATTGAATCGCTCAAACAACAATTCCTCAATTTGCGGCGCATGCACTTCGGTGCGACGAGCGAGAAGTTCTCCGGACAGACCGAGCTGTTCACCGAGAAGGTGGACCTGCCCATTCCACCGGAACCAGACAAGCTGACCGTTCCAGAGCATCA
The DNA here is from genome assembly GCA_964638585.1 of uncultured Candidatus Saccharibacteria bacterium. Lineage (GTDB taxonomy): Bacteria > Patescibacteriota > Minisyncoccia > Phycocordibacterales > Phycocordibacteraceae > C7867-001. The sequence goes on from CAZXAN010000001.1 coordinate 139,236, forward strand.
GCGCCGCAAGGGCCGTCCGGCCTTGCCCGATGATCTTCCGCGTGAACGGCGCGAGTACGATCTGTCTGAGGCCGAGAAGGCCGAATTCGATTCGATCAAACGCATCGGCGAGGAAGTCTCCAGCAGCATCGAGTACACACCCGCCCGCGTGATCGTGCTCGAACATGCGCGCGCCAAGTACGCCTGCATCAAGGATGGCGAGTCGACCATCCGCACCGCCCATGCCGAGCCTTCCCCGCTGCCGAAGTCCAATGCCGGCGCGAGCCTACTGGCCCAGATCCTGACGGCGACCTTTGCCGACCATTTGCCGCTGAACCGGCAGGAAGGGATCTTCAAGCGCCACGGCGTCAATCTGCACCGCTCGACCCTGTGCGAGTACAAGCTGGGCGCGGGCGAACTGCTGGCGGTCCTGCGCGCCCCGCTGATCGCCCACGTCCTGGCAGCGCCCCGCGTTCACAGCGACGACACCACCCTGCCGCTGCTGGAGAAGGGGCGGGGTAGCACCAAGACCGCTCGGCTGTGGGGCTATCTCGGTGCCGGGTGCAGGCAGACGCCCGAGGGCGCCTGGGTCGAGCATGCGCCGGCGGCGGTGTTCGAGTTCACCGAGTCGCGCGAAGCAATCCATCCGTCGCGTTTCCTCAATAATTACAGCGGTTATCTCCAAGTCGACGCCTATTCCGGATACGAAGCGATCTTCAAGACCGGTCGCGTGATCGAAGTCGGATGTCTCGCCCATTCGAGGCGACGTTTCTTCGAGATCGCCAAGACCCAGAAGCCCCCTGGCCTGGCGGCCGACGCGATTGCTTGGTTCGCGAAGCTCTACGAGATCGAATCCCGGATCAAGGAGGAACTGCCGGACAAGAAATTGCAGGTCCGACAGGAAGAGTCGGTGCCGCTCTTGTCGGAGTTCAAGCGCTGGCTCGACGGCCACTATGGCACTCTCCTGCCGCAGAGCCCGCTGGGCCAGGCGTTCGGTTATGCGATCCGCCAGTGGCAGGCGTTGACGCGCTATGCCGAGAACGGCATCCTGATGCCGGACAACAACCTGCTGGAGCGGCAGATGAGACCGATCGCCATGGGTAGAAAAGCGTACTTGTTCGCCGCCTCGGAGCGCGGCGGCGAGGTGGCGGCCACGATGTACTCGCTGGTGGCGACCTGCAAGCTGAACCGGATCGAACCCTTTGCCTATCTGAAGGATGTCTTGGGGCGCATCCGCAGCCACCGGGTCGATCGGCTGGCCGAGTTGCTGCCCTTCAACTGGTCGCCAGCGAACGCATGACCCCGGAAGAACTGGCAGCCCTGGTCAGGAATCTTCCGCAGGCGGAGTCCCTGGACCTGTATCGTCTGGAGTACGTCATCCGGGCGCTGTACTCCGAACCTAAGCGCATTCTTGCCATTCGCGTTCACCTGCGCCTTGGCATGATGGTCCGGTTCTTCGGCCGCAATACCGGCGCCTTCCATTCCGGGCGCATCGTGGCGATGAACGATCACGGGGTGACAATCGACGAGCCGACGCTCAACCTGCGCCACAAAAATCTGCCCTACGCCGCGATCGATCTGAAGACGCCGGCGCAGCCCGAGGTCGAGTTCGTCGCCGCCGCGTCGCCACGGCCCGCCGCCAAAGCAGCCTCCCGCCCCGACTTCAAGGTCGGCGACCGCGTTACCTTCCAGGATCGCAACAACATTCTAGTAACGGGAACGGTCAGGCGCATCAATCAGAAGACAGTGACGGTGGCCCCGGACAATAAGGACGGTCACTGGCGCGTCTCGGCCGCGTTACTGAACCACCTCGTCGATATCTGACATCGGCGGCGTTCCGCCGCGACCGGCGCAATTCCGTCGCTATCGAAATCCCAAACGTCAAGGACGGGGATTTGGCGACGGATACGAATAATTGATAATGTCTCCAGTAGCTCTGGGTCGCGGGCGTTGTATAAAGTTCTAATTCTGTCCAAGGCTCCGCGCCTTTCTCGATCCCTCTTGCACTCAAAGGTCCGCACGTCGGTCGCCAGTCAGGAGGTCATGCCACGATCGACAAAAGGTTATAGAGACGTTCGATCGTCATTCGTGCGCGGCTTGTATTGCTTTATCTGATAGGCTATGTCGGAAGAAGTTTTTCTTTTTCTTAATATCGCGGCCAAAAAACCGCTGGTAGTTCCTGTAGGCATATTCAGTATCTTGCTTTGATCCTCCCGTGATCACCACAAATTCCGGTCGCTTTGATCGTGAGAGCTCCACACGCTTCAAAAGGTGCTTAAATTCGTAATCAGCGGCAGGCAGTGAATATCCGATAAAGACCCATTTGCGGGCCTGCCGCAAGAGGCCTTCCGCCAAGAACCAGGATTTCTCGAACATCGGAAAGTCAAGCGCTTTTAGGAAACTGAAGGTGGCAATGCGCGTCGTCAGGGGAACACTAGTGCAACTTAGGCAGTGCCATTTCTCACAATCATCTACCTGTGTCACCCTTAGATCTCTTCCCTCGCGGTGGGTGAGAAGCTGCATGGCAACCGAGACCGCGTCATCCGCGGGGAACCAGTAAAGTTGGCGACAGTTGTCGCAGTAGAGCCAATTCACGGACCCGTGGATTTTAACCAGTGGTAACCTATTCGAGTCATCAGGCAGGTCTCGCGTCGCAACGCTGGTGCGACCCGGTGGGAACTTGGCAGGGATGGCTCCGCAACCGTACTCAAACTGTTGCACATTCCGCAATGCAGTGAGCCTCCGTTCAATAACCGTGTCCCAGTTGTGGACGGCGTCAAGCAGGATGGCCGGTCGAACGACAATCATCTTGGCCGGTCGGCCGGGGATGATTGTCGTCGGTTAGCCGTTTGTTGAGATTCGACTCATTTGGGTTGCGTGGCAATATTTCGACCTCATAAGACGCGCTATAAGCGATTCTCTTGTGGCCGGTGGGGGTAGGACATGGCCGGAATTGCATGTTTTAAGAGCATCGGTTCGTTTTTTGACAGACGGTTGAGAATTCATGGACGTCGCTCCGGTGGTAGGTTGTCGCTGTTTTCGGATGTTTGACGCCGGCGCTGCGCTTTCGCGACGTCGTGCCGGGTCTGTTTGTCGCTCGTGGCCGTCTTGCGGCGGTAGCTTTCAACGTTGAGTTCGAAGATCGTCGAGTGGTGCACCAGGCGGTCGATGGCGGCGACGGTCATGCCGGGGTCGGGGAACACGTTATCCCACCCGGAGAAGGCCTGATTGGCAGTAATGAGGATGCTACGTCTCTCGTAGCGCTCGGCGATCAGCTCGAACAGCACGCTGGTTTCGGCCTGATCCTTTCTGACATACGAGATGTCGTCCAGAATGAGCAAATCGAAGCGGTCGAGCTTGGCGAGCATCGACGGTAACTGCAAGCTTTGGCGAGCGGCCTGAAGCCGCTGCACCATTTCGCTGGTGCGCATGAATAGCACACGATAGCCGGTCTCAATCAGTGCGTGCCCGATACCGGAGCCGAGATGACTCTTGCCGACACCCGGTGGACCGAAGATCAGGATCGTGGCGCCTTTTTCTAGCCAGGAATCCCCAGTTGCCAGTGCCGTGACATGGGCTTTGGAGAGCATCGGCACAGAACCGAAGTCGAAGGTATCGAGTGTCTTGGTGGGGTCCAGATGCGACTCGTCACGATGACGCCCGATACGTCGCTTGGCGCGCTCGGCAAGCTCGTGTTCCAGCAGTGCGCCCAGGAAACGTGTGGCCTGCCAGCCTTCCTTGTCGGAGCGCTGGGCGAACTCGGGCCACAATCGCGAGATCGTTGGTAGCCGCAGTTCGTTGAGCATCAAGGCGAGCCGGCCGGGCTCATAGGTGGGCGCGTTCATGCCGGCACCGCTTCACCGAGCAGCAGCGCATCGTAGCTGCTGGCCGCCGGGATCTTGACCGCGACCTGCGGCAACTCGGTCTGGCGTGGCGCGAACTCTTCGCGCAGTCCCCTGAGGTTGGGCAACTCGCCGGCGACAGTCAGTGCTTCAAGCCGCTGGGCGAGCACGGCTTCAATGCCGTCCATCGCAGCAAGTTCGAGCAACCCGACCATGCTCTGGCAGGCTTGGCGTTGCGTGAGCTTCTCAGCGAGCTGCTCCCAGGTCCGGCGATACGCCTCGCGTGGGAACAGCGCGTCGCGGAATGCCAGGCCTTTGAACGCCTGGGGTTTGCGTTTTAAGGCATCAATGAAGTGACGGTAGTCGATCATCCGACCGCGGCCGCCAATCGGTGAACGCACCCCGCGCGCAAGCGTGAGTACGAGTGCGCCGGACAGATAGCAATCGAGCCGGTCACTATAGAGCCGCACCTTTAGACGGTGGCCAATCAACCGTGACGGCGCGCTATACAGGATGGCGCGCACGGTGAAGGTGCCGCAGCGGGTGACGCGTGCTTCTTCCTCGACGAAGTCCGTGGTGCGTCGTACGGGCAGCTCCTGCAGTTGCTCGCGCTCGATGCGAAACGCCGCCGCGTTGCGGCGATTCCTGCGCATCACGGCTTCACGCACAAACGTTTCGTAGGCGGTGCGGTTCTCGAAATCGCGATGACCGCGCAGCAGCAATGCCTGATCCACCGCCTGCTTCAGATACCGGTGCGAGGATTCCACGCTGCCGTTCTCGTGGCTCTGGCCACGGTTGTTGCGCGTGCCCGCCATGCCGTAGTGATCGAGCAGTGCGGTGTAGCGGACCGTGAAGTCCTCTTCGTCCTTCAGGTTCTTGAAGGCCGCCGACAGGCTGTCGGTGCGGTGCTCGCGCGGGGCACCGCCGGCCTGCCACAGCGCGTTCTGCAGCCCCTTGGAAAGCGCCTCGAAGCTCTCACCACCATCGATCACCTCGGCATACTCCCAGCGCGAGAAGGCAAACACGAAGTGATAGAGCCGATGCGCAAACGCCACCCCGGCGATGACGACGTTCAGTTCACCCATGTCGGTAAAGTCCGACAGCCCACGCTCGCCTGGGGCATGCTCCTGTGGGAAGAACACTTCCTTGGACGGGCCTTCCAGCGCACGCCAATGACGGATGCGCCGCTGCAGCGTACGGATCACCCCGTCAGGGAAACCTTCGAGGTGATCTTCCTGCAACTTCCTCAGAATCGTGATCGCCATCAACTGCGGCGCATTCTTCAACAGCGGCACGACCTCAGTCTCCCAGACCCCGGCAAACGGATCGCGGCGCGAGCGCCAATAGCGGCGCAGCCGCTGTGACGGTAGCGTTACATCCTCTTCAACACGGCGTGCACTGCGTACGCTCATTCCTGCTTTGGCAGCAGCGAGTTCTTGCGTTTGGTGCTTGCGGTAGCTCATATATAGACGAACCTGTTGGTCAGTAATTCGGGTTCCTGGCACGGGGCCGGCCTCTTCTTCAGACTTGGGCCGACCATCCTAAACCCCGACCAACTTGGTGCCGCCGGTGGTTCGTCGTCTGCGGCGGCTACGCCGCCTTCGACTCCTCACCACCGGCCAGGATGATTGTCGCTAGACCGGACAAGATGATTGTCGCCGACTACAGTTGATAGATATGAATGAGCTGTGCCCAATATCCAATTGGTTGAAGAAGTTGTCCAGCCTAATCCAATCGTCTCCTTTGGCCGCATCCGCCTTGGTAAACCGCTCATCCAACATGCACATCATTCTGGTCAGAAGTACACGACGTGCCGTCCTTAGCTTGGATGGTGCATGAGTCGGGCCGAGATAATGTCCAGTGTTCGCCGCGAGGTCGATGTTGGTGAATACATCTTCCAAGTTCGGCCAAAACTTTGCGTTCGCCAATTTGTGGTGATCAAAAACATCATGAACGAAGGTGCCCAGATGTTCGATCAAAGGTTGGAAATTAGTAGATGGTTCAAGGAGCGCCGCGGTAAAATCGGCTTGAAGCGGAAGGCCAGCGTGATGCGAAAACCCCGCTCCGACAATGTAAACATGCGTGCGACCCAAAGTACTCATCTCTCATCCAGCCTGACCAATGACGACCCGTCCATACCCGGCGATGTTACTCGCCTAGTGGATAACGCGCATCAAATCTTACCGGCATCACCAAGACGGATCAAAGCCGTGCCCCGTAGACACGTTTCCACCCCTTTGACGCTTTGCTCGTTACACCTAAGCTCTCGCAATGGATGACAAAGAAGCACGGCGCGTCCAGGAGTTTCAGGAGGCATATGAGCAAGAGTTCGGCGAAGAGCTTACGACAGGAGAAGCGGGCGTGATGCTTACGCAGCTGGTGCAATTATATTTGCACATCTCCCGCCCGTCACCACGGGACACGCCTGGGGTTAGCGATGACGTGACACAGAACTAAGCTGCCTTCTTGAATTCGTCACCTTCGAAGCGCTTCTTAAGCGCGCGGATATTTTCTATGGTACGTTTAACTTCATCGTCGTCGCGGCTTAAAAAGGTGCGAACGTCGTTGACGAACGCCAGCTGAAGTCACACTTAGTCATACGCAGTAGTACTGGTACTAACACCCTCAAAAGTACCTAACTGAGCCATTTGTTGCCATCTAGGCACGTTGTCTCCTCTTTAGCAGCTCACCACGGCTGGAGACAATATCCACGTATGGCGCGCACCACCATTACCTTTACGATCTCACTTCCTCCAGAAATGGCAGAGGAGCTTGAAGAAATAATGAAGAAAGAGCATCGCACGCGCTCCGAACTCATTCGGGAAGCACTGCGTCGATATGTCGCCGCTGTCGCTGAAGGTCGCCGTGAGTGAGGAAGGAGCACTGCAACTGCACTTGACAAGTTTCCGAAAACGCTTAAGGTATCCAGGTGCGTTATTGTCCCACATTCGGTGCTCACAATTAGCCATACGTCAAGGGCCATTGGGTATCTCTAGATTAGAGGGTGAGGAATAGTTCTCCGATTGGTCATAGCAAGAACTTTATTTGCTAAACAAACTAAGTTCTACCCTGTGACCAATCATGGAGAAGAAAATGTCCTTTCCGCAAGAACTTGACCCTTACAAGAAATCCGTGGCAAACATCGTTCTCGCCATTGAGTCGAGCTGGAGTGATTGCCACATGCTTGACCCTCAAACAAGATTGCCTTTAGCCAGTCCAAATTACTACGAATATCTTTCTGAGCAACTGGTTAGGGCTGCCATCTCTAATCCGACGCTGTTCTTACGCGCCTTACCAAAGTTACTCTGCTTCGTCGAACAATCTCCGAGCTTCCGAATTGCGTCGTGCAGCAATGAGACATTAGCGAGGGATAAAACATTGTGACGTGGATGCATTCAGCCGCCCTAGGGCGGCTTTGTTTTGACCACCATACGCGTCTCGCAGTGGCTTCCTGTGGCCAGGACAAGGTTACTTGTACGTCACGTCTCTCTGTCGACTGGCCAGCCGAGAACCTCGTGCTAAAGCGATCGACGAATGGCTTATCTCATTTCCTGATGGACCATGGCTTCGCAATTAGCGAGGGTGTGCTCAGGCCAAAAGAATTTTGATTTCAGTGCCTCGACACGGATCACTGCTTCCTTGGCCAGCTTTAACGCTTCACTAAGAGCTTCCGGCTTTTTCTTTCCCTGCAACACGTCATCTATAATCAGTAGTGCGATATTGTTGAGGATCAGAGGATGCCGACTAAGTCGCTTATTGGTATGATCGTCAGCTTTTCGCAGCGCAATTCTATAGTATTTGTCCGCGTCGATACTGTCCTTACGCATCTCCTTGCGAAAAGTGCCGTACCAACAATAAGAAAAAGGATTCTGCGGATCGAGGTTCATACTTTCTTTAAACAATGTTTCAATCTCTTCAGGATTATGGTGGGTTCCATTGTGATACCAATCCAAGTATTTCGAACGAGCAATATTGCTCGCCACTAATGCCCTAATTCGCTTATCCGATTTGTAATCAACACCGGCGATTAGCTCATGGACATTCCGTTCGTCCTCGCTTACATCTTCCTGCATGTAAAAAAGGTCACCCCACAATTTCATCTTTACACTCTTGTGGTTCGGCCCGAGCATTCCTTTAAGAGATGCTAAGCTAGGACGAAGGTCCTTGATTACATAGTCTGGTAATAGATGATCGTTCTTCAGATCTCTTAGGGCCGGGACGACATGCTGGACTATGGCATCATATTTCTCTTTAGCCTCGGCAGCTTTTTCATCGTGAGGTGCAAGAGCCTGCGCGCGTTCATAATAGTGGCCGGCGCGTTTAAAGTTTTCGAACGTATTCAGCTCCAAGATGCGAGCGCATTGTAGTTGCGTCTGTGGATCGTCCGGATCACACTTAGCGGCCTCTTCGGCTAGGCGTCCCGCGTCCGCAAGATTTCCCTGAGAGTGTTCCAGCCAGGCCAGTTGACGAAGCGCAAAAATATACCGAGGGTCACAGGCTAGCGAGTTTCGGAAGGCCTCGCGCGCCCTGGAGATATCGCCAAGGACTCGGAGAGCCATTCCGTGTGCGGAGTAGACGAACTTGCTTAGATATCGTATCAGTCTCGGACGGCCGGCGATAATTCCGCCGTAGAGATCGTCGATTAGGGTTTTGCTGTAATCGCAATCGTTAAGGATTCGCCGATATCTTCCCGGGGCCGACATTAGGTCAACAAAAACGCCTTGTTCCTCTTGCTCGTTCAGATCGAGAGTCATGAGCATTGACTTCAACGCGCGATGCCTTGCCTCGGCAGACGTGTAAGCGTAGTTCACAATCTCCCAGGCAATCCTTTGGTGGCGTGCGACGAAACCATCAGCCTTACGAATGATCAGCTCTGCCGTTTCCCTTTGGAAGCGGCTTATCTCAATTGAGGCAGACAAACCAAGCATTTTCCACAAAACTCTCTGCGGCAGTAGAACGTTGAGCGATTGAAAATAGCAAGTTAGTGCATATGCTTCTTGGATACTGGAATCGTGTCCTAGGCGGTCAAACTCTTTGTGAATGATCTCCCTAAAGCCTTCGCCGTGTCTAATCTGTAACATGGCGACCAATAGTTGTCGCTCCGCACGAGTAACACATAAACGTAGGCGTACCTCGCGGTCAAGGCTCGCTCCGCCCTTTGGCGTGAGTTGTCCAGTAGTCTCGAGGGAAATTATTTTGTCAACGAGGCCCTTGCACTCGGCATCGTTCAAGTGAGAAACGCAGATGCATGAAATGGCACAATTGGGATGTTTCCCAAACGATGTGCGCTCAATCCGACTCCAGTGATGTGGCTCCTCCGCTACCAATAGTACGACTGGAGCGCCACAGGATGATACGATCGTGTCAATGCCGTCAAATGTTAGCGGGGATAGCGAAAAGAATGCGGCCGCATCGTCTATTAGCACGAGTGTTGGAGCTGGATTGTGTTGAATAAAGAATTGAATCTGCGAATATGGCGAGTTTCCGGATTGTTTCCAATTGTCTTTTAGGCGAAGAACTTGAATTCCTTCTGACCGCATGTCAAATGCGGCACGTCGCAAAAGTGTCGTCTTCCCGGATCCGGAAACACCAACGACTGAGACGATGCTTAAAGTTCTGTCGCCCTTCAGGCGGCTTCTGATCGTCTCTTGAATTCCGTTCGGCGCAGAATAGATAAAACGCGGCAAATCAAATTGCGCCGTTAAGTCCGCCCAGTCAGGTGCAAATCCGTTAAAGAACCAGTCTGCTGAAGTAGCCGCTATACAAGTCGATAGGTCGACGACTTCGAAGGATGAAATGTTGGATGTGTAAGCTGTTGGAGCAAGGGATGTGGCGAGATCTCGAAATCGGTGCAAAAGCAAATGGGAACTCTTTCGAACCAGTGTCTCTGCGAGACCGCGCCCCGTCCAAGGTGCGAAAGGGTATAAAATAGTCGAATTGCCCTCAAGCTCCTTTACACGATCTTGCGCTGGACCGGTGAGACCGAGTGTAGAGACTAAAACGGCTTGCTGTGCTCGCCTTCTGACAGCGGCACTAGCGAGTCCATCAATCTCTGCTGCACCTATTCTTTGGCTCCAGCGCTTACAGGAGAAAACGGTTCGCTCAGTTGCACCGGTTGGAGACATGTGCGCTACTTCGATATCAACACCACCGTCGGATCCTTTTATGGGTCCGGGGTCCACAGAAATAAACTCCCTGCTGCGAAATTTAAGATGTTCGATCAGAAGGTCTTGGAACTCCTCCCCCGTGAGGGATTGTAGGCGCGTGATTACTAGATCTAGTAGATGATTTGGTAAAGGAGGGCAAGTGTCCATTTATTTCTCCAAGTCGCTGAGTAACCTATCGCAATATTCCTCCCTTGTCTACTTCAATCGTTATAGCGCACAACCTTTATGAATTCATGCTGGCGGCTTACCGCATGTACCTCCGGCTCGAGTTCGAATGGAAACTGGGGAGCCTGGGGAAGGAACAGGAGGCTAGTCTCACGCGAGAGACTGGAGACGCAAGGTTAATGCTCCTACAGTTGGTTCAGTTGTACTTGCTCATCTCTCGTCGGCTACCGCCTGAACCGCCTGACACAAGCGACGCTCGACAAAAAGGCTAGGCAGCCTGTTTCAGATCGCAACTTCGAAGCGCTTTTTCAAAGCGCGTATGTTTGCTACAGTATCTTTAACTTCATCATCGTCCCTACTCAAAAAGGTGCGAACATCGTTGATGAACGCCAGCATGGCTAGAAAATGTGCCATCCAGGCACGCAATCAATTCGTGACAAACCTTAGTTGCAACCTGGTCTATGGGGCATAGAATAGGGCTGTGAGCCATTTTGAAGATAGCTATGATGCGTTTCGATATCCTTTAAATTCTGAAGGAACCCCCGGATTTCGCCTCGCTCAACTAGGGGCGCTACATGCCGCCGCCTCTCACTTTGCCAATCGAAGCGAGCCGGGCATTGTGACAATGCCGACTGGATCAGGTAAGACCGCGGTATTGATTGCAGCGGCGTACGTACTTCGTTCGAAACGGGCTCTCGTCATTACACCGAGCAGACTTGTCCGTGAGCAAATTGCCGAGGAGATCGCAAACCTTAGAACCTTAAAAGAAGCCGGAGCTTTGCCACAAGATCACCCGACGCCCAGAGTAATGAGTACTCGTAATAAGGTCCGGAGCACGGCGGAATGGGAGGACATGCGCAATTACGATGTAGTTGTTGCCACTGTACAAAGCATCAGCCCGGAATTTGAGGGCATACCTGAACCACCCCCAGATTTGTTTGATCTTGTTTTGGTAGATGAAGCACATCACAGTCCCGCACGCACTTGGCAAGCAGTCTTGGATCATTTTGACTCAGCAAAGCGACTTTTGTTCACAGCAACCCCCTTTCGACAAGATCAAAAGGAAATTAAGGGACGCTTCATTTTTACATATGATCTTCGGGCTGCTTACAACGATGGTGTTTTCGGCGAAATTTCATATCACCCCGTTACGCCGCAGGCTAATGAGAGTCACGATGAAGCTATTGCTGAGGCGGCCGAAGCACAATTCAGGGCGGATGAACAAGCCGGATATCGACATCGGGTTATGGTTAGAACTGATGGACTCAAAAGAGCGCAAGACCTACTTGCGGTATATGAACGAACAACGGATTTACGGCTCAAGCTAGTTACTGGCAATAACTCTCTACGATATGTAAAGCAGGTAATCAGGCAGCTTGGCGACGGTGAGCTTGACGGTATAGTGTGCGTCAATATGCTCGGGGAAGGATTCAACTTTCCCGCCTTAAAAATCGCAGCGATTCACGCACCACATAAGTCGCTTAGCGTCACACTGCAGTTTGTGGGACGGTTTGCACGTACGGTAGGGGAAAACTTAGGTCCAGCCACGTTTCTAGCAGTTCCATCGGACGTCGAAATAGAAGCCGAGCGCTTGTACGATACAAGAGCTGTGTGGCAAGAGATTATACAAAATCTCGCGGCTCTTCGTGTCGGCCAGGAAGCAGATGTTCGTGAAGTTCTCCAGTCTTTTGCCGCCATAGACTCTGCACCCGATCTCTCAGACCTGTCTCTTTATGTTCTTGAGCCCTACTATCATGTAAAGGTGTATCAACTCGAAGAAGATATTGATATTGAGGACCAGATCGGATTTCCATCTAGATTTCAAATCGTATTTCACGCAGTTAGCGTTCCTCACAACGCCGCAATTTATATCACACGAGAGATAAGTCAGCCTAGATGGACGGCCGATGACAGGCTTTCAAATGTTGAATCAGACTTATTCATTTTTTATTACGATACCGCCACAAAACTGTTATTCGTTTGTGCATCTAAAAGGACGGCGGGCCTTTACGACGAAATAATCGAGGCGTTTGCAGATGCCGATCCGCGACCTCTGCCACTTGTACGCTTGAACAAAGCACTAAACGACCTTACGGCACCCGAGTTCTTCAATGTGGGCATGAGAAATCGTGTTTCTTCAAATACAACTGAGTCGTATCGCATCATTACCGGATCAAATGCCGACAAGTCTGTTTTGAAAAGTGATGGACGTCTCTACCATCGAGGACACGTATTTGGGCGTGCCACAGAGGAAGGCAACGCCGTCACAATTGGTCTTAGTAGTGCTTCAAAAATATGGAGTAATAGGAGTTCTAAGCTCCCGGAGCTAATAGCATGGTGTTCAAAACTCGCCCAAAAGATAAGCAGCGATCGGATTCCCATTACGAACTCGGGCCTGGATTATTTGGATGCAGGTCAGCAACTAGAAGTGTTGCCTGAGGATATTATCGCTGTCGATTGGCCGACCAATGTTTATCGCAGCTCCATTTCGGCTCGCTTTATTAATTCTGCTGGAACCGAAGTACGCGCTCCTCTCGTTGATTTCAGCCTCTTGATCGATAAACCCGCATCTACTGCGGAAGCAATCATGATTGAGTTGAAGTATGACGACACCGCGTATCGTTTTACATTCTCTTTTAATACAGATCGGTTTTTTGAGCTAGCGGACCCGGGACAACCGGAGATAAGTGTCGAACACAATCGAACTCTCGTTCCTTTAATAGACTTCGTAAACGAAGAAATGTTGCTCTTCTATACAGCCGATCTTTCCTTGGTTGATGGATACAACATATTCCGAGCTCCAGTGGAACCACCACCACCGCTCAATGACGCTGCAATCGAAGTAATCGACTGGGCCGCCGGAAACGTCAACATTCAACGGGAATTCGGTGATGCTGGAGCGGGAAGGCATTCAATCCACGAGCACATGGAGTCGGTAGTCAATTCTGGGGAATCGACTGTTGCATATTATGACCATGGAACTGGAGAAATTGCGGACTTTGTTACCTTCAAGGAAGATGATGGACGAATTCTCGTACAGTTCTATCACTGCAAAGGAGCTACGGGCGCAGCTCCAGGACATCGATTAGCCGATATTGCTGAGGTCACAAGTCAGGTTGTTAAGTCTGTAACCTGGGCTCGGAAGCAAAGAATCATGAGTAGTATTCGGCGCAGATTTACCAAAAATATAGGGAGTCACCGGTTCTTGCGAGGCGATCTCGGCACCTTGGAGCAACTATTGGCCCCCGCGGCTCCTGCGTCAGTGGATTTTGAGTTTATTGCTGTGCAGCCAGGACTTCGAAAAGAAGGTCTTACAAATGAGATATCGAACATGCTGGCAGCAGCCAGCGACTACCTCGTAAGAGCGGGGTTTAAACCACTTCGGATTTTTTCGTCATAAAACCTAGGCTTGGCTGGCGGCTTCACTGCGCTCCCAGATTGTAGATATTTTGAGAGAAGCCCAGAATCGGGTAGGAGGCGGGGTCACCCCCGCCGTCCTCCCACACCACCGGACGTGCGGTTCCGCATCCGGCGGTTCATTGAACACACTGGAGTCGTCGCATCGTATCGAGCAGCGACACCAGACCGGAACGATCGAAGAAGGACTTCGGGAATGCCTGGTTCATGTGGCTTGCGCCACTGTTCCACCACGGCCCACGTTGGTTGAAGGCCGAGCGAAACGCCCGTTCTTCCGTCAGTCCCGCCTTCATCAGGTTCATGGCGCGAGTATAAGGGCGTTTCCACTGTCGCCACAGAATGCAGCGCAATTTGTGCCGGATCCAGCCATCCAACTCTTCCAGCGCCCGCTTGGTCTCGGTCAGCCGAAAGTAGGCCATCCAGCCGCGAAGGATCGGGTTGAGTTCGGTGATGACCTTGGTCAGGCTGCGACCTCTCGCGCCCTTGAGTACTTCCCGAATTTTGTCTTCCAGCCGCTGCAGGCTGGTCGGCGCAATCCGCAGTTTCGGGGTCTTATGCCACGTCAGGCTGTAACCCAGAAACTTCCTCGTCCACGGACGCGCCACCGCGCTCTTGGCCGCATTGACCGTGAGCTTGAGCGTGTCCGCCAGAAACTGAGTGATGCTCGCCATCACCCGCTCTCCCGCCTGTTGGCTTCTGACGTAGATGTTGCAGTCGTCCGCATACCGGCAGAAGGCATGGCCCCGGCGTTCCAGTTCCCGATCCAGTTCCGTCAGCAGAATGTTCGATAGCAGCGGACTGAGCGGCCCGCCTTGCGGCGTGCCTTCCGTCCTCGGGGAGACGATCCCCTCTGCCATCATGCCCGCTTCGAGATACCGGCGAATGAGGCGCAGCACTCGTGCGTCACCGATCTTCTTCGAGAGCTTCTCCATCAGTAAATCGTGATTGACGCGGTCGAAGAATTTCTCCAAGTCCACGTCCACCACAATCCTGCGACCTTCGGCGACATACTGCTTGGCCGCCTTGAGCGCTTGATGCGCGTTCCTCCCCGGTCGAAAGCCGTAACTCGATTCGGAGAAGTCAGCCTCGAAGATCGGCGAGAGCGCCTGATGCAACGCTTGCTGGATCATCCGATCCGTCAGCGTCGGAATGCCGAGTGTCCTGACTCCACCTTGCGGTTTCTGTATATCCACCCGGCGTACCGCTGAGGGCCTGTATTCCCCCGTCAGCAGTTTGGCTTTGATCCTCGGCCAGTGTTGCTTGAGGTGGTCTTTGAACTCGGCAACGCCAATGTCGTCGACTCCGGCTGCGCCTTTGTTCTCGACCACCCTCTGATAGGCGAGCTTCAGGTTGCCGCGCTCACACACGACCTCCATCAGCCCGCTTTCCCGCTTCAACTCCGCTTTCGTCCGCAGACGGTTCGTCACGTCAGCCTCAGCGCCCAGCGCGGCTGCCTCGGCGTTGCGCGCCAACGCTTCCGTTCGGGTATCCACTTGCCGTGGGTCTTCTGCCTTCATCGACTGTCCATGTGTTCCCGCCGCCTACTTGCGGCATTCCCTGTTCGGCCCTTCGGTTCATGCAGACACCTAATATGGCCTCTGCTGACTTCTGCATGAGCCTCCCCGCACCTTTCGACGCCGGTAGCACAGAGGTTGCCCTCGGCACCCATGCAGATCTCCCCGGGTATGACGCACCCACCTTCACGCTTATACCTGTCGGATATACGTCACGGCGTTCCGTGCAAGTTCCGGGCTTCGACGATAATTGCCGTCTTACCCCACCGTGCCGCCTCGTATCCGCTTCCTATTCGTCAGGCCAGCGCTTTGCCTTCGGCTTCCTCCAGATCCGTGGTCGCCCACGACACCCTTGCCGTTCAGCTAACTCTTCCCCTTGCCGGGCGAGTAAAGGACTTCCACCTCCAAGTGAGTGCGCCCTGCCGGGCGCACAATGACAAAGGCGCCATTTCTGGCGCCTTATTCTGAAGCGGTAGCGGGCTTGTCATCACCCATTTGCCACCGCTTGCTTCCTTTCGGAAGTCTTACCGGCCCCTTTCGGGAACAAGTACATTATCTCTCCACAGGGGTGTCTTTGTCAATATGCAGGGCAATCCCCACACAATGGCGGATTGCCGCAAGCTCATCGGCTGGAATGCTCGGAACAACGTACTCCCGCTTTGCCACTTTATACCGATCCAGCCGGGCAAGCGACACCGTCACCACCATGTCGCACTTTGCCCATGTCACCAGGTCTTTCGGCTTATCCGGAAGCGGGTTTTCCTTCAGCATATGGTGATACGGAGCAACCGGCTTTGGCTGCTTCGTTGAGAGCGGTACAACCGTTACCAACTGTGCATTGCTTTTGTGCTTCGCAATGATCACGACCGGCCGCTTCTTCACCATCTCGGGGACGACGAAGCCGTGGAAATCGCAGATGACGACGCTACCGGCTTTGGGTTGGAATTTGAGTGGCATGATTTTTCCTCATTGTTACGGGTAACGATACATCAGTCAATGTGCATTACTTCTCCCTTCACCGTATGCGCCACGAGGTCGCGCAAAAAGACGTGAGAATTTTCTTGTGCGGCACGTTCTCACGCCTTCGTGATTAGATCCGACGCGTTTATTTTGTCCTGATGCGCACGGTCGTCATTTTCGAAGCGTTTTTTAAGCTCGCGGATGTTTGCTATAGTATCCTTAGCTTCATCGTCGTCTCGACTTAAAAAGGTGCGAACGTCGTTGATGAACGCCAGCTAAAGTAATACCTAGTCATACGCAGTATGACTCAGCTAAAACGGCTGAATTACGTACTTTGTTGCCGCCTTGGCACATTCACACGTCTTGTTCGCGCCTGCCTATCGGAAGAGACTGGTCGCATGCCACGTATAACCGTTACGTTCTCGATCTCCCTCCCTCCAGAAATGGCTGTTGAGCTGGAAGAGACAATGAAAAGGGAGCATCGCACGCGCTCCGAACTCATTCGTGAAGCGCTGCGTCGGTATTTTTCGCAATAAAACAAGAACCCGCGTCTTCTTAGACGCGGGGTTCAGGACAAACGAATCTACACCTTGCGAAGGTGGAACACGATCCGAGAGCTGGAATCCAGTGCATCCTTGATGTCGGTGTTGTGTGCGCTCAGCTCGCCCAGCATGCTGCCTTTGTTCTCCAGCACGAACACTCGTGGATCGCCCTCGGAATCGATTATCCGTTTCATTGCAATCCAGAGAACTTCACCTTTCGGCTGATCCTTGTATTGCTCGCGGATATGCGGACCAGCTTCAGCAGGAAGTAATTCGATGCTGTAGCCATCTGGAAGACGATGTGCATTGCGCATGTTCCATTGAGCGAGACATCCTGGATGAAGCAATTCCCTTATGCTCGGAATGCGTTTGTAACCAAGACCAGCTGGTGAAAGCATGATTGTTTCAATCCTCTTTTCTGGACGATGGGTGGTAAACGGCCTTTGCGCCATCAAGTTTCTGGCCCAGTATTCGATGGAGAATCCGACGTCGATTCTCGCAAGAAGAGTATTCTTATTCACTCCGCCGATGAGAAAACTACGCCACCTGATGAACTTCTTTAGAGCGGCGCGAACGGCATCCCGGTCAATATTCCACAAATCGACATCCAGTATGTCTGAAAGGATCCCAGACTCGTAGAGCGCTGCAAGTTGCTCGCTAGTCGGATCCTTAGCCTTGATGAGATTAAGCGCGTGAAGTGCTTGGCCAAAACTTGGTTTGCTCATAGGTTTCTCCCTATTAAGCGCTACTCCTAATTTGGGTAGCGATGCTAATCGGCACTTCGGAGGATTCCGGTTTGCCATAGCGGAGAATGGCTTAACGAGTAAGCCGCTTTCTGCTATGGCAAATGCAAATTGAACCTATCAAAGAACTCGAATAACAGTAGCAAAGAAATTCAATCAGTCAAGGTGGGTTGAGAGAACAATGTGGCACGTTCTCCATCCTTGTACGTACGAGAGCGGTACGCGATGCTGTATGTATGGACAACAAAGAATCACAACGTGTTCGAGAATTCCAGGAGGCAGTCAGGGAAGAGTTCGTGGAGGATCTTCCAGAGAAGGATGCAAGGATAATGCTCCAGCAACTGGTTCAGTTGTACTTGCTCATCTCGCGTCCTTTACCGGAGAAAAGCTAAGCCGCCTTCTTGAATTCACCACCTTCAAACCGCTTCTTGAGTGCGCGAATGTTTGCTACAGTATCTTTGACTTCATCGTCGTCGCGGCTCAAAAAGGTGCGAACGTCGTTGATGAACGCCAGCTGTGAGCATGAAATTTAAAAATCATGCAAAAACTCACCTTCATCACCGGCAATGCCGCCAAAGCAAAATATTTGAGCGATTATTTTCATGCGCCCGTTGAGCACATGAAGCTCGACCTGCACGAGATTCAATCACTCGATTTAAAAGAAGTGGTTGAAGATAAGGCGCGCCGCGCATACGCGGTGGCTAAAAGCCCTGTGCTTGTAGAGGATACGTCTCTCATTTTTAACAGTCTGAAAAAACTTCCAGGTCCACTTATCAAGTGGTTTTTAGAAACACTCGGAAATGATGGCTTGTGCCGACTGCTCGATGGCGTTGATGACAGAAGTGCATTCGCAGAAATTGAATTCGCTATTTGTGACGAGCAAGGAGTTCATACGTTTCGAGGCTCCGCTGAGGGCACAATTGCAGAGACTCCTCGCGGTGAGACAGGCTTCGGTTGGGACCCTATTTTTATTCCGAAGGGGTACACAAAGACGTGGGCGGAGATGACGGGCGACGAGAAGCACGCGACCTCAATGCGTAAAATCGCGTTGGAGAAGATGTCAACTTTTTTAAATCAAAAATGATTACATACGACGATTTTACAAAGGTAGATATACGGGCGGGGAAGATTGTAGAGATACAGGATTTCCCCGAGGCGCGAAAGCCTGCTTATAAATTGAAAATAGATTTTGGCCCTGAAATTGGAATCAAACAGTCCAGTGTGCAGGCGGTTGGTGCGCACACCAAAGAAGAATTACTAAACTCGCTTGTGTGTTGTGTCGTCAACTTCCCGCCTAAGCAGGTCGGCCCATTCGCTTCAGAAGTGCTCACACTCGGCTTCCGTAACGCCTCTGGCGAAGGTTGGGTGCTCATAGAGCCGAAAAAGGATTCAGTAGATCTTGGGAGCAGATTGAGTTAGTAAAGATAAAAGGGACAAACGGTTAACCGAGTGGTCACTGTTTGTCCCTTTCAGAATGGAATGTCGTCGGACTCTTCTCCGTAATCTTGTGACGACACCGGCTTCAGCACCCACTCTGGTTCAAAGCGAGTCTCTGTCTTTCCGTCAATCAAGACCCGCATCACCGACTTCAGCTCCATGACGAGTGCCAGCGAGACGGTTTGTTCGACAGGCATTTCTTGTGGCACTCCCATGAACCTCTCTTCGGGACAGTCTGGGTCTAAATGCCTGTTCATAACATAAAACCGGCCACGCTGAGGGACCCATACATGGCGTTCGTACAGTTCGCCAGGTTGAATCCACTCACAGCACCATTCGCAGAAGTGTTCTTTGCGTGCTTTCTGGGTTGATTCCCAAAAAATCTCTCGACTCATAACCGACCCTTTCAAAAGTTGTTTCTGAGGCCATTATAAAGCAATATAATAGAATTGGAAGTCGGACTTCCAAACCTAAATGACACACTACGTTTACATACTTGAATGCGCGGATGGGACGTTGTATGTGGGATGCACGAATAATTTAGAGAAGAGATTGCGAGAGCACAATCATGCGAAAAGTGGCGCGCACTATACGAAGATACGCAGGCCGGTTTTTTTGAAGTATTCTGAAACATTTAAAAATATAGCAGAGGCGCGCGCCCGTGAGGGCGCGCTTAAACGCCTAACCCGTGAGCAGAAGCTAGCTCTGATTGTTTGATATAATATCTATATGAAAAACTTAAAATTCGGGACGAATTTTGCAGTGTTCGTAATATTATTTGGAGTGGCCCTCTTAGACGCGATTCAGGTACAAAGCTGGGCACGAATTGCAGTGTTTGTGGCACTTGCTGTCCTGTTTCTCTGGGCAGATACAAAAGGGAACTAACTTTGGTATTGTGTAGACATGTTTTATAAAAAAGTACTGCGACCGTTATTCTTTAAGTGTAACCCGGAGTGGGCACATGACTTTATGGTCTTCTGGGGCGAGGTGTTTGGTGCTATTCCTCCTATGCGCTGGCTCATCTCTGCGGTATGGGGCTACAGAGGGAGAGATATTTCAAAAGTTGTTGATGGAGTGCGCTACGAACGACCAGTGCTTCTCTCTGCCGGCTTTGACACCGACGGTCGCCTTTCGCGTATTCTCCCGTGCATCTCGCTTGGTGGTGAAGAAGTTGGTTCAGTAACGGCGCGTCCCTGTGAAGGGAACGCGCCGCCAAGGCTCACTCGCCTGATTCGCAACAAAAGTTTAATAGTGTGGAAGGGCCTGCGGAATCACGGAGCAAAAGTAATTGCAGAAAGACTGAAAAACAAAATGGATTCGACAAGCTCACCACAAGAAACCCGGGGCAGATTTGTTGTCGGCATTTCTGTTGCACAAACAAATGATGAGAATGTTCGCAATGCAGAGACTGGTATTGAAGATTACTACGAGACGTTCAGGATTATGAACGAGATGGGAGTCGGCGACTACTACACTATTAACATCTCCTGTCCGAATACGTTTGGTGGCGAGACTTTCGCAACGCCAGAGTTGCTCACGCGACTGCTCACGAAGCTCTCGACAGTTCAGTGCAATAAACCACGTTATATTAAAATGCCGATAAATCTAGAGTGGGAAGCGTTTAATGAATTGTTAAAAATTATTGATACCTTTGGCTATAGTGGCGTAGTTATCGGAAACCTGAATAAGAAATATGCAGATCTAGATTTCCCAGAGGACGCACCTAAAGAGTGGCGCGGTGGCCTCTCTGGCAAGCCTTGTTTTGAATTATCTAACGAGTTGATACGCAAGACACGCGAGACGTATGGCACGCGCTTCACAATCATCGGCGTCGGCGGAATCATGTCGGCAGAAGATGCTATGACCAAGTTTCGCGCCGGCGCCGATCTCGTACAGCTCATCACAGGCATAATTTTTGAAGGTCCAGGTTTGGTAGGAAGGATTTGCGAAGCATATGCAAAAGAATTTTAATACATTAGAATAATTCGCAATGTCACTACTTATTATTAGAGGAGCGACTGTATGTGTCGCTGTGCTCGCGCTTGTGTACACATTTGGATTCTCTCCGCTCGCGTCTAGCGAGTATCGCTCTGACCTCGTAGAGAAGTTTATCCCTCTACCAGAGATAGACAAGGCTGACTACAATGCACGACTGATTGCTCTTGCGCACATTGGCTCAACCACCCCAGTTAGATTCACAGCTTCTACCTCTATAGAGATAGCTACAACGGCTTCGACAAGCTCACCGCAAGCAACCAAGCTTATGTGGCCAGTTAAAACTGCATATCCAAAGGCAGGCGCGATTCTGCCATTCAAACGCATTGTTGCCTACTACGGCAACTTCTATTCTAAACAGATGGGGGTGCTTGGTGAGTATTCTGAAGAAACCGTGTTAGCGATGTTGGCCAGCACAACCAAAATGTGGACAGAGGCTGATCCTACGACTCCTGCCGTGCCAGCGATACAGTACATTGCAGTCGTTGCACAGGCAGGTGCCGGCAAAGATGGGAAGTATATATTGCGTATGCCAGACAACCAGATAGATCACGCGATTGAGATGGCAGAAAAGATTAATGGAATAGTATTTCTCGATGTGCAAGTCGGCTTAAGCACTGTAGAGAGCGAGATCCCGAGACTTGAGAAGTATCTAATGATGCCAAAGGTACATCTCGCGATTGACCCAGAGTTCTCAATGAAGTCCGGCAACAGACCCGGCACTGTTATCGGCACATTTGACGCTGCAGACATCAACTACTCTGCACAGTATCTTGCGGGTTTAGTTAATAAATATGGTTTGCCACCAAAGGTTCTCGTTGTGCATCGCTTTACGCAGAAGATGATAACCAATTATAAAAATATACAGCCACTGCCAGAGGTGCAGATAGTTATAGACATGGATGGCTTCGGCTCAAAAGATTTGAAGAGAGGTACGTACACAAGAGTCATATATCCAGAGCCAGTGCAATTTACTGGTGTCAAACTGTTTTATAAAAATGATGCCAGATCTTCTTCTGGGATGTTCACACCTGCCGAAGTACTCAAACTCACCCCTTCTCCTATCTATATTCAGTATCAATAGTTATTTGTTGCGCAGAGAATGGATGTGGTAGTATTATCCGCATATGAACAATGAAACAAACAAATACTTTTTACCAGCAGCAGTGATAGTCGCGGGGCTCTTTATAGCCGGAGCAGTGATGTGGAATGGCTCTCAGCCTTCTGGCACACAGCCAGTTGGGCAAGGAGATGCGCCAAAGGCAGACATTAAGGATGTTAAGACAGACGGAGTGCCATTTATCGGCCAAGCTAATGCGCCAGTCACTATCGCATTCTGGAGCGACTTCCAGTGTCCGTACTGCAAGGCGTTTGAAGTTGGCCACCAACAGATCCCTACACCGGCGGCTCTACCAGAAATCATTAAAGATTATGTTGACAGCGGAAAAGTGAAGGTCGTATTTAAAGATGTGGTATTCCTCAGTCCGCGAATGGGAATGGATTCTCTGACAGCAGTACTCTACAGTCAGTCGGTGTGGAAGTTGTATCCAGATCAGTACTTTGCGTGGCGCACAGCAATGTTTGAAAAGCAGGACGAGGAAGGTGCAGGATTCGGCGATGCGGCTAGCATTGATAAAATGAATGCCACCATTGCCGGCATTGATGCCGCAAAAGTCTCAGCCGATGTTAAAGCCAATACAGATGCATACACGCAGGTTGCGAGTGCCACAACTGCAGAAGCGCAGAAGCTTGGGGTTAACTCAACACCGTCATCTATAATTGGCACACAGCTTATTGTCGGCGCGCTCCCATACGCCAGCTTCAAAACAGCCATTGATTCACTGTTGAAGTAATCAAGTTCGTTAAGACGCGCGGAGGACTCCGTCCTCCGCGCGTTGGTGTATTATGGCGATATGAACGTCATACTTATCGCTCTTGCTGCATCTGTCGCCACTTTTATTGGCGGATGGTTCGCACTTCGCTTCAGAGATAAGTTACATCTCATACTCGGCTTTTCGGCTGGGGCAGTGGCGGGTGTCGCCCTGTTTGACTTATTGCCCGAGGCTATTGAGCTAGGCACTAAGTATCACTCGGCTTCAACTATTGCGCTTTTTGTCGCACTCGGACTGTTCGGCTATTTAGTTCTGGACAGACTTGTTCTTCTGCATACGCACGACGATGACGAAGAGACAAATGCGCCTCGCGGAGCATTTGGCGCGCTGACGCTCTCGGCGCACAGCTTCTTTGACGGCATGGCTATCGGAGTCGGCTTCCAAGTTTCTCCTGTAGTTGGAGTTGTTGTTGCAGTAGCAGTGCTTACACATGATTTTTCAGACGGCATAAACACAGTAAATCTTATTTTAAAAAATGGCGGGACATGGAAACAGGCATTTAAGTGGCTTCTCGCAGATGCTGTCGCTCCATTACTCGGTGCAGTAACAACTCTATTCTTCACAATCCAAGAATCAGCGATAGGATTAGTTTTGGCAATCTTTGTCGGCACTTTTCTCTATCTCTCAGCGAGTGACTTGATACCTGAGAGTCATCACAGACACCCGCGCGCGCTCACTACTATTATGACCCTTCTTGGAGCACTAGTGCTCTATACAGTTGTTAATTTGGTATAATACTCTCTATGAAAATACTTTTACATTGGCTCATCGCCGCAGTAGCTATAGGTATCGCGGCTTATATAGTACCTGGCGTTACTATCACACCAATCGCCGCACTTATTGCTGCTGTTGTCTTAGGCGCTCTAAACCTATTTATCCGCCCGATCATTGTTATCCTCACTCTACCTATAAACGTAATAACGCTTGGGCTCTTCTCACTAGTTATCAACGCATTTCTGGTTCTTCTCGTGACCTACGTCGTGAAGGGATTTACGATCCCGGATTTTTGGTCGGCACTACTCTTTGCTCTTGTACTAGCGATTGTTAACTGGGTCTTCCACTTCTGGAGTAGAGACTAGACTGCACGCTTGCCTCGGATGACGTTGATAAGTATAGGCAAGAAAGAGAACATGATAATAACGAGCGAGATGGGCAATATGTAATGCTCACTGTTTGGTATAATAGAGCCGAGAGAGTAGCCGAGCGTAGTCATTCCGATGCCCCATGCGCATCCGCCGATAATATTGTAACGAAGAAACGTAGAGTATTTCATTGACCCAACACCTGCAAGAATAGGCGCTAACGTGCGCACTATCGGCACAAAGCGTGCGAGTATCACCGCGCGCCCGCCGTATTTTTGATAGAAGAGTTCTGTGCGTTTAAGATACTCCTGTTTAAAGAAGAGGGAGTCTTTACGTTTGAAGAGAGGCGTACCGACATTTTTCCCGAACCAATACCCGACAGAGTCGCCCAGTATTGCAGCGATAGTTATAGAGAAGACAAGAGGCCAGAAGTGTAAGAAGCCTGCGGCAGAGAGTAGACCAGCGGCGAATAGTAGAGAATCGCCGGGGAGGAATATACCAACAAGTAATCCGCTCTCAGAGAATACGATTATTGCTAATCCTAGATAACTACCAGTCTTTACCATCTCAATGGGATCTAGATTTATGCACGCTGAAAGAAAATCAAGCATTCATTTTATTCTATCAGAAAACAAAAACGAGCATTGGCTTATCACCAATGCCCGTTTCAACCTCATCCGCGCAGAGCACTAGTCGCCCGGGTAGTTCATAATTGTGCCGCAAGTACAGTTTCGGCCATGTTCGCGAAAATTGTAATGGCTGTGGTCGCAGAGCCGATTTTCTGCGTTATGTCCAGCACCCACGAATTTCTGGTCATAATCTGCCGCGCTTAGCGGGCGTGGCGGCAAGAATGAATCCAGCAATGTATCGAGCTCGTCTCTTTTTGCCGTGACTTGCCTAAGAGCCTTGTACAAAGACTCTTTGTGCGTAGAGTTTTGGGTGACCGCATGCGCCGTGCTGGTCATTGTTGCGAGTACTCGTGTTAATTGTACATGGGCGTTAAAGAACTTCTGCGCTGCATCGAGACGTGCTTCTTCAAAAATGTTTTTCTCGGGTACGGTATTCGCCTTCACGTTTATCTCCTTTTATTAACTGGGAACCCCATTGCAGATTATAGGAACAGTAGAACAAACGCAACTTGATGCACAACTTCTAACTTTTTGATGGCGGGTATGCCTTATACTGTATGAAATGGAATCTACACCGAAGTTGTCCACGCCTGAAGAAGAACTCGCGTATTTGCGCGAGCAGGTCGCTATCAAAGAGGCAGAGCTCTCCGAGAACGCGAGTCCTGACGAGCGCGTGCGAATTGTTTCTGAAACGATTCACGAACATCACGCAGCTCCCTCCGAGGTTCTTGCAAAAGAATATAAAATGAGCGAAGCGACTATGAACGACGAGGCTGGCGGTATATTGGCCGAGCTCAACTTGGGTAAGAACGCAGACGCGATAAAGAACCTGCAACAAACAATGGAGACAAAAGGTATCAAGAACGCGCTCTCGGTGGTGGAGAAGCTTAACAATCCGCATATTGCAGACGACTTCCATAGATTTCTTGTGCGTTATGTGGCATCTGGCTTGCCAGCGCTTGGCATTGATGAAAAGGTTCCACGATTTCAGGCACTACATATGACGCTGTATGAAATCGCGTTGCCGGAACCAAAGAACGACGAGCCAAACTCTCGTCAGAAAACGCTCAAAGAGCTCATATCGGGGATGGAACAATTCTATTCTGGGTTAATGTCGGTTGGAGAAGCGACTGTGGGCGAACCGAACTATTACGCGCTTGAGCTTGCGGTTCCAGCCAACAGTCCAGAACTGCAGTTCTATTCAGCCGTCCCGAACAGTAAAAAGGATCTATTTGAAAAACAGATCTTGGCTGTATTCCCAAACGCGCATCTGACAGAACAGCCATATGACTACAATATTTTCGCTGAATCCACTGGCGCGTCGCTCGCCTCGGTTGCAAAGTTTGCCGAAAATCCTGCACTCCCATTAAAAGACTATACCGACTTTGACTACGATCCTCTTAACGCGATAACGAACGCATTTGCAAAAATAGAAAAGATTGGAGAGGGCGCTGCGCTTCAGATAATTATTGAACCGCGCGCCGAGCGACACGTAAAGCATTACAAAAAGATTTTGCAGGCTCTGCGCAAGGGAGAAAAACACTCATCAGCTTTTAGTATTCCAGAAACAATGCTTGGGACAATCGCGCGCGACATTAGCAAAACTCTCTTCTCAAATAAGCCAAAGGACGAGCAGAAGGCCAAAGAGGCAGAGACTCGCCAAATAGAAGCGAACAAGGCGTACATTGAACAGATTGAGAAAAAAATATCAACTCCTATTGCCGGTGTCACTATTCGTCTCGCAACATCTTCAGGTGACGAAGGCAGAGCGGGGCAGATACTCGGTGAGCTTGAGTCGGCATTCAATCAGTTTGCGAATACACAAGGAAACAGACTTAAATTTGAGCGACCAACAGGACGCGAGCTAGTGCGTACGTTTGACGAATTTTCTTTCCGCATGCCGAGCTCTTCTGCGTTACCTCTCTCTCTACGTGAGCTCACGACTATGTACCACTTCCCGCCATCTGGGATTGAGAGCTCTCCACACTTAAAGCAGTCTCGCATTACTCATGCGCCATCACCAATAGATTTGCCTAGTGCGGGAGTTCTAATTGGAGTCAACAATTATCGCGGGCACCAGACAGAGATTCGTCTAGCGCCAGAAGACAGACTTAGACATCTCTATGTTATCGGCCAAACTGGCACTGGTAAGACAGGATTGATGAAGTCAATGATTATTCAAGACATAATAAACGGAGAAGGTTGTTGCTTTATAGACCCACACGGCTCTGACATCTTGGATATTCTCGCCGCGATACCGCCAGAACGTTATAAAGACGTGATTTATTTTGACCCTGCAGATCTATCGCGTCCGTTCTCGCTTAACTTCTTAGAATATGATGCTTCGCGTCCAGAGCAAAAGACTTTTATTGTAAATGAGTTGTTAATGATTTTTAAAAGGCTCTACGGAGACGTTCCAGAAAGTATGGGTCCGGCGTTTGAACAATACTTCCGCAATGCAACACAGCTAGTTATGGAGGACCCGAGTAGCGGATCAACCATTCTAGATATCGCGCGCGTGCTCGCCAACAGCGAGTTCCGCAGAGAGAAGCTTGCAAAGAGTATGAATCCAATCGTCAATCAGTTCTGGAATGAGATCGCGACAAAGGCGGGCGGAGAAGCGTCCCTGGAGAATATAGTGCCCTATATCACGAACAAGTTTGACGACTTCACAGCGAACGACTTTATTCGTCCGATTATCGGCCAACAGGAGTCGTCATTTAAGTTTAGAGAAGTGATGGATACGAAGAAAATTCTGCTCATAAATCTTTCAAAGGGTCGTTTGGGCGAGAAGAATGCGAACCTGCTCGGCCTAATAATAGTCGGCAAACTCTTTATGGCGGCACTCTCGCGCGCGGATTCGCCAAAGGCTATTCATCCTTCGTTCTACCTCTACATAGACGAGTTCCAGAATGTTACGACTGACTCTATTCCCGGGATTCTCTCGGAGGCGCGCAAGTACAAGCTCTCGCTCTCTGTGGCACACCAATTCCTCTCGCAGATAGAAGAGAAGACTAGGGATGCTGTCTTTGGCAATGTGGGCAATATGGCAGTATTCCGCGTTGGAGAAGAAGATGCAGAATTCTTTGCGAAGCAATTCACGCCGGTTTTTCAAGCGTTAGACTTTGTGAATATTGAAAACAGGAATGCGTATATGAAGATTCTTGCGAATGGTATCCCGCAAAAACCATTTGATATGAGGACGCCTGACCTGCCGAAGATAAATCAGGCGCAAGTAGACGATCTAATACACCTTTCGTCACTAACTTATGGTCGCGACCGTGCTACAGTTGAAAACACCATCCGCGAGCGCTATCTAAATAAATAATATGTCTGAAAGAATGCCAAAAGAAAGTAATATAAAACCACAGGAGACCGATCAGGGAGATACCCACTTGCAATTGGTTGAAAAATTGCGGAAAATTCTCTCTGAGTTTCCAGACCGCTTGCCAGAATAATTCGTGTTATGCTACTACCTGTACACTGATTATAATTTATAAATTATGAAGCCAACACAAACAGCCATAGCGGTAGCACTCGCAGTCGGAGTTGTAGCATTCTTTTTCATGTTTAACGGGCTTTCGTTCTTTGAGGGTCAACAACAGCAACCATCCTCGGTTGATCAGGCACAAATATTACAAACAGAAACAACCCAAACAACTATGCCAGCAAATGATGTTACGCAGTTACAAGTTACTGACGAAGTTGTCGGCACAGGTGCTACTGCAGTTGCTGGAAACAGCGTAACTGTAAATTATGTGGGATCGTTTACTAATGGAACAGTCTTTGACGCGTCAGCGAGCCATCCAGAGACTGCAAACGGCTTTACGTTTGTTCTTGGGGCAGGGCAGGTTATAAAGGGCTGGGACGACGGTGTTGCTGGTATGAAGGTGGGAGGCAAGCGCAAGCTAGTTGTACCCGCGTCTCTTGGTTACGGACCAAATGACTACGGACCGATCCCAGGCAATTCAACGCTCGTTTTTGAAGTTGAGCTATTGAAGGTGCAAAAGGCAGGACAGTAATGTAGAAATAGGGGATGGGAGCATTCTCATTCAAGATAGAAAGCACGGCCGCTAAAAGCGGTCGTGCTGGCTTATTGGTTACGCCGCACGGCGATATCCGTACGCCTGCGTTCTCACCAGTCGGCACGAAGGCTTCTGTGAAGGGGATTCTGCCCGAGCAGTTGAAGGCACTCGGCGCTGAAGTTGTGCTAGCGAATACATATCACCTGTATCTCCAGCCAGGCGAGGATATAGTGCGCGAGGCCGGAGGACTCGCGAAGTTTATGGGCTGGAAAGGCTTGCCCCGCGAAGGTTTACCGGAGTGGGGGCCCACGATTACTGATTCGGGCGGCTTCCAGGTCTTCTCGCTTGGCGCAGGTTTCGGCAAAAAAGTCTCAAAATTTGATGTCGGGACGTACGACGTCCCGACATCTGACGGGCTTGCGGTATTTGATGAAGAATTTGCGACTTCTCATGGTAAGTTAGCAATAATAGACGACGAAGGCGTCTCATTTACTTCTCACTTGGACGGCTCGCTTCACCGCTTCACTCCAGAACGCTCTGTAGAGATTCAGCATGCGCTCGGCGCGGACATCTTCTTCGCTTTTGACGAGTGCACTGCTCCGACGGAGACGTATGAATACCAGAAGGAAGCGATGGAGCGCACGCACCGCTGGGCCGAGAGAAGTCTGAAAGCTCATCGACAGAAACTGCCTACTGCTAACTGCCTACCGCAAGCTATCTTCGGTATTGCACAAGGAGGTCAATTTGACGACTTGCGCAAGCTGAGCGCGAAAGCCATTTCTGAAATGGGCTTTGACGGCTTCGGCCTCGGCGGTTCTTTTTCAAAAAAATATGGCGACGACTCTCTAGAATCTGCCCTCGAGATGCTAAAAGAGTTGCCGCCCGAGATGCCCGTACACGGCCTCGGCATCGGCGAGCCCGGCGACATTCTCGCGGCCATCGCCGCGGGCGTTGACATCTTTGACTGCGTCGCGCCCACTCGCCTCGGACGTCATGGCTCTATTTACACCCCCCACGGCCTCTTGCATCTCAAAAACGAGAAATACCACTCCGACTTCACGCTACTTTCTAATGTAGGACGTACTACGTCCTACATGGGCGGAGAATTCACATTGGCGTATGTGTCGCATCTCTTGCGTTCAGGCGAAATGCTTGGCGCCATCATCGCCTCCATGCACAATCTAAAATTTATCTTGGACCTCGTCTCCGGCGCCCGCGCCGCAATCTTGGATGGACGTTTTGAACAATATCGTGCAGACTTTGTAGGCGAATACTATGGCTAATTTCAAACTACATTTACCGTTCCAGCCCGCAGGCGACCAGCCGGTGGCTATTAAGAAGCTGGAAGAGGGATTGGAAAAGGGAATGCGTCATCAGACGCTTTTTGGCGTGACTGGCTCTGGCAAGACGTTTACCGTGGCGAATGTCATAGCGAAAAACGATAAACCGACACTAGTGCTTGCGCACAACAAAACACTCGCCGCCCAGCTCGCACAAGAGTACAGAGAATTCTTCCCCGAGAATGCCGTGCACTATTTCGTCTCGTACTACGACTACTACCAGCCCGAAGCGTATATCGCACACTCTGACACTTATATAGAGAAAGAGGCGATGATAAATGCCGAGATAGATAGACTTCGTCATGCGGCGACGCAGGCTTTGCTCACACGCAAAGACGTAATAATAGTCGCATCGGTGTCTGCTATCTACGGCCTCGGTTCGCCAGAAGAATATCAGAAAGTGCATGTCAAGATTGAGGTGGGTGCAAAAGAAGATAGAGCTGCACTTATCAGAAAGCTCGTTAATATCTATTTCGAGCGGACAATCGCAGACTTGAATCCGGGTCAACTTCGCGCTATCGGCAACTCGCTAGAGTTTATGCCGGTAAACGAACGGGTTATATATCGCGTCGTTTTTTCTGGCGACGTTGTTTCTGCAATAGAAAAATTAGATCCAGTGTCGCGAGCCAGACAAGCAGAACCAAAAAACGTTTTCGTATTCCCGGCGAAGCACTTTATTACAAGCGAAGAAGAGAGAGACAGAGCTATAGCAGATATTAAACTAGAGCTAGAAGAACAGCTCGCGAAGTTTAAGAGAGAAGAGAAGCCATTGGAAGCAGAGAGGTTAAAGAGACGCACGATGCACGACATGGCGCTTATTAAAGAACTTGGCTACACAAGTGGTATCGAGAATTATTCGAGACACTTCGACGGGCGTGCCCCGGGACAGCCGCCTCATACGCTCCTCTCTTATTTCCCCCATAAACGCGACGGCTCTGCTGATTTTCTTACCGTGATAGACGAATCGCACGTCACCGTGCCGCAGATCGGTGGCATGTATGCAGGAGATAAATCGAGAAAAGACGTGCTCGTCGAATACGGCTTCCGTCTACCTTCTGCACGAGACAACCGACCCCTAAGGTTTGAAGAATTTGAGGAACGAGTTGGGCAGGTGCTCTACACGAGCGCGACACCAGGGCCGTATGAGAAGTCGCATTCAGAGCAGATTGTAGAGCAAGTTATTCGTCCGACCGGTCTCATAGACCCCGAGCTTGTTGTCCGTCCTGTATCTGATGAGAGTTCGTTAAGTCCAACGGTCGTGAGAGATAACGAACATGCAGGTTACAAAGGCCAGATCGCAGATTTTATAGCTGAGGCAGAGAAGACTATTAAGGGCGGCGGTAGAGTGCTCGCGACGACACTCACTAAACAGATGTCTGAAGATTTGTCATCGTTTCTGAAAGAGAAAGGAATTAAGGCAGAATATTTACATTCTGATGTTAAGACGATAGATCGCATTGATATCCTCACCAACTTTAGAAAGGGTGAGTTTGATATTCTTGTAGGCGTGAACCTGCTTCGAGAGGGTCTAGATCTGCCGGAAGTTGAGTTGATAGGCATACTAGATGCTGATAAAGAAGGCTTTTTACGCAGCGAGACTTCGCTTATACAAACTATTGGCCGTGCGGCGAGAAACGTGCTGGGCAGAGTGATTCTCTACGCAGATGTTATGACCGGCTCTCTAGAACGCGCGATATCAGAAACAAATAGACGCAGGTCTCTCCAAGTCGCATATAACACGAAGCATGGCATTACGCCGATGACGATTAAAAAAGAAATTCACGACATCGCGGCAAGCATGCGGACGGAGCATCAAAGGACTATAGACGAGCTACTCGTCCTGGATACTATTGCATATAAAGACGATCCTGCAGTATTTATAAAGAGAAAGAGGGAAGAGATGGCAGAGGCGGTTGAGCAACTGGACTTTGAAACCGCAGCCCTCATCCGCGACGAGATCTATAAACTAGAAGGTCCGCCAGCTGGCGGACGGCCCTATAGAAAACCCCGCACTCGCAAACCGCTTTCAGGTTCGTAATTAGAGTGATATAATCACACCGTACCTGCCCCGCCACGGGCAGGAGGTCGCGTTTCAATCGACGTCAACGCGACACGATTTCGCAAAATCGCATGCAAAAGAAAACACAAACAGCGAAAGAGCATCACCATAAACACGGGAGTGACTGGCTCACCGTGAAGGGTGCGCGCACCCATAATTTAAAAAATATAGATGTCGCGATGCCGCGCGGAGCGATGACGGTGATTACTGGATTGTCAGGAAGCGGGAAGTCGTCCTTAGCTTTTGACACTATCTTCGCCGAGGGTCAGAGGCGTTATGTTGAGTCTCTATCTGCGTATGCAAGACAATTTCTGAATCAAATGGCGAAGCCGGACGTCGACGAGATAAGCGGCCTCTCGCCGGCCATTTCAATTGATCAAAAGAGCCGCTCTAATAATCCGCGCTCTACAGTCGCAACTGTTACTGAAATTTACGATTATTTGCGTGTGCTCTACGCGCGCGCGGGACAGCCGTATTGTATTCACCATGATGTGCCGATAGTGCGGCTGTCTAAAGAGGAGATGATCAAGATGGTGTTTGAACGTGTTGAAGCGCGCCGTGCCGGGCGAGGAGTCACCTCGCAACGAGGAGACACCTCACAAGTCATGGGGGTCGCTGTTGATAAGACAGCGGTAACTATTTATGCGCCGGTCGTGGTGGGCAGAAAGGGCGAATATTATCAGATGCTCTATGACCTGTTGGGTAAGGGGTACGATAGGGTCGTTGTAGACGGCAAGACGCAGTCGCTCCGTGAGAAGATAGTGCTGGATAGAAATAAGAGACACGATATTGATGCAGTTGTTGATACTATTTTTGTATCAGAATTTATACGGACCACACAGGGAGCGCGCGAGCGCTTATCAGAGGCTCTGGAGCTTGCTCTTAAAGAGTCAGGAGGGCTTGTGAAGATCAAACATGCTGATGGCACGACAGAAACGCTGTCGTCAAAGTTTATTTGCCCCGACGACGGCTCGTCCTTCCCCGAAGTAGAGCCGCGTCTTTTCTCGTTTAACTCTCCCTACGGTGCATGTCCAAATTGTCACGGTCTAGGCACAGAGTCGCTCTTCTCTGAAGAAATTTGTCCCGTCTGCGAAGGAAAAAGATTAAGGCCAGAAGCGTTGCGCGTGTTTTTAAAGTCAAAGAAAGATAAAACATTAGGTAAAAGCATAGTGGACTTCACCAACATGTCTATCAGAGAAGCAAAAGATTTTGTGGATTCTATAGAGCTGTCAGAAATGAAATACGATATCGCGATGCCTATTCTTAAGGAAATAGATGCTCGGCTTACTTTTATGCTGAACGTCGGTTTGGATTACTTAACTCTTAACCGCTCGGCCGCAACTCTTTCTGGCGGCGAAGCACAGCGCATTAGATTGGCATCGCAACTCGGCAGTGGCCTAACTGGAGCTTTGTACGTGTTAGACGAGCCGACTATTGGTTTACATCAACGCGATAACGACCGTCTTATTAAAACTCTTTTGGTGCTTAAAGAACTCGGGAACACCATAATAGTTGTTGAGCACGACGAAGACACTATTTATTCTGCAGATTACTTGATAGATATTGGTCCTGGCGCTGGTATTCACGGCGGACACGTTGTAGCACACGGATGGCTGGACGATTTACTCACGGCGAAAGAAAACGAAACGGGTTCTGTAACTCTCTCTTACTTGCGAGGTGAGAAGGAGATAGAGATGCCCGAGAAGCGTCGCGAGAGCGAAAAGGGATCTATAAAGATTCGCGGTGCGAGTCTTCACAATCTCGTTAATCAGAATATTGATGTACCGCTCGGGAAGCTCGTGTGTGTCACGGGCGTGTCGGGCAGCGGCAAGTCCACATTTCTGTATGACATCTTGCATAAAAATATTGCAAAAAGATTTGCGCGACGCGAAACTAAATTAGATCATATAGCATCGATGACGGGTACCGAGTATGTCGGGCGTGCGGTGCTCATAGATCAGTCTCCAATTGGCAGAACGCCGCGATCTAATCCAGCGACCTACACCGGTGCCTTCACGCACATCCGCGATCTATTCGCCGCGACGCCGACCGCGAGAGCGAGAGGCTGGAAGCCCGGCAGGTTCTCATTTAACGTTCCGGGTGGCCGTTGCGAAGCGTGTCAGGGCAATGGCTCTATCGCGGTGGAGATGCATTTCCTGCCCACGGTGTACGTCACCTGCGACATTTGCATGGGCACACGATTTATGAAAGAAACTCTTGAAGCGACATTTCGTAATAAAAATATTTATGAAGTGCTACGAATGACGATAGAAGAGGCAGAAAAGTTTTTCGGTGATATCCCAGCTATCAGTGATCGACTCATGAGCCTTAACTCTACTGGTCTGCAGTATTTAACACTTGGTCAGAGTGCAACGACGCTCTCAGGCGGCGAGGCACAGAGAGTGAAGATCGCGAGCGAGCTCTATCGTTCGCAGACGATGAAGACTATTTATCTCTTGGATGAGCCAACCGTCGGCTTGCATTATGAAGATGTTAAAAAACTTGTAGAAATTCTTCAGGAGCTCGTGAGGCGCGGCAATAGTGTCGTAGTGATAGAGCACAATCTCGATGTGATTAAGAGCTGTGACTATGTCATAGACTTTGGTCCCGAGGGCGGCAGTGGTGGCGGCAAAGTCATCGCCAAGGGCACCCCCGAACAAATCGCCGACACCCCCGGTTCCTACACGGGCGAGTATCTTGCAAGAGCATTAAAACGCCATGGAAAAAAGAAGTCTACATAAATATAATCTGCCGGATGTGCCGGGGGTGTACCTGTTTAAGCAGGGACGGAAAATTCTCTATGTGGGGAAGGCAACGAGCTTGCGCGATCGCGTTAAATCATATTTCGACTACGACTTGATATCTACTCGCGGGCCACGAATTGTGGATATGGTGACTAAGGCAGATAGAGTCGCGCACGAGCCCACGCCGACGGTGCTTGAAGCACTTGTGCGCGAGGCCGCGCTTATTAAGAAGTATCACCCGATAGCGAACAGCGATGGTAAGGACGACTCCACGTTTCTGTATGCAGTTATTACAAAAGAGGAGATACCGCGCGTGCTCACTGTGCGTGGCAAAGACTTGGATTTTAAGAATTGTGCGATACGAAGCCCGCAAGGTGACACCTCGCGACGAGGAGTCACCTTAAGTGATATCTACGGACCGTTTCCATCAGGTCCACAGTTGCGCGCAGGCCTAAAGTTGATTCGGAAGATTTTCCCATTTTATGACACTCCGAAGCCTGTAGGAACAAAAAGTAAACATCAGACAGCACAAATAGAATTCAATACACAGATTAAACAGTATCCAAAAAATATTAGAAACTCCTTATTTTCGCCTATAGGACAAAACAAGGAGGAAATAAAAATGTATCGTAAGACAATACGTAAGGTGGCGCTTTTCCTTTCTGGTCGCGGGAAGGAGTTGCGCAGGATGCTGGAGCGCGAGATGCGTGAGGCTGCGGCCGATGAGCGATTTGAAGATGCAGCGCAGGCGCGTCGCGAGCTATTCGCGCTGGATCACATTCAGGATGTCTCACTAATAACAGACGAAAATAGATATCCCCTAAAAGCAACGGTCGTGGGGAATAGCGGATATCGGATTGAGGCATACGACACAGCGCACTTGTCGGGGACGAATGCGATAGGGGTCATGACAGTTGTAATAGATGGCGCACCGGTAAAAAAAGAATATAGAACTTTTAAAATTAAGGGAGTGAAGAAAAACGATGACATCTCGTCGCTCAAAGAAATTCTCTCACGACGATTAAATCATCCAGAATGGCCGTTCCCGAAAGTGATTGTTGTTGATGGTGGGAAAACGCAGAAGAACGCAGCAGAGCAGGTTATTCGAGACGCTGGATTTGATATTAAAGTTGCAGCAGTTGTAAAAGACGAGCGGCATCGCCCGCGCGAAGTCATCGCCGCCCGAGCGGCCGGCATCTCCGAATCAGACGCCGTCCTCGGCAACGCCGAAGCGCATCGCTTCTCGCTCTCGCGTCATCGATACGCCAGAGCTCGGCAACTCCGCTCAAAGTAAGCGCGGTATTTTTCTGCTGAAAAATCCGCTCCCCTCAGCTCGACAGCCTGCGAGACATACTTTTCGCGGAGTTGCCGAGCTCTGTTATACTTTCTGAATGCAAACCGTTGTTGGAGTTTTGCGAGGCGGGCCGAGCAGAGAACATGACGTCTCGTTACGGAGTGGTGCGACTATACTCGCGAACTTGCCAGAAGAGCGATATACAGCGCGAGATATCTATATTGATAAGCAGGGAGTGTGGCACGATCACGGCAAGCCAACCCCGCCTGAGAAAATTTTGAGACAAATAGACGTGGCACTTCTAGGTCTGCATGGCGAATATGGAGAAGACGGTGGTGTTCAGAAATTGCTTGAGAGGTTTGGTGTGCCATATGCCGGTGCAGACTCATACGGCTCTTATCTTGCGATGCATAAAGTGATGAGTAAGGTTCGCGCGAGTGAGGCCGGGATGTTGGTGCCGGAGTTTAAATATATTGAGAACATAGAATCTATAGACAGCGGAGTTAATGATGTAATCCGCACATTTCACCAGCCTGTTGTAGTGAAGCCGGTTTCGTGGGGTTCGTCTATTGGCATCTCTATTGTTGGAGGATACGCACCAGTCTTTTCTGCCGTTCATAGACTTTTTGCAGACGGTGCAGACGGCGTTTTGATAGAAGAAATGGTAAAAGGGAAAGAGGCTACGGTCGGTGTTATAGAGGGAATGCGCGGAGAGAAACTATATTCTCTGCCGACACTTGAGATAGTCCCGCCACAGGGCGACTTCTATAGTCTTGACGCAAAGTACTCTGGCAAATCAAAGCTTGTATGCCCTGGTAACTTCTCGCGTGTTGTAAAAGAAGAGTTGCAGAGATTAGCAAAAGTGATACATCGCGCGCTCGGCCTGCGACACTACTCTAGGAGCGACTTTATCGTTACTCCCAAGGGTATTTATTATTTGGAAACGAACACGCTCCCCGGCATGACCGAGCAGTCAGACGTACCAGCCGCCCTTAAGTCAGTCGGTATCTCGCTCCCCGAATTCCTCACGCATCTGGTCAATCTGGCCATGTCGCGGTAAAGTCTTGGGACGGGCCCTTTTCCTGATTAAAAACTTTGGTGGGCCCATAGCTCAATTGGTAGAGCGCCTCATTTGCAATGAGGAGGTAGCCGGTTCGAAACCGGCTGGGTCCACCAAAGTTTTGAATCCATAATTAAAAGATAACGTGCCAGATGTATTTTGCTCCTTCAACAACAAGGCCGATCTTAATAAGCCACCAAGCATTCGCAACGAGCGTCGCGACAAGAAGTATTCCCCAATCCCGCCAATATAGCCCATTAAAATGTTGCCGTTGATAATGAATGGCGACGATGACCGGATCGATAGGGAGGAGGAGCCCAGTGAACACAATGGGACTCAAGAGTTTCTCCCACAGAGTTACTTTTTTCTTTCCTATCCACGTCATTAATTTATGGATGCTACTTTTATTCTCTTCGTTCTCAAGCTCGCGAAGCGCGTGTGCCCCGAGCCAGTCAATGCGCATGTATTCGTAAAGCCAGAAGATAATGGCGTTAACGAGAAGGCTCAGAACAACCACAATGGTTCCTCCCAATTCAAGGCCCCAATAGGCAAGCGCGAATGGGTAGAAAAGGAAGTCGTAGAGGAAGTTGAAGCCCTCAAACAAGGAAATGCCAATGCCGATTTCCTGTATTTTACGATGGTGTTTACGGAGAAATGAGATCATGCGGGACTTACGCTCAAGTGTATCACAATGAACTGTGCCGGTTTTACATGGTATAATTATTGTAATGAAAAGTGCTAAAGTCCTTATAGTGACTATTATTTTGGCTTCGGTGGTATCAGCAGGATTCGCTTTTTATAAATTTTATATCGCGCGTGACTATTTCGTCTTTGCGAATGTTTCGTGCGATCCGACACTCCACTCCTGTTTTGTCGGAGACGGCCAGGATACCCCCCAGTATTACAAAAAAATCAGCAAGCGAGCTAATACAATACCGGCATGCGATGGATGGTTGGACCAATGTCCAGTATTGACGTGTGTGCAGGAAGACCAAAACTGTACAATCGAATACTGTGAGACTGGTACAGGCGATTCATGTTTCGTTCAAAAGGCCATTAGCGAGTAGTTCTATATGTCCGTTATTTCAGAAAACTCTAAACTCTATACGCCGCTGTCAGAGGCTCTCGAGGAACTGAGGCGACGCCAAGGCGATAGTAAATTGAAAGCTAGAGTGCGTGAATACTTCGAACTGTATCCATGCCCACCTGAATTAACTGGGGGCCCACGAGCGGTCGTCGCCCCACCCATTGTCAGCCCAAACCTAGAACTAAAATATTTTCTTGATATTCGCGAACACCTAACCATACCTAGCGTTTTTTTAGAATTCAGAGAAGATAAATTTGTACATCTGAATTTTGAGAAACGATATCTAGGAGAAATGGTTTTTTACAGAGAAAGTAGATCTGGTAATAAAGAGATCAGTGGGTCAATGCGTGTGGTGGATTTTGAAAAGGATCAAGGTAAACGAATGAATGAAATAATAACGGTAACAGGTGAGAACTTTGTCGATTTTCATCACCGCCTTTTTTCGCAATATATGCCAGATGTGAATATTAACGTGCATGATTTTTCTGATTGGTTCAAAAATAGCAGGAAATTTTCTTCGGAAATACCGTATCTTAGGTACCTTGGATTATTCTTGACAGACGGACTTCTTTTCTCCAACTTCATTACTGACTCCGCCATCGAAGATCACCAATCGACGTTTACGCGTACTCAGGTAATTCCTGCGTTTATGAAGCTCAGTGAGATATTCGGAGTTAAGCCTCTTATGGTACCGATCGAACCAATGGAAACAGATTCAGAAGCGTTTTGGTGTTATTATCCAGAGGAAGTGCGACAACTTATATAAAATGGATTACAACCTGCTTTCCAATCTACAATACTGCAAAGAAATCGTTGACGGGCTAAAGAGTTTTATTTTGTATAGTCATATACCATCCGCTGCTGTTGCGCTCATTGTTAGTGGTTATATTTTATACAAAACAAGGACACTGGCAGGTCGCGTCCTCTTCGCTCTCGGAGCCACATTTTCTTTATGGGTTGGTCTGGATTTGAGTATCTGGCTCTGGTATGGCCAAGCGAGCCCTCTCATGGCGGCGTGGTCTGTGCTCGGACTCCTCACTGACATTATGTTTGTTCTTGTTTTCTACTTTGTGTATGTACTCGTTTTCGAGAAAAACATGCCAAGTTGGATGTTTGCGGGATGGACTATCCTATTAATGCCCGTTTTACTCTTTTCCGCAACCCATTTCAACCTAACCGGCTTTGACATAAGGGACTGCGTGGCTGTAGAAAATACGATGTTCACCAATTATTATTATGGGATTGGCGTGCTTGTTTTTCTACTACTCCCATTCGTCGGTTATGTGGGGTGGAAACGTACATCCATTGAAAACAAGGCAGGAATCCCAATGGCTATCATAGGAGCGGAATTGTTTCTGTTGTCATTTTTTACGACCGGCGTGATTGCTCAATATCTGGTGGAGAATAATATTATTTCAGACTTTGGTCTTGAACAATATGGCATTATCGCGATGGCAATCTTTATGATCTTCCTCGCATATGTGATAGTGAAGTATCAAGAGTTTAGAATAAAATTAATCGCTACACAGGCTCTCGTCGTTGCAATTGTAATACTTGTGGCGACCGAACTTACCTTTGTCGAAGGAACCACTACAGATTACACGCTCGTAGGAGTTACTCTAGCTTTCGTAATTACAACGGGTTTTCTTCTCACAAGAAGCGTGAAGCGCGAGATTGCACAAAGAGAGCACATCGAGATACTGGCGGGGGAGTTGGAGGTGACCAACAAGAGGCAGGAGACGATGATGCACTTTATTGGACACGAAGTTAAGGGCTTTTTGACCAAAGATGCCGGAGCGTTTGCGTCTCTCTCTGACGGTGACTTCGGGCAGTTGGCAGAATCGCAAAAAGCGTTTGTAGACGCAGCTCTTAAGCAGTCGCGCGATGGCGCTCGCTCGGTGACCGACATCCTTGTCGCATCTAATCAGAAGAAGGGCACTATGACATATGCCAAGGAGCCGTTTGACTTGAAGGCGGTTATATCTGAAGTGATAGAAAAAGAGCAAGGGATGGCGAAAGAGAAGAATCTCACACTCGCATTTTCTGCAGACGAATCTGGCGCACCATATACAGTCGCAGGCGATAAAGACAAGATAGGCGATAACGTATTCAGGAATATTATAGAGAATTCTATTCACTACACGCCTACTGGTTCTATCACAGCATCACTTAAAAAAGAAAATAATAAATTTATATTTACTATTAAAGATACTGGTGTCGGCATCAGTGCCGAGGATATGAAGCATCTGTTTACAGAAGGCGGACACGGCAAGGACTCGCAGAAGATAAACGTGCACTCTACTGGTTACGGCCTATTTATCGCCAAAAATGTCGTAGAAGGCCATGGTGGCACTATTCGCGCAGAATCCGATGGAGAGGGCAAGGGTGCGACATTTATAGTTGAATTCCCAGTAGGCTAGGACATTAATGACACGCGATTATAAGATACTGTTACTTGCACTGTCAGCCGTCTTGGCGCTGTGCCTAATGGTTAAGATAGATCTGTTTACCGCCGACCTAGGTCGACACATTAAAAATGGAGAAATAATTCTCAAAGGCTCTGCCGAGGTTAGAAAAGCGGTGCTGACAACTAACTACTATTCGTATACAGAGCCTTCTACGCCATTTATAAATCACCACTGGCTCTCTGGAGTAGTGTTTTTCATCGTTCACAAAATAACTGGTTTTTCTGGGTTATCTATTTTCTACATAGCGTGCATGCTCGTGGCGTTCTTGATCATCTTTGACCTAGCTCGCAGAAAAGCGAACCTTCTAGTAGTCGCGGTAATTTCTACATTTGCAGTACCGGTAATAGCATCAAGGGCAGAAGTCAGGCCAGAAGTGTTCACGTATCTACTGTCGGCACTATTTGTCTGGATATGTTTTAAATATTTTGAAAACGAAATTGATAAAAAGTGGCTGTGGCTCCTGCCAGTCTTGCAGGCGATATGGGTCAACTTGCACATAGGTTTTATCCTAGGCCCGTTTATTGTCGGAGCATTTTTTATCGGCTCAATAATCAAAAAAGACTTTGTTAAAGCAAGACAGTGTATCTCGGTACTCTTGTTAACAGGCTTGGCGACTCTGGCGAACCCGTCATTTATTTATGGGGCACTGTATCCATTTAAGATATTCGGCATCTACACATACAGAGTGCTTGAGAATCAGTCAATAATCTTTTTAAACAACTTGGGAGTAGGCAACCCTCTAACTTTTCTCTCTTACGAGATTCTGTTTGTGTTAGTGCTAGCTAGCTATGTGCTCGCGTTACTCACAAACTGGAGGAGGGTATCAATACCTTTGCTTATTATAACTAGCGCATTTGCGTATATGGGCTTCACAGCGATAAGAGACTTCCCGCTGTTTGGGCTGGTGGGAGTAATTGCGTTTGCGATGAATGCAGTGATTATCTCTGAAGGCGATAAATACAAGTTTATAAAAAACGAGAAACTCTTTCTACCAGTCTCTATGGTGCTCTTTCTAGCTGGCCTAGTATTTATAGGGGGGTTATTTGCCACAAGAAGCACAAACTTTGGTATTAGCACAGTTGATGGCGTAAAGAGTTCTGCAGAGTTTTTTATCAGTAACAATATAAAAGGTCCGATATTTAACAACTATGATGTAGGCGGATACCTGATATATAACTTATACCCGAACAATGAGGTCTACTTTGACAATCGTCCAGAAGCGTATAGCAAAAAGTTTGTGGACGAAGAATATATAAAGCCGATGGAGAACCCAAACCTGTTTAAAGAGATATCTGACAAATACGGATTTAATGCAATATTCTTTTATTATCGCGACTACACGCCATGGGGGCAGGCATTTATAACACAAAAAGTATTTGACCCAGAGTGGGCGCCTGTGTACGCAGACTCTTCTGTAATAATTATGTTAAAGCGTAACACAGGGAATAGTTCTATTATCAAAAAGTACGAGATTTCAAGTGACTCTTTCAAAATTTCAAAATGACACTTTCTATTATTATCCCTGTTCATAATGAAGAGAGATTTATATCAGAAACTCTGGGGAGAATATTTGAAACGCATTTTCCTGTAGACATAGAGGTAATAGTGGTTGATGACGGATCTACAGATGGGACTGCAGAGATACTCGCATCACTTACTGATAAATATAAATTCATACTAACTAGGCACGAGACAAATCTCGGGAAGGGGAGCGCGCTTAGAACAGGATTTAACATGGCTCATGGCGATCTAGTCGTGATACAGGATGCTGACCTTGAATATCACCCGTTTGACATACTCAAAATGCTAGAAGTGGTTGATATCAAAGAGATGATTGCCA
This sequence comes from uncultured Candidatus Saccharibacteria bacterium, assembly GCA_964638585.1. Taxonomy (GTDB): domain Bacteria; phylum Patescibacteriota; class Minisyncoccia; order Phycocordibacterales; family Phycocordibacteraceae; genus C7867-001. The sequence continues at coordinate 181,517 of CAZXAN010000001.1, forward strand.
TATATGGTGATAGGCGCGCGATCAAATGGCCAAAATATGGTTATCACTACGTACTAGGATCACGCCTTATGACGGCTACGTTCAACTTGCTTTATAAACAAAATGTCAGAGATCTATACACAGGTTATAAATTGTTTAGGCGTGCAGACATTATCAAGATGAACTTGCAATCTGTAGGGTTTGAGTTTGAAGCAGAGGTGTCGTGCAAGTTTGTTAAGTGCGGCGGTAGGATATTAAACGTACCAATAAGCTATTCGCCAAGGAACGTTGATCAAGGCAAGCATATCGGAGCTAAAGACGCGTTAACAGGTTTGCTCACTATTCTCAAAAACCGATAATCTGGGAATCTAGACCGATATCTGCTATCGTGAGGCGTGCACGCGCTCTTAGCTCAGTTGGTTAGAGCGTTCGCCTCACACGCGAAAGGTCGCAAGTTCGAATCTTGCAGAGCGCACAACCCTAACAGTGCTCGGGGTAAACGGGCCGGAGTATGCCGGTAGTACGCACGATTCGGGTTCGTGCAGACCGGGTTCGATTCCCGGCGGCCCGACAATATAAAAAAGTACGCGCGGCCGGGGCCGCGCGCATTGGAGTCACTGTGTTTGAATGAACTGGCTCCTACGTCTATTTATGTCGTCTACCACGAGGAGTATCCGTTCGTCAGGTGTGGCTCCATCTTTGGTCCGCACAACGCTGACCAGCTCAGTGCCTACGAACACGTTTAGGCCATCGAGATTATCGATTTCCCATGGACGCAATTCGCGTGTGGTATCGGCAGGGAAGCTCAAGTTGGCTAAACAGAGCCCATAGACCCAGTTGCCAACGAAGCCACTCTTACCGTCGGGACGAACGATACAGAGACGGTCCTCTTCTCTAGGATCTCCTTCTGCACGGCTCACATCACCGAACGTCGGGTGAATCGCCGTGCTCCCAATCATGAAGCTCATCATAACACACCTCTCTTTCTTCCTGTCTGGGACAGTAATGCTAGATAAGGCTAAAGTCAAACGATGAAAAGCTACGTGAATTATGCTAAAATCGCTCACGTTAGGGGCCATTAGCTCATCTGGTAGAGCGCGTCATTCGCATTGACGAGGTGAGCGGTTCAAGTCCGCTATGGTCCACCACTTCGCTCCGTTGAGTACAACAGAGCTTCGCGGTGCAAGCACAAAATGCTAGTTTAATTATATGACATACATTTTCAATGAGGCGAAGTGGTGGTGTTTGTTTGAAAAAGTTAGAACCCATTTCCAACAACACCTAGACTAACATATCGCGCCTCGGATTACCTCGGCGCTCACCGCGCGATTACGCGCGGCCGCCCTTCGCCCTGCCGCTTCCTATGCATTTTTGTTTTGGCGGGGGAATGCATTGAAGAATGGAATGGAGCGGCAGGGCGAAGGGCGATTTTTGTTATTGTTTTCAAATTTCTATCTGGAGTATAATATAAACATCATGACTGAAAGCTTCTCAATAAATGCAAGTCCACAGGGGAATCCTGAAGAAAAGTTGCGCGCTCAAATTGGACTTTTTGCACGGAAGCGAGTGCAACAAATAATGAATTTGGCACCCGCCGGATCGGATAAGAAAGCATTTTTGATAGATACGGTGTCAACATCGGCGAAAGGTTTTTTTGAAGGAGGAGAGGATTTGCTTGCAGAATTCTTGGATTCGATGCGTGCGGCACAGTATGACTCAGACGAAGCTCTAGAGGAAGGCACTGCCGTTGCAATGACAAATAGTCTTACCGAACTTGCAGAGCGCATTACGCCAAATGAACTTCTGCGTCGTTATCGAGAACGTGCTAATAAGGATTCAGAAGCTGTTACTCTCGATGCGAACGGGATGTTTACCTATACTATATATGCCGACGCTGCCGAGGTTCATATAAAAGGATTTGAATTTGGAACAGTTTCAGATTCAGAAAAACCAACTCTACTCAAAGAAAGATTTTCAGAAGCGCTTCATAATCTTGCAAAAATAGTCGGTGCAAATGAGTCTATTCATCGAATTGAGCTTGTTTCGCCGATTGTCGGCGAATACCCTCGTTTCATTAAAAGATTCGGCTTCAGTATGGTTGATTTAGGTGAAGAGGAACTGAAAGCAATCGGAGAAGATTTTCCTTCGGAAATGAAAGGAAAGAAAGTCGGCAAAGCTCAAATGACTCGAGAGGAATTTCTGAAGCAATACGCTAGCATCGAGGGGCAAAAATCGCTTGACATATGATGTTAGTCATGCTAGTGTGTGGTTAGTAGTACAGACAAGGTTTCCGCCTTGTTTGAATGTTGTTTGAAAAAAGGAGACCGACATGGCCAAGAGAAAGATAAAACTTGAGCTGGAGCAAAAAGACACTCGGCACTATTTCAATCGAAATTGTCCGTGTGCCTCCTGCCAGCGAGAGCTTGACAGGGAGAATCGACCAAGAACTGCCCAAGAGGAAAGAGTGAATAACGCCTATCTCCATTTGTTGTATCCCGATCGTTAAGGAGAAGCCATGACCACCAATTTTTTGTGGGGCATATTCGGCGGAGTACTTGTTGCTATCGTCGCCAACCTTCTTGTTTCGAAATTCCTCGGTCGCGAACGGCACCGGCAAATTCGGAGCTGGATATTGGCTGGTGTTGTCGGCACAATCACGCAATACCTCGTTTGGCCGTACACGCCATGGTTCGCAGCGTTTGGTTGTGGTATAGGCACTCTATACCTCATACTGGTCTTACGGGCGAAAAGAGTATTGTGACTATACAAGAAATAATAAGAGACTTGAAGGAGTCGCTCAAACATGAACCTTCTGACTGTTGTGGGTACCGTCGTTAATTGAACCCTCGTAGTTCCTTCATGTGTAGATCAATAGATATTTTCTAAGTTTCTATTCATCTGCGCATAAAAGACTGGTGGCAAACGCTGTCGGTCTTTTTGATTTTGTCACACGCGGAATATTCAACGAAACACGATGTAGAATAAGCATTTTATGTATAATGTACCCCAAAAATGCTTGACATATTACCTAGACTGTGCTAACCTATAACCAGCAGTACACAGGCAGAGCGTCCGTTCTGTTTGATGTTGTTTGACAAGGAGAAATCGTGAAGAACCCTGAGTTTAGTGAACGCACCGCAAGACGCCTTGGTGTCGAGGCGGGAGAGGTTCTAAACCTCGAGACGATACAAAGGGCGCTTATGGGCAAGCATCTCACATTTCGTGTGCACGCTCCATTTGCGATTGAAGACCAAAGAAGTCCATCCCGAAACGCCGACGACGAGAGAAGGTGGTGTGTTGGAGTGTGGAACTACCATCGGGCGGACAGGAACACCCCAGCAGTGTACGTTTATAAAGATACGCTGATGGAGGCGCTCCACGTGGCTATCGAGGGATATTTCGTTGCCCTTGAAAGAAACGCTGCTGTCGAGAGACTTGGTAACGACGGTGTGCACGTGAACTAATAATCTAAGGAGACGTTATGAAATTCTGTCACTGGTTGTACAGGAGTAAAGAAGGAAGAATGCACATACGGATGTATGTCGTTCTTTCGGGTTTATTTCTGTTTCCAATAGCTTTGCTACTCGCAGGGGTATTTTGGAGTGAGGGGAAAATCCCGTCACTTTTCGACCTACTGTCTATAGGATACGCCGTTGCATCCTTGTTGATTGTAGGAGCGGCTGCGGTATTTGTAGATGCTCACACCATCTACAGAATGTCAGAAAAAGAGTAGCACTTGAATATCGGTCGGATTTGATTCTAAATCCCTCTAGGACGTTCCGAAAGGAACCGACCTCCCGATTTTCATTTCTAATCTGTTCTTTCAAGTGTCTAGATTAATACTGATTTATAAAGTCACTATTAACCTACACACAAAAGACTGAAGCATATGCTCCGGTCTTTTTTGTTTTTAGGGAGCAATCCCCGCCGTTTTAT
>CAZXAN010000002.1:0-141037 GCA_964638585.1 uncultured Candidatus Saccharibacteria bacterium
AACCCGCGCATCGCGCTTTTGCAGAGCGCTGTGTTACCGCTTCACCATCGGGCCGTTGTTTGATGATACTACCGAGTGCCTGTATCGGGAAGTGATTGTTCGCCGTTATCAAGAATGAAGTCTATGCGCGGGAGGCGCAGGCGCGTGTGCTGTTTTAAGTAATCAGAAAATGCTTCGCGCTGTCGCTCGAGAAATGAGAGTGCCGCGTGTGCTTTCTCCACCGGGTAGACGCTCACGAACACATTAAGTCTGTCTGGCGTCCCTGCGGACGTCCCGTTGCGGGACATGTGCGCGCTCTGTGCGCGTATCACGGTGATTAGCGAGCCCGGTCCGGCTTCGCGTTGGATAAAGACTGCGGCCTCGCGTGCGACTATCTCTGCGGCGCGAGCACTCTGTTGTCTCGGAGCTCGTGGTCGGTCGGGTAGATTCATGATTCAGTAACGATAAAGGCGACTATTTCATCGCCGTAGACTGCGTTCTCGCGACACTCTATCTCGGTGCCAAAATCGCCCTCGGTCTTAATCTCTTTAACATCTGCACGCGCCTGCTGTAGATTCTTGATACTTCCACGCGCAATATCAACATCTTGTCTCACTATTTTTATACGATCGCCGACAGACAGAACTCCAGATATGTGTCTAGCTCCTAGTACTTGCTTCTTAGCTCCAGAAGAAAATGTCTTAAGCACTTTTGCGCGCCCAAGCTCTTTTTCTATCTCCATACTTGGTACTCGTGAGGAAAGCAATTTTTTTATCTCATCTGACAGCTCATAAATAATAGAGAAAGACTTTATGTCTACCTTCTCTCGTTCGGCTAAGTCACGCGCGATAGAGTCAGTGCCGGTGTTGAAGGCGATAATTGTGGCACCGCTGGCGAGCGCGGTTTTAACGTCATTCTCAGAGACGTTACCGACACTTGAGGCGACAACGCGCAAGACTCCGCGCTCATGTGTGATTTTGTTTAATTCGTGAACTATTGCATCAAGAGAACCGGCCACGTCTGCCTTTACTACAAGAGGAAGTTCGGTCATTCCTTCAATCAACGCACTCCTCTCCGGCTGGGATTCGAGTTCGCTTGCATTCTTGTTTGCCAACAATTCAGCTGCCTTCTTACTTTTCGCAACGCTAAAAAGAGTACCGGCTGTCGGCAGTTTGCTAAACCCAGAGATACGCACAGGCTCTGATGGCCCGGCCTCTTGGACTCGCTTACCACGAAAGTCTTCTATAAATCGTATTGGTGCGTATGCGTCGCCGGCCACGACACAGCCGTCAAGCGTGAGCGTGCCATCTTTTATAATTAGAGTCGCAGAGGCGCCTCTCTTTGGGTCTTGTGTTGATTCAAGCACAAAGCCTGTCGCGCTCGCGTCAATGTCTGACGTGATCTCCAGTAGATCTGCAGAGAGAAGCACCAGATCAAGAAGCTCCGGAATGCCCTCACCGGTTTTAGAAGAGATGAGCGCATACGCAATGTCGCCACCCATGCCCTCAATGTAGATGCCGTGTTCTATCAAAGAATTTTTTGTATGCCCTACGTCTGCGTTATTTTTATCTATTTTAGTGATGGCGATAATATAAGGTATGCTGGCTTCTGTTATGGCCGTGAGCGCGTCAAGCGTCTGTGGCATCACTCCCTCGTCTGCCGCGACGACGAGTATGGCGATGTCTGCGGCGGCGGCACCCCTAGTGCGGAGCGCTTTAAAAGCTTCGTGTCCTGGGGTGTCGAGGAATGTGACAGACCGCTCATTGTGTAGAGCAATATAAGCAGAGACGTGTTGTGTGATACCGCCAGCCTCGCCCGCGACAATATTAGCCTTGCGTATGTAATCAAGGAGAGAAGACTTACCGTGGTCTATGTGACCCATCACCGCGATGACGGGCGGTCGAGGTAATCGCGCCATAATGGCTCTATTTCATCACAAAAATGGCATAAATGCAATTTTTGTGTACAATTTATTCATGTTTTGGAAGAAGAGGAGGACCTATCTCGATTATGCCGCTGGGGTGGCAGGGAATGCGTCTTCTCCCCACGAGGAGGGAAGGAGGGCGAAGAAGATGCTGGAGGACGCGCGCACAGATATTGCGCGCCTATTAGAAGTGCAGGCAGATGATGTGATATTCACGAGCGGAGCGACAGAGGCAAACGCGCTTGCAATATTGGGGCACGTGCGCGCGCTACGCGCGCTTGCTGGCCACGACACTCCGGGGCGTAACAATATGCATGTGCTCTATCTGCCTAGCGCACATGCTTCTGTGGTGGAGAATATTAAATTGCTCGCAGAAGAGGGAATAGAAATTGAAGAGTTGCCGATCAATAATTGTCGCGTAGACACAGAAGCGCTTAAAAAAATGCTACGCAAAGAAACAGTACTAGTCTCTATGGACGCAGTCTGTGGCGAAACAGGAGTTATATGGAATACAAGAGAAGTTGCGCAGGTATTGAAGGACTTCGTAAGTCACTCATCAGATGAGGGACTTACGAAGTCCAAACATGGGCGCGCATTGTTGCATGTTGATGCGAGCCAGGCGCCAATGACAGAAAAGATCACTCGCGCACATTTTGGTGCGGACATGCTCACGCTTGACGCGTCAAAAGTCTCTTCTGCGCGCGGTATCGGTGCGCTCATTGCACACCGTACTATTCCAATCATTCCTTTATATAGAGGCGGTGGGCAAGAGAGGGGTCTGCGTAGCGGTAGCGAGTCGCCCGAGCTGGCGAGAGAATTTGCAAAATGTTTAAAGCGAGCAATGCTTAATCGCGAAGCATTTCTGAAGCGCGCGCGCTCTGCGCGCGTGGAGCTTGTGAAAACACTCGCCATAATTAAAGATTTATTTTTAAACGAGAGTAGTCACCAGTCCCCGAATATTTTAAATATATCACTCATAGGCCGTGACACAGACTACATAGTCGCGCTTTTAGACGAGGCAGGTTTTGCCGTATCAACGCGGAGCGCCTGTGAGACTGATTCAGAGGCTGGTTCGCGCGCAGTCTTTGCTCTAACTCACGATGGAGATAGAGCCAAAGCAACTTTGCGTATATCTTGGGGACCGAGCGTAAAGCCCCGCGAACTAGACCGATTTGCGAAATCTCTTATAGAGGCAGTAAAATTTATTGACAACGGAGCCTAGCGGTAGCATTATTATCTGTATGAACATAGAGGAACTCTCCAAAGCACAGTTAATACTCCTCACGATCCTCGTAAACTTCGTGACCTCTGTCGCCACGGGCATATTGACCGTATCTCTTCTTGACCATGCTCCTGCATACGTTACTCAGACTGTGAATCGCGTTGTTGAGAGAACGATTGAGACAGTGGCGCAGGCAGCTCCCGCAGCTATTATTCAAGCTCCAGCGCCATCTAACCAAGAGCTAGTCACTTCTGCTCTTGGTGCAGATGCTACTCGTGTTGTTTACATTTATGCGCTTGAGACGGGCACATCAACTCCTGTCATATCTGTAGGCACGTACATTCCCAAGTCGCGAATAGTCGCTACAGCAGCACAAGACGCATTGCCAAAGGAGGCTTTAATTGAGTTTGCAGGTGGTGTATACGTCTCTGCGTCGCTCGCACACGAGGGCGATGGAGTAACTATCTATGGTTTTGCAGATGGGGCTGTCTTGCCTAAAGCGAGTGCACACACTCTAGTTGCTTCAGGTAACTTGAAGCTTGGACAGACAGTTCTTGCTATTGGTGCAGATGGTTCGGCCTCTACAGGTATTGTCGCGCGAGTAAATGACAAGGGCATACACACAACACTGCCAGACATAGGCGCTGGTAGCGCAGCTGTTGACCTCTCGGGCAATCTTGTCGGTCTTGGAGCGGGCATGACGCCAGGACTACTTATACCAACCAGCGTAATAAGCGCCTTGCTCACTGCTACCTCAACACCTCTCAAATCGTCATGATGAATTATCTGCCTACTGCTATCTGCATACTGCAACCTATTCAATATGCCACCATTTAATAACTTCACAACCAAGGCAAAGGAGGCTGTGCGCAGAGCGCACGAGCTGGCTATTGAGCGCGGACAAAATCACGTCTCTCCATTACACCTACTTGCGGCGCTAGTGCTACAAGAAGAGTCTCTTGTTTTTTCAATGCTTGACCGCATGGAGGTTGATACCATTCTTCTCGCTGACTCTGTCTTAGAGCATCTTGAAGCACCAGAGAGGGCAAGTGTGCTCTCTCCTTCATATCAGATATATCTTACTCCCGAGCTCGCGCAGGCGCTTGAAGCGTCTGGCAAGATAGCTGCGCGAATGAACGACACCTTTGTAGGTACTGAACATCTATTTCTCGCAGTACTAGAACACCCGGGCCCAGCCTCTGATCTCTTGGCGCGCTTCGCTATAGTGCGTGATTCAGCACTTGCGATTTTGAAAGAATTGAAGACGTCTAAAGAGGGTCAAGGCGCCGAGCCAAAACGCTTTCGCTCTCTTGCCAAGTACGCGCGCAACCTCACAAAGATGGCCTCAGAGAACAAGCTTGATCCTGTCATTGGACGGGACATTGAGATAAACAGAGTGATACAGATACTCGCTAGGCGTACCAAGAACAACCCAGTGCTTATCGGTGAGGCTGGAGTAGGCAAGACTGCGATCGCTGAGGGTCTGGCCTCAAGAATGGCAACAGGAGATGTGCCGGAGATGTTGAAGGGCAAAGAGCTGTTATCGCTTGATCTAGGGCTAATGATTGCCGGCACCAAGTATCGCGGAGAATTTGAAGAGAGGATGAAAAATGTGATGAAGGAGGTTGAGAGAGCCGAGGGCAAGGTGATTTTATTTGTTGACGAGCTCCACACACTGGTAGGCGCCGGAGGCGCCGAGGGCTCGCTTGATGCTTCAAATATGCTGAAGCCAGCTCTCTCTCGCGGAGAGATACGCGTAATAGGCGCGACTACTCTCAAGGAGTATCAGAAATATATAGAGAAAGATGCTGCACTCACACGCCGATTTCAATCAGTTTTTGTAAACGAACCATCAATAGAAGATGGCATCGCTATATTGCGCGGACTGCGCGATAAGTACGAACTATTTCACGGCGTGCGCATTACAGACGGAGCAATCGTCTCTGCTGTTGAGCTCTCTTCGCGCTATATCAGTGACAGATTTTTGCCGGACAAAGCAATTGACTTGATAGATGAAGCTGCAAGCGGACTGCGCATTGCGCTAGAGAACAAACCGCCATTGCTTGAAGAGACAGATCGCAAGATCCGCAGACTTGAGATAGAGAGACAGGCACTGCAAAAAGATTTAGCCTCTACTGAAGGAGGGTCGGCATCAGGTGGAAAAGAGATAAAAGACAGAATAAAAGTTATTGATAGCGAAGTCGCAGATCTGAAAGAAAAAACAAGTGAGTTGGAGCTGAAGTGGAAGAATGAAAAAGAGATGATTACAGGCATCAGATCTAATAAAACCGAACTGGAAAAGTTGAAAATTCAGGCTGATAACGCAGAGGCGTCTGCAGACCTAGGTACGGTCGCAGAAATTCGTTATGGCAAGATACCCCACATACAAAAAGACCTTGAGAACAAACTGAAGAGATTAAAAACTCTACAGAAGTCGCGTCGTGTTCTAAATGAAGAAGTAGGAGAACAAGACATAGCATTTGTTGTCTCGCGCTGGACAGGCATACCTGTGGCAAAAATGATTGAAGAAGAGGTAGCCAAACTCTCGCGTATGGAGGAGGCTCTAAAGCAAAGCATCATAGGTCAGGACAATGCAGTACAGAAGGTCACAGACGCTGTTAAGCGCTCGCGTGTCGGCATCTCTGACCCAAACCGCCCTATAGGCTCATTCTTATTCCTCGGCCCTACTGGCGTGGGCAAGACAGAGCTATCAAAGAAGATTGCAGAATTTATGTTCAATGATGCAGACGCGCTCGTGCGCGTGGATATGAGCGAGTTTATGGAGAAGCACTCGGTCGCGAAGCTCATAGGCGCGCCACCTGGATATGTTGGTTACGAAGAATCCGGTAGTCTAACAGAGAAAATTCGTCACCGCCCATATGCTGTAGTGCTTTTTGACGAGATAGAGAAGGCGCATCCGGAAGTGTTCAATATACTTCTTCAGGTATTAGATTCTGGACATCTCACCGACAGCAAGGGACGCAAAGTGAACTTCAAGAACACCATAATAGTACTGACGAGTAACATTGGTGGAGAGTTTATAGATAGACTTGCGCATATTGGGTTTGGCACTGCAGACGCGACAGACGCGACTCGCTACGAAGAGACCAAGGGCAAGGTTATGGATGCTTTGAAGGATCACTTCCGCCCCGAGTTCCTCAACCGTCTTGACGACATAGTCATCTTTGACGTGCTCGCAAAAGAGGCGCTAGCGCGCATAGTTGATACGCAGATTGAGGAAGTGATGAAGCGCCTCGTGCATAAGCGTATTGCGCTCACGATATTGCCGGAGGTGAAGACGTGGCTGGCAGAGAAGGGGTACAACCCGCAATACGGCGCGCGCCCACTGAGGCGCACGATTCAAGATAAGATACTCACTCCTATAGCCTCGCTTATAGTCGCGCAGGGTGTTATGGAAGGGGGTACTGTAACTGTTTCAATCAGATCCGCCGGTGCTGGCGGAGATGCACCGCACTTTGAGGTTAGCAAGAAGCGCATGCCTAGGTCCGCCAGCCGGCGGAGCGCGGTCTCAAAAGAGAATATGGTTGCCTAAATCGCCCGTTTCTGCTACATTATTTTCATGTCACAAGACCGCCTACTAAGGCTCAAATCTACCAAGTCCAGTCATATTATCTGGACTCGTAAGAATAGAAAGACCACAGAACGTAAGATCGAGCTTATGAAGTTTGACCCTACTCTGCGCAAAAGCGTCCTATTTAAAGAGACGAAAAAATAATCTCGTGTTATCGTTTGATTACGGGTCCATCGTATAATGGTAGTACATCGCTCTCCAAAAGCGACAGTGTAGGTTCGATTCCTACTGGGCCCGCCTTCAACTCGCAGTAGCTCGTCTTCGGCGTGGCAAAGCCCGCATATGTGGAAAGCTCTACTCGCGCGATAAAGACGTTGTATGATATAAACATGCGTTCTCGCATAGGCTTCTTTATAGCTCTGTTATTAGTGAGCATTGTTGCTCTACCAGCCGTTACTAGCGCGGCCGGTATACCGTATTTTGGTCCGATTATCCCAAAACCATTATCAGGGAATCTTACAGATGTTTGTCCTGCTGGTTGGGGGATGCTTATGACTGTTATCAATAACATCATAAGCCTCTTGCTCACTATCGCTATAGTCTTTGTCGCGCCAATAATGATCGCCTGGTCTGGGTTCCTCTTCGTTGTTAACCCAGTTGATCCAAGTGGCATAGCCAAGGCCAAGGGGATACTCTTGCACACTGTCGTCGGCATAGTTATCGCTCTAGCAGGGTGGCTTATCGTGAACGCGGTTATGGTAGCGTTATATAACAAAGATGCTAAAGGACTAGGAGGTGTAGAGTGGTCAGATATTATTAAATCTAGCGGTGCCGAGTGTCTGCCACAAAAGGGCGCTCTGCCCGGTGATAAATTGAGTCCCAGTACAGACGGTGGAGTCGGAGCACCAGGCGTTGGCACAGGACCACAAGTTGGGACGGCGAAAGGTCCTTGCGATAGTGGTAATACAGCTTGTAGCCCGAGCATTATTAAACAGGATGCGCAGTCACTAGGTATGAACTTGACTGACGCACAAGCAAATGCCATGTCATGTATTGCGATGACTGAAAGCGGAGGGAATCCTCGTACTCCGGACAGTAACACAGGTGCTTGCGGCACTTTTCAGATTACGAACAGACCTGGAAATTGGAGCAACCCGGCGTTTCATCGCAGTCCTTGCAGTACCTCAAGTTCGTGTAATGATGCACAGTGTAATTTGCAAACAGCTTTGATTATGGTCGGGCAACGAGGTTATCAACCATGGACGGGCAAGAAACCTGACGGTACATACTGGAACGCGAATGCAGTGGCATGTGTCCAAAAATATGATCCAAACACTAGCTTGCGTACTTTATGAGTACGCGACTAATTATTTTGTTTTTTGCTATTGCAGTCATAGTAATCGGCGCTCTCTATTATTTATTTTTCATTAAGACAACACAACTTTCACAACAAGAAACAAACTCTAGTACAGAACTGCCAATTGCCGGACGCACGACTACTCCAAGTCAAAGCTCAAATGTTGGGACAACTTCTCAGACTTTGGCATTAATTGCCAGTGATGGTGGCATCGTAAACGTTAAGAATTTTTTGAATGATGCAGAGACAGAAGCAGATCCTATTAACAACGGGTTTTATGTTCTTGGTTACCCACTTGAAAAGCTTTCAACAGACTCGATAGGGTCAACTTCTGTGCCGTACCTAATTACCTATACGGTTTCAACGCAGTATTTTAATGTTGAACTTTTACAAGAGCCATTAGGACAATCTCGTGAACTGGCTCAAAACTATCTCCAACAACATCTCGGTATTACTGAAAAAGACATGTGCAGACTCGGTTATACTCTAGGCGCTCCAAACGAAGTTAGTCAGTTGTATGGAGGGGCAAGTCTTGGGTTCGGCTTCTGTCCCGGTGCAGTCAAATTGCCTCGGTAGTTGGCAGACTTGGCGGCGAGACACCCAAGTTGGGTGTCTCGCCGCCAAGTGATAGTTTGCGGAGCCAGGCTTTTTGCCGGCGGGCATACTGCCACAGCTTGGCAGAGAGAGTAGGGAGCAGTGCTTCAATTTGTTCAACGCTCGGTGTTGGACACGTACGCAAAAGTTCACCAATGATTTTGTATTCAAGACCGAGTTCGTTGAGACGAGTGTCTCCAACTTCTTCGCGCACACGACGGACCTCATCAATCAATCCGCGCTCCAACGCGCTTCTTAAACGTGCGTTAATCCTCGTTCGCAGTTCTTCGCCCTGCGGGTCAATGACTATCCAGTTCGTAACAAGGTTTAACCTTGTCCCAAAGGGTGGCGTAGTTGAGCCACGTGGAGGGACGGAGCCGAGGGAGTTAATTATTTCTAGAGCGCGGATAAGACGTCTGCGGTTCTGCGGGTCCAGCTCGCTCGCACGACGATGGTCTAGCTCTCTAACTCGTGCGGAAAGATCTTCTGTAGAGAGCATTTCAAGCTCTTCACGCAGTTTAGGATTAGCATCAACGCCTGTTGGTAAGCCGTTGATTAGAGCGTCAAAATAAAAATGCGTGCCACCTACGAGTATCGGCAGTTTCCCACGCGCGGTTATTTCTTTAATTAAGAGTGTTGCATCGGCTATAAAATCTCCTGCGGAGTAAGTCTCATTTGGATTACGAATATCAATGAGATGATGCGGGACTCCACGCATCTCTTCGGTTGTTATCTTCTCTGTACCTATGTCTAGCCCGCGATAGACCTGTCGTGAATCTACAGAAATTATCTCGCCATTCCGCGCCAGCGCTTCTTCAATCGCGCGAGCAGACTTACCAGAGGCCGTGGGGCCAGCGATACAGACTATTTGTGTTGCCATTAGTCGCGATGGTATCATACTAGAGCCTAGTACCTAAAGCCTAATTACCTAACATATGAAAGAAACAAAAAGCAATTATTGTGAAGACTGTGGAGAGTTCCACGATTCTATCTGTGATCACGTGTCTTTGGTAAAGGTCGGAGAGCCTGTGCCAAGCTTTACGTTTGAGGCATATCACAATGACGAGATAAAAGAGATGAACCTATCGCAACTGCGCGGTAAGTGGGGAATACTAGTTTTCTATCCAGCCGACTTTACCTTTGTTTGCCCGACAGAGCTTGAGGAGCTGGCGAAGCTGTATCCCAAATTTCAAGAGCTGAATGCCGAGATAATATCCTTCTCTACCGACACAGTGTTTACTCACAAGGCTTGGCACGACACCTCTGCTGGCATAAAAGAAATTAAGTATCCGATGGGTGCTGATCCTTCTGGCAAGATAGCAGAGGCGTTTGGAGTACTCATTGAGGGGGGTGGTATTGGGCTCACACCAGACGAGGGTCTAGCTCTGCGTGGCACATTTATCGTTGACCCGTCTGGCATATTGCGCTCAATGGAGATAAATGACAACTCTATAGGGCGTAAGGGCGCTGAGACTCTGCGTAAGCTACAAGCCGCGCAGTATGTTGAGACTCATAAAGGCAAAGTTTGTCCAGCTTCGTGGGAGCCAGGCTCTGACACTCTTGAACCAGGCCTTGGCTTGGTGGGGAAGTTATAGAAAACAAAATATGTGATAATCTCCAATTAGGCCGGGATGGCGGAATTGGCAGACGCACAGGATTCAAAACCCTGCGCCGCAAGGCATGAGAGTTCGATTCTCTCTCCCGGCACCATAATTGATGTGCTAAAATATTTTGTATGAAAGATGATGCGGCGTACGTACCGACTAAATATGACTCGGTCTTTTGGATTGATGTGGACAAGATTGTCCCCAACCCGTACCAACCGAGGAAGGAGTTTAGCGAAGAGGGCTTGAAGTCTCTGGCCGAGAGCATTCGCCAATATGGAGTCCTACAGCCACTCGTCGTGAGTCGTGGAGAAAAGGAGAAGCCGGAGGGCGGGCTAGAGAGCGTCTACGAGCTTATCGCGGGCGAGCGACGCCTGCGCGCGAGCAAGCTGGCTGGGTTAAAGCAAGTGCCTGTTGTGATCCGCTCTGGCGACAGCAATCTCACCAAACTGGAGCTCGCTATAATTGAGAACCTGCAGAGAGAAGATTTAAACGCAATTGATAGAGCTAAGGCCCTGCAAAAGCTCATTGACGAGTTTGGTATCTCGCACGCAGAGTGTGCGGCCAAGATCGGCAAGAGCCGAGAGTATGTATCTAATTCACTACGGTTGCTGTCTCTACCAGAACATATGCAAACGGCGATTGTAAGCAAAGAGATTAGCGAGGGGCATGCGCGTCCACTCATGGCGCTCAACGACCGTCCAGAAGAGCGCGAAACTCTTTTCAAAGAAATTATTTTAAGACGACTTAACGTACGTTCTGCCGAACGTATTGCGCGTTCAATAGCTCAAGAACGAGCTCATAAACACAATCGCAAATCACAAGATATAGTTGCTCTTGAAAAATCGCTTACAGAGACTCTCGGCACGCGAGTGATAATAGAGACAAATGCAGAGGGAGGGTGTCTGCGCATAGACTTTTTCTCTCCAGATGATCTGCAACAGCTTGTTGATACTCTCGCAGTAGAGCGTGATGCTAAATCAGAGTCTGACAAACAACCGAACATATTCCCAAACACAACTCAATTAACTGACGACCCAGTACCACCTCCTGCGCCAGAAGAGAAGGACGGTGACAATGAGTTATATTCTGTAAGCAACTTTAGCGTCTGATTATTTAAATCACGTTTTCTTAGCTTTATTGGCTGGTTTTGTCTGTTCTGTCATACCGAGTGCAGAGCGGATGTGTCTACGCGCGAGAGAAGTTTTGGCTATCTCTAGCCACTTGGTTGACGGGTGTGCAGAGTCTCTCCTGATTATCTCTACAACTTCTCCGTTGCCGAGTGCAGTGTCAAACGAGACGAGCTTGCCATTGACCTTTGCGCCTTGCAGGTGGTCACCAAGGTCACTGTGTATCGCGTATGCAAAGTCTATCGGCGTAGACGCCGCTGGCAGGTCTATCACATCTCCCTTTGGAGTAAAGACGAATACGCGATGAGAAAAGAAGTCCTCCTTCAATCCCTCTACAAACTCTTGAGAGCCAGCGATGTCGGTGTGCGCTTCAGCGAGCTCAGCGAGCCACTCTGGCGCCTTGAGCGCTCCCTCTACTCTGTTTCCATTTTCTTTTTTCGTAAATCTCATTAGCGATGGGATAAGTGAGCGCACCCAAGTGAAGGAGAGCGATGAAAACCTGCTTTTCTGTTCGCTTTTTTCAAGATTTTCTATACCTTTACCAAGCTGTTTATACGACATATGCGATGCGATACCGAACTGCGCATCGCGATGCATATCTTCTGTTCGTATCTGTATCTCTACGATGCCTGCGTTTGGTGTCACGACTGTTGTGTGTAGAGACTGATAACCGTTTGGCTTGGGGAAGGCGATATAGTCTTTAAATTCTCCAGGTAGTGGTTTGTAAAGCGCGTGTACTATGCCAAGCGCCGCGTAACAATCTTCAACTCGCGGTACTATAAGGCGTAGTGCGGCGATATCGTGAATTAGCGTTATGTCATCATTTTTTCTCTGCAATTTCTGATGCAAGCTCCACAGCCCCTTCATACGAATAGAAGTTTTAAATTCTTTGATATCTTTTCGCATCAGCTCGCGCTTTATGTCCTTTTGTATTTGGATCAAACCGTCTTCGGTCTCTTTTGTCTTCAGTTTGCGCACCTCGGCTGTGTGAACAGCTGCGTCTGGGTCTACATAAGGGAACGCGAGATCCTCTAGCGCACGCTTCATACGCCCCATACCAAGACGGTCTGCGATTGGCGCGTATATCTCAAGAGTTTCTAGCGCGATGCGCTTACGCTTGTGTTCTGGCACGTGCTCAAGTGTCTGCATATTGTGTTCGCGGTCTGCGAGCTTCACTATTAGCACACGGATGTCGCTCGCTGTCGCAACAAGCAAGCGACGCAAGCTCTCTGCGTGGCGTTCTGCACCGCGATATTTGTGAGTGCCGAGCTTGGTAACTCCGTCAACGATAAAGAGAAGTTCTTTGCCGAATTCTTTTTCCATTTCTTCACGAGACACGCGACCATCCTCAACAGCGTCATGGAGTAGACCGGCGGCAATAGTCGTCGCGTCCATGCCGTATTCAGCGAGCGTCTTGGCTGTTGCAGCTGGGTGTATGAAGTACGGTTCGCCAGAGTAGCGCTTCTGCCCATCGTGAGCCTTTTTAGAAAATTCGTACGCCTTTTCTACTACTGCTACATCTCCCTCAGTCGGGCTAACCATCTCGGCGACAATATCCTTGACTGGTGTCATAGGTTAGTACTATACACCACGTTAGGGCTGTGTTAAGCAACAAAAAGCGCTCGCCAATGGCGAGCGCTTTTTGTTGCTTAGTTTAATTGCTTAAACCTTGCTGACGCCTAGGGCGTTCGGGCCCTTTGGGCTGTCTCCGATAGTGAAAGAAACCTTGTCGCCCTCCTGGAGCTCATCGAACGAAATGTTCTGGAGCTCGTTGGAATGGAAGAAAAGATCCTTTGCGCCTTCTGCGGCGCCATCGACTTTAATAAAGCCGAAGCCCTTATCGTTTTTCTTGATTACTATGCCGTTTTGCATAACTATAGATTTAGATAATTGCGTGTCTAATGTATCAAATCAGTAGCCGAAGTTAGAAGCTCGATCCCACTTCTCTGGATCCAGCGCTGGTTGATTTGTCTAGAATAGCAGATGGGCTCTTTTTTGTCAAGCCTTTTCTTATGTGCGTCTCGTTCACGTAAAAGATGGTTTGCATGCTACAATTTTTCAAAATGCACCAAGAAGAAGCTTTCACATTCAGAGATTTGTTCAGACGCGACCGATTGCCCTCGCTTATCACAGCGTTTGCTCTACTCGGCGTGGCTTACACCTTTGAGCACTATGCAAATGTATACGCTTTTATCTATACAGAACGCTCTACAACTACACACGTAGGCGATTTTATCTTAGACGGTATCCCAGCTATTGATCTCAACTTTATAATAATTGAAGTGGCTCTGTTCGCGATTGTAATCGGCACGGCATATGTGATCTCTAAGCCAAGGTACCTTGTGTTTACGCTCAAAGCGATTGCACTCTTCATAATTATCCGCGCAATATTTATTTCTCTCACGCACGTTGGCATCCACCCAGAAAATATAGCTCCGGGACGTGGGTTCTTTGACGCTATTTACTTATATCTCCATTTTCAAACCGGACTATTCTTCTCTGGCCACACTGGGTTACCATTTTTAATTGCACTTATATTCTGGAAGAAGCCTGTCGTGCGCAATATACTTTTGTTACTATCGCTTGTCTTCGCCGCTGCTGTTCTCTTGGCGCATGTGCACTACTCTATAGATGTATTCGCTGCTCCGTTTATGGCATACGGCATCTACCGCATCGCACGATACTTTTTCCCCAAGGACCACGAGCTTATTGAAAAAGATACAGTGTTTAAGGAGTAATTTTATTTGCCACGGCCGAAGTATTTTTTGAGAAGAGCGACATGCTCTGCATACGTCTGCGAACAGTGGAATCGTCTAGCCGAATCGTGGAAGTAGAAGATGCAAGAAGTATTTCTAGGATTAAGGGCTGCTAGCACAGACGCAACTGACGGGTTAGAGATAGGTGTAGGTGGCAGTCCCTTGTTGAGATATGTATTATATGGCGACTTGCGAGATATATCTCTAGGTGGGACAACCTTTGGCCACCAGCCTGCGCCCTTTACGCTATTCGCTTTGGCGTACTGTAGTGTTGCGTCTATTTGTAAGGGCATGTTTATAAAAAGTCTGTTCCAGATGATTCCAGATATGAGGCGTCTATCGTCAGCACCGCCAGCCTCTCTCTCAATCATAGAGGCGATAGAGAGAGCCTGCTCAAGAGGGACAATTTGCGCAATGGTCTCACTATATCGCGAGAGGATGTCGTTATAGAATCGTTCATTTACAAGAGCCTGTGCCTCTATTGGTGTTGTGTTGGGCGTGACTAGGTATACGCCTGGAGAGAAAGAGCCTTCTATAAGTGGTAGAGATTCGTCTGGTCTCGCAGTTAGGAATTCTTTTTTCTGTATCGCGCTCCACGAGAGAACCTTTGCAAATGCGTTTGCCACCTGTTCTTTGCGCATACCAGCAGTGATTTTAACAAAGCGTCCGTCTACTCCCGCGATGCTCTGATAGAAGGGTATCTCACTAATCGCTATAGCGACCCAGTCAAACACGCTAGAAAATATTTCTGCCATGTTACCAGTGGCAGCTTGGAGTGGCGAATTTTGATTTTCAAAAAATGTGTTCACGTCAGCATTCTCAACTATCACTCTATTCTTTGGGTCAACAGTGACAGGGAACTGTTCTGAATATGCAGTTATACTGCTGTCACTCTGAACATTTGATGCAAGGATTATAGGCAGAGAGAACATTACTACAGTAAACAAAACGACTATTAAAACTATTAGACCAGTCCTCATGTACGACTATTATACCTCATTAGGTTGGTTATGAGGTTCTTGTTTTTGAGGTTATCCAATCCATGACTTTTTTGCGATGCTGGTCTAGCGACCACAAGCCATCGCTCTTGAAGAGGCTGGAATGAAACTTTTTAAATTCTCGCAGTAGAGCGAGCGTAGCTCGCGGGAATTGGGAAGGCAGGTCGTCATTATATGACTTCATAAACTCGCCAAAAGAGAGCGATTTCTCGCTCCGTATCTTATCTAGATCAGGCGCTTTCATTGGCTCTAGTATACCATAAACCTAAGGAAATGAAAAGTCGTCCGCCAACGACCTTTCATTGGTAGACGACCTTGTCTGCGTTTTAATCATCTCCTCCTTACCATTGACCACTTACGGAATGAGCAGAGCGAGTAAAAGATTGCCTCGTCTGCATGTCCATTATCGCTCAGAATCCCGACGAGCTTTTTGGCAAATTCTGCTGTGGCCCGCTGCGCAGACGGAGTTCCTGCGAGATGAGTGCCTAACTCCATTTCAGCACAGTACTCGTAGGTAATCGCGATAAGTGCCGGGCTCTCCTCTTTATTGTAGGTAAGTGGCAAAAGGAGCTTTGAGTCAATCAGGCGTGACAACTTGATGACGTCGTTCGCGTCCGGCTCCTCGGTTGAGAGTGTCGTACACGCTGAAATAAGTAACGCTGCTGCGATAGTGACTATTCTAACGAACGTTTTCATTTGCGTGCTCCCCATGACGTTTAACTGCGGAACTGCTCGGTTATGAATCTATTGTTTGGAATATCATTTTTTAACACAAAAATCAATGACGGATACTGTATAAAAAACAGAGAACCCGTTTGACCGAAGCCTTGCGGGTTTCTGGTCAAACGGGTTTAGTAACGGGAGCGTATGAGATTTATTTTGTCCCGCAGTTGCTTGTTTCCTTTGTGCAATACCCGGTCCACTATTCTAACTTGATGGTGAATCTTATCCTGGGTAAATCCTCCAAGCAATATCCCTATCTGCAAGGACGAGACTTTCGCATCAATCCTTAGTAAATACATAAGGACTTGCTGCGGCAGGGTAACGTTGATAGCCATTCCGTCCCATTCGAGTAAAGACTCTGGCCGCACCAAGCACGCATCGCAGACGAGACCAATAACCTTGCTCATCTGCGGTACGCAGCTGGCTTTGACCATGGGTGCCGGGGACAGCTCTACTTTTTCGACAGTCGG
This sequence comes from uncultured Candidatus Saccharibacteria bacterium, assembly GCA_964638585.1. Lineage (GTDB taxonomy): Bacteria > Patescibacteriota > Minisyncoccia > Phycocordibacterales > Phycocordibacteraceae > C7867-001. The sequence goes on from CAZXAN010000002.1 coordinate 16,290, forward strand.
TTGGACCGTTTTGGGCTTAGCTATTGACGGTTGCGGTCTGGCTGTTTTAAGAGTGAACCTAGTCAGTGGCAGGATAAAAACCTTGATGGGTTTAACTACGGGCACCGAGGGTTTAGCAACTTCTATCGGTGCGGTTTGCAGAACGGTTGTGATCGTTTCCTGCTTCGGCAACACGTGACGTGCTCGTAACAGTTCAAGTGCTTCTTGTTGCGCCTGAATGCTCCGATGCGATAAACATTTGCCGGTATTGTTATAGCGGTTAAGAGGCGCACCGCACTCGCGACAGCATTTTTGGGGAGGCCTCGGCGGGCCATCGTCCCCGCTCCAATCAAAGATCTCATATGCCATGATTCTGCACTCCCGTGTCTGCTGGTTTGCCCTGCTAAAGATGACCCATGAGGATTATTAATCGCGAATCAACAGAAGTCAAGTTAGTTTTTAGTATAAAAACAGAGAACCCGTTTAGAGATTAGTGCTGGTTCTGTTTCCGTCTCCTTATCTTTTCGCGTTCGGCTGCGATCTTAGTGCGAACTCTCTGTTTGAGGGCGGCGGCCTTTTGTGAGGCATGCCAACCAAGGACGCTCATAACTATGTTTAGTATTAAAACAAAACTCAAGTATAGTATGAAAGACTTTTCTGAAATCGCTGGCGCGAGGATAAAAAATGTCGGCAAGAAGCTAATCATGCCGACTACTACGTCCATGAACCTGTTTGTAGGAGCTTCTTCTATATGCACCAACATTTCCCACATCTCGTATGCGATAAGTAAGAGTAGAGTAATGATGACTGATGCAAGCGCTTCAATCTGTAAAAAGTAAATGCAGAGTCCTATAGATATGCCGGAAAGGAAGTGTACGACACTCCACATGTCTAGCCACTTACCTTCGCGCCAAATGTCGGTTCTCATAGGTTTGTATTATACTGCAAATCTAATGAAAAGATTCGTGGTATTGGATAAAAAAGTTGGTGAGACGCCACTTATGGCAGTGCAGGAGTGGAAGAGACAGAACCAAGAGTACATAAGTGTGCCGGCCAGCTACGCTGGCCGGCTAGACCCTATGGCCTCTGGCAAGCTACTTATTCTTCTTGGCGACGAGTGTAAGCGACAAAAGGCGTATACAAATTTAGATAAAGAATATGAGACTGAAGTATTGCTTGGGGTCGGTAGCGATACAGGAGACGTGCTCGGTATGCCGACGATCTCAGACAAGCATGCTGATGTAAGTGAAATAAAGAGAGTATTAGATAATGAGCTCGGCGCGCACTCGCGAAGCTACCCAGCGTTCTCATCAAAGACCGTAAATGGCAAACCGCTTTTCTTACACACACTAGAAGGTTCGCTTTCGCATATGGAAGTGCCGGAACATGTAGAGAGAATTTTTAAAATAAAGAATGTTGGCACATATACAGTTTCAAATTCTGAATTGGAAAGAAGAGTATTAGATCTTTTGGCGCTAGTCCCGCGCACAGACGAACCGTCTAAGAGGCTTGGAGAAGACTTCCGCGTAGATGCTATCCGCGAACAATGGAGACGGCTATTTCAAACTACATCGGAGAGAAATTTTACCGTGCTCCGTCTGGATGTGGTTTGCGCCTCCGGGACCTACATGCGCTCCTTATCTGGTCGTATTGGCGAGTCGCTTGACACCAAGGCGCTCGCGCTTTCCATCAGAAGGACGAAGATAGGGAAGTATGTTCACCTCTGGTGCGGATTAGGTTGCTGGGTACGCTCATATAAGTAAACGAGTAGTCCACTCCCCGAAAGGAGTGGACTTTTTCTGAGGTTCCGCCAGGAGTCCCTTCAGCGAGCGCGTGGGTACCGGATGCGAATCAGCGCGGTAAGTGGCTTGGGCAGAGGGTGACTATAATTCTCGTATCGCGAACCGGCACTCTGCGTGACGCCGAATTGTGTCCAGAATTCCGTTTGATTCAGTCCTGTGCGTGCGCGCAGGTTCTGTACCAGAAGGATTCCTCTGAAATCAAAACTTTTCATTTGTGCAATTCCTTAAAATATTGTGAATCGACAATACTTCGCTCATACATCTGTCAGACATGTTATATCCTGCCCGTCAGAGAGTAAAGAAGAAGATGCGGCTAGATGGGGGTCTTATGTTTAATAAACAAAAACCACTCACGAAGAGGGGTTCTTGTCCCTTTTTGCGAGTGGTTGACCGCCTAGGCGGTTTTGAATGCGTTGTCGAGTGCGAGTTCAGCTGCGTTTCTGGTCTCGAAATAGGTAGTCGTTGCTAGTCAAACAAAGAAATAAGATACGCATCTATGTCGCGCTGGTCCATTGTGTAGAGATATGAATTAGAGTTGTGCAGTTCTGTTGCTAGCTTCACACCCACAAAGCGCCAGTGCCACGGCTCAAAGACATAATAGCCATTATTCTTAGGATATGAGAGGACAAAGCCGTATTTATAGGCATTTGCGACGACCCACTCGTAGGCAGGAGTGCGATCAAATCCAGAGAGCTGGCCACCAGTACCTGTAGTGATTAGGTCAACAGTTGTGCCGAGCTGATGTTCTGAATATCCTTGATCGGCAGAAAAGGAATTAGCGGTGCCGGCACCGTAGACGACGCTGTACTGTCCCTTAAGCGCCTGTTGGGTGTTAAACGAACGATAAGCGGAACTGACATACAGTGTTACGCCATCTGTCTTGGCCTGACCAATCATCCGTGTCAGGTAGGGAAGAACTTCGGGGATAATCTGCAACGGCAACTTCTCGTCATATTTATATACGGCGGGAATCTCTACAAGTCTGGCAGGTGCGTAGGTATCGCTTAAGAAAAAGACTTTTGAATATTTTGCGAGGAGCTCGGGGTCGGTCTTACTCAACTTCTGCAGACTCGTCAACGTCCCACTGAGAGAGCCGACCTGATTTTGGACTCCGCCCAGCTGTGACTGCACATTTTGTTTTTCTTGGTTTATCGCATTTGCCAAAGAGGTTGTTTTATCAGTAATACTGTTCTGTAGAATAGCGGTTGTTGATGCAAGTCCAGAGCTTAGTTCCAAAGTAAGTTCATCAACGCGCGCGGACAGCGCAGTAAACTGCACATATCCGTACCAGGATATTGTGAATATCGCAGAAACAACCAAAGCAAACCCGGCGACCGTGAACCACTGGCCAGTCAAAATAGTCTGAATAAATTTGTGAGCATGCTTTACTTCCATCCAGCCAGTATACGATACATTGCGACATATTATTTTTGCGATAGAATGCAAACACGTCCTCAGAAATGGGGGCTAATAGATTCCGGGATAGCTCAACGGTAGAGCAGCGCCCTGTGGTCCATTTCCTCCCCCCGCCACGGTATATAATGTACCGAATGGCAGACAAGAGGAAATACGCCGACAGGAGAGAAGAACTCATTCGAGCGGTTGCAAAGCGCAGAAGAAAGATTAAGAGCATGGCGATTGAGTACAAAGGTGGCAAATGCCAAATTTGTGGCTACTCAAAATATCAAGGAGCGTTTGATCTTCACCACATTGATCCGAAACAAAAAGACTTTGGTATCGGCGATAAGGGTTACACCCGATCGTGGGAGAGGGTTAAAGCGGAACTCGATAAATGCATCTTGGTTTGTGCGAATTGTCATCGCGAGGTTGAGGCCGGCGTTACGCAGCTTCCTAAAGAGATTTAGGTTGAAAAATGAGGTGAATTCGGGGAAACCCTAACAGCGGAAATGCTGTGGGCAATCCCGAGCCAAGCCACGACGACAGGCGTTGTGGAAGGTGTAGAGACTATCCCGCAAGGGAGTACCCTTCGAAGCTTTATGCGAAGTAGGGGAAGCGCCTCACACCCTCGATCTGCGAAAGCAGGTACGGGTGATGATATAGTCCATCCCTCTAGGTAACTTAAGGAGCGATGTAAGGCGTTGGTTGCAAGTTCGAATCTTGCTCCCGGAGCAAATGAAAATGAGAGGCGCCCGTGAGGGCGCTTTTCATTTGCGACGGGAAGGAAGTTCGGGGCACTTTCGTGCAAGATTCGAAGATCTTGCGAGCATATTTTGCAATTTCCTGAAGCAAAATATCCGCAAGGTGTACTGGTCATGTAATGACCGAAAAATGTACTCATGTTCTTGCCGTGCCCGTCCGTAGCTTCTGAGCGAAGGAGGGCTCCCGGAGCAAATTTGACGGAATTGAACATGTATGTGAATATTCCTCAAGAAATTTTTTGGCAATAGCACATTGTAAGAAATAATCCGATCAACATCTTGAGTGAGGAGACACAATGCTTTCCTTTAAACTTGATGTTTCAGCATCAAGCAAACCAGCCTTTCCGATCTGCTTTTTGACCACGTATGTCCTGTGTGATTCTCTTTGGAGACGGCGCGGGCATTCTCGGTGGTGTCCGGCTCTGATCGTGAAGTTCTTGAGCAAGGCGCTCCTGGCTTTATTCACGCCTCGCGGTTCATTAAGCGTCGCTTTAGCCGTATATGCTTGGTTACGATGCGTCGACGATGTCTTTGATGAAGACTCGGTAGCTCCATGGAGCAAAGACCGCATTCTGTATCTCAAGCGTAAGGAACAGGTAATGAATGCAGTCCGTTCAGGCAATCGTCTCGTTCTCGATCCAGAAGATCTCCTCCTTGCGTATGCACTTTACGCAATGGACTGTCGTGGCATAGACATACGGACCGAGCTCGGCGATATCTGGGACTCTATGGAATGGGTCGAGCGTAGACGCCTAGGTCGTTGGATAGCGACAAACGAGGAGTTGGTCCACTTTACGAACCTGGACGACGCAGGCGCGGTTGGACTCTGTGTGAAGGTCTTTGGTGGCGACGTGGGATTGTTCGAAAAAATTGCGCCCGCGATTAAAGGTGTCTTCATGAGAATCGATATGCACACCGATTTTCTGGAGGATATTAGAAGAGGGGTTGTTAACATTCCTAGTGAATCCCTGTCACTATTCGGTATCGATATAAGGCGGATAGAGGTCTGCCGTTTATGGGCAGAACTTAGAAATGTCCCTGGTTTCCTATCGTGGTACGACAGTCAAATAAAAACTCTTCGCAAGGAATTATCGACTGTCTTGACACTGCTAGAGGTCAACAGCAAGACATTGCTACCGAGCCTCTTCATTTGGTTCCTATTTAAACTACGTGTACACCACAACTGCAAGCATATGCTCGATCTGGCAGAAGCTCGCGTACAAACAAATCACCCGCCCCAACAGGAATAGGAGACTTTCCACTTGTTGCATGGCGGGTTTCCTATTTCCATATCAAGCAGGCTCGAACCCCCAAGGGGACTGCGACTTGTTTCCAATCGATGGCTCTTGGACAAGCCGGTAGCCCTCAAGAGGACTGCGTTTTTCTAAGTCCGATTACGAACTAACAAAAACGGGAGCATCCTCTATCAAGCGGAGCAAGAACTACACACATTTGCTCTTAGTTAATGCTGGCTGTCCACATTTATTTCTACAACGAAGCCGCCACGGTGAGACTGTGGCGGCTTTTTAGTTTCTTCTTGTCGTGGGGTACCCTCGACGCCGTAGTAGACGCTCGAGGCGCGGAAGCTCTGCGCACGGCAGAACCGCTCGCAAGGGGAAGGCAAGACGATAGGTCACGTCGCCGATAGTTGTTGAGAGCTTGATACGGCTCGTGACCGTACTAAATGCTATCGGGTTGACGCCGAGCTGGGTAAGCCCGAAGTGGAGACCATCATTTGCGAAGTCGTAGGCCTCCGAGCAGCGAACATCAATCGTCTGACTGCCCAGATGACCCATGATGCTCTTACTCGAGACCGACCGCGTCTTCCGCCAGCGTTCAACGATAGATAAGTCAAAGATGAGACCCCACATCGTCGCGCTCGCGAGATATGCGCGGACCGCCTCTGCGGTCGTGTGCTGCGCGAGCTCTGTCGAACGTTCCCCCCTTTTCCCACGATTATTGCGATAGGCAAAGAACATATACCATGCTCGATCGAACGGGAACCGACTGATCTTCCCATACCGTTCGATCTGCTCGAGACTCAGGCGAAAGCCGTACGACGACTTATATCCCGACGCCTTCACTTCAACTGAAGTGGCCAGGCGCCAGAGACATATGTCACCGTCATCGTTTCGCGAGAGACTCCCACCAAGAATCTGGTGTCCTACTTGTTCGTAGAAATTACCGACGATAGTATGTTTCAAGCCGATATCCATGCGACACCTCCTCGCTTCATTATACGCGTACTCTTCTCAAACGCACGTTTGATGACTTCGGCTGGACTTTTCGTTTATATAGCATTTCCTTTCGAATTTCTTTCACCCAGCGGAGCAAAATAGAAAACACCTTCCGTCTTGGAAGGTGTTTTCTATTTATTCTGCAGATTTTTCTTCGTGTGCGATGGCGGCATCCTTATGAGCCTCTCCCGCTACTTGTTCAGCTTCTTTAGCCTGTTCGTCGGCAGCGTTTGCTATCTCGTCTGCACCTTTTGTGTTTATGTCGTCCATAGTAGAAATATAAATGAATAAAATAGCCCAAACCTAAAGACTACTCTCACTCTGCATGTGCCGAATAAACGCATGAAATATTACATATAGCTTTTTGTCACTTAGAATAAAGACACCCAGCCACATGCTGTGACTGGGTGCCAGATTAAAAAGAACAGAAGTACAAGGCCTAGATTTGTTTTGCGGATTAGTTTGCGTGATGTTCGGCGCGAACTTCTCCTTTATTATCTATCTCTAAGAGATGGACTCCGTACCCCCATAACGACGCCAAATGCGTAAGCGTCTTATTAACAGAGGTTTTATCAAGTAGCACTCCGTGGCTAATGGCGTGGTGCAAAGTCAGCGTTCTGTCGCTGTCAAGGTCCACGTCTTCGATACGGATATCAGGATCATTTTGTGCGACATCGTACTGATTAGCGAGAAACCGCCTAATCTTGCGATAGCCACGCTCATCGTGAATTGCATTTACGATGATCTCCTTGTTTTCGCTTGCATCGTACAAGCTGAAAAACTTGAAGTCGCGAATGACTTTTGGTGAGAGGAATTGTTGGATAAAGCTTTCATCCCGAAATTCCTTCCACGCATCCCGCAGTATAGTCCATGGGTCACCCTTTCCAGCAAAATCTCGGAACCAGCGACGATCTTCCTCCGTTGGCTCCGTTGCTATGCGGAATATATCGCGCATCATCGCGAAGCCTAGAGCATATGGATTGATCCCCATACGATCAAAACCTCGCTGATTAAACCATGGCTGGTACACAACACTGGTATGCGAATGCAAGAATTCCAACATCGCACCATCAGTGATGAGTCCTTTTTCGTGCAGTCTGTGCATGGTTTGATAATGAACGAATGTTGCACACCCCTCGTTCATTACCTGCGTTTGCCGCTGGGGATAAAAGTACTGTGCGATTTTCCGCACAATCCGCACAATTTCCCTTTGCCATGGCTCCATCTTTGGTGCATGCTTCTCAACGAAATAGAGCAAATTTTCTTCTGGCAGTCCGAGTCTCCTCCTGCGCTTCTCGCGCTCTTCCTCGGTCGCCGATTTGTGGCGTTCGGGGAGCGTTTTTTTCCACAGGTCGTTGTAGGTGAGTTCAGCATGCTCCATTCTGGTCTTCTGACGTTTTTTTTCATCCGAGAGACTCAATTTCATCGGACGTGGTGCTCGGTTGATACCGAGTGTGTGGAGAGCATGAGCTGAGTCCAGAACCTGCTCTACACGTTTTGCTCCGTGCTCGTCCTCGCATTTCATTACGAAGTCGCGCGCGAAGGCGAGGTAGCCAAGGATCCCAGAAGCATCAGTCCACTGCTTAAAGAGATGATTATTCTTAAAGAAGTGGTTGTGACCGAATGCCGCATGCGCGATAGTCAGTGCCTGCATCGTCATGGAATTTTCCTCCATGAGATGCACGATGCACGGATTCGTGTTAATGACGATCTCGTATGCCAGGCCAGTGATTCCTTTTTGATAAAGCCTCTCATGTTGAGCGAAATGCTTTCCGAAGGACCAGTGGCGATACATAAACGGCATGCCGTTTGATGCATATCGGTCAAGCATTTGCTCCGATGTGATGATGTCAATCTGGTTTGGATAAACATCCAGCCCGTATTCATCGATGGCTATCCTCTCAATCTCGTCGTAGGTTGCACGAATGATTGACGGTGTCCAGACGGAACTGTCGAAGAGCGGTGTGCCACATGAAGCTTTGTTCATGATGCGCTTACTCCTTTCATTGTGTTGTCGCGCCCGAAAAGTCGGTAGAATACTCTGATAATATCTTCGGGATTTTCAACGCGCTGCATCGCGAAGTGCTCTGTCCGTATTTTTTCATAAGCACGCCACAATATTGATGGGTGGGATTGTTCTCCAACCTCAATATATGCGTAGTACTGAAGAACTGGCAGGACTTCTGTCAACAGCTTCACGACGTCCGTAGTGTCGGCTCGATCATTATCGCCGTCGGACGCTTGTGCAACATACATATTCCATTCGCTTGCATAGCGTACACGGATTATTTTCCTCATTTCCTCAATGGCGGACGAGACTGCCGTCCCACCGGTTTCCTGAGAAAGAAAGAAGGTTTCTTCATCAACTTCGCTTGCGCGGTCTGTGTGGCGAATGAAGACCACGTCGACTCGCTTATAGCGATTTTCCAGGAACAAACGAAGAAGAAGAAAGAAACGCTTGGCACAGTTCTTCCGCTCCTCCGTCATAGACCCGGATACATCCATCAGACAAAACATGACTGCCCTTAAAATCGGCTTCGGTGTCCTTTCAAAACGCCTGAAGCGGACATCATGGTCTGGCTCAATGAATGGAATGCGGAAATATCGAATCTTGAGTCGTGCCAGTTGCTCTCGCAACTCTCTCAGAAGTTCAGATTCTCCGTGTTTCGCTTCTTCAGTTGTAACCGCTTCTTCAAGCGCATTTAATTCCGCAAGCTTTGGACGCCCTAGAGCTATTCTTCTTCCGAGGCTCTGCCGCATCGTGCGAACGAGGTCCATCTGAGAAGGTGAGCCACTTTTTGAGAAACCAGAACGCTCACGAATGAACAAGTCGGTTTCGCCAGCCGTCTGCTTCTTCAGATTTGGCAATTCGCAATCCTCGAAGAAAAGCTCAAGGAATTCCTCGCGAGAGATGACAAACTGAAATGAGTCAGTGGCGTCGCCTTTACCGGCAGTATCTCCTGTTCCCATTCCTCCGTCTCCTGACCCTCCGCTCGGACGAGCAATTCGATCTCCCTCGGTGAATTTTTCATTGCCGGGGAATACACGATTGCGATCGCCACCGGAGTTTGATTTGCGAATGAACGGTTCGTCAATGCCGTCGATAGGTATCGATACTTGTTTGCTGTTGCCAGGGTCGGTGATTATACTCTTTCCCTGAAGTGCTTCGTCCACTATACGGCGTACGTTCGCTTTCGCTCTCTTGATAAACCGCACACGATTGGGGACGCTTGCTCCGCGTGATCCGCGTTTGTCTCTAATCTCCATAGTCGATTCTCCTTGGTGACCATTTTTTGAAAAGAAAAGGGCTGGCAGACGTGATGCCTGCCAGCCCCCGTTCCGTCCAGCCTAGGATTTCTTGACTCGAATGTACCACTCCACTAAACGCCTGATTTGGCGTTCGGTGTTTCCGTTTTTCTTCATCCGAGCGACAAAATCCAAATGTTTCCTTTCTGTCTCCGAGTCCTTCTTGGTGTCAAAGGTGAGAACAGGCAGAAGGTCCTCCATAGAACCGAATACCTGACTCTCTATAACGTGCCGCAGTTTTTCGTATGAATCCCACCGCGGATTCCTGCCGCCGTTATTTGCTCGATAGCGAAGCACATAATTAAGCACCTCGTTGCGGAAGTCCTTCGGATTTGCGATGCCCGCAGGCTTCTCAATCTTGGAGAGTTCCGCATCGATCGACTCCTTGTTTAGTAGCTGGCCGGTTTGCTGATCCCTGAAGTCATTGTTGGCCACCCACGCATCCGCCCAATCGATGTAGCGGTCAAACTTGTTCTGGCCATACTCTTCGAATGACTCCAGGTACGCCGATTGAAGTTCCTTTTCCAGATGCTCAGCATACTTTGGCAGTAGTTCCCCCTTGATGAACGCGAGAAGCTGTTTCGTTCGCTCAGAAGGGAATTCCTCGCGAAGAATCTGCTGTTCCAGTACGTACATGAGCTGTACGGGATCAGCAGCGACTTCAACAGTGTCATGGTTGAAGGTAGCGGACAGGACCTTATACGCAAGTCGCGTTGAAAGTCCAATCATGCCCTCGTCCTGACCTGCCGCATCGCGGTATTCCTGCACCGACTTTGCCTTCGGATCAGTATCCTTGATATCGTCGCCGTTGTAGACGCGCATCTTGGAATAAAGATCAGAGTTTTCATGCTCCTTGAGCCGAGATAGTACGCAGAACTGCGCCAGCATCTCGAGCGTTCCGGGTGCACACGGCGAACCGACAAGCTCACTTCCAGAGATCAACTTCTTGTAAATTTGTTGCTCTTCCGAATACCGGAGGCAGTACGGTACCTTGACGATACAGATGCGATCCAGAAAGGCTTGGTTGTTCTTGTTGCTCTTGAACGCCAGCCACTCTGTCTCGTTGCTGTGTGCAAGGATGATGCCCTGGAAGGGCAACATACCGATGTTATCGGTTCCCGCATAATTGCTTTCCTGCGTCGCGGTCAAGAGCGGATGAAGCATCTTGATCGGTGCCTTGAACATTTCAACGAACTCAAGAAGCCCCTGATTAGCCCGATTAAGCCCGCCGGCGTAGCCGTATGCATCTGCGTCGCTTTGAGAAAATTGATCAAGCTTGCGCAGATCAACCTTCCCGATAAGTGCAGAGACATCCTGATTGTTCTCATCTCCGGGCTCCACCTTCGCCACGGCAATCTGCCGTAATTGCGAAGGATACAGCTCCAGAACGGAGAACCTCGTGATGTCATTGTCGAAATCTCTGTGGAGGCGATTAAGCGCCCACGGAGACGCGACAGAAACAAGCCTACGTCTCGGGATGTTGTAATTTCTTTCCAGCGTCGCACCATCCCGTTCTGCGTCGAAGAGCCCGAGAGGGCTTTCGAACAGTGGACTGGCTTCGTACTCTTGTCCGTCGATAGCGAAGAGAGGGCCGGTGATCACATCATTTTTTTCACCCATCTTGCGCTTGGCGAGAACATAGATGGGTTCCTTTTCCATCAATGTTTTCAACCGTTCTGCAAGCGATGATTTACCGCCACCGACCGGACCGAGGAGATACAGAACCTGTTTTCGTTCCTCGAGTCCTTGTGCTCCATGTCTGAAGAATGCGACCAAAAATTCAATCGCCTCCTCCATGCCATAGAAGCCTTCAAATGCCGCATACCGCCGAATAGTCCGGCTCATGAAGATCTTTGCCAGACGCGGATCCTTCTCCTTCGGCGTGTCCACGAGAATGGGCTCACCAATCGCCTTGAGCATTCGCTCGTGGGCGTTCGCATAAAAAGCGGGAGACTTCCTGCATCCTTCGAGATATTCTTCCAGCGACATCTTCCTTACCTGCCTGTTACGGTGAAGCTCTTTCAGTTCCGAAATGCTCATCGTCTTCTCCTTGGTTTACGAGCTAGGGTCTTATTGAGGCCTTGTACTGTCAAAGAACAATAACCTCATTACAAGATTGCCTGCGTAACAATAAGCTTCTGTGTCATTTTGTCAATGCGCTCAACTGACATTTGGATAGTATCGTTAGCTCTCGTTAAAGCTATTACAAAAATTGATATAATTTTAAATATTATGTATATAAAAGTATTCGTCACGCCAGATGCGAAGCGGGAGAAGGTTGATGAGGAAGGTGACACCTTACGGATTTCTGTGCGGGAGCCTGCACTTCAGAACTGCGCGAATACGCGCGTAAGGGAAATCGTTGCGAATCGGCTAGGAGTAGAAGTAGGTAAGGTGCGGATACTGACAGGACATCGCTCACGGGTTAAGATGATAAGTGTTACTATCAAGCGAACGAGTGAAGAATGAGATTCCTATCTTATTCTTCCGAGCGAGCGCAGAGAGGAAGCTTTGCTTATTAGATAACATCTCACACATGAACATCACTATCAAGGCGACCAAGTACCGATTAACTCCAGAGACTGAAGCGATTATTCAAAAAAAACTTTCGGCGCCGCTCCGATTGCTCGGAGAGGATAGTGAGAGAGCGTTATTAGAAATAGATGTTGAAGAAGCGCCACCAGAGGGCAGATCATCAGAGCCCTGTCGTCTTGTCGCACGACTCGCCATAGACGGGAAGATGTATCACGCCAAGGCCGTGAAGCCGACGCCAGAGAGCGCGGCAGACAGGGTCAGAAGCGAGTTAGAAGCAGAAATACGAAAGGATCGCGGGCGCGAGAAGACGTTTGTGCGTCGTAGCGGCGCGGCGATTAAGAGGATGCTACGTTTTGGTAGTTAGATTCGCGTTTGCCTTCGGGGATGACGCGTTCAACGATAAATTTTCCGTTTGAGAACGATGCTTTCGTTATTTTCATTCGCTTGCCAGCATCAAAAAAGAAAGTGCCGATAGAGTCGGCGTAGGCGCGGTATTTATTCCAATTATCACGGCTGTCGCCTTCTAGGTCCAGAAGGCCGTCTTCTTTTTTCAACTTGCGCGCGCGCGTAGCGCGCGCAGGGTCTTGAGCGACGGGAGTTATTTTACCCTCTAAATATTCTGGAATCGTGACAGTGAGCAAATTCGCTCCCATTTCTATCAATCTCGGCCGCAATTCTCGAGCCGTTTCTGTATCACCGATCCGAGTCGACTCTTGTGCGATGATATCGCCGGCATCGAGCTCTTTCACCATCTTTTGGATCGTCACTCCGGTCACGTCGTCTCCGTTTAGGAGAGCCGTCTCGAGTGGCGTGGCTCCGCGATATTTTGGGAGTAGGGAATAGTGCACATTTAATATGCCTTTTGGAAATGCATTGATAAGATCTTCGGGCAGAATCTTCCCATATGCGACGCAGACAGCATACTCACAGTTCAGGTGCGCGATTTCTTCTATTGCCATTGTATCGAGCTCGTTGGGTGTAATGACGGGAAGTTCGTTTGCTATCGCGAGGAGCTTTGTCTCTGACGGCGTGAGGGCGAGCCCGCGGCCTTTTGGCGCATCGGGCGATGTTACGACGAGTGATGGTATAAAGCCATGCTCGATTAAGGTCGCGAGTGTCTCGGAGGCGACCTTCGGCGTGCCGAAGAATACAAAGGGATGCGCGGGGCCGTGCTTTATTCGGATAAGCCGGTCGGCGTGGTCTATAAATAAAATGCCGTTTAAGTGATCAATCTCGTGTTCAAATATCTGTGCCATGAGGCCTCCGGCGCCGCGCATGATGTGTGAGCCATCGGCGCCGCGCGCTTTAATAGTCACGCGCTCGTGGCGATTGGTTGTCCCATAGACACCGTGGACCGACAAGCATCCCTCATCGGCGAGCGCACGCTTTCTTGAAGTCTTCACTATCTCGGGATTCACATACACCTCGATCTGTGGCGGCGAGACACCCAAGTCAGACTTGGGTGTCTCGCCGCCAAGTGAAGTATCTGGAGATATAGGCAAGGTGCGGTCCTTCCTCACAATAAACATCCGCCAAGAAACGCCCACCTGCGGCGCGGCGAGCGCCACCCCTTCGGGGAATTGGTCAAGCGCCTCGCTCATATCCTCAATTAATTTGGACAGCTCCGCAGACGCGAACATTTCTTCGGGCACAGCCTTCGCTACCTCACGCAGTATCGTATCCCCATCTTGCACGATTTCTTTCATTGTTGTCCAGTATACCAAAATTAGTGTTTTGTAGGGTCAAGCTCCCACCAGAAGGTTTTGCTGAAGCTCTTTGCCTGACTGCAGACGCTTTTTAAATAATATAAATCTTTTGTCGGGATTTGTTCCAAGACGGTGCCGAGATGCGCCATTGTGATAGGCGCTAGGCCGTCCTGCTTTCTTGAATAATTTAAATGCCTCTGGAAGAATCGCATCAGCTCGCCCCTCTCCGTCTGCCGCTTTCTCCCCTTGGGCGCCTCCGCCGCTTTCTTTGTTATGTTCGGGAGCAACTCACCGATTGATTTCATGTTGCTTCAATTGAGGCACCGAGTTTCTGCAGGCGCGAGACGATGTCTTCGTATCCGCGGTTGATAGAGTAGACGTTACGGAGCGTGGAGCGGCCTTTGGCCGCGAGCATCGCGACGAGGATGATGGTCGCGGGGCGGAGCGCGGGTGGGCAGATCACTTCTGCGGCTTTCAGATCCCTTTTGCCCTCAATTGAAATGCGATGTGGATCGTGAAGGTTTGTTATAGCACCTAGGCGGTCTAGCTCGGTGTAATAAATAGCGCGTTTCTCATAAACCCAATCGTGAATTAGCGTCGTACCCTCTGCCTGAGTGGAGATAGCTGCAAAGAAAGGCAGGTTGTCCATATTTAGGCCGGGATACGGGCGCGCATGAATCTTCTCAGGGAATGCGGTGAGGTGGGGCGAATGCTCTATAACAATATCTTTCAATTTCGTAATGCCGTTTTCAGATAGTCGGCTTTCAGAGAGTGAAAATTTTAACCCCATTTTCTCTAGCACGAGAAGCTCCACTTCAAGGAATTCGTAAGGCGCGTTTGCTATCGTGATAGCCGAGCCGGTGACCGCCGCCGCAGAGATAAAGAACATTGCGTCTGTCGGGTCCTCAGCCACGCTATATGAGACATCTCTCCCGATGTCCGCGACACCGTGCACCGTGAGCGTCGTCGTGCCGATGCCGTCTACTTCAACGCCGATGGCGCGTAAGAATCCGCACACCTCCTGCACCTGATAATTCGCCGATGCATATTTAATTATAGAAATACCGGGGATGCGCGCGGCGGCGAAGAGAGCATTTTCAGTCGCCGTGTCGCTAGATTCAAAAAGGACTACTTCAGCAGGGTGGAGAGCGCTGTGTTTAATACTGAAATGATCAGTCAATGCTTCTATTTCAACACCGAACTTTTCCAGAGCGAAGAGATGAGGGCGCACAGTGCGCAATCCAAGAGTGCAGCCACCGGACTGCGGTAGTTCAAATTTTTTAAACATGTGAATCAATGGGCCGATGAACATCAAGATGCTACGCGTCTTGGTCGCCGCGACGGTATCAATCGTTTCCAGATTAATTTTTTCTGGTGGAGTTATCACCACGTTCGCATCCTCCCATATGACCGATACTCCAATAGACTTAAGCACCTCAATGAGGCGATGTACTTCTTCTATCTTCGGCACGTTAAGTAATGTTGTCGTGCCGCGATTTAAGAGAGAAGCGGCGAGGAGCGCGACCGCGCCGTTCTTAGATCGGCTCGTCTCTACTCTCCCCGAGAGATGCTTGCCGCCGTCTACTACGAAATTCATCTCGCCTTGCATAGGGCTATCGTAACACTTATGATGACCACATGTCATTCTTTTCTCCCAAACTCGGAATAGACTTAGGCACCACAAACGTACTTGTCTTCGTGCCAGGGAAGGGGGTGGTGATTAATGAGCCGTCGGTGGTGGCGGTGGGGAAGGCGCGCGGATCTCGAGGTAATAATAAAATTCTCGCCATCGGTGTAGAGGCTAAGAAGATGGTCGGCCGCACACCTGACGACATTATCGCTTATCGACCTATGAAGGACGGAGTGATAGCCGATTACAGAGTTACAGAAGCAATGCTTAGGTATTTTATGAAAAAAGCCCTCGGACGTAACCCCTTCAAGCCTACTGTATTAATTTCTGTCCCCGCTGGCGTGACATCTACTGAAAAAAGAGCAGTCATAGAAGCTGCGATAAAAGCTGGCGCCAAGAATGCATATGTGGTGAAGGAGCCGATACTTGCCGCGATTGGCGCGGGCATCCCCATTCACGAGCCGATGGGGCGAATGGTCGCAGACATCGGCGGTGGGACGATAGACGTGGCAGTGATATCGCTCGGAGGAATCGTTGCTTCCACGAGCGTGAAGTGCGCGGGCGATCGCTTGGATCATTCCATCATTGACCACGTGAAGAAGACTCACAATCTCGCGATAGGCGAGAAGACCGCTGAAGAATTAAAGATTAAAGTTGGCGCTGCTGTGCCGATGAACGAAGAGATCACGATGGCGATAAAGGGGCGCGACCTGATGAGCGGGCTCCCGCGCACGGTAGAGCTTGGCACCAACGAGCTCGTGCAGGCAATGTCAAAAGAGTTGCGTGAGATGACGCAGGCTATCCGCAAGGTGCTCCAAGAGACACCGCCAGAGCTCGCCGCCGACATCATAGACAACGGCATAATCCTCACAGGTGGCTCCTCCCAACTTCGCCAGATGCCCGAGCTCGTCTACCGCCGTACCGGCGTGGTCGCCAAGCTCGGTCAAGACCCGTACTTTTGCGTAGCGCGCGGCACGGGCGTGGCGCTGAAGCATCTCCATACCTACCAAAAAAGCATCCTCGCGAAGCAATGAACACAACTAGACATCATGCGTTTGTTATTGAGGCGGAGGCAGAGGAGGGGATACAGGTAGCGCAGGCGTGGGTGAAAGATAATATCGGGATGGAGGCAAAGGCGAACCCAGATATGATTGTGTTGAGATATGGACTATTCTCGGTTGAGGATGCGCGGCGAGTTTCTGAACTCGCCGCGAGCGCGCCTTTTGATGGCGAAAGTAAGGTGCTAATTATTGCCGCGAGTCGCGCTTATCACGAAGCGCAGAATTCGCTCTTGAAACTTTTTGAAGAACCATCCCCAGGCACATACTTGTTTTTAATATTGCCAAGTTTGGGCGGGCTGTTACCGACACTGCGTTCCCGCGTCCAGATACTCGGTGGAAAGTGGGGACTTACGAAGTCCCCACTTCCGGGCGCGGCGGAGGAGTTTATGAAGGCTAGTAAAGAAAAAAGAAGCGTGATGATAAAGAAGATAGCGGCGCACGCTGATGGCGATGCTGTCTCGGCGAGAGAAGAGGCTCTCGCTATCGTAAACGGCATTGAGGCGGTCGCATACATGTCGGGACGTACGACGTCCCGACATCGAGAATTGCTTGAAGATATACAAGTGCTACGCGGATACCTAAATGATCGCTCGGCACCTGTGCGTATGATTCTGGAGCACGTATCAATGATAATTCCCAAAAATTTGCTATAATTACTGCATTATCCTGCTTACTGCCTTCTGCTAACTGCTTACTATTTTATGGCATACGATTTTTCAAAATTAAAAGCGCAAATTAAAGAGACAGAGGAGTGGCTCGCGCGTGAGCTGTCGGGCGTGAGGACTGGCAGAGCGACGCCGACATTGCTCGACGCTGTGAAGCCCGAAGCATATGGTACTAGAACAGCGCTGAAAGAGCTTGGCTCTGTATCTACTGAAGATGCTAGGACTTTGCGCATTATCCCCTGGGATAAAACTCTTCTGAAAGCAATAGAGAAGGGAATTACAGACGCTGATCTAGGAGTTGGTGTCTCTACTGACGACCAGGGCATCCGCGTCTCGTTTCCAGAACTCACAAGCGAGCGTCGTGAGCAGTTAACAAAAATAGCGAGGGACAGAACAGAACAAGCGAAAGTGACGCTACGCCAGCACCGCACCGACGCGCTTAAAGCGCTTAAAGCGCTTGAAGTCGCAGAAGAGGCAGGTGGTATGGGAGAGGATGAAGTTGCGCGCCTGAAGACAGAAATCCAGAAATTGATTGACGCGGGCAACGAATCGCTCGCCAAAGTCCTGGAACGTAAGGAGACTGAGATAAGTCAGTAAGCACCAAGCAGGAGCAGGTCGCAGGATTTGTTATACTCACTGTATGACTGCCTACTGCTCCTGCTAACTGCTATGTCTATTCTCATTTTTATTGTCGTTATAGTGGCGCTCATTATTGTCCACGAGCTTGGGCATTTTATCGTAGCTAAATGGTCGGGGATGCGCGTGGACGAATTCGGACTCGGATATCCACCGCGTGCGATGATCATCGGTGAGAAAAACGGCACTCTCTACACTCTTAACTGGTTGCCATTTGGAGGCTTTGTGAAGATATTTGGCGAAAATAGTGAGCAGGAAGCAGTAGCAGACAGCAGATCATTCACATCAAGGCCAAGAATCCAGCAGGCGCTGGTGCTTGTCGCTGGGGTTGCGATGAATCTCTTATTTGCGTACGTACTGATCACAGGCGCGCTAATCGCCGGCACACCGCGAGCGCTTTCTGAGAGCGAAGTCGCTACTGCAAAAAATGTAGAGCTTGCTGTCGCAAATGTTCTATCTGGCTCGCCAGCCGCGCTCGCAGGGGTTGTGCCGGGCGACATAATCCTCTCGTCAGAAGACGGACACTATTTATATGATGGGACAGATCCTGCAGAGTTCACAAAGTTTGTCGCAAATGGAGCCGGCAACACAACTATCGCACTCTCTGTACGGCACGCGAGCGGAGAAGAAGAATTACTTTTTGCACGGCCAGTAGCTGGTGTAATCGCCTCAGACAAGTCGCGCCCTGCGCTCGGCGTTGAAGTCGCGACAATCGGCGTAGTGCCTATTTCGTTTGGCTCGGCGATTGTTGAAGGCGCACGGCTCACATGGGGTGCGACTGTCTTGACTGCGCAAGGCCTCTGGCACTTCTTCTACGGCGTCTTCACCTTTTCAGCCGATCTCTCGCAAGTCGCCGGGCCGGTCGGCATCGCTGGTGCTGTCGGTTCGGCGTCTATGCAAGGCTTTGGTTATCTATTTTCAATAATGGCTATTATTTCTATCAATCTCGCGCTCATTAATTTAATTCCTATTCCTGCGCTTGATGGTGGCCGTCTTCTTTTTGTAATTATAGAAAGCATCATTCGCAGACCGATTAAAGCGAGTGTCGCGCAGGCGGTCAACGGCGTCGGCTTCGTCTTCTTAATTCTTCTAATGCTCGTCGTCACAGCCAACGACATCTTCAAAATCGTCGGCTAGTGGGGAAGTGTGATTTTCGTCTCGATTGCGAGAGCTTCTATCTGTCTGTCGTGTCGAGCGAGATGTATAGAACCCATGCTATTTTCATTTCGTAAATCCTGGATCGCCCCCGAGAGACCGTCAACTGCGTTCTCGATTCGTCCGACCGCAAGTGCCACAGAGTCTAGTTTATCGCTGACTTCACCAATCTCGACTCGCACACCGACAATCTCCTCCCCAAGTTCTTTCTTTGTAGAAAAAGCTTTAAGGTCCGCTTTTGTAGCGAAGACACTTTTAAGTTTAGTTATGTCCGTATCGGTAATCATGCGAGGAATTGTATCACAAGTAATGCTAAGGGGTATTCCGTATTCACAGCTCGTCGTCACCGCCCACGACATCTTTAAAATTGTTGGGTAAATGCTTTTGCGCTTCGCGCGGGAGGGGCATATACTGTGAAGCATGAGGCAGTCAAAGCTTTTTACTAAGGCGAGGCGCGAAGCGCCGAGCGACGAGGTCGCGAAAAATGCACAGCTCCTCGTGCGCGCGGGCTATATCCATAAAGAAATGGCGGGAGTGTATTCGTATCTGCCACTCGGTTTGCGTACTTTAAATAAGATAGTGCAGATTATTCGCGAAGAGATGAACGCCATCGGCGGACAGGAATTATTGCTTTCATCTCTACAAAATCCGGAACTGTGGAAGAAGACTGATCGATGGAATCAGGATGTGTGGTTTAAGACGTCGCTCAACGTCGGTGGCGAGTTAGGCCTCGGCTGGACACAAGAAGAAGCGATTACGCACATGGCGACACAACACGTTAGCTCGTATCGCGACTTACCTTTCGCCGGTTACCAGATACAAACGAAGTTTAGAAATGAAGAGCGTGCGAAGTCTGGCATCATGCGCGGGCGCGAATTCTTAATGAAGGACTTGTATTCTTTTCATGTTGATCAAAACGATCTGGATGCGTTTTACGAGAAAGCTACTGAGGCGTACAAGAATGTATTTAATAGAGCTGGCATCGGCGATAAAACATTTGTGACGTTTGCATCTGGCGGAGCATTTTCTAAATATAGTCACGAATTCCAGACGCTTAATCCAGCCGGCGAGGACACTATATATGTATCGCGTGAGAAAAATATTGCAATAAATAAAGAAGTTTTGACTGATGAGGTGTTAGCTGACCTCGGCGTATCGCGAGAGAGCCTAGAGGAGTCGCAGGCAGTAGAAGTCGGCAATATATTTAAACTCGGCACGCGCTTTTCCGAGCCACTCGGACTCTCATATGTAGATAAAGATGGCAAAAAGAATCCAGTGGTTATGGGTTGTTATGGCGTTGGTCCTACGCGCTTGATGGGTGTCATTGTTGAAGCTTTGTCTGACGACAAGGGTCTTGTCTGGCCCGAGGCTGTCGCGCCGTTTAAAGTACATCTCGTTTCGCTCGGCAAAGAAGGCGATGACATAACGAAATGCGCAGAAGGCGTTTATGCTGAGCTTGTCGAAGCAGGTGTTGAAGTCTTGTATGACGATCGCGATGCACGCGCCGGCGAGAAGTTCGCAGAAAGTGACCTGCTCGGCATACCAAAGAGAATTGTGGTCGGGAAGGACGCGGTCGCCACTGGCGAGTTTGAAGTGGTTGACCGCGCGAGTGGAAAGGTAGAGAAAGTGTCGCGCGCAAAACTGGTTGGATAAGTATGAAAAAGTTTTCAAAGAATGCGCTCTTCAGCAGTGATATCGCTATTGACCTCGGTACCACCAACACACTTGTTTATGTGCGAGGCAGGGGAGTCGTGATTAATGAGCCCTCGGCGGTTGCGATAAATGATAAAACGCATCAGGTAGTCGCAGTTGGCAAAGATGCTAAAACGATGCTCGGTAAAACGCCAGGGCATATCCGCGTTGTGCGCCCACTCTCGCACGGCGTCATCTCTGACTTTGAAGTTACAGAAGAGTTGCTCACTTACTTAATCAACAAAGCGCAAAATGGCAGAGTGAGACTCTTCGGTCCACGCGTCGTTATCGGCGTGCCGACGGGCGTGACGAACGTGCAGAGCCGTGCGGTGCGCGACGCGGCCAAGAACGCAGGAGCTCGCGAAGCGATTATCCTTGAAGAGCCTGTGGCTGGTGCTATAGGCGCGAAACTGCCTGTACACGAAGCAGTCGGGACTATGGTGCTAGACATAGGCGGTGGTACTACAGATATTGCCGTGATTTCTCTTAAGGGGGTTGTAGCGAGTAAGTCGTCTCACGTAGCTGGTGACCGATTCAACGACAATATTATTGACTTTGTTCGTAGCGAGTTCAAGCTCGGTATCGGCGAGCGCACAGCCGAGGACGTGAAGATTGCGATAGGCGCCGTGATGCCTCTTACCGAGGCTCTGTCGCGTACTGTGCGTGGCAGAGACTTTGCAACAGGGCTCCCGCGCGAGATAACTCTCACAGACGCTCACGTCCGTGAAGCGATTGCCCCCTCTCTTGATGCACTTATGGACGCGATGAAGGAAGTCATTGAAGCGACGCCTCCAGAACTGCTTTCAGACGTTTTACAACACGGCGTAACAGTCTTTGGTGGTGGGGCACTCTTGCGCGGATTACCGCAGATATTGGCGAAAATGCTCGGAGTGCCGGTGAGAGTCGCACCGGATCCGCTCACCGCAGTGGTGCGTGGCGCGGGTGTCGTGACAGAAGACCCTGCACCGTACGAAGACTTTTTTGTAGATGAAGAAGACATTCTTAACGAAGCGTAACGCCCTGCTCTCTGGAGAGAGTGTATCGTGGGGCATTGTTGCTCTCGCATTTGCGATTGTTATGTTGTTGATGAGACTGCTAACGCCAAACTTGTTCTGGTATATCACAGCACCAGCATTTAGTACTGCAGGCGTGCTCACAGACAAGAGCCATATTTTTTTATCAATCTTTGGTGATAGGTCTGCACTCACAATTGAGAACGAACAACTTAGAAATGAAAACGCAGCACTTGTTTCAGAGAATCAAGCACTTGTTAAAAGAGTTGGCGATACAATCACCTCACTTGGGATCGTTGCAAGCATCGCCTCACGACCGCCCGAGAGCCCGTACGACACTCTTATTATCTCTGCTGGGCGTGAAGATGGTGTTGTAGTAGGGATGGAAGCGTTTGGTATTGTTAATGCGCAAAAAAATATCGGCGGTATACCTATTGGAGTAGTGTCTAATGTCATGGATCGTTACTCTCGCGTTACTCTCTTTTCTTCTCCTAGATCTACATTGAATGGATGGGTGGGTAAAGAGAGCGTACCGCTTATCATTCGCGGAGAGGGGGCTGGCGCATTCAGCGCATCTGTAGCGCGCTCTGCCGAGATAAATGTATCTGATATCGTGTACGCACCAGGCCCGGGGATGTTGCCTATCGGTTCTGTTGCAAGAATTGACGGCGACTTGTCTGCTCCGTCTGTAACGTTGCGGATACAATCTTCAGTTAACATATTTTCACTCTCGTTGGTTGACTTACGCGATTCTGGCAGGATACCTTTTATCCAAGTGTCTGCCACGACAACATTGCCATGATACGAGGCGTATTAACGATTTTTACATTTATATCTGTCATATTATTCCCGTGGCAGTTCTCGGCTCTTCTGGCTATTGCATCTTCTATATACGTACCATTGTTGCCAGTCTCTGCTGGGATATTTGCAGATACTCTTTATTACACTTCGCAGACGAGCTTCTTACCGATATACAGCATTTTTGGAGCCATCTTTTCTGGTATAGCAATATTCGTGCGTAACCGTCTCTCAGCTAGTATCATCAAGTAATGTTGTGGAAGAGCAAAAGGCGTAAGGATCCAGAAATCGCTCCTGACGAGATATTTCTTGATGCATCAAACACACCCGAATTTGACAGAGACCGTTTTGAGGGCCGGCTAGAGGAGCCTCTCTCTATAGGCACCTTTGTGTCGCTAGCAATTACTTTGTCCATAATTTTTCTCATCTTAGTAACGCGCGCATGGAATCTAGAAATCACGAATGGCTCCGAGTTTGCGATACAGAGCGCGCATAACAGTCTTGAATCCACTATTATTTTTGCTCGCAGAGGAGTCATTACAGACGTTAATGGCATAGTTCTTGCAGAAAACGTGCAAAAAGATGAAGGGCTGTCCGGTCAAGATATTACAGAACGCAGGTACTCTCTGCCAGCTCTCGGTCAGATCATTGGCTATGTGTCGCTTCCTAAGAAAGATGCAAAAGGCATTTATTACGATACTAAACAAACTGGGCTAGCCGGTCTTGAAGTAGAATACGATAATGTTCTTGCGGGTAAAAACGGAGAGATCCTTACTGAAAAAGACGTGTCAGGCCGTGTCCGCTCAGAGGGTAATATTGTGATGCCAGAAGACGGTAAGCCACTGCGTCTATCAATAGACGCAAATCTTGAGAAGGCATTTGCGCGAGCGATAAGCGACGCGGTAGAGAGCCAAAACTTTATTGCCGGTGCCGGAGTCATAATGTCTGTAGATAGTGGTGCCGTGCGTGCGATAGTCTCTTACCCCTCTTACGACCCAAATGTGATGAGTAGTGGAGGACCGTCTGAGACAATAGCCAAATATTCTACGGACAAGGGCCACCCATTTCTTGACCACACTGTACAGGGGGTGTACGCGCCAGGCTCTATTGTGAAGCCGTTTATAGCGTCAGGCGCTCTGACAGACGGCATTATCACGCCTAACACAGTCATTAATGACCCAGGTTTTATATCAATCCCAGATCCATATCGCCCAGGTGAAAAGTTCGTCTACACAGGATGGAAGGTGCTTGGCCCTGTGGACGTGAGGAAGGCGATTGCGTGGTCGTCTGACATTTTCTTCTACACAGTTGGCGGTGGCTTCGGGAATCAAAAAGGTTTAGGAATAGATAGGCTTGGATATTGGTATAAACAATTTGGATTAGGTAGCAAGACTGGCATTGACTTGCCAAACGAAGTCTCTGGGCTAGTGCCAAGCCCATCTTGGAAGAAGGCTACATTTAAAGAGTCATGGTATACGGGCGACACCTACTTCACTGCGATAGGACAGTATGGGACGCAGGTGACTCCGATACAGATGGTGCGTGCGACCTCGGCGATTGCCAACGGCGGTAAACTATTTACCCCGAACATGATTGAGGGGTTTACGCCAATCTACACAACAGTTCCTGTGAGTTCAGACGCATTAAAAGTTGCGCGAGAGGGGATGCGACAAGCAGTGACAGATGGAACTGCTGGAGCCATTAATCTTTCGTATATAAAAGTTGCAGCGAAGACTGGCACAGCGCAGACAGGCACGCGCAATCAATATAACAACTCGTTGATTGAAGGATTCTTCCCATATGAGAATCCCAAATATGCTTTCGTTGTTGTTCTTGAGAGAGGCCCAGCCAGCGCCGGCGGGCAAGCGACAAACGTAATGCGCCAATTTTTTGACTCTCTATATGCCCAAAATTCTCCGTATGTTGGTGGCAATGCTACTACAACGCAAGCCCAGTACTAAAAATTTTAGTGCTGGGCTTGCGCAATAACTGTGTTCGCGTACAATGCCTGCACTACATGACTGATATACCTGAGAGCGTTGTCTCGCAAGAAAAATTTGACGAGATGGTTAAAGAGCTGGAGCACCTTAAGACGGTGCGACGTACTGAGATTGCCAAGAATCTGGAATACGCTCGCTCGCTCGGTGACTTGTCAGAGAATGCTGAATATCAAGAGGCGCGCGACTTGCAGTCTGCTACAGAAGAGCGAATCAAGAAGCTTGAAGAGCTGGTCAAGAACACTAAGATTATTACTGACAACAAGAAGAAGAGCGAAGTCGGTTTTAATTCAGTAGTTTCTATAAAAAAAGATGACAGTGACACTCTGCACGAATACACGATCGTGGGCTCTGAAGAGGCAGATATGAGAGTTAAAAAGCTCTCGCACATGTCGCCACTCGGCTCGGCACTTATGGGCAAGAAGAAGGGTGACGTATTCACATTTGAGACACCGGCCGGCAAGCAGACGTACACTATTGAGAAGGTTAGTTAAAAAAGTGGTGGTATAGTAGTGGGTATGGCATTGATAGAAACCGTGAGAGCAGAGAGGCTGGCGAAGATTGAGAAGCTGAAAGAAGCGGGGATGGAGGCGTATCCAGCCAAGTCTCTGCGCACATACACGATTGACCAATTCTTAGAGAATCACGAGACTTTGTTAAAAAATAGCGAAGAAGTTATTCTCGCCGGCAGAGTGATGTCTATCCGCGAGCATGGCGGTTCGCTCTTTGTAGATATCTTTGACGGCACTGTTAAGGCGCAGGCATATTTCCAGAAAGAGAATCTCGCCGAAAATGTATTTGATAATTTTTTATCTCTTGTTGACACGGGCGACATTATTGAGGTGGGTGGTGTGGCGTTTGTTACAAAACGTGGGATGCCATCGCTCCTAGGCAATAGCTGGCGCATGCTCGCCAAGTCGCTCGCACCTGTGCCAGACCAATGGTTCGGGATTAAAGACGAGGACGAGAGATTTCGTAAACGTTATTTAGATATTCTGCTTACAAAAGACTTGGCAGACAGAATCAGGCGTCGTTCTATTTTTTGGAACAGTATCCGACAGTTTTTGTTAGAGAGGAACTTTGTTGAAGTAGAGACTCCAGTGTTAGAGACTACTACTGGAGGCGCCGATGCGCGGCCATTTGTTACGCACCACAATGCTTTAGATATAGACGTGTATTTGCGCATCTCGGCAGGCGAGCTGTGGCAGAAGCGCCTTATGGTCGCCGGATTACCAAAAGTTTTTGAGATCGGTAGGATATTTAGGAACGAGGGGATGTCTGCCGAACACGCACAAGACTACACGCAAGTAGAGTTCTATGAAGCGTTTAAGGATTATGAAGCGGGGATGGAGATGGTAACTGATTTATATAGAACAGTTGCTGACAAGGTATACGGCACGCGCGTTTTCAAGATAAAAGATTTTAATATTGACCTAGATGCAGAGTGGCAGAGATACGACTTCTGCGAGCTTATTAAAAAAGAATTCAACATTGATCCACTTACTACAACAGCAGAAGAAGTGCGAGTTGTCCTTGATGATAAAAAAATAAAATATGAAGAAAAAGGGCTTAATCTAGAGCGAGGTGTAGACACGATGTGGAAGCAGATTAGGAGGACTCTTGGTGGCCCAGGGTTCTTAATCGGCGTGCCAGTCTACTTAGAGACTCTTGCTAAGAAGAGCAGTAGTGACCCAAGAGTTGTAGAGAGATTCCAAGTTATTCTGGGCGGGTCAGAGATAGGCAAGGGCTTTAGCGAGCTCAACGACCCTGTTGACCAAGCAGATAGATTCAAGCATCAACAGGCTCTGCGTGAGGCTGGCGACGAAGAGGCGCAGATGAATGACGCCTCGTATGTAGAGGCGCTTGAATACGGCATGCCACCCGCACTCGGCTTTGGCGTCTCTGAACGCCTCTTCTCATTTCTTGAAGGTGTCTCTATTCGCGAGGCGCAAATCTTCCCACTCCTCCGCCCCCGCGATTAACTGATTACTCACTTGGCGGCGAGACACCCAAGTGGGTGTGCATAACGTGAGTTGTGGTGGGCGAGGAGCAGTATATTGAGAATAATGCGTGTTAGATACGTTGCGTTATTTTTTGTAAGTATCGTACTTGTGTGGAGTGCACTACCACCTCTGACCCAAGCCTCGTCGCTATTTAACATAAGTAGAACGAAATTCATATCTCTTCCGTTTATCCCAAACACATATGGTGTTCCGTATCAGACCGCACTTCGCGCAGGTGACAGTCCTATGCTACAAGTTGGTGTACGCAGTGCATATATTGCAGAATATAGTGTTTCGGTTGACCTGTCACAACTTGGCATATCAGATTCTAGTGTCTTACCAGTTTGGCGTAGTAGCCCAGACGCCGACTCCACTTATTTTTATCATATAGGGCCGTTCACTATAGGTCCGGACATTTCGGACGGAATAAAAACAGTTTTTGCAACTGCGATAGACACAGACGGCCGTATCGCCACGTCTACTGCACACATCACAGTTGATAATGTGAAGCCGATCATCTCACTTTCTAGCGTCACATTCGCTACTACGTCGCTGCAAGGTGGAGATTATGTGTTTGTCTCGGGCATAGTAGACGGGACAGGTAGCGCAGTTGCTCCAGCTAGAGCATCGGTGACTCTTCTTAATGCTAATTATCAACAAATAGATGTATTCGGATCAACGCAATACATACTAGATCTTGCCGCGGCATTCGCCTCTTCAACCGATGGACATTTTTCAAATGCACCTCTACTCCTTTTTAAAATTGGCACTCCAGACGAGGTAACGACTGCCACTTACTTAAAAATTGATACGTCGGTCTATGACGAGGCTGGCAACGTCGCCACATCAAGTTTGACAGTAGCTCTCCCGAAACCAGTTCCGCCCGATCCATGCGTCGCGCTCGGTAACTGCGCCTCAAATGTTTTATTTTTGCCCGGCATAGAATCTAGTCGGCTGTATAGGCCCGATTACAACCTCGGTACCGACCAGCTCTGGGAGCCAAATATAGACGGTGATGTACAGGACTTATATATGAACCCAGACGGCACAAGCGTGCGTAATGATGTGTATACCAAGAAGAGAGACGTGATAGACGAGTTACCAAGCGGGGCGAACATTTATAAATCGTTTATTGCGAAAATGGATGATTTAAAAACAAGTGGCACCATCAGAGATTGGGAGCCGATTGCGTATGACTGGCGTCTATCGCTAGACGATATCCTTAACTACGGCAACGACGTGCAAGGCAGGATTTATTATTCGGGCGACTTGCGCGCCACGAGTACTCCGTATGTTATTCAAGAATTGAGACGCCTAGCTGGCGCATCAAAGACAGGTAAGGTGACTATCGTCGCGCACAGTAACGGCGGGCTCCTCGCTAAGAGGTTAACAGAGCTACTTGGCCCTACAGAGTCTGCACGACTTATTGATAAAATGATTTTTGTCGCTGTACCGCAGGCTGGAACGCCGATGGCTATACCGGCCGGCCTGCACGGATATAAGCAAGACCATGTCTTGGGCATTGTCACTTCTAAATCAACTGCGCGCACATTTGCCAAGAACTCGCCGATGGAGTATCAGCTTTTACCATCAGCGAGTTACTTCACTTATGTAGACGATCCTGTCGTTACGTTTGACGCATCGCTCACAGATTGGATATCGCGTTATGGAGCGACGATTCACTCGCAGAGCAGTCTACGCACGTTCCTCACCGACACGTACGGCAGAGTAGATGCACAGACTGGTGACATTAATCAGCCGATACAATTTAGCAGTTCGCTTCTCACAGGTGCAGAAACGCTTCACGCTAGCCTAGACAACTGGACTGCACCTGCTGGTGTTGATGTAATACAAATCGCCGGTTGGGGAGTGCCGAAGACTGTCGGGGGGATTACGTATAAGAAAAAGGGTACGTGGGTAACTCCAGAGGCCAACTTCACAATTGACGGCGACGGCACCGTCGTCGTCCCGAGCGCGCTCTGGACTAGCACAACTACTGGCGCGACGAATTATTGGGTGGATTTAAAGTCTTACAATACATTGGCAAACAGAATTTTAGGATTACGTTTGAAAACCGGTCACGCTTCTATTTTGGAAGTTCCAGAGCTTTTGACTTTTATTGCTGATGATCTTCTATCACACAGTATTGACTCTCTCCCTCAGTATATTTCAACATCAATTCCTCCATCCGATCCGCATGATATTCGCCTCCGATACGCACTACATTCGCCACTCACTCTAAATCTATATGACAACGAAGGCCGTCATACCGGAGTCTCCACGACTACAGGACAGATAGAAGAGCAGATACCTGGTACCTACTACGCCGAGTTTGGCGATGTTAAATACATATTCTCTGATGCTGACACTTCTGCGAGTGTAATAATGAATGGCTACGATACGGGCACGTTCACCTTTAATGTTGACCAATACTCTGGAGACACAGTTACCGCGAGTACAACATTTAAAGACATCCCTACAACTGCTAGCACTGCAGTATCTCTAGACGTGCAGTCTGACATCTCTACGCTCTCGCCAATGCAGATAGACGAGGACGGCGATGGCATTATAGACGTAACTTTATCGCCAAGGTTAAACGACATCGTCACTCTAGATACCACTCCGCCCGAGCTCCAGCTCACATTTAGCACGTCTACTAGGTCAATTGCATTTATCGGTACAGACGATAGCGGAACTGTCGTAATCACATCAACAACTACATATCCTGTTCTAAAAAAGAATCAAAAAGAAAAAGAAGAGAGGGAGCGTAAGGGTATCGCGACTACTACTGTGACCGTTACAGACGAGGCTGGCAACACAACGGCTCTAGTCTATACAGAACAGCTACCATCGCCAGAGAAGCGCGATACGATTACTCTACGAGCGCTTTCATATGGTTCGACAGGCTCACCACAGGTAACATCGCTACTACAGGCAGTAGTTTCGTATAAATGGCGAATTAATAAAAACGGCTCGTTCAATATATTTGCATCAAATTTGCGCAACGCTTCTACCACGCTTGAATCACACTATCGACCGAAGAAGAATAAGACGCTCATTATGACCAAACCGCAAGAGCTTGATGACCGTGAAGAAGATGATGACGCAGATATGCGACCAACTAGGCAGACACTGCCAGGGATGGTGATACCATATATAGTGACAAAAGATAGAAACTTAATTATTAATTATTAAATTTTTATGTGTAACAAAAAAAATACACTAATCGTTTCGTTGGTTGGAGTTTTACTTTTTGTTCTGTTTCTTTTTGCTAAAAATCTTGGACTCTGTGCTTTTATTAACTCTTCCTGTACAGAAACATTTGACCCAATCGCCGAAAATATTTCCGTCTTCATTCCGCTATTTATCCTATCCATCGTCACCTACAAAATGCGTGACGAGGTGTACCACGCGTGGCTAAGGTTCGCACAGTGGTGGATACCCCTCTCTATTCTCGCCATATTTCTCGCGCCCGAATATAGCTCCGACTGGATGTTTCCAGTTGAGAAGGGTACGGTAGCATTTTTCTCATCGCTCCTCTTCGTCATCATCTCTCTCCTCATCATCGCGTGGAAGTACCTCTCGCCACGCGCCAAATACAAAGACGACTTCAAAGAGGGCAGTCGCACCTAGCATGGATACCTATACTTCATACGCAACGTTGATCAAGCCGTGGTGGAGCCCGCCGGCATGGGTCTTTGGCCCCGTGTGGACTATTCTCTACGCGATTATCGCGGTCACCTACGGAACAGTATTTTATAAAGCGTTTACAGGAGAGCTACCGTGGAAGGTCGCTCTGCCGTTCGCGCTTAACCTCGTCTTTAACTTCGCCTTTACCTATTTCCAGTTTGGTCTAAAAAATAATTACCTCGCCGCCGCCGACATCCTTCTAGTGCTCGCTACCCTCATCTGGGCGCTCTTTGTCATCTACCCATACATAAAATGGGTCGCCCTCGCCAACCTCCCGTACCTCCTCTGGGTCTCATTCGCCACCGCGGTTCAATTAACTATCACCTATCTAAATAGGTGACGATAGGTCTAATTATAATTTTTATGGAACCAGAAATAAAAAAAGAAAATTGTGGGAGTTGTGAAGGGAAGTGCTGTGGGAAGCATAAGTGGCACAAACACGGTCATCAGTCATCCGGCGCGCTCTACTGTCTAGGTGTCATCGGCGCGGCTGTTTATTATATTCAGCTCGCACCGACCTTCTGGGCCGGATTCATCGGCGTCCTTAAGGCTCTCGTCTGGCCCGCCTTCCTCGTGTACAACCTGCTCGGCTATCTGGGGATGTAGCACCGCTCGAAATAGCCAAATAATCCCAGCCCGCGGAGAGCTCGCTCTCCGCGGGTTCTTTGTTAATGAATGAGATTGACAATACTGTTGGAGTGTGTATAATAGAGAGGCTCGTCAATTGGCGAGTTAACAGAAGGAGTTTGTCATGAAAATGACGAAGGAAAGGATGGGCGAAATCGCCCTTGCATTGCTCATGGCCAAGTGGGACGCCGATGGTGGACTGAAAATTGGGACTCAATGGCCACGCACGCGTGGTCAACTGTCAAAAGACACAGGCATCTCCAACGATGAGCTTGATGTATTTTCAAAGGCGGTGCTCGTTCGCATGATCGGCAAGGCCTATGGGATGCAACACGTCGGTTTGACGATGGACGGTCCCATCAAGCCGCAGCCCGACGTGGAAGTCATCCAACTGTAGTACTTTCAAATACCGATCCTGGTGGAGCTTTGGCTCCTTAAACGGGTAATTGCTCCTCTCTCCTCGTGAGACATTGGGCAGAACAAGAACCGTTCCCTCATCGGTACGCCGGCGGACTAACACTCCGCCGGTTTTCTTTTTTCCAGCTCGCGAAGAGTTCTGCTCTTCGCGGGCTCTTTGTTTCTTTCCTATCATAGCAAACGACTCAGACTGTCTGAGCCATTCGACTCCCTCACTCTGAGGCATTCGTCCGTTTGGTATAGTTAAATCATGAAGGGAATCGCATCTGGCACTGTGCACAAGATGCCCGCAGACCTGCGCAGGGCTCTCACTGCTTCTCCACCGGCGCGAGCGGTGTGGGGAGATATCACACCGCTCGCGCGTAACGAATGGATCTGTTGGGTGACGTCCGGTAAGAGAGAAGAGACGCGGAATATCCGTATAGAGAAGGCACTTTCTAAGCTCTCGGGCGGGATGCGCCGGCCCTGCTGTTGGGCAGGCTGTCCCCATCGCTGACGCATCATCACCTTCACGGCATTCACCTTACGTATGGGCATGTTCGTTATCTCCCACGACCGTCGGACTTAACGAACATCACGTGGCGTGTACCAGAACGTATTCGAACAAATAGAGCGCAAGCCACAGGTGGTTTTTGGGGTATTTAGGAGTAGTATAAAGGAACAAATTTATGGAAAAGAAATCTTCAAATTCAAGTCTTCATCGGGCAGCCAAGGTGAAAAATGATGAGTTTTACACGCAACTCGCGGACATTGAAAGGGAGCTGAAACACTATAAAAATCAGTTTCTGGGGAAGGTCATTTATTGCAATTGCGATGACCCATTTGAGAGCAATTTTTTTAAATATTTTGCTGCCAACTTTAACGCATTAGGACTGAAAAGACTTATTACCACAAGTTACATAAAGTCGCCAATTGCTGGCGGGCAGTTGCCACTATTTGAAGTAGAAGGACTAAAGCCATTAGGTAAAGAGCCGTTTAAGATTGAAATTAATGAAGTACCAGATTCTGATGAAGATGGTGCAATAAATCTTGATGACGTTAAGTTTTTACTAAGGCACAACAAGAACACCGCTACACCGCTACGCGGCACCGGCGATTTCCGAAGCGAAGAATGTGTAGAACTTCTCAAGGAAGCAGATATAGTTTGCACCAATCCTCCATTTTCTCTTTTTCGTGAGTATGTAGCTCAACTCGTTGAATATGGGAAGAAATTTTTGATTATAGGAAACGACAATGCGAGAAAGTATCAAGATATTTTTAAACTAGTTCAAAAAAATAAACTCTGGCCTGGCTATGGGAGAGTAAAAGAATTTATGCAACCAGATAAAACTATCAAGAAATTTGGTAATGTCGGATGGTTTACGAATCTTGATGTGGCAAAAAGAGATGAGTCTTTGACTCTGTATAAAAAATACAACTCAAAAGAGTTTCTCAAATATGATAATTACGATGCAATAGAAGTATCAAAGGTCTCAGAGATTCCGATGGACTATAAGGGCGTAATGGGCGTTCCAATAACTTTTCTTGATAAATATAATCCAAATCAATTTGAAATTTTGGGAATGTCAGACAATAGAGATCCCAATTACAAGTTTCGAACCAAGTTGTATACTCAAAAGGATTCACCAGAGTATAACGACTTAAATAGGGGCACAGTGATAAAAATCAAGGGAGAACTTAAATCCACGTTTACTCGTTTGTTAATCAAAGCTAAAAAATAATATGAAAATTGAATTGCAAAAAATTTCGATTCGCGATGTGATGACCGGCTATAAAGACAGTCACGAAGAAGGAGTGGTCGCTTACGACGGCAAACTCGATGTCCGTCCGAAATACCAACGTGAGTTTGTCTACAAAGACAAACAACGCGATGCAGTTCTTGATACCGTCAAGAAGGGATTCCCGCTCAACGTGATGTACTGGATGGTGCGCGATGATGGCGGCTACGAGGTACTCGATGGTCAGCAACGTACCATCAGCCTTGGCCAGTATGTCAGCGGCGACTTCTCGCTCAATGATCGCTTTTTCCATAATCTAACCAAGGAAGAGCAAGAGCAGATACTGGCTTATGAATTGATGATTTATTTCTGCGAGGGTACGGACAAGGAGCGACTGGACTGGTTTAAGACCATCAATATCGCGGGTGAAAAACTAACGGATCAAGAATTGCGAAATGCCGTTTATACCGGCCCGTGGCTTTCTGATGCGAAACTCAAATTCAGCAAATCAAATTGCGCCGCATATCTTCTTGCAAACGATGGAGGGCAGTTGGTAAGCGGTTCGCTCATTCGACAGGAATATTTGGAAACTGCACTTTCGTGGATAAACAACGATGAGATTGCTGACTACATGGCGAAGCATCAGCACGACAAAGATGCTAACGCATTGTGGGAGTATTTTCAAAATGTCATTGCATGGGTGCGTAAGGTATTTCCGAGCTACCGCAAAGAAATGGCGAGTGTAAATTGGGGCGAGTTGTACAATCAGTTCAAAGATAAGGAACTGGACGCCACGAAACTAGAGGTCGAAGTTGCAAAGTTGATGCAGGACGAAGACGTGACGAAAAAGTCCGGTATTTATCCATATCTCTTAACAGGAGAAGAAAAACATCTTTCTATCCGTGCGTTTAACGATAAGATGAAACGCGAGGCATATGAGAGACAGAAAGGTATTTGCACTCACTGCAAAGGTGAAGACAAGAAAAAGAAATGGGAAATAGAAGAAATGGAAGCCGATCATATAAAGCCTTGGCATGAGGGTGGAAAAACTACCGCTGGGAATTGCCAGATGTTGTGCAAACAGGATAATCGCACTAAGTCTGGGAAATAAAACAGTGAAAGGCTGACTACGATCCAGCATCGATCCATATGGATAAATCGAAATGAAAAACCTAGCATATCAAGACATAATTAAGGAAAATATCACCATTATCTTAACGTTTGTATTTTCTCGCGAGAGGCTGCAGGAGATATCAAACGATAGGACCTTGGGAGAGTGGAAATTTCTAGGGGACGCAGTTAGCGAGGCCACTTTGGCCAGAGCAGAACGTGCCGCACTGGAGTTGGGGATTTTATTTCGCCTACTGGACGACAAGTATAAAATACCGAACTACTTTAAAGATAAAAAGACAATTGTTTTTGGTTTAATCTCTGGAGGATCGGAGTCAGGTCAACATCTGTCTGCTAGAGAAATGTCCAACAAAATCGTGCATGCACAAGATTTGAAATGGGATACGAGATCATCGAAAGAACCTAAGCTAATTTGCATATCCAACCAACCAGACAGATGGCAATCAGCAGAAATCGATGTTTTAAAGCTTGCTCTCCTTTGTAGTCAGCTCATGCGTTGAAATTGTATGGTGGGAAATGGGTACAGAAACTATTGTTTTGCGTTTGCGTGATCTGATAATTCAGCAAAGTGGGTGCTGATGGACGAGTACACTCAATCATTATTTCAATCATTGCATTGAGGACCTAAAGATGATCTAATCATCGAATGGAG
The DNA here is from genome assembly GCA_964638585.1 of uncultured Candidatus Saccharibacteria bacterium. Classification (GTDB taxonomy): domain Bacteria; phylum Patescibacteriota; class Minisyncoccia; order Phycocordibacterales; family Phycocordibacteraceae; genus C7867-001. The sequence goes on from CAZXAN010000002.1 coordinate 50,899, forward strand.
AAGCAGATACCTAAATTTCAAGAGACATTTTTGCCAATTTTAAAAGTCCTTGATAAGGAAGGAACTATTCGAACGAGTGAGTTGAAGAAAAAAGTTCGAGATGGATTTTATGGAGATCTTCCGAAAGAGTTACTTGAGGAGACCACAAAGAATGGAGACATCTTAATACTTAATCGTATCGCCTGGGGTAAGGCATATCTGAAGCAGGGAGGAATGATTGAGCAGCCAGAACGAGCACTCGTTCGGATCACTGCTAAAGGGCAAAAGATATTAAAACAAGGTGGACTCTCACTAAAAGAATTGTTGCATGACGAGGACTTTCTGGCACGCAGACTAGAAGGCAAAAAAACAAGAGAGGAAGAAGACACTATTGATGCGAGCGCTTCGCCCCAGGATCTAATTGACGCTGGCTTCAAAGCAGTCGAGACTTCAGCAAAAACTGATTTATTATCTAGATTGAAAGGCATTGATCCCTTCTATTTTCAGAAGGTTATTTTACTGCTATTGGAAAAAATGGGTTACGGGGATTTCATCGAGACGCCAAAGTCAGGGGACGGAGGGATTGACGGCGTGATTAGTCAGGATAAACTCGGGCTTGAGAAAATATATATCCAGGCGAAAAGATATACTGAAAATAAGGTAAGAGAGGGCGAGATTCGTAATTTTATTGGAGCGATGAGTCGCGATGCGAATAAGGGGATTTTTGTTACTACCTCTACGTTTGATGAAAAGGCTGTTCAGAAGGCGCGCGATGCTGGGCAGAAAATAGTTCTAGTCGATGGCTCTATGTTGGTTGATCTAATGTATAAATATGGAATCGGGGTGCAGGTACGAAGTACCTATGAGATTAAACAAGTTGATGATGATTTTTTTGAAGAAGAATAACAACTTCAGGTTTTAGCAACGGGAACCCTTGCTCACTCGCGAATGCTAGAGGCATTGTAGTTGTGCGGTATAATGGGGGTGTTACCAGTTAATGCGAAAGCTATGCATAATCCACACAAGGGAGGGCTCTTTTTCGGGGCGGTTATACACAGGTGGCTTACAAGTTAGTTGACAGGAGTGCTTCTAGGATATACTATATCGATAGTTAGTTTATCTACTAAGCATCACCATAAACTAACTCGAAATATGAATATAGAGATAGGCAAAACAGTGAAGCAACGAGAAGGCTTTTCAGCCTTTGTTCCGAACCCTTTTCCACCAGAGGGTCTCTTTGACCTACCACAGGACATTCTCATCAAGGCGGCCGAAGCCGATCGTTTAGTCGGCAAACTAGATGGCATTACACACACGCTCCCAGACGTAGATTTTTTCCTGCATATGTTCGTTGCAAAGGATGCAGAGTCCTCAGCCCAAATCGAGGGTACGCGGGCGACTATGATGGATGCTCTAAAGAAGGGTGCCGGTCTCGTACCAACTGCGACTGACGCCGACGATATTCTCTACTATATACAAGCGTTGAATTACGGAACAAAACGACTCAAGACTTTGCCACTATCCTCCAGACTCATACGGGAAGTACACGCTAAGCTTATGGTGGGGGCTCGAGCCACGCATTTCGCAAATCCTGGCGAATTCAGGACGTCGCCAAACTGGATTGGCGGCACGGCGCCAAACAACGCGCTCTATGTACCGCCGCCCGCGCCTGAGATGCATCGCGCACTCAATGATTTTGAAAAATTTCTTCATGACGAGAAAAGTGTGCTGCCTCTGATTCATATCGCGCTTGCGCATGCCCAATTTGAGACGATCCATCCGTTTTTGGACGGTAATGGCCGCACAGGCCGTCTCATCGTTACGATGCTTCTTTGTCATCGCGGCTTACTTGAGCGGCCGGTATTATTTCTTTCATCCTATTTTAGACGACATCAGAAGGTCTACTACACTCGGCTGAATGGTTATCATGACGGTGATGTTCACGCGTGGCTGGATTTCTTTCTGGATGGCGTTATTGATACGGCAAACGAATCTATTGAGATATCAAAAAAGATACGCAAGATTCGTGATACTGACATGGCAAAAATTCAGGCTCTCGCAAAAAGGGAGTCGGAGAGTGGCGTGGTTGTACTACCGCGTCTTTTCCGTGAACCTGTCGTAACAGCCACGACGGTGATGAAGTGGACAAGGTTTTCACGAGCAGGGGCTCTCAAATTACTCGATCGCTTTGTCGCGCTTGGGATTCTTGAATCCGTTCAGTCGCAAGGGCAGGGGCGAAGTTTTGTATATCGACGTTATATTGATGTGTTTTAGGACTACCATGGCTCACTTGCGAAGTCTAAAGATTGGTAGTCGCGCGGTATAATAGGGGTGTTACCAAATAACGATAAAGCTATGCATAATCCACACAAGGGAGGGCTCTTTTTCGGGGCGGTGCTGGGCGGGGTGCACGTCGTCTGGGCTCTACTCATCGCGCTCGGATGGGCACAGTCGCTCATTAACTTCAGCTTCTGGGCGCACATGATCCACTTGAATGTCGTTATTGGGCCCTTTGACGCGACGGCCGCACTGACGGTCATCGTCGTGGCCGCTATCATCGGTTACGTGGTCGGCTATCTCGCCACGCTCATCTGGAACAGGGTCAATCGTTAATTAGCCCGTAAGGTGACACCTCGTTGCGAGGAGTCAACTTACGAATCTTATAAACTCATTTATAATTATTTATGAATATTATTGCGATTTTGGTTGCGGCGGCGGCGATGTTCGTGATCGGATTTCTCTGGCATGGGCCATTATTCGGGAAGACTTGGATGCGGCTCGCCGGCGTGACTCCGACAGGGCAGGAGAAGCTCTCGGACATGATCCCGCAGATGGTGTGGAACTATGTGGCCAACGTTGTGGTCGCAGGCGTCTTCGCGGCGATGTTCGGCTATATCGGCTCACTTGTTCTCAGTCCCGATTTCTTTACATGGTCTCGTGGTGCGATATTCGCTGGCTGGATCTGGTTTGGATTCTTGGTGCCGATCTCGGCATACAACGTGATCTGGATGAAGGAGTCTAAGAAACTCTGGCTCTTTGAGCTCTCGTCACAGCTCGCCTCATTCGTCGCGATGGGCGCGATCATCGGCGCGTGGCGATAGGGCAGGTCGTAAGGTGACACCTTACTGAGTCCTTTGCTCTTTTTGAATCGTTCTGAACAGCTTGAATTTGCGTTATAATCAGATGCAAATGAGTGAGAAACATATACCAGCGTTTAGAGAGCCAATTGCCGTGAGTAACTTTGATAATATCTTTCATCCAGAACCTAAGCTTCACGAATTCGAGAACGACAAGCGGTTTGTTGTACGAAAGGCGGACGAAGACATGTTTGCGCCAGACCAATACACGACGCCCGAAGAAATGGGAGAGGTTCTTAAGGGATTATTTAAAGAGTTGAGAGATACATATGGTATCGAGACCCCTGTGCATTTTGTCGTTGCCAATGATGAAAACAGCGTCCCCAGTTTATTTATCCTGACCGAGCGAATTGCGCGAGTTGATTTCGCCGGGCTTGATGATGCGAAGAAGCACGAATCTGCTGAAGGCATCCGACACATTTTCAGCTCACTCGTAGATTATTATGAAAAAAAGTATGCATCTGGTGCACGATATTTGAGTGACCTGCCGTATCTCGGACAATTCACGTATGGAGTCAAAGAAGAGGGGCAGAGTCCTCGGTGGTTCTTGACTGACACAGACCCTTACTTCGATGATGACAAAGAGTCCTTATTTGAGGTAATGGACGCGTTCGATATCGAGATACCAACTATTCAAGAGAAATATGCTATCGATCTAGAAGGTGAGCATGCTCGAGTAAAGGTTCTCAAAGAGAAGCTTGGAAGAGATTTGGAGTACGAGTATAGGTCAGACGCCAACTCACTTGGCGACGAATCGTGAACGCTAGAAATATTTGCTGGTGGTGGTAGAGTATTTGTATGAACCAGAAATTTATTGATCGGCCGTTTGTAGTACCAGCTTTAATCATAGGGGCTTTCTTTGTCGTGGCGATGGGGCTCTTGGGGTCTAATATCGCGAATCGTGGTAGCGACAGCACAATCGTCGTTACGGGTTCTGTTATCTCGGACGTGCGCTCAGATAAGGTGACATGGCAGATAGGAGTGCAGAGGACAGCATATGTCGGTGGGACATCATTTGCCTATGAGGCAGTGTCGCGCGACGCTAATATCGTTAAGGCATATTTTGAAGACCAGAAGTTAGCCTCGTCTAGCATCACAGCGTCTGTTATCTCTACTGACGAGAATTATAAGCAGAACCAGAACGACCCTACAACCTTTATTGTTAGAGAGACGCTGACGATACAGACAACAGATGTTGATAAGATAGACCAGCTCTCGCGTGGTCTCGGAGTAGTCACAGCTAAGATATCTCCAGACACGCGCCTAGTGCCGTATCAGCCAGAATATTACATATCGGCACTACCGGGGCTACGCGTCTCTCTCCTTAGTCAGGCGATTAAAGATGCACGGGCGCGTGCAGTCTCTATAGCCTCAAGCGGGAGCACTAAGGTTGGCGCGCTTAAGAGCGCATCATCGGGCGTGGTGCAGGTCTTGGCGCCCAACTCTACCAACGTTGAGGACTACGGCTCCTATGACACTTCTACAATCCAGAAGCAGGTGATGGTCTCTATCCGCGCGACCTTTTACGTCAAATAGAGATTCCACAAGGTCGGGCCTTTAAGTTTTATGCATGAGCAAGGGTAGCCCTTGCTCCAAACAAAAACCCCGTCACCGGACGGGGTTTGCCTTTTTGACATCTTCTCATACTCCTTTGCCGTTGGCGAGACAGGGCAACCCTGCCAAGTAATCTTCAGGACTCATGATGAGGGTAACCCATGTTCTGCGAACGATCGCCACAGGAGTCAGTGCTCTTCTGTCTATTGAGATGATAAGTCTTTCTATCGGACCAAGCGCGAACACCGTTTCCGATTTAGGAATAGCCTTTTTCTCAAAGGTGAAGTGTATGATTTTCCCATCCGTTGTTTCGCCTGCGGCGAAATAATCTCCGCAGGCTTTCCAGCTACCTCCCGTTTTTATTTCCTCCATAACGCTCGTTCTAAGCGCGATAATAGGATATATATCCTCGGCACTTCGTGCCGAGCCTGACATAGTTAACGTAAACCAAAGTAGTAAACCGACAATGACGTACCTCATAGCATCTCCCTCTGGTTGATGATTCAAGCCTTCTATTTCTACTCCTCAAGTACTCTATTACTTGCATCACCAAAGTCAAATGAACCAACTAGGACTGAGCGGAGTGGTGTGGATAACTATTATTAGGCTGGTGGGGTAGGGTGGGATATAATGCAAGAATGGTTAGTGAAGTGGGATACGGGGTCATGGCCGTGTCCCACCCTCCAGCCAACAAGCACTATGTTCCTCGGAGAATATCTACACACATTTGATACAAAAAACAGGATTTCTGTCCCGTCAAAATTCCGTAAGGGTCTGGGCCGTGTTGTCGTAGTGACACGCGGCCTTGATCATTGTCTATATGTCTACTCTAAGCGGGCGTGGGAGAGAGAAGCGGTCAAATACGCTACCGAGATCAACGGCAGTTCAGCAAGGCGAGGCCTCGCTAGGTTATTTCTCGCCGGCTCGTTTGAAGCAGAGGTAGACAGCGGTGGCAGAGTACTAGTGCCAGAAAACTTGAAGTCGTTTGCATCAATTTCTGATAAAGCAGTTATAGCTGGCGTTGCAGACAGAGTTGAGATATGGGAGGAGAATGCGTGGAAGAACTACACAAGCGAGATAGAGCGTAATGCAGACTCCTTTGCCGAGAAGGTCGGCGATACGAAATAATATGGAGAAGAAACACGATTCAGTACTGACAAAAGAATGTCTAAAAGCGCTCGCGGTGCAACCTGCCGACACTGTCGTTGACGCGACACTCGGCGGGGCAGGGCATTTTGCTAAGCTTCTCTCTGCTCTCACAGAGGGTGGAGTGATTATAGGGATTGACGCTGACCCAGAGGCAGTAGATCGCGGGCGCGAGGCGTATGCACAAGACCGCAGATCAGATAGACCCGTAGCACATTTGGTAAATGACAACTTCCGCAATCTATCGCGCATCTTAGAGCGTTTAAACATAGGCAAGGCAGACGCAATACTCTTTGATCTTGGATGGAGCGGATACCAGATCGCTTCTCCTAGAGGCTTCTCATTTCTAAACGAAGAACCGCTTCTTATGAATTATGGCGAGACAGGCGAGACAGCCGCCGACATAATCAACAGCTCTTCAGAAAAAGATCTGGCAGATATAATCCACACTTATGGCGAAGAGAGGTTTGCGCGCAGTATCGCGCACGCGATTGTAGAAGAGCGCGCGAGGGGGCGAATACTCACCACCTGTGCACTAGTCAAAGTTGTTAAAGCCGGCACGCCAGCGTGGTATCACGCTGGCAAGACACATCCGGCGACAAAGACCTTTCAAGCTCTGCGTATCGCAGTAAACGACGAGATAGGCGCTCTGCGCGAGGGCCTTGCGTCAGCCCTCTCTTCTCTCGCACCTCTCGGCAGGCTCGCTGTTATCTCATTTCATAGTATTGAGGACAGGATAGTTAAGAACGCATTCCGCGACGCGGCGCTTACAGGTCTCGGCGATGTTGCGACCAAGAAGCCTATAGTGCCAACGTGTGCCGAGATAGTAGCGAACCGCCGTGCGCGGAGCGCGAAGCTCCGCGTCTTTGTGCGGTCTATAGCTACTGCAGGACAGCCTGTAGACTCGCCAGTCGCCATACATTCATATGCATAATTACGTCTCACGCCTGCCATTTTCTGCCGTATTCCTCTCATCTGGGATTGTGGCAATTTTAGCTGTGGCTTATGTAGGCCTTATTGCCGTAGTTATGAGCTACGCGACTATCACAGTTGAGTTCTCGCAATCGGTCAAGAACAACGAGACAGCGGTCGCAGCTCTTGAATCAAAATATCTGGATAATGTAACCAGAATTCACAGTACCGACTACGTCGCAGAGGGATACGCTATGCCATCAAGCAAAATATTTGTGCCAGTAAAGAGCGTTACAGCTCTAAGGTGATATGCGCGCACAGTTCCGCTTTCGTATACGCATTGTATTAATATTTATTGTTCTCACGGCACTTCTGATACTCACTCGTTTATATTTTTTACAAATCGTACAAGGCGATGAATATGCTCTAAAGGCGGACAGACAGTTTGCCTCTGGCGGTAATCAACTCTTTGACCGAGGGACAATCTACTTCACTCGCAAAGATGGCACTCTTATCTCTGGCGCGGCACTCTCTTCGGGATTTCTTATTGCGATAAATCCGCAAACACTTAAAGACCCAGAGAAGGCCTTTTTTGAAATCACATCATTCGCCTCTTCTACAATCAGCCATGACTCTTTTATCACAGCGTCTGGCAAGAAGTCTCAAGTTTATATTGAAGTCGCACACCGCGTGTCAGAGCAAGCAGGCAAAGCTCTCTCGGCTAAAAAGATTCCTGGCGTGCAAGTTCTTAGAGAACGTTGGCGATACTACCCTGGGGGCACTCTTGCCTCGCAATCTATCGGCATAGTCTCTTATGGCTCTAGCTCTGTGCTAGCTGGCCGGACCGGACTAGAGGCAAAATATGAGACCACTCTGTCTAGATCTGGCGACTCTCTATATAAAAACTTTTTTGCAGAACTTTTTTCAAATGTCGGTAACATATTTGTAAATGCTAAAGACGCTCGCGAGGGAGACATAATAACGACGATAGAGCCAGAGGTGCAGACACGCCTCACAGACAACATTGCAAAAGTGAATCGGCGTTATTCAAGCAGTGAGTCGGGCGGTATTATCATGGACCCGTCTACTGGAGCAATCATTGCTCTAGCAACATACCCTTCGTATGACGGTAATAACTTGCAGAGCATTGATCCAACACTCCTTGGCAACTCTCTTGTAGAACACGTGTACGAGTTTGGCTCTATCATTAAGCCGATCACTATTACCTCTGCGCTTGATGCCGGAGCAATTACGACAAAGTCTACTTACGACGACACGGGCTGTATGAAGGTAGATAAATTTGAGATCTGCAATTGGGACGGCAAGGCGCGCGGTAAGAATACTCCAGTAAAACAAATCATAGTCCAATCGCTCAACCTCGGTGCCTCTTGGGCTGCGAGAGAGCTGGGTCAGGAGAAGTTCCGTAACTACTTCACCAAACTCTTTGGGCAGGAGACAGGTATTGACTTACCAAATGAAAATGGTGCACTTATAGGCAACCTGTCAAAGCCACAGCAAGTGGGATATGATACGGCAGCCTTTGGGCAGGGGATAGCGGTGACTCCTCTACAGATGATCCGCGCCCTGGGGGCTATAGCAAACAGCGGTGTTATGGTAGAACCGCATTTGGCTAGTGGAGTGCGCCTTAACTCTGGCATAGTGCGCGATATAGAATGGGAGGAGAAGACGCCTGTATTCTCTCCAGAATCAACTAGAGCTACGACAGAGATGATGGACGCGTTTACAGAGACTCTTGTTGGCGGTAAGGAGGTGTCTCGTACAATGTCTGTAGCATCAAAGACCGGTACCTCTCAACTCACGCATCCAGACGGCGGATATTATACTGACCGTTTCTTCCACTCATTTGTAGGGTTCTTTCCGTCTTATAATCCGCGTTTCATCATCTTGCTTTATACAAACGACCCAAAGAATGTCTCGTTTGCCTCTGAGACTTTGAGTCCTACATTTTTTGATATAGTTCGATTCTTGATAAATTATTATGAAGTGCCTCCAGATCGCGGTCTATCATCAACACAATGAAAAAAATAATAAAATCTGTTGTCATACGTATGCTCGCAGTCTTTGCGCGAGCGGTTGTGCGCAGGTACTCTCCAAAAATAGTTATGGTAACCGGCTCGGTCGGCAAGACGTCTACTAAAGATGCTGTCGCCTCTGCCTTAGCGTCGCGCTTTTTTGTACGCAAGAGCGATAAGAGCTTTAATAGTGAATTCGGTGTCCCATTTACTGTACTTGGTGTAAAAAATCCAGAGAGAAATGTGTTTGCGTGGCTATCTGTAATTAAGAACGCGATATCCCTCTTGGTCTTGCCTAACCATTATCCAAATATGCTCGTGCTAGAAGTTGGGTCTGGCAAGCCCGGCGACTTGGAACAGATATTGAAGATTGCTACGCCTGAAATGGTTATTGTAACTAGATTGCCAGAGATATCTGTGCACGTAGAGGCATATTCCTCGCCAGAGGCAGTGAGAGAAGAAGAGTTCTCTCCGGCATATGCGCTACCAGCCTCGTCGCCACTTATCATACCTGCAGATGACTCATACGCGCGAGATATGTCTATAGGCACGCCTGCGAGAGTGAGTTCTTATGGCATGAGTGAGGGTGCGACAGTGCGCGTGAGTGATGTCGGATTTTATGAGAACGAGGGCAAGGTTGCAGGTATGCAGGCAAACATCACTGTAGGCGGAGAAAATGCGATGGTTGTAGTGAAAGGTTCAGTAGGTGTGACGCAGATCTTACCTGTCGCGGCCGCTGTGGCGGCCGCGACGGCCTTTGATATATCTCTCTCTGATGCGCTCAAGGCGCTTGATAGCTACGAGCCACCGCCAGGTCGTGGACGCCTCTTGGTCGGCAAGAACGGCTCTGTGATTATTGATGATTCTTACAACTCATCTCCTGTGGCGGTAGAAGAAGCTCTTGCAACACTTAAGAATTTTCCTCATGCAAAAAGACGTATAGCCGTACTTGGCGATATGCTTGAGCTAGGACGCTACTCTGTAACAGAGCATGGACGCGTCGGGAGTATAGCGTGCAAGTCTGCTGATGTGATTGCCACGGTAGGTATCCGCGCACGTGCGTTTATTACAGCAGACTGTAAGGTAGAAGTTATAAATTTTGACAGTGCAAAGTCTGCGGCAAAAGCGCTCCCAGACATTGTTCGCGAAGGGGATGTGATCTTGGTAAAAGGCTCGCAGTCTATGCGCACCGAACGCGTAGCAAAAGCTCTCCTATTCAATCCTGCCGACTCCTCTCTACTAGCTCGTCAAGACCGCGCGTGGCTCGGGCGTCTGTAGCGTATCGCGCATAAATCTGGTATAAAAAATCAACGGCTCCATCGTCTAGCGGCTAGGACACATCCTTCTCAAGGATGGAACCGGGGTCCGATTCCCCGTGGAGTCACAAATTATATGACAGGTAACAGTGTATAAAAAAAAGACCGGCTATACCCGCCGATCCATGGGTTGGGTCGTCCTAGACGACCTCACTCGTAATCATTTCCGAGAATCTTGCGGTGACGAAATTCGTTTGCGAACGCATCACGAGGGATTACTTTCTTTTTACTCGTTCGTCGTAAGTGTTCCTCGGTAGTAGACGGAACAACCGTGGCCTCAGTTTTTTCGTCATTCGCGGGAATTAATCCCGCGGCTTCAAGTTCCGTTCTACGTGCCTCACGCGTGGCCTGCGTATGTTTTAAAGCGTCTAGAACGAACTGTTTTTTTGCGTCCATGCTGGATTTCTCCATATTGAAGGACATGCCTACAGTATGGCAAAAATAACGTCAGTGTCAATAGCGCACTGTGTATAAAAGTAAATCGGCACCACTAGGATGCCGATTTTTGGGCGGAAGAGACCGTCAGACTGTAAGCGCGAGTCGAACCTCTTTATAACTCGCCAACGGCTCCACTTTTGTCAGTTTGGCGCCTGTTATTGCAGACACCGCTTTTGCCAGGGCCAATGAGCGCTTGTAAATGGCGCGACGGCTGGTCATGCGATTCAGGAACATCACTGACGTACCGGTCCTGCCGGTGCGAACGCCGATGCGCCCAGACCAGCAATTCTCGTTGAGGCGCATGAGTTCTGCGTGCTGTTGCGACGAAATTGGCTTCATAACCAAAATCCCAACCATTGTTGCAGTATCGATTTCGAAGCTCTTTGGACGCACTATAAATCCATCAAAGTTACACTCGTTCATGTGCTACTCCTTTTGATTGACTAATTGTAAGTAGGATTTAGCCTGTAGGTACGTAAAGAACTATACGCACACAAGAACACAGCCGGATAGACTATACCATACAAATTATGAAAAGGGAAGCTAGGCAAGGAGGTTATCCACAACTGCCTTAACGTCACCACCGTCGGCCCTACCCTTAAGCTCTTTCATCAGAGCACCAGTAAATTTACCCGCATCGGCTTTTGTAGAGACGCCCAACTCTGTCATCTTGGCTTTTGCTATTACGAGAATCTCGTCACGGCTCATCATGGTGGGTAAGTATGTTTCTAGAATTGCTAGTTCAGCTTTCTCTGGCTCAACAAGGTCGTTGCGTGATGCCTTTTCAAATTGTTCTATAGAATCCTTGTGCTGATTAACCGAGCGCTTGATAACAGCCAATGCCTCATCATCAGCGAGGTATTCGTCGGGCTTGCGTTTCTTCGCCACAACCTCGTTCGTCATTGCTGTAACCAGCGAGCGTAGGGTTCGAAGTTTTACTTCGTCATGGGCGCGTAGCGCATCTGGGATAGATTTCTTAATTGTTTCGTGAATAGCCATATCGGGTAGTATACTACACGCATGGATATCTTCACTGTCGCACTAATTGTTCTAGGATTGATTCTAGTGCAGGGCATTGGTCTATACTTTATATTCCGGCGCCGCGAAGCGACGCCGGCAGAAGATGGGGCAGGGATGGTTCTCCTCCAGCAACAACTACAGAATCTGGAAAAAACTCTTGATGCAAGAGTTTCAGAGTCTTCAAAAGCGATGCAGGAAAATTCGCACAGGCAGTTTTCAGAGTCTGCGCGTCTAATAAAAGAGATTACGCAAGAAGTAACGAGTGTGAAAGAGATTGGTCGACAGACCCAGGGCTTCGCCGAACAGTTACAGTCTCTACAAGATTTGCTTAAGAACCCTAAGCAGAGAGGTATTCTCGGCGAATATTATTTAGAGACTGTCTTGAAAAATGTAATGTCGCCCGAAGATTATCAGATCCAGTATCCATTTAAGAATGGTGAGATAGTAGACGCAGTTATTTTCATAAATAAAAAGATAGTGCCCGTAGATTCTAAATTCTCACTCGATAATTACAACAGGTTTGTGAGCACGCAGATAGGGAGCGCAGAGAGGGCTGTGGCAGAGAAGGCGTTTGTGAATGATCTTAAAATGCGTATCCAAGAAACCGCGAAATATATCCGGCCTGAAGAGAACACGATGGACTTTGCTTTTATGTTTATCCCTTCAGAAGGCATTTATTATGATCTTCTTACCAATCAGGTTGGCGCTGGAGAAGATGAAAATCTTATACAAAGAGCAGCAGGGAAGTGGAAGGTGATAATAGTATCGCCGACATCTTTTCTCGCATATCTACAAACAGTCATGCAGGGGCTTAAAGCTTTGAAAATAGAAGAAAAAGCAGTAGAGATACAGCAGAGGGTAGGGGAGCTGGGGAAGCATGTACAGGCCTATGAGACTTTCTACAAGAAGCTGGGCGTCTCGCTCGGCACTTCTATCTCGCACTACAACGCGGGCTATAAAGAATTGGGTAAAATAGACAAAGACGTGTATAGAATCTCCGAGTCTAAAATAGGTATTGAGCCCGAATTATTGGACAAGCCGCTAGCATCTGAAGCATGATGCTAGAATATATATATGCCAGAAGCAACTAATCAAAATCGCTGGAGTAAACTTAGTACCTTCCTTACCATAATTAGCTTGATTTTGGGTATTTTTGGAATTTCGTATACTGCTTTAATACTTGCCACGTGGGGTATATCTGTTTTTGGGCTTGAGGTCAATACCTATTTTTATGATTGGCCAGTTGTATACGCTCATCAATTTTCTCTTACAATAGGTCCGCTTCTGTATCTGTACATAATCTTTGGATTTAAAAAAATCAAAAGAAATCTATGGTTTTCATTCACGATCTTGTTGTTAGCAATCATTTTTATTGCAGTTGGTCCATTTGAGCTCGCAGACAGATATCGTGAAAATATTCCGCACTATCAAGTTCCCCCGACATTACAAACATTTGAAACAGAGCTAAAAAATGGTGTCTACAGTAATGAAACAAATGCTACAGCCAGATGCTTGGATATATTACAATCTATATCTTCGGAAGTGAATTCAGCAAGTGTTCGATTTACTAATTCTTGCATCTACTTGATTGCGATCCACTTTGACGATCCGATGATGTGCCGCGAGAATATTTACCCTCACTTTATAAATACCGAACCCTATGTTTTTGATGAGTTATGCCTAGAGGCTTACGGTATTACTAGAAAATCTGAAGCCAAATGTCTAACAATTCCAGATTATAAAGTTCAGTCCAGTAAAGATAGCTATGTGTATGGAACACATGGGCAATACCCCAGAGACTACTGCATTCAAATGTCCCATAGCAACCAATCGTCAAGGTTTGATAACATATAAGAACGGCGTGAGCAAGGGCTACCCTTGCTACAAACTCTGGCTACAAAGAGCTCGGCAAGATAGATAAAGACGTATATAGAATCTCCGAGTCCAAAATCGGTTCCGCCAGCTGGCGGAGAACCGGAGTTGCTTGATAAGCCCACAACAGAACTTGAATAGGTATCCACAGAAGCAGTTGCAATCTGTACACGTACGTGTACAATGGAAGCATGAATACCATATTTACCAAAGTGCCCAAGACGCTCGGAGTGAGCGGCTTTCGAGCTGATCTCGCTCGTAATCTTGCGAGGGCTAAAAAGAGTCCGCTCATCATATCTGACAGGAAGGGCGGCGAGAGCTACGTCGTTCTCGGCGCAGACGCCTATAACGAGCTTATGGAACTCTGGGAGGACGAACAGGCGGGACGTACACTCGCTCGACTCATAAAAGAAAATAAAGGTAAGAAGCTTATACCTTGGGAAAAGGTGCGAGGATATTAATTCATCTCAAAAATGGCTCGCATCGTACTCACGCCGCCTGCCGAACGAGAGTACAAGCGCTTGCCGAGAGACGTGCAACAAATGGTTCAGGAGTTGTTTGATGGTCACTTTCGAATCGATCCACTTGCTATTCAATTTAGAGCTAGGAAAGTGCAGGTACCTTTCACTGGGTATCGCCTGCGACTGAGAGACTACCGTGTACTTTTTGAATTCGAAGGAGAAGTTATTCTCGTGTATCGAATCAGACATCGCAAAGATTCATATAAATAGACAAAGACGTGTATAGAATTTCCGGCTCCAAAATCGACATCGAACCAGAATTGTTGGACAAACCAGCGACAGGGGAGTAATGTTGCATTCGGCTCGGGCAACATGCTGTGGACGGAACGGGCCGACAGGCACGTTTGTGGGGTTCGATACCCTGCTCATGGGTGGATAGTGGTCTTTGTGGTGCATAGAATAGCTGGGAGACTGTGAAGTCTCGTTCCTGGACGGGATTGAGTCGCCGTTGAAATACCAGTCCCGCAGATGTATCAGTTGAAACTGCCCGAGCCGGCCCGTCATTTCGTAAGATTTGGCGGGCTTTCCTTTTTTATAGAACCGTGCTAGATTGTGGGGACTATGGAAGTGGCCGTAATCAAGACCGGTGGGAAGCAGTATGTCGTCTCTAAGGGCGACACTATCGCTATAGAGAAGCTCCCAGGGGACTTGAAGAAGGGTGACACGGTTGTATTTAACGAGGTGCTCCTCGTAGACAACGGCTCGGACACGACCATCGGCGCACCTATCATTAAGGGTGCAGAGGTCAAGGGCACTGTTGTTCTCGCCGGGCTGGGTAAGAAGGTGGAGGTGGTGAAGTACAAGCCGAAGAGTCGCTACTATAAGCGCAAAGGGCATCGACAACCACTCCTCAAAGTCAAGATAGATTCTATTAACTAGGCACTCTGACAGGCTTTAGGCGCTAGTTATTAAGTCACACAATTATTCAGTTTGTATCGCTAGTGCCTAGAGCCTAGCGCCTAATATCTAATTACATATGCAAGTAGGGCGTTGGAATCATCAAACATCAACAAGTAGTGGCAGGAGCAGTTCGCAGAGTGCAGGTCGCTCTTATTCTTCACGCCCACCACAGCGTGGCGGTGCTAGCCGTTTTCCATCTCGCGGTGCGTATGGCGCGCGTGGCGGATACAGTGGCAGACCGAGTTTTGGAAGTAGGGGAGGGAGTCGCGGCGGCGGAGCACGCCGCGGAGGCTTCGGCGTATTCGGCGAGACAGAAGCAGAAATTTCAAAATTTATGAACAAGACGGTCGTTACTACCGAGGAGCCGGTGTTCATTCCAGAGCACAAGTTCTCAGATTTTGACATAAACGAACATCTCAAAAAAAATATCACTGCAAGAAAATACGAAAACCCAACTCCTATTCAGGATAAGGCTATTCCGCACGCGCTACTCGGCCAAGACGTCGTCGGCCTCGCCGCCACAGGCACAGGGAAGACGGCGGCATTTCTTATTCCACTTATTGATAAGGTCGTGAAGCAGAAAGGCGAACGCATTCTTATTATGGCGCCGACTCGAGAGCTCGCAGTGCAGATAGAAAAAGAACTTGCAGGTTTCGCGCGAGGTCTCGGTTTTCGCGGTATGGTCGCGGTAGGCGGTGCGAATATCGGCCCACAGATTTCTCAACTGAAGCACAGTCCGGCGTTCGTTATAGGTACTCCAGGCAGATTAAAGGATTTGATGGAGCGCCGTGCGCTCGACCTATCAGGCTTCGGCACGGTCGTCTTGGACGAGGCAGACCGCATGCTAGACATGGGCTTCATTGATGATATGCGTTCTATCTTGAGCAAGATGCGCAAAGAGCGTCACACGCTCTTCTTCTCGGCGACGATGGGTAAGGATATTGAGCGTCTTATCGGAGACTTTCTTACCAGCCCAGTAACCATCTCTGTTAAGACGCGCGACACGCCAAATAGTGTTGACCAGGACGTTGTGAGGATACCTCGCGGAAAGGATAAATTTGAAGTTCTGTCGGAGATGTTAAAGGATCGAGAGTTTAGCAAGGTGCTTGTATTCGGCCGGACCAAGTTCGGCGTAGAGAAGCTCGCCAAGGCCCTCTCTCGACTACACATCCATTCTGAGAGTATCCACGGCAATAAGACCCAGGGAGCGCGCCAGAGGGCTCTGGAGGCTTTTAAGGCAGGGAAGGTCACTGTCCTCGTGGCGACCGATGTTGCCGCACGCGGTATCGACATCCCAGCTGTATCGCACGTTATCAACTATGATCTACCGTCTACCTATGAGGACTACGTCCACCGAATCGGCCGCACCGGCCGCGCTGCGCTGAAGGGCAAAGCACTCACTTTCGTCCAAGGCCGCTAGTTTTCGTAAGGTGTCACCTTGCTACAAGGTGACACCTTACGGAATTAGGTTTCTTTGCGGTTGGTTAGGGCGGCGCGGAGGGTCTCGGCGTCGGAGTATTCGAGCTCACTGCCGGTGGCGAGGCCGCGGCCGAGCTCAGATATCTTCAGGTGATCGCGATGTGGCGCGAGGAGCTCGCGCACACGGTCGGTCGTGTGCTCGCCTTCGCTTGTTGCAGAGAGAGCTAGCACTACTTCTTTGAGGGACGTTAGACGTCCCTCACGGGGGATGAGGCGACGTTCAATCGTTTTTAGTAATTCTTTTTCGCGTATAGCGCCCTTGCCCGAGAGAGTTAGCACGCCGCCGAGAACAAAATAGCGGCCGCGGTAGGTACCAGCGCGTTCGACTGCAGATAAGTCTTGATCCTTTTCTACTATCATCAGGAGAGAGTCATCGCGCTTAGTGTCAGAACAGTAATTACAAATGATTGCCGTACCTCCATTATAGAAGCGCAAGCACTCGGGACATTGGCGAACGTCTTTGCCCAACGTTGCAATGAGTTCTGTGAGCCTCTTGCGCTCGTCAACGGGAGCGGAGAGTAGATAATAAACAAAGCGCTTGCCCTGCCTCGGGCCGATACCGGGGAAGCGGGCGAGCGCACGTGCGAGTTCTTCAATGTGATCCATGTTGGTAGGCGTTAGGCTTTAGGCTATAGGCTTTAGCTAAAAAATACAACTCCTGAAAACTAATGCCTAGAGCCTAGTGCCTAAAATTCTTGTGCCAACTCACCGTAACCTGCTTTATCCATCGGCTGGAAGGTCGTGCGTTTGTCGTCAAAGTAGAGTTCTACTTTTCCTATTGGACCGTTGCGGTGTTTTTCTATCAAAATTTCAGCGACACCAGGGCGCTCGCTCTCTTTATTCGTTTTGTCATCGCGATGTATAAACATAACGACGTCAGCATCTTGTTCAATAGAACCGGAGTCGCGCAGGTCCGAGAGGCGCGGTCTGCCACCGCGCTGTTCTACCGCGCGAGAAAGCTGTGAGAGCGCGATGACGGGCACCTCTAGCTCGCGCGCGAGCCCCTTCAAGGAGCGCGAAATTTCAGTAATCTGCTGGACCATAGAGTCAGAGGCTTTTGTCGTCGTTGGCGCCATGAGCTGGAGATAATCAACTACGATAAGGCCAATACCTCTCTCTCGCTTCAACCTGCGGGCGACGGCGCGCATCGCGAGGATATTGT
The DNA here is from genome assembly GCA_964638585.1 of uncultured Candidatus Saccharibacteria bacterium. GTDB lineage: Bacteria > Patescibacteriota > Minisyncoccia > Phycocordibacterales > Phycocordibacteraceae > C7867-001. The sequence continues at coordinate 68,368 of CAZXAN010000002.1, forward strand.
TGCCTGGCTTGTCATCAATAAAGATTGGCGCTTTTGAGAGTATCTCTAATGCATCGCGAATGCGACTAAAATCTTCCTCTTCTTTGACTTGTCCAGTTCGCAATTTCCACGAGTTCACAAAAGACTCTGCAGATAGCATGCGGTCAATAATCTGTTCGGAGCTCATTTCAAGAGAGAAGATGCCTACAGGCACGTTGTGACGAACAGCAGCGTTGCGAGCGATATCAAGAGCTAGAGACGTTTTACCGACAGATGGTCGGGCAGCTATGATTACAAGATCAGATGGGTGGAATCCTGATAAGAGATTATCAAGATCAGGAAAGCCAGACGGCACTCCACGAATGCCGTCTTCTCTCTTAGACAGCGCTTCTATGCGGTCCCAAGCCTCGTGCACCTTATCGCCGATGGCAGTGAATTTGTGTGCGGCAGATGCGTTACCAATCGCGTAGATACTTTTTTCTGCCTCATCAAGCACCTCCATTGTCTCGCGTGCTTCATCAAATGCCGATTCTGTAATACCGTATGCGGCGTCAATAAGGGAACGCATGAGCGACTTGCGCGAAACTAAATCGGCATAGTGTGAGAAGTTGCCCGGCGCTGGTGCAGAGCCGGCAAGTTCGGCGAGATAACTCCTGCCACCACCGCGCTCTAGTAGTCCTTGATCAAGGAGTCTCTGCGACAGAGATAGAAGATCTATCGGCTCGCCACGATCTGCAAGCTCACGCATAGCGGTGTAAATAAGCCTGTGCTTCTCTGCATAAAAAGAATCGCTGTGAATGAGATCCGACACATCGTGAATCGCGTCCGGCTTCAAGAGAAGCGCACCGAGAAGCGCGCGTTCAGATTCGAGTGATTGTGGTGGTACGCGATCAACAGAAGCCATTATCCCTGATTGTATCAAAGAGTCGTCCGAGTCAACACTACTCCAGAAGGCCCGTCATCCACATGATATCCACTTTTCTCTATTTCACCGCGTATTCTATCAGCTTCATTAAAGTTCTTTGCAGAACGCGCTAGAGAGCGGAGTGCTAGCATTTCGCGTATTTGAGAGGGGATATCCGCCTCTTTAATAGCTTCGGTTATAGGAGGGTTTACTAGAGAGAGCCCGAGATGCGCATCTGCATCTTCAATGAGCCCCCATTTCTCTTCTGGCGAATAGTCATCGCTCTTAAGAGACTCCCATAAGACTCCAACGGCTTGTGGGGTCGCCAAGTCATCACGAATTGCCGCGAGGAAGCGCACGCGAGCTTCAGAATCTTCACTCTCGCGTTTTGATTCTTTAGCAATCTCTGCAGACATCTTCCATAATCTATCAAGCGCACCAGCGGCGCCGGCAAGTGCGTCCCAAGAAAATGATATTGGAGTGCGATAATGTGCTTGCAAGAAAAAGTAGCGCAACGCTAATGGGTTAAATCCCTGCCTACCGGCAGGCAGGCTTTTCGCCGTCACATCAGAGAGATAAAAAACATTCCCGACAGATTTTGAAGCTTTCTCGCCATCTTGCGCATTTAAAAAAGCATTATGCATCCAGTAGTGTACAAATGTACGGCCACTGGCCGCTTCTGATTGGGCTATCTCGTTGTTGTGATGCACAGGAGAAAGATCTTCTCCGCCCAAGTGTATGTCTATCTCTTGACCCAAGAGTGAGCGTGACATTGCCGAGCACTCAATATGCCAACCGGGGAATCCTTTTCCCCACGGGCTTTCCCACCCAAGCTTGTTATCGGGCTTCCATAGTACAAAGTCGGCTGGATTGCGCTTTTCGCGACTCTGTTTTACGCGTATTCCTGATTGTTGAGCGCTTAAATTAATCTCACCAAGCTTGCCATAGTTTGGGAATTTGGACGTATCAAAGTACACCCCGTCTTTTGTACGATATGTATAACCCTTTTGCTCAAGTGTATTGATTAAGGCTATTTGTTCGTGGATATAGTCGCTCGCACGCGGGAATATTATCTGTTCTACATCTACCCCAACACTAGCGAGATCCTCAATAAATATAGCGGCATACTTCTCAGACATCGCGCGCATATTCTCCATCGTGAGCTCTAGCCCCTCGCGTCTAAGGCCTTTTGTCATTTTATCTTCGCCATCGTCGCCGTCGGTGACTAAGTGCCCGAAGTCAGTGATATTGATCACACGACGTACGCGGTATCCGGCATATTCAAGAGTGCGTGCAACAGTGTCAGAAAAGACATATGCGCGTAGGTTACCAATGTGTGCCGTGCTGTATGAGGTTGGTCCGCACGTATACATTGAAACTACTTTTGGCTTGACCGGTATAAAAAGTTCTTTACTGCCAGAGATCTCGTTGGTGAAAAATATTCTAGGCGCTTGATTCTGATCAGAATTTTTGCGTTTTTTAAATATGTTATTGAACCATGACATAAATTAAGAGATCCAGCGTTTATGTACGAAGAAGATTGTGAGCGCAATCGCCACTGCCAGCATGATGCCTAGAACTATCCAAAATCCGTTTGGAGATCCGATAATAGGCATACCCTCTGTGCGCATGGCGAATATCCACGCTATGAGGCCAAGTGGCAAGAAGATGAAATTGACTATTGTCAGAGTCTTCATAATTTCATTTTGGCGCGTCTCTAACAAAGCCATGTTCGTCTCTCGCAGTTCTGCAGTGATTGCGCGGTGCGTCTTGATAAGCTGTGCAATCTGTGTGCGCTCGGCGATCATTCGCTCGGCACGTTCTACAAATGTGTTGCCGAAGAAGTCCGTCTGCTCAAGCAGTTTTAAGAATCTCATTAATGGGCCTTCTTGATTAGCAAGTGTTGACTCCATATGCAAGAATTCTCTGCTGACACTTGATATGAGGCGAACAGTAGTTCGTTCTCGCCCAGAGAACATATCATTTTCAATTGTCTCAAGATGATTTGCCGTGTGGTTGGTGTGGTCGCGCACAGAGGTGTAGAGGTGTGCGAAGAGTATTTCTAACAAAATGTCTGTAGTTATTGATGCTCGGCCAGTTACAAGCTCTTGTGCCTCAAGAAGCTTCTTCAGGTGGTGCAGTGGCACAACGACTTCGTAGCGTACAGTTATGATAAAATTATTCCCGACAATAAAATCCATTTCTTGATTTTTTGTATCACCGTCTTCTTCTCCGTGAGAAGGGAAGTGGAGTACAAGAAGTGCTATGTTGCCATCGCGAGCAGTGAGAGGCGCCGGGGTTGGAGCGAGCACTTCTGTCACGATTCGTTGACCGATTGAAAATTCTTCGGCAATCTGTCTGACCTCCTTCTCGCTTGGTTGTTCTAGGTCAACCCATACTCCGCCATGGTACTCGTGTCTAAATATCATAATTCTAGAATATCACGACTCATGCGAGATTTCTCGCCACGAGTGCAATTGCCAATATGCCAAGCGAATTGAATATGAGTGATACTGGAATAAGAGTTGACATCTTTGCTTTGGAAAGGCCCATCATCGCGAGTCCAAGCTCATCTGGCAATGGCGACGAGATGACAAGCGCGCCAAGAAAAAACGTTATCCAGCGGAAAACCTTCATTCGGATTATATGGCGCAGTTTGCCGTTGCCAGAATAGTTTATGAGTCCGACGATGTCTCTGTCGAATCTGTCACGCATGAAGCGAAATATGATTAGGTCGCCGAATAGTGCTCCGAACCCCCCGAATAGTACTACCGGAACAAGAGAATCTGAAGTTTGCGCTATTTGACCGAGTGTAGCTATTGCAGGGGCAGTAGTGAAAATCGAGGTAAAAAATAAACCTGCTATGAAGCTGTCGAGAAACAACAGATGTTCTGTCGACTTAAGAAACTCGTTTATTACTCCAGTTTGAACCAGAAGTATCGCGACGATAACGCTGAGAAATATTATCCCTATGTCAACTTTGAAATTATTCTTGACTCGATTTTTTAAATACGCATTCTTCATATGTTCTTTTGAACGTTCAGAATAAATAATAACTCATTATTAGAAGTTATACGCTATGCAAGGAGCATAGAACTGGGTATACTGATAAAAATGGAATCAGAGGATATCGTCAAAGCCGTTGGACAAAACGTAATCAAGCGCGGTGTCTCTCTAGCTCTAGTTGCAGCTATAGCGTTTGGAGCCGGTGTATTTGTCGGAGGAGGTTCTTCTGCATCGGTCGTGAATCGTATCCCGATCATTGGAGATGGACTTGATGCGACTCCAGCTTCTGGAGTAGATCTAACTGACTTTTGGAAGGCGTGGAATGCACTTGAAGCGCATTACGTTATAACGCACGCCTCATCAACTATCCCGACTGCAAAAGAGCGTATTTATGGTGCGATGGAGGGGCTAGCATCTTCGTATGGTGATCCTTACACAGTATTTATGCCACCTAAGGAGGCGAAACAGTTCGCGGAGAGTATATCTGGTAGCTTTGCAGGAGTTGGAATGGAGATTGATGTTAAAGAGGGTGTATTGACTGTGGTTGCTCCTCTTAAAGGCACTCCAGCAGAAAGAGCTGGCATTAAAGCTGGCGATCAGATCATTACGATTGATAGCAAATCAACCGACGGACTGTCTGTTGAGAAGGCTGTGAGCCAGATCCGCGGGCCCATAGGCACAACTGTAGAATTCACGATTATACGTGGAGGTAAGGCGTTAAATATAAAAGTAGTTAGAGATACTATCCAAGTGCCTGAGACAGAAGATGGTTTGGATGCTGGTAGTGGTGTGTATCACATCGCTCTCTATGAGTTCACCTCTAATTCGGCAGACTTGTTCAGTCAAGCTTTTGCACGATTTAAAAACTCTGGTTCAAATAAGCTTGTAGTTGATCTGCGAGGCAACCCAGGCGGGTATCTAGATTCAGCAGTAAATATAGCAAGTCACTTCTTGCCTAAAGGAGCTGTGATTGTAACAGAAGACTTTGACGGCAAAGAGGGAGAAGAAAATCAGGTGCACACAAGTCTCGGGTACAACGACGCACCCTCTGGGACAAAGGTTGTTGTGTTAATTGACGGCGGATCAGCTTCAGCCTCCGAGATTTTTGCCGGCGCTCTTCAGGATTCAAAGAGAGCAACTGTCATTGGTACCAAGTCTTTTGGCAAGGGCTCTGTGCAAACATTAATTGATCTTGGCGACGGTTCGCTCAAAGTCACTGTAGCGCGCTGGATAACGCCTGTCGGGCACTGGATTATGGGCAATGGAATTACTCCGGATATTATCGTGTCATTCACTCAAGAGGATGCTACCGCAAAGAAAGATCCTCAAATGCTTCGCGCCATCCAATTTTTGACTACTGGCAAGTAGTGCGTTTGCAAATTAAATAAACTGTGTTTTTCCACAGAGTTTACTTTATAGACATGTGCATAAATCACTGTACCTTAATTCGTCCTATAGGCTATACTAAGGTACAGTGAAAAGAGAACAAAAAAGTCGAGTGAAGATGAAGAATCTGCTTCTCAGATCAATTGCTGTTACAGGAGTAATAAGTGTCGCGCTTATTGCACCGAAGATTACACGATTGTTGAAAGAGCTTGACCGTCCAGCAAAAAACCGTGCGCGACTTTATCGGCGTATTACGCAAGGACTTAATCGACTGGAACAGAATGGTTTTGTAACGGTGACTGGCAAATATGCGGAACGTCGAATTGAGATAACGAAAAAGGGAAGAGAGGTGATGGAGCAGATTGAGTTTGGAGAGTATGTCATTCCCGAGCCAGCTTTCTGGGATGGGAAGTGGAGAGTATTGATTTTTGATATAAGAGAAAAAAGGCGACGCATTCGTACCCAGCTCCGACGGCTTCTCCATGGTGCTGGATTTGTTCGTGTTCAAGATAGCGTGTGGGTATATCCGTATCCATGCGACGAATTCGTCTCTCTTGTGAGGGCGCATCTTAGAAGTGGTGTCGGTGAAATGAGAGTTTTTGTAGCCGAAGCATTGGAGTCGGACAAGGACCTTCGAGAACATTTCAAACTATTTTCTTTACCATAATCTGTCTACGACACCGTGTACCTTAATAGAGCCTATAGGACGCAGTAAGGTTAAGTTGATTACCGGAGGAAAGTGCTGTAAGCTATAAGTATATGAAAGTAATTTTGATTAAAGATGTGAAAGGGATGGGGCGCGCGCATGACCACATAGAGGCCAAAGATGGTCATGCCTTAAACTATCTAATACCTAAGAAGCTCGCCATACCTGCGACACCAACGTCTGTTAAAGAGGCTGAGACTAGGCGCAAGCAGGTGGTGGAACGTGGAGCTGTTGATGCCGCACTTCTGACCCAGAATCTGGCGTCACTCGCAGAATCTCGCATTGTTATTAAAATGAAGGCGAACGAAAAAGGCCATCTCTACGATGCTGTTGGAGAGGCTGACATAAGCAAGGCGGTTAAAGAGCAGGCGCGCATTGACTTGCCAGAAGATGTCATAAAACTGGAGAAGCCTATTAAAGAGCTTGGCACGTTTGACGTCCCAGTGGCGTCTAGCGACACATTCGGAAAGTTTTCTATCACGATTGAAGCGGAATAAATACGCGAGAACACAAGTAACAAAAACGGTCGCGCTCCGGGCCGCTAGGCCAAGTCTAACTACCATTTTTGTTACCTGTGTTCTCTTAAAGCACGTCTGCGACGGTTTTGCGCATGATACGACCAGTAAAAGAGGTCTTGCGTTTGGTGCGATAGGCAACTGTGCCTACAGCTAGAGAGAATAGAGTGTGGTCGTGGCCTACACCGACGTTTTTACCGGCTTCTATCTTGGTCCCCCTCTGGCGGACAATAACCATGCCTGGGCGGGCAGAAGCGCCGTCAGCAAGCTTAACACCGAGGTATTTCGGGTTTGAAGTATTGAGGTTCTTCGCTGATCCGCCGGCTTTAGTTGATGCCATAGTGGTATAGTTTTACTAAATGACTATAGCAGAAGCGCGTGGAAAATGCAAAAGCTTTATAGGTAAAATACCAAGAGATGCCCTCGTTTTGGGCATTATAGTGCTCGCCTCGCTACTCAGCTTTAGCCTTGGGTATATGGCAGGAATTGACGTAGGGCAGGGGATACTTGAGTCCCCCACCGTCACAAATGCAGATCCTTCTACAAGCCAGAGGCAAGTCGTGGCGTCTAAGTCTGGCACCAAGTACTACTTCAAATCATGTGCCGGAGCAAAACGCATAACTGAAGCAAATAAAATAATATTTATTTCAACCTCGGCGGCGGAAGAGGCTGGTTATTCTCTTGCGTCAAATTGCAAAGATTTTTAGTGTTAAAATATAATCAATGAATGATGACTTGACGACAGCAGAAAACCTGACCAAACATATTCATGAGGGTCGCAGCACTATGCCAGATGATCGCCCACTGCTCGTGTGCAAACCTAAGAAGATTGAGTCGTGGAGAATCTTCAAAATAATGTCCGAGTTTGTTGAAGGGTTTAATATAATCCGCAGATATGGTCTAGCCGCGACATTCTTCGGCAGTTCGCGAGCGACTCTGGACCACGACTCTTATGTAGACGCCACAGAGCTCGCCAGCCGGCTCTCAAAAAAGGGTTTTGCTATTATTACCGGAGGCAGTTCTGGAATTATGCAGGCCGCAAACATGGGTGCATTTGAATCTGGTGGAGTATCACTTGGACTCAATATCAATCTGCCTGACGCCCAATCTTACAATCCATACCTTACAGAAAAATTTAACTTTGATCACTTTTTTGTCCGCAAGGTTATGCTCACTTATGCTTCTGAAGTTTATATATACTTTCCAGGTGGTTTTGGCACTTTAGACGAATTTTTTGAGGTTGTAACTCTCGTACAGACCAAGAAGATTCGCCATGTGCCAATTATTCTCTTTGGTAGTGACTTTTGGAATCCACTGCTCGCTTTTATAGAAAAAAAGGTGTATCAGGAACACAAGTCAATAGATAAGGCTGACATGGATCTTTACACAGTTGTGGACACGGTTGACGAGGCATATGACTATATAATTAAAAATGTAATTTGTTAACATGAAGCAAAGAAAATATTCTGCAAGCAGGCTCCAGCTATACGCCTTTTGGACAGGATTCACAAGCACCGTCATTAGTCTTTTGCACGTCATCATCATCGCGTTAAAAAAATAAATATGGAACCGAAACCACAAGTGCTCCATGAGGTCGTCATAACTGCTATCGTTGTCAAAGATAGTAAATATTTAATTACGCGACGGGCCCTCACAAAGAAGCGTTTCGGCGGAATGTGGACGGTCCCTGGAGGTAAGCTCGAGACAAGCGACTACGTAAATCTGCCCAAAGATACAAAAGATTATTGGTATAACGTTTTAGAACAAGTACTGCGCCGCGAGGTTAAAGAAGAAACCGGCCTCGAGATTAAAAATATAGAATACGTTACGTCGCTTGCCACAATCCATGCAGACGGCGCGCCATCGCTCGTGATATCTTGCATGGCCGATTGGGAGAGCGGGGAAGTTGTCTTACAAGAAAGCGAGACCGACCAGTCCGCCTGGGTCTCTCTAGAAGAAGCTAAAAACTACGATTTGATTGGTGGTATTTATGAAGAGCTAGAAATGGCAGAAGCGCGCCGGAAGGGACATAAGTCTGAATGGAAGCGGGATTAAAAACGACGGCCGCGTTTAGCGCGGCCGATTAGTCAATAAATGGTGAGAACTCAATCTTTAGAAAACCTTTTGCTCGTTCTTTGTAATACACGTTCGCGTAGAACTTCTCGCCACGAACAAGCTGTGGCAGCCATTTGTCATCCGACTCAAGCATGCGACCAAATGGAATCTTATCAATGACATGCCACTCAGGAACCATGCTTGCGGTCTCTTTCGGTTCGCCGAAAAAATAATTCGCTCGGTAAACGTATACTTCAAAGTCCGCTACGCCATTTACAAAGAAGGTAATAACAGCGCACAATTCAAGTCTCGTCGGATCAAGTATAACCCCTAGTTCTTCTTCAGTCTCGCGCACGAGACATTCTACAAGTGTCTCACCTAATTCCAATTTTCCGCCTGGACCGTTTAGAGTGCCTTCGCCGATTTCAGGTTTTCCTTGTTTACGACCTAGCAGGATATGATCATTGCGAGTAATGATACCGAGCGTTGCGATTTTCATAATCAATTTCCCTCTGGTTACGTTCTGGCTACGATAGTAACACACCTATTGCAAGAGCTCTATCTTTTTAGTTTCTTTTGTATATCCGAGTATTTTTCCTTGTCCCAGAAAGATAAAAAGCCTCCTAACTCTTTTGATGCAGAAAACGAATAGCCATAAACCTCTTGTTCTTCAGGGTCTGTATATGGAACGCATATGCATTCTTTAATATTGCTTTGTTTAAAATAAATAAGCATTTTCTCAGGATTGTGTGTATGGCCACATTCAACAACAATCGACTTGTCGGTTGTTATAACATCGGGATAATAACCACACAGCGGATGTTCATATAACACTTTTAGACCAAGACTTTTTTGCAGATATTCGCCAGACAATATTTTAAGCGCGATGTGCTCATTACCTCCGCCAGCAGCGTCATCTGAACGTGTATTCTTTTCTAGATTATGCAATATAGCTAAATACTCTTGACGATTTGTGATAGGGAAGACTCGCAGTAGTAGATACTGTTCGTCAACCAAAAATGCAATATCTCGAATAATCTGTCTGTCACCGTTAAATGCATGTTCTCCAGAATAAAATGCATCTCGTATACGCTTATACGTGTCCATATTTTTATGTTTTTAAATCACTACCGCCATGGAATTTTTCATGTATGTCTCGGAGTCGTTTATTTGTCACGTGCGTATAGATTTGTGTAGTTGCAACATTTTTGTGACCTAGTAGCTCTTGCACGCTGCGCAAGTCCGCTCCATGCGATAATAGATCGGTCGCATAAGTATGACGTAGGGTGTGCGGAGTAACTTTTTTAGATAGCCCAGCGAGTATTGCACAGCGCGAGATCATCTTTTGAATAGAGCGCGCAGTTAGCCTAGTAGCATCTTCATTTTTAGAACGAAAATTTATAAACAAGGGGTCGTACACATCGCGTCGAGCCTTTAGATATGTGCGAAGCCATTCAGCTGCACGTGGAGAAATGAAGATTGTACGAATATGCTTGCCCTTACCTACAATTGAAAGTTCATAGGTTCGTGTGCGACTGTTGTCATCGAGAAAAGATACTTGATTCACATCGAGCGATACGAGTTCAGCTATACGCATACCGGATGAAAAGAATAGCTCCATAATAGCGCGATCACGCAAACCGGATGGTGTTAATATATTTGTAATTTTCAGCATTTTTTCGACGTCGCGTACTTCAAGAAATGCTAGTGTATGTTCTTCTTTCTGTTTGGCAAGTTTTACTTTGGAGGATGGAATTGTATCTATGTCGCGATCTGCAAGATAGTTTAAAAATGCACGCAATGCTATTAGATAATAATTTTGAGATTTTTTACCAAGATATTCACCACGTAACGTTTTGTATTTTTGCGCCAAGTAGAGTCGATAATCCCATATATGTTTTGCTGTCAATTCATGTGGTAAAAGTTTTGGTTGTTCAGTTTTATTGAGCCAGCCGGAAAATAATTTTAAATATTGTTCGTAATTGCGTTGAGTATTGTTAGATAGTCCTTTTTCAACCTCGCAGTATTCAAGGAAGGGGAGTATATGATCAGGAAGTGGTATTTTGCTCAGCATATGTTATAAGTCTACTATAGAGTTACGTTCGCACAATATATGTAAAACGACTAATATGTGGATAACGCCCATGTCTACGTATTAAGCAATGTCTGAACATGCAAACTAATCCATTGCCATGCTTGTGTAATAAGATGAAAGAGGTAACTAACATTAGCCTGACCGGCTGGGGAGTTGATAATGGCCTCAAGAGATATACCAAAGAAGGACAGCGCTAGGATCAGGACGAATATCCAGAAGATGGTTCGTAACATAGGTGGGAGCATTATACTACTTATATAGAGTAGTGCTAATATCTCGGCATGACGAGAAAAGAGATTGCACTCAAGCATTTTAAGAGAGTTGACCCTCTATTCCACAAGGCCACATTACAACACCACACTTCCCTGCCAATGCAACTAGAAGAAAAGAAGACTCACGCTTCGCTTTTTGTTGCACTTGTATCAATCGTTATCTCTCAACAGCTTGGGACTACCGTGGCAGACGTGATCTTTGCCAGAGTAAAGAAGGCGTGCAGGGACAGACTCTCTCCAGACGCTGTTTTGGGAGCCTCTCTTGCAAAGCTTCGTTCTGCAGGGCTATCTGGTTCTAAAATAAAAACTCTTCATGCGATTGCTACAGCAATAAAAAATGGCGAGCTAGATTTGCTCGCATTAAAAAAGATTGATGAAGAAGATGCTGGGAAAAGACTTATGCAGATATGGGGACTTGGGCCATGGTCGGTAGAGATGTTTATGATGTTTGCGCTTGGCAGGAGCGACGTATTTTCTGCCGGCGACCTTGGCTTAGTTCGTGCAATGGAGTCAATTTATGATTTGCCAAAAAATTCTCCGCGATCTTCCCTGCTTGTTATCGCAAATAAATGGTCTCCACATCGCACATACGCATCGCTTCTTCTCTGGGCAACTCGCGACTCTAAGGGACAGAATTTTACAAATTAGAGATACGACAATGGGTTGAGGTATGCGTCGAGGGCTGCCACAGGCATCGTTGCGTCGGCACAACCGATTTTAGAACCGCGGAATTGGCGTAGGGTCATAATCTGCATGCCTTCAGTCGCATAAACGCCAAAGTGGATATGAGGTCCAGTAGCCATACCTGTCATACCAGATAGACCGATCACCTGCCCTGTACTGACTGTCTGACCTTTTGACACGTCAATTGACGAGAGATGTGAATACACGGTACTCAAACCGTTGCTGTGCACGACGAGTATCCATTTGCCAAACGAGTAGCACCCTTTTATCAGGTCTGTGTTGCCTGTGCCTAGTACAGTACCGCCAAGGGACGCTTGAACAGGTGTGCCGATAGGCGCTGCGATATCTATGGCATTGTGACCCTTCCCGTGATAGATTTGCGGATTTTCTGTCGCAAATTTGGTGTTGCCAAAGTATTGTGTGATACAAAATTGATTGCCTAAGCGACTCTTCAATCTCGCACATCCAAGCATAAATTTACTACTAAACGGCCATGACAAGACTCCAGAGCCGACCTTAGGCAAAAGTCCTGGGTGCACGATTAAGTTCAACTGTCCTTGCAGGTTTATAAGCTCTTGCTCAAATGCCTTACCTGCTGCTTGTTTTTGTGCGATAAGACTTTGATAATTTGATTCTTTATTTTTAGTTTGCGTTAATAGTTGTTGCTGTACAGACTTGCTTGCATCTACTGAATGCTTCTGGCTTGCCAAGTCTTTTTTGAGAGAAACCAAGTTTGCTTTTTCGGCTGACACTTGGTCTCTGTTTGTTGTGAGTGCAGTGCGGACCTCTCTAAGATCGTTTATACGTGCGAGCAGTGACTGGTTAAATTGAATAGTCTCTTCTGTGGCCTGCCACACTTCACGCAGTGAATCAGTAAAAACTAGCTTGAGAACAAGAGAAGACTCTTCATCTTCGGCAACGCTTCTAAGAGCCTTCCCTATCGTCTCCTGATTTGTTTTTATAGATGTTTCTTTATCACCAATAGATTGTGTAAGACTCTGAATCTTGAGATTTGCAGAAGAAATTTTATTTTGAGTAACTTGAATCTGAGCTGCAAGCTGTTTTTGGTTGAGGGTTAGGGTATTGATTGTGGACTGCAGAGTATTCTTCTGTGTCCCTATAACGTCAAGTTCTTTTTGGAACGAAGCTATCTCTGCCTGTAGCTCTGCCAGTTTCTTATTGTTTGCATCAATCTGTGCCTGTATGTCTGCCACCGATTGCGCATGAGTAACCGGCGCGTACGAAATGATTAAAAGTATAGGTACTAAAAAATAGAGAATGTACGCGCGATTCATCACTCAAGTATAGCAATAGCCTTACGTATGCGCGAAGTAGATTCTGCCGGTCCTAATATTGAGATAAGAGTAAATGGGTCCGGTGAGCGTTCTTGGCCGGACAAAGCGTAACGCAGTGGCCACAAAACGGCTCCCCTGCCCCCCTTTCCTTTTGCCTCTTCAGAGTCGGCAAGTGGCATAATGGCCTCTTTTGCCTGTGCCGCAGAAACGTCTTCTAGTAGGGCGTTTACGAGCTCTAAAAGTGCCTCAAGAGCTGATTTGGCTATGCCTGGACGGTCAGAAAGCTCTTTTTTAAGCAATAATTCACGCTCGATTTTTGGTGCAGTAAATAGACATGAAAGCTCGCCCGCGAGCAATTCCCGAGCCTCACCAAACGTCTGCGCACGCTCTTTCAATAGAGGCACAACTTTCGCAATGATGTCGGGACGTACGACGTCCCGACCTGCATTCAGATTCATGAGAAAGTCGTCGTCAGATAGTTTGCGCATCCAGTATTGGTTGACTGAAAATAGTTTAACCTCGTCAAATATCGCACTCCCCTTCTGCACGCGCGAAATATCAAATGCTTCAACTAATTCTTCGTGCGACAGATATTCGCGGTCGTCACCCGGGTTCCATCCGAGGAAGGCGAGGTAATTCAACATTGCTTCTGGCAATATTCCCTCATCGCGGTATTCAATAAGCGGTTTAGCACCGTTACGAGTTGAGAGCTTTGAACGGTCTGTACCAAGAAGCAGTGGCAAATGAGTATAGCTTGGTTGTGAATAGCCGAGCGCTTGCTGGATAAGAATGTGCCGCGGTGTATTTGAAATATGATCGGCACCACGAATGATGTGAGTAATATCAGCATCGCCGTCATCAACTACGACCGCGAGGTGGTAGAGAGGGTCATCTATAGCCCGCGCGATGACAAAGTCTCCATGCTCTGTTGTATCAAAGGTAATATCACCGCGAATCTCGTCATGGAATGTGATGGTCGTATTCGGATTTCGCAGGCGCACCACGTCAACTGTTTGAGACGGGTCATCTTTTTTTGGTTCATGCGACACATAGGCCTTGTCCTCAGCTACAAGCTTTTTGAGTAATTCTTTGTGTCTGTCAATACGATCGCTTGAACGTACCGTAGGCTGATCAGGAATTACGCCAAGCCAATTTAAGGTATCAAAAATAACTTCTTCAGAACCCTCTTTTTCGCGAGCTTGGTCGGTGTCTTCAATACGAACTAAGAATAGACCGTTGTGTTTTTTTGCGAACAAATAGCAGAAAACGGCAGTACGATAATTACCGGCGTGTTTCAAGCCAGTTGGCGATGGAGCGAAGCGAGTAACAACTTTTGTCATGATTCGTGAGGCAGAGCGATAGAGAGAACCTCTTTCGCCAATATGCGAGCAGAGTCTGGGTCGGTAAAGCCAGCTGCAGAATCTCCCATGCGTTTTGCGAGCGCTGGGTCACCTATGATCCTGCGGACTTCTGATACAAACAGATTTGGCGAGAGATTGTCTTCTTCGAGAACGACTGCGGCACCAGTCTTGGCATATGCATATGCGTTAGAGCGCTGGTCGTGACTCACTGATTCAGGAATTGGGATGATAATCGCTGGTTTCTTCCATAGACCGATCTCAGCAATCGCGCTTGCTCCGGCACGTGAGACAACCACGTCCATCACGCCAGCCGCTCTCTGCATAGACACTTGGTCCATATAGCCTATCGGGTGATATCTAGCCGCGTATGGATTCTTTTCTAGTTCAACCTGTGCAACCGCAGATACGTTCTTAAAGTTTGCTTGGCCGGTCTGATGGATTATGTTACCGATAGAAACAAGTTCTGGAAGGCATGAAAGCACCGTTTCGTTTATCTTCACTGCGCCCTGAGAACCGCCGAGAATAAGAACAGTCGGGACGTCGGGTTCAAGCCCCAGATATTGTTGTGCTCCTTCTGTCTCAACGCGCATAAGAGCCTTCCTGATCGGGATACCAGTCCTGGCGATTTTGTCCTGTGCTTTCTTTGGAAAGTACTGTGCAGAATCTTCAAAAGAGATTGCGATTCTTTTTGCGAATTTGGATGCATATAGATTTGCGCGCCCCGGCTTAGCGTCTGACTCATGAATAATTATAGGTATGCGAAGCAGGTGTGCAGCAGTTACAGTCGGTACACTCCCGTAACCGCCTTTGCTCACTATAACGTCTGGGTAGATACGATAGAGCGTTAAGATTGCTCGGATTAGTCCTGCAAATGAAACGAACAAGTCAGTAAAATTTCGTATAGAGAAATAACGACGCGACTTTCCTGCTGGCACGTGTATATAGGTAATGCCGTTTTCAAACAGAGCCTTTTCGTCAAAGATGTTCGGCGCGAGATAGTATAGCTTTGGCGCTATAAGACGCTCTTCACGGACGATGTCAGAGAGAGCCTCGGCGATAGCAATAATTGGATAGAAATGCCCTCCTGTCCCTCCCCCAGTAAACGCGATTTTCATAATACGTAAAGTATACCCTACCCTTCTTCATATAAAAACAAAACCGCCGCGTGTCATACCGCGGCGGCGTAGGTACAGAAACCCCACCTTTTTCACTCAGTCCGATAGAGTTCTCGTCGGATCATGCCACTGAGTGCAGCTAGACCGCAAAGAAGTGTTGTCTGCTGATGATGTCCGTCGACATTGTGACAGTGCAATTCTATTGGTCCCGAGGCTTCGCGTAGACTTCCATCCACGTATAGACCACACGCATTCCCAGGAACATCAAGAATGAGCTGTCCATTGTTACGAATGTCAGCACGATAACTGTAGTCATCGAATCGCTGGTAACTCGGAAACATCCGCTCGTAGACTCTTTTTAGAGCGCCCTTCACCGTCGGCAATTCCTTATTTGAGTGCGAGCGTAGGTAGTCACAAAGAGTCCTTGAGAGTGTGGCACCGATAAACGCTCGACCTCTCTCAAAATTCGTTCGCACAGTTAGGAGTTGTTGGGGCGTGTTAGTGATTCCGGCAAGCCACTTCTTATCAGGCATTTCCAGGATCTGGAAAAGGAGGCTGAATGTCGCAGCAATGCAGTCAAGAGAATCCCAGTCGTGCATAGTTTCTCTGCCTGTTTTACTGCAATGAAAACACTCCCAGTCATCGTCGGTTATGCCGCTACCTTCGCAGTTTTCGCACTCGCCGGCATCTTTTTCGATTTGAGGAATGACGACGGCGTACTCACGAAGACCGTTACTTTTTGTTCGCCGGTACGGGTTGAGTATTCCACTGAAACCCCATGGCTTATCAACATCAAGGTGAAAGTTAGTCGTGACGTCATATTCCTTCAGACGTTCTTGATAACCGGCAAGCCAGGTCAGCTTGGGTAGTACATCGAGGATGTGACGAAATGGTTCTTCAGCAAAACCAATGACCAATAGTGGTACTGGCGGAAGATCTAGAGGTAGCTCGGCCGGATCGACTCCGTACATCAGGTCTAGAGTAAACCACTCTGGGTAATCGTTAAGGCCGAGATGAACATAATCAAATTGTCGCATGACGTAACCTCCGTTTAGGGTTGAACATCTTTCTGAGTAGAAAGTTATACCGCCACTACATATAAGTCAAATTTTCAGCACTATTCAAAATACATGACGGTCGTCCACTATATTGGATACCCGATTTTTTCGTTTGTATTCAAACGAGTAAAAATCGCGTCGGAAATGAGCACATTTCCGACGTAATCAAGATTTTTTATGGGCGGCGACGTTGAGGATTAGACCGCACATTATGAGTACAGCCATAAGCGCCGTACCACCGTGAGATATAAACGGCAACGGTAAACCAGTAAGTGGGATTATGTTAAGCATCGCGCCTATATTTACAAACGCTTGGAAAATTATTATGAACGAGAATCCGAGTGCGACAAGTGCGCCAAAGAGGTCACGCGAATTCCCTGCTATGACGATACCTCGCGAGGCAAGCCCCATAAATAACGCGAGCAGTATTACAGCCCCCACAAATCCAGTTTCTTCTGCAAAAACTGCGAATATTGAGTCGCCCTCTGGTTCTGGCAGATAATTAAACTTTCCTACGCTTTGACCAAAACCTCTACCCAAGAGACCTCCAGAGCCTATAGCTATAAGTGATTGTTGTATTTGATACCCGCTTGTTAGAGAGTTAGCTGATGGATTTATAAATGTTTTTACACGTTCAAGAACGTACGGGCGTGCGACCACGACCAGCCCAAACACTACAATCGCGCAGATGGCTAAGATACCAAAGTCTCTCATTGATGCTCCAACTACGAAGTACATTACTGCTCCTGTAGCGACAATCAGAAGTGCTGTTGATGTGTTTGGTTGTGCTAGAAGAATGATCACGGGGATCGCCACTATAGCGACAAAAGGCATAATCCCTTTCTTCGGATTCGCCAGTTCTCGTGCCCGAGGAGCAAGCCACCATGCCATCATCAATACAAATCCTATCTTTAAGAATTCGGCTGGTTGTACAGTGGCAAAACCTAGGCTAATCCAGCGAGTCGCCCCGCCAGAACTTAAGCCTATACCGGGAACAAATACTAGTGCAGTAAAGATGAGTGTCACTACATAAATATAAGGTGCAGAAACTTTAATCCAATTGAGCGGGAACATTCTTGCTAGAATAAGTGCGACGAATCCGAGTCCTATCCCAAGCCCTGATTGAAATAAGATATCGCGTGAGAGCGAGCCGCTCTCTCGTGCCAAGAGACCTAGAGAGGCAGAAGAGAATATTGCTAGACCAATAAAAACGATTACGAGCACGAGCATGAAGAAGACTCGGTCGCCAGATACAAACTTCATAATTATTTAAGAAGAGCTACCGTCATACCAATGATTGCGCACACAATTGAGATTATCCAGTAGCGCATCGTGACCTTGTATGAAGGCCACCCTATCGCTTCAAAATGATGATGTAAGGGAGCAATGCGAAAAACTTTTTTACCTCTAAATTTTTTTGAAGCAACTTGAATGATATTAGAAGCCACTGTAACGACGAGTGGAAACGCAATTATGGGTAGTGCCGCCACACCATATCCCTCGCCCGGTGTGTCTGTCATAAATGCGATAACAGCTAGAGTCAGAGTCAGGCCCATTGTCCCTGTCTCGGTCATCCAGAATCGAGCGGGCGGGATATTGAACCAGAGAAATGCAAGTATCGCACCAGTAAGAGTAGCGCAGAAAGCCGCGAGATTTATCTGATTTTGGAAATATGCAATGCCAGCATAAGCCATAAATGCTGTACTGAAGATACCTCCAGCTAACCCATCAATCCCATCTATCACTCCTCCTGCGTATAAGCATATTGATACTAATATAAAAAGAGGAACTATTAATGCGCCGAGATATAGTGTGCCGTCTCCTGGGATACCTACGGCGACCATTCCTAGCTTTACATAGAACCACCAACCTATAATACTTGAGATAAGAGTCACAAATAGAAGACGTGTGCGTAAAATTATCCCCCTCTCGCCAGACGGATGTATATCAAGAAGGTCGTTTACAAGTCCGACTATGGCGCCGGTGATTAGTGCAAAGAGAGGTACCCAAGTCTGGCTACGGCTTAAGAAATCTAGTTTCTCTGCCAGTGGTATCGGCACGAGCCGTGCGAATATCCAGAGACCAAGTGTGACGAGGAGAACAGTAACCCAGATTAGAATACCTCCCATTCGTGGAGTTGAAGTCTCGGTACCTGTATGCATGGTCATGCGAAGTTTCTCAAATTCAACTGCCGGCGTCCCGTCTATTGCTACCTTGCTGACCGTTTTTTTCCACACGCGATGTTTATATAGGTAATGAGTTAGAAGCGGAGCAAGTAATATGCCTATGACAAATGCTGCTGTCGCTGGTATAAAAACTTTAATTATATCGATAGTTAACATAACGCAATCATAGAGACTCTATGTCGGCAAAATGTGCAAGCGTAGCAGACACAAGCTCGTAGCTGTCTGTAAAACGCGAGTTCATTGTTGAACCTAAGACAATTACTGCAATCGGATGAGATATACCTGCGTCAAACACGAGCGCCATGTTCCCTCCCGCTAAGTCTGTATATCCGGTTTTAGACAATATCAAACGAGGCAGAGTATCAATTATCGTGTCTGTATTGATAACAGAAAAAGACTTGCCATCTTTTGACACTGCTTGCACAGAGGCCATAGTTGTCGCATCAACGACCGTTGGAGCCTGTTCTATTAAGGCCTTTGCCAGACTAGCCATATCTCGCGCAGAACCGTATCCGCCAGAGACAGAGGCGCTTGCATCAAGCCCGCTCTCGTTGACAGCATAGGTCTGAGACAATCCAAGCGAAGCGATAGCCCCAGCAAGCATGTCTTTTTGCGAGAGGTTTGTCCTCTCTCCAGTGGCTGTTGCAATTGCGACTGCACCATCGTTTAGTGACGCTGTAAGAGTGAGACGAGCAAGATCGTAGAGTGTAAATGTCTGGCCAGCAGAAAAAGCGTGTGGTCCGTCAAGACCAATTGCATTTGCTGGGATAGTTATTGGCGTATCCAAAGAGAGTTTTGTGAGGGCAGCGTACACTGTTATAAGTTTTGTAAGTGATGCAAGCGGTAACTGTGCGTCAGCATTTTTCTCATAAAGAGCCTCTCCTGTTACAAGGTCATAAACTATTGCGGCCTTTGCTTCAACCGCAATCTTGGCAAATGCGTCTGGTGCCGTGGAAGTCAGACTTCCGGGACTTGTATTTGAAGCCTGATTTCCTGGCACGCTTTGTGTCGTTGGCAAAAAGAGAAATAGCGCGAGCAAAATAGATGTGGCAGTAAGCGCAATACCCATTTCGCGCATCCTGCGAGTGTAGTTAGCCAATTTTTTAAGTTCTTCAGTATTCATATTGCTTAATCTTCTTCGACGTTCGCAGCTTCGGCATCAATGACTGCTCGCGCGCCATCAGATAACTCGGCGGTGCGCGGGAGCTCGTCAATGCTACTAATGCCAAGATGTGCGAGAGCCTCTGTCGTGAGACTGTATCTAATTCGGCGTTTATCACGCTCGTCCTCCCTACCTTCTATAAGTCCGCGCATAAGAAGTGTGCGGAGCGAGGCAGACGAGTTCACACCGCGCACCCAGTCTACTTCTCCTCGCGTCGTACCAGTTCCGTACGCGATAACAGCGAGTGTTTCCAGACTCGCCTTGCCCAAATCACGCGAGAGCTCGCTCTCGCGGAGTTTCTTCACTATCCCAGCCGCCTCGGGGGCCGTGCGCATCTCTATCTCCCCCTCTGTCTCAATGATGGACACGCCGTGTCCATCAAGCTGTGTAGAGAGGGCTTTAAGCGCGATTTTTAACTCTGAATCTTTAATGCCAAGCAGTTTCATCAGGTGCTTTTTATCAAGTGGTTCGCCAGAGGCGAAAAGTAGCGCTTCAAGTGCGGCTGGAGGTGTGAGCATTGCTCTCTATTGTAGCTGATGCATCCCCTCCTCGGCAACGTGCCCTCTTGTGGATGTTAAATCAACCGTAGTGCGGGACGGAGGCAGAGGTGGTGTGAGAAATGCGAATATCGCCGTGTTCGCCATATTGTTCGGCGGCGACAGCACCTTGCTTTACAAGCTCGAGCAACGCAAGAAATGAAACTATAACCTCTACTTTTTCCTTGTTGCTACCCGCAAAATCTTTAAACGATATAGTCATGGCGCTCTGCACGCGCTTGGCGAGTTGGTCCATCATTTCCTCTATCGTAACTAGTGGCTTTACGCGTGCTTCGGGTAGTTGTTCTACTTCTTCACGAGCGGCGAGGACGCGCGCTAGCGCTTCGGCTAGCGCGTCTTTTGATAAATCGCGCGAGGGCGCAAATGTGACTTCAGGCGGTCGCTCCCCTGCCGGTACCATTACGGTTTTGCCAAAGATGCGCGAGAGCTCGCGCGACGCTTCGCGCACTTTTTCATATGCCTCAAGCCTGTGCTTCAGGTCTTCAACATCTGCTGTCTCCTCTTCTGTGAGAGCTAAGTCAGGAATTAAAGACTTTGATTTTATTAAAAGTAGTGTAGCGGCTATTTGTATGAATGTCGCTGTCTCTTCTACCGGAAATTTCTCTTGTGCGCGAACGTGCTGAATGTAGTCTTCAGTAATTGATGCGAGTGCGAGCTCATTGACCAGAAGCTTTCTCTGCTCTATCAGGTCAAGCAATACCTCAAACGGCCCTTCGTATGAGTCTGTTTTTATGTTAAACGGCATATTGTTCTATAAAGCGTAGCAGGAGACGCACAGGTGCGCCCGCCGCACCCTTGGATAACTCATCGCCGGGCGCTGATGTCATCCGCGAAGCCATATCGATATGCGCCCACGGGCAGTTGAGCTCCTTGGCGAATTGCCAGAGGAACATTGCGCCATCTATCGCTCCACCGTAACGGCTCGTAGAGCCCCCAGGGACATTCTTAAGGTCCGCGAAGTCGCCTTTTACACGGTCTTCATATTCGTCCCAGAGCGGTAGCCGCCATGTGTAGTCGCCAGATTCTTCGGCAGCTTTTTCTAATGCACTCGCTAATCTGTCGTCGCGCGTGAGCACTCCGCTTGCGTAGAGCCCGAGCGCGGATATCACTGCGCCCGTGAGAGTCGCGACGTCTATCACAACGGCCGGTTTAAATCGTTTCGCATACGTGAGCGCGTCCGCGAGAATAATGCGACCCTCGGCATCAGTGTCCAGCACTTCTATCGTCTTGCCTGAGAGCGACTTTAAGATATCGCCTGGGCGGTATGCCTCGTTGCCCGGCATGTTCTCTACTGAAGGCAAGAGGCCAATAACGTGCTGTTTTAACTTTAATCGCGCGGCGAGTGCTACTGTGTGGACCACAGAGGCTGCGCCCGACATATCCATGTGCATCTCATAGATACTGTTTGACGGCTTTAAGTTTAATCCCCCGCTGTCAAACGTGACTCCCTTACCTGCAAAAACGATGGGACCCTTATCGTTTTTGCCCCGAGCGTTAGTCGAGGGGCGGTATTCAAGAATAGTAAACGTCGGCTCTTCAGTAGAACCTTTCGCGACGCCGAGGATGGCGCCCATACCAAGTTTCTGCATTTCTTTCTTGCCGAGCACCGTTACTTTTACAGGAAGGCCTTTCATCGCGTCTTTGGCTGCTCTAGCAAGAACAGTTGGGGTCATGTCGCCGCCAGGAGTGTTCGCGAGCGCTCTGCATGCGTTCACCGCCTTCCCTATCTCCTGACCTTTTGTATAGGCCTTTTCAATTAAGTTTGAGGACCTTCCGTACAGAAGAATCTCGTCAACAGAATTCCAGCCCTCATTCGGCTGAGTCTTAAAATGGTTGAAGTCATAGTTCGCCATTTCAAAGTTCTCGGCCGCGAGTTGCGAGGTGTGCTCCGGACTAAGTTTTTGCAAATTTTTAAATAATTCAGGCGTCTCATCAAACTGAATTGCAATCTTTTTTATCTTGTTAGCTTTTGCAGACTGGATAACAGAACGGCACAAAATTATAAATTTGCGCGCGTTCATCTCGCTCCACTTCCCTGTCCCGATTTCTAGAGACTCAATCCCGTTCTCTTTTATAAAACGCTTTGTGCCTTTTGGTTTATCAGTTAAGGCGATACGTACGTACCCCTTTGGCGCGTCTGCGAGCGATCCCTTTTTTACAACTATCTTCATGACCCTTTCACAGCCTCGTTTGTGCTTAGGAGAGTATCAATACGATTCATATCGCGAGGGAATGGTGTCGCTTCTTTCACATTCGGTATCTCTAACATTCGTGCTGTGAATCGTTCAACGCCTGTTGATGAGCCTCCGTGTGGTGGCATCCCATATTTAAATGCTTGTAAGTAGAAAGAGAATTTTTCTGGATCAAGCTTCCTGCTCTTCATCCTAGAAATCAGGTCATCATAATTATGAATGCGCTGTGCTCCGCTATTTATCTCAAGACCTCTGAAGAGGAGATCAAAGCCACGCGAGTACGGCGCTTCCGTCGGGTCTTCGTAGGTATAAAACGCCCGTTTGGCGGTTGGGTATCTCGTGATGAATACAAAATCAGAGCTGAGATGCTTCTTTGCATATTCGCAGATTTGTTTCTCGTCATCAGGTGCCATATCGTTCGTGTCTTCAATAGTTCTGTTGAACTCCTTGGCAATAATCTCGTGTGCCTCGTTCAGTGTGAAAACAGGAATAGAATCTGGGATGAGTGGAAGCGAAGAGCCGAAACGAGCGAACATGTCCGAGTGCTTCTCGCCCACTGCCTGTACTGTGTCGCGTATAGCGTTTTCAAGCACCTGCATAGGCTCTCGCTCGTTCTCTATAAAACCCATTTCAAAATCTAGACAGGTGGCCTCGCTCATGTGGCGTGTCGTCGCACTCTTCTCAGCGCGGAATATTTTAGCTACGGTAAAGGCTCTCTCAAAGACTCCGACCATTATTTGTTTATAAAATTGCGGTGAAGTGGCGAGATATGCTGTCTTGTCGTTATAGTAATCAACCTTGAACACGGCGGCTCCGCCCTCGGCGTCGCCGCCCACGAGTGCCGGTGCTTGGAACTCGGTAAAGCCCTGTCTCTGTAACGACTGTCGGTACGCATCTACTATCGTCGCCTGTAGCGTGAACATGTCGCGACTGCGGTTACTGCGGAGCGTAAAGGGTCGATAATCAAACAGTGTGTCCAGATTAACTTCAGTATCTTTTTCAAACGGCAATTCCTGCGCTTGCGAGAGCACAGTGATGGTTGTTACCTCAAGCTCCACTCCGCCATTCAACCCTTCAACTCGCATTTTCTCCGGTCTCTCGTTTACTATCCCCCCAACCTGAACTACCCACTCGGGTCGCAGAGTCTGCGCGGTGGTAACCGCCTCGGCATGGTTTGGCAGGCATACAGCCTGGACCTTCCCCGACCTATCGCGAATGTCCAAAAAAACTAGCTTCCCATGGTCCCTCCTCACATCCACCCAGCCACTAATGGATACCGTCTCGCTAACGTGACCAGCCAACTCTCCAATAAGTATTCGTTCCATAATTTGATTATGCCACACCAATTGCCTTTCTTACTTCTTCCATCTTGGCTTCAGAGACTGCGCGGGCTTCGCGCTTCCCTTTTTCTAACACTTCCTCAACAATACTGGAGTCGTTTTTTAGCTCCTCATATTTCGCATTCATGGGCGCGAGATAGCGCTCTAGGTCTACTATCAACATTTCTTTCAACTTTTTATAATTCCCCTCATGCTCGGCATACACCTGCTCCAGCTCCTGCTCACTGCGCACTAATTTATGTATCTGGAACACATTTTCTGGGCGACTGCCGCTAGAGTCTGTCACTATGCCCATCACAGCTTTCACCAATTCATCATGCGAGGCGAATAGTGGAATTACGTTGCCGTAGCTTTTGCTCATCTTCTGCCCGTCTGTTCCCGGTACTATCGCTACTTCTGGCATAATATACGGTTCTGGCAATTTGAAAACTTCAGTCTTGTAGACACGATTAAACTTCTCGGCGGTGTCGCGAGCTATCTCTATGTGTTGTTTCTGGTCGGCGCCCACCGGAACGACTGCTGTGTCGTACAAGAGGATATCAGCCGCCATTAGCATGGGGTAATTAAAAGTCCCGACGCTTATATCTTTGCTCTTGGCCTCGGCATCTTTAAACGCGTGTGCGCGCATGAGGTACGGCATCGTCGTGATGGTGTCAAAAATCCATGCGAGCTCGGTGTGCGCTGGCACGTCTGATTGCTTAAAAAAGACTACTTCTTTTGGATCCAAACCAACAGCGATATATGCCATCACCAGCTCGCGAGTTCTACGACGCATTTCTTCTGCGTCCTGCATTGTGTTTAGCGCGTGATAATCCGCTACAAATATAAATGGTCTGTATTTGCCCTCTTTTGTCAGCTCTACAATCTGACGCATGGCGCCGAAGTAGTTGCCGATATGCAGGTCGCCGGTGGGTTTAATCCCCGAGACTAGAACAGGCTTTTCGTTACTCATGGCTATAAGATACCATGCCTTGACACAATTGCGGAACGGCATAGTGTTACAGGTGGGTGCTGTTCTGGCATCATTGTTCGCCATCCTGAGGAGGAATTATGGAGATTTTGGACAATTTAAAATCCGAATGGTCTATGCTCGAGCCGTGGGAAAGGATCCTGCTTTTGCTTGTGGCAATTGGTATCGGACTTTGGTTTTACGGCGGTTTTAGATTCTAACCGCAATCGCGCCGCTCGTTCCCACGAGCGGCGCTGCTGTTTTCAATCTCTTGTATGGTGCGCCGGGCAGGATTCGAACCTGCGTAGGCCGAAGCCGCATCGTTTACAGCGATGTGTAATTGACCACTCTACCACCGACGCAATGGCACCCACTCACTATAACGGACTTCGGGATTATTTCAAAATGATGGATATCGTAAGTCCATCATTTGCTATTTTGCTTTCTTTTGCTAGCATCACTCTGGATTGCTCCCAAATGATCTGGCATGGTGCCAGGCTCCTAGATTCTTAGGTTTAATGAGCAACAGGGAGAAGTGTCGTGAGAATGAAGCCGTGGGATAAAGTTACTTTGACATGGGACTGCTATGGAACGGGAATAAGCACGAGCGTGTGCCTTGATGGCAAATTTAATCCCAACGCCACCGACCCAGAAGTCTATAACTCCAAAGCGGAGGAGCAAGTTCATGGCTTGTTCCAAATGCAAATCATCTCGTTGCCGCGCGAACGGGATGACGGCCAGCGAAAAGGCGAGATTATTCTCGACATACGGCGCAAGTCTGGGGCGAATGTCGCACCTAACTCGAAGGCACTGGTGAAGTTTCTTGAGGCCAGGCTCAGTCCGCGGGTATCAACAAAACGGCCGTTGTCTAACGAGTACGGAGTGAGTGTCCAGCCTCCCGCAACAAAAAGCTGGGCGGACACGAAATTCACCCTGTCTTTCGTTCTCGCCAACAGCGAACAATTCTGCGACACGGCAATCGAAATCGGTCGTGGAGTATTCGAGGCTCTGGGTATTCATGACGAGTCAGGTATCTATCTCACTGGATTCTCTCTGAAACGCGAGACCTTCGTGAAGCTTGACGGGTCATGGATAACGTTTGAAAACGGTTTACGCATTAGTCACCGTTTGCCGATTTGGGGCCCTGAAGATAATTCGTGAGGTTAGTGCGTTCATACTGCATCGTTAAGGCCCCGCTTCGGTGGGGCTTTTCCTATTTTCATTTCAAAACGAGCCCAGCACTAAACCTGATTTAGTGCTGGGCGAGGATGAGGACGCCCTGCTTACCACGACGAACGAGGGCGTAGCCATGCGAGAGATCGCCAGCAAATATTTTTTGGTCCGGGTCGGTAATGGGTAGGCCTGAGAGCGTGATGCCCTTCCCTTCTATCAGCCTACGCGCGTCAGACTTTGACGTGGCAAGTCCTCCAGCAACAAGAGCTTCGGCGAGTGAGGAGCCGTCTGCAACATCTTTTTTACTTAGCATGACAGACGGTGCTTCTGCGAGCGCGACTGCAATGGCCTCTCGCGATAGCTCATGAAATGGAGTATCGCCAAACAGAGCGTCGCTTGCCGCGGCGGCCTGGGCAGTATTCGCAGGACCGTGCACTATCTCGGTCACAAGTCTTGCCAGAGTTTCTTGTGCTTGTCTCTCTCCCGGGTTTCTATTATGCAATTCCATTAGTGCAGAAATCTCTGCTAGCGGGAGAAATGTGTACACCTTAAGATACTTCTCAATATTGGTATCAGGTAAGTTTATCCAGAATTGGTAAAAACTGAATGGCGATGTCTTTTTTGCATCCAGCCAGATGGCATTACCCTCGCTCTTGCCGAATTTCTTGCCAGATGCGTCAGTCGTGAGCGGGAATGCAAATGCGTAGACATCTTTACCAAGACGTTTATGGATTAGGTCAACGCCAGAGAGCACATTAGTCCACTGATCAGATCCGCCGATTTGCAAATCAACCCCGTACTTCTGATGAAGAGTGTAATAATCAAGGCCTTGGAGGAGTGCGTAGGTGAATTCTGTGTATGAAATACTGTCGTCCGGATTATCAAGACGCTTTTTTATCACTTCCCGTTTGATTAGATCATTTACTGTAAAATATTTACCAACATCTCTGAGAAAAGGTAGGAGGCGCTCCTTGGCTAGCCAATCAGAGTTATCAACCATTCGGAATGATGCGCCACGCAAAATGTTCTTCAACTGCTTTTCTAGCGCACGCGTGTTCGTGGCGACTGTCTTTTCATCAAGCATTATTCGTTCACCCCTCTCCTTTGGGTCACCGATCATACCAGTACCGCCACCAACAAGGAATACAAGTTTGTGTCCAGCTTCTCCAATACGTCTCATCAGGAGCACCCACGTTAGATGTCCGACATGAAGAGAGTCGGCTGTTGGGTCAACTCCGACATACACAGTGCGCGGAACTGAAAGTATCTTCTCTGGCTCGGTAGACGAGTGTTCTATTAGCCCGCGTGCTTTTAGTTCTTCTGCGAGTGTCATGTTGAAAATCATACCACACAGAGCAAAACAAGGAGACACCTCGCTGCGAGGGCTTGCAAAATACGCAAGGAGACACCTCGCTGCGAGGAGTCACCTTGCGAGGAAAAAGAGGCCGACGGCAGGGGCGATGAACCACCAGAAGAAGTACTTGACCGGCGCGAATAGCGCCGCGACAGCCGGCGTGAACTTATACACCTCCGCTACAGGGAACACGTTGAAGGCGAGAGCCATGAGAAACGTCGCACCGAGGAGGGATAAAATTATAGTGCCGAATATGCCGACATAGAGAAAGTCAGACACTACTACTCTGCGCAAAATAATATAAAAAACTAGAGTGAGTCCCGCATAGAGAGCAACTTGAGCGAGAAGAGCGGTCATAGCTGGCGCGGTCGGCAGATATGACATAAACGGGAATGCCGCGAAGACAGCATAGCCGGCATAAAACGCGATAAGAATAGAGACGAGTGTCGCGCGCCCGATGTACCAAGCGAAAAGAAACAAAACTCCAAACAGAATTATTACAATAAGAAAATCGCTCACACTATTCCACGCCGTAGAGGCATAACTTGTTGCCAATTTGCCTACCTGCGCTATTGCTTCCGTACTTGTTGGCATTTATCCAGTATACAGGCTAGAGCCCTTCTGCTTTCAGCTCTTCAACAGTTTTGCGGGCTTTTCCCGAGAGTTTGTGAGGGAGGGCGACTTCCAAGTGGATGATGAGGTCGCCCCGAGAGCCGTCAACGGGGATGCCCTTGCCGGCGACGCGCAGTAATTCTTCTGCACGCTTCATCGGCGGGATTTTTACTTCCAACATTTTCCCTTCTAGCGTCTCTATCGGCACTATAGTCCCCAAAAGAGCGTCAGTGAGTTTAACAGGTAGCGTCATGATGAGATTCGCGCCGTCGCGGCGGAATGTCGCGTGTGGCTTCACGTGCACTTTGACATATAAATCTCCGGCGGTGCCGGTCTTGATTGCCTCACCCTGTTGAGTCATTCGTATCATCTCGCCGTGGTCTATGCCGGCGGGGATATTTATCTTTATTTCTTCTTCGCGACGCTTCACGCCGTGACCCTTACACTCTGGACACTTTTCTTTCGGGATCTTTCCGGCGCCGTCGCAGACGTTGCAGACGCGAACAGAAGTAAACTGCCCTAGAATAGAGTTGCGTGTCTCGTGAATCTTACCGCTACCATTGCAGATCGTGCATTTGTCCAGCTCTGTGCCAACCTTCGCGCCATTGCCGCGGCAGAGTGTGCAGGTAGATACTTTTGCTATCAATACATTTCTGCTGGTGCCAAAGACGGCGTCTTTAAAAGAAACTTCAAGATCTATAGAGATATCGCGTCCGCGCGGCGCCTGCTGTCGGCCGCCGCGACCAGAGAATATGTCGCCAAAGATATCACCAAAGTCGAATTCAGCGCCGCCCTGTCCACCGAAGCCTTGCTGGAACTGTGAGAAATCAAAGCCGCCAAACGGATTCCCTGCTCCCCCTCCGCCTGCCGATGGGCCACGCCCTCCGGCAAACGCCTGGCCGTATGTATCATATTCTCTACGTTTCTTGTCATCACTTAAAACAGAATAGGCCTCGGTAATCTCCTTAAACTTAGCCTCGTCAGTACCTCCCTTGTCGGGGTGATATTTGTGCGCGAGCTTACGGAACGCTTTTTTAATATCGTCCGCCGTCGCCCTCTTATCTACTCCCAGCACGTTGTAATAATCCTTAGTTGTTGCCATTTTTTCTTATTATACTCTCACTTCTTTTTGTATGCAAAACAAAGCGGCGGATGCCTTAGAATCCGATTCCTAAATTATGCAGCGTGGGTAAGCCGAGAGCAAATAGATAAAAAATTAGTAAAATAAAAAATTCTATTCTATCTAGTTGATGCATGGCGCTTTTTTCACGAGCGTATCGCATTGCCAGGATTATAAAATACACGAGGAAAAATACATGACCTGCCAATATAGGCAGAGCCAAAAAAAGAAATGCGCCCCCTTCACCAGGACCGAGTGTTGATGACAGAAGGGTGAGCCCACCAATAAAGACCAAATAAATCATCGTCAGGACTAAAATAGCTTTCTTTTTTCCAGTAGTATCCGTCATTATTTAGCAGTATATAGCATACAAACTCCTTCAACAAACTATGTGGGAGGCAAATGTACTTATAAGAGAATCAGGAGATGTTTGAAATGACGCCAGAGCTTCTGGTGTTGTGCGAGCGATAGCGAGACCGCGGAGCATGAGAAGGCCTTCTTCGTGGGCTTCAGATTGAAAATGTTCCTGCATTTGTAAATCTTGTCTAAAAACGAATGTTCGTTATTTCTCACGGTCGTGTGAGATAACGAACATTTGGTTTGCAAAACAAAAGTATCACGGTTATCCGCTATAACCCACGGTCGTGGCATATTGCGGATATGTGACACTATTACAGACAAAACAAAACGGCGCGAGGTTCCCCGCGCCATTTGGCTATCTTGAATGCACTGCAGGTCGAGGGCTGACGATAATCATGAATATCAGCCCGAAAAAATATGCGACCAGACCGAGGAAGAATTGCCAGTTGCCACCGGATATGGCTCCGAGTGTTACCGACGCAAGAGCTACCATAGGGAAACACATACCGGTTGTCCATTTCCCGGGACTCACTGTGTCCTCATACACTGCAAGTATTCCGATTGCAAAGCACGCCACGCTCCACACGAAAAAACTCATTTCAAGCACAGTCATGTTCATTCTCCTGATTATGATCCAGGGTATTTATAACATGGGGTGTAAGAATTTGCTATTTTTCTTTAAACTCGGCATCGGTAGGACCACTGGATTCTGGAGGCTGGTCGCTGGAGCCTGGAGTCCCGCCCGAGTCAGATCCGCCAGCTGGCGGAGATGGTGTCTCTGACTGCTTGGCCATTATCTCGCCAATCTTCATTAGAGCATACGAGAGCGTCTCAGTAGCAGTTTTGATAAGCGCCGCGTCTTCGCTCGCACGTGCAGTTTTAAGTGCGTCAATTTTGTCCTGTACATCTTTCACAACCTCTGCTCCCGCCTTCTCGCCATAATCTTTAATCGCCTTCTCGCCTGCATAGACTGCCTGGTCGGCAATGTTCCTCGCTTCTACAAGCGTCTTGCGCTTCTCATCTTCAGCCGAGTTCGCCTCTGCATCGGCCTTCATCTTCTCGATGTCTGCTTTTGAGAGTCCCGTTGATCCTTCTATTCTTATTGACTGTTCTTTGCCACTAGCCTTCTCTTTGGCTTTTACAGTTAAGATACCGGACGCATCAATATCAAACGTCACCTCTACCTGTGGCATACCGCGAGGCGCCGGTGGAATACCGTCCAGCATAAATTTACCCAGTGACTTATTATCCGCGCTCATTGCGCGCTCGCCCTGCGTGATATGTATCTCTACTGACGCTTGATTATCCGCCGCGGTTGAAAAGGTTTGAGAACGCGAGGTCGGTATCGCTGTATTTCTCTCTACCAACTTGGTCGCGACGCCACCCATAGTCTCTATAGATAGAGAAAGTGGGATGACATCAACAAGCAGAATATCCTTCACATCGCCTTGTAATATTCCAGCTTGAATCGCCGCACCGATAGCCACGACCTCGTCGGGGTTTACGCTCATGTTAGGCTTCTTGCCAAAAAACTTCTCTACTTCTGTCTGGATTTTCGGCATTCTGGTCTGCCCGCCCACGAGTATTACTTCGTTAATATCACCAATTTTAAACGGTGATGCCTCCATCGCGCGCTTTGTGATCGCCATTGCGCGATCAATAAATTCTCCCGCAAGGTCCTCAAGTTTCGCACGTGTCATCTTAATCAGTAGGTGTCTCGGCCCTGATGCATCTGATGTGAGAAATGGGATATTAATCTCTGTCTCCATTGCAGAAGAGAGCTCTATCTTGGCTTTTTCAGCCGCTTCGTCCAAACGCTGTCTCGCTAGAGCATCAGTACGAACATCTATGCCGCTTTCCTTCTTAAACTCGTCCGCGAGCCAATTAATAATTTTCTGATCAATGTCTTTACCTCCGAGGTGCGCATCGCCATCAGTGCTTTTTACTTCTATCACGTCTCCACCAACCTCCAGCACAGAGATGTCAAACGTCCCTCCACCGAAGTCAAATACAGCAATCTTCTCGTCTTTCTTTTTGTTAAAACCGTATGCAAGCGCGGCAGCCGTCGGCTCGTTGATGATGCGCTTCACCGTGAGTCCAGCGATTTCCCCTGCAGCTTTTGTTGCACTTCGCTGATCATCGTTAAAGTATGCGGGCACCGTGATAACTGCCTCAGTAATCTTCTCTCCAAGCTTCGCTTCTGCGTCTGCCTTCAGCTTCCCGAGTATCATCGCCGAGATTTCTTCAGAGCGATACCACTTGTCAGTCATCTTAACTTCTACTCCGCCAGTGTCGCCCTTACGCATTTCAAATGGGACCACTGCCTTATCCTTCTGCACTTCTGCTTCGTCAAATGTGTGCCCAATAAATCTCTTTATTTGAAAGATTGTGTTCAGAGGATTGGTAACAGACTGTCGCTTAGCGAGTGTGCCGACGACTCTCTCGCCATTCTTCCCTATCGCCACTATTGAAGGCGTCGTGCGAGCGCCTTCGGCGTTCTCTAAGACGCGTGGCTCGCCACCCTCTACGATAGCCATAGCCGAGTTAGTTGTACCCAAATCTATTCCGAGAATTTTTGACATAAATTAAAAAATTACTAGCTAATAATACGCTTTTTATTTCTCACTTGCAAAGTGACCGACACGGACCTTCGCGGGTCGTATTACAGTCTCACCGACTCTCCACCCTTTCTCTAATACTACCGTAACCGTATCATCTGTTTCAAGAGTTTCAGCTACGTCCTGTCCGAGTGCTTCGTGTATAGCTGGGCTAAATTTTTCTCCAACTTTTCCTATCTCTTCTAGTCCGAGCGATGCAAATGCTCCATCTAGTTGCTTAGCTATACCCATGAATCCTTCAGGCACGTCTCCATGCTCTTTCGCTCTCTCTAGGGCATCAAACGTCGGAAGAAGAATCTCCACAGCGCCCACTATTCCTTTTAACTCAGATGCTTTAGCCTCGGTTTCAAATCGCTTAAGCGCGTTAACGTAGTCAGCTTTGGCTCTCTGCCAACCGTCCATATATTCCTGTTTTTCTTGTCGACACACCTTCAACTCCTCGCGCATCTTGGCGATCTTATCTTCCGGCTTAACATCTGTTCCATCATCGCCGTTTTCTGGTTCTATCTTTACATCTTCTTCTTCGTTCATGTCTCCACTATGCCTGAAAATCTCTCTGCAGTCAAAAAAATAAACCTGCGGGGTACGAGCCCGCAGGTGTCCAGAGCGCCATATTTTATATGCTGGTCCCAAATAGCATCAAGAAAATCCCAAGAATCAACTCCGTAAACATCTTATTCCGATGATGTTTCCTGTTCTTCTTGACCCACTCGTTAGAGCCCTTCCAGCTGCGACGGTATACCAATGCGTCAAGCCTCTTCTGTTCCTCAAATGAAAGCATTGGAGCACTCCCAGTAATGGACGGTATGTCCTCTCGGAGTATATAACTATTATCAATGCACAACTGACTATCCACAGTACTAGACGACCGTCGCATATTTTGAATAGTGGCATTTATGGTACAGAAAAGCCTCGTACAGAGTGAAGCCGAGGCTTTTCTGCACGAGACTTTTATAACTAATCAGAAAGTGGTTTGCCGATGTTAAGAACATCCGGTCTTGGCGACCACCCGCCATTTATCTCGCGACGGTGGTTTTGCAATGCGATAGTCTGAGCCATCTCTGAGTCGAGCGCTGCCTGGCTAGATTTGTCATCCGTTTTCATCTGCACAAATGTGTCATTGTCAGCCATATGGCCTCCTGTAAGAACTGGTTTATTGCATTATACATCTACTGTCGCAATACACAAGGCATCACTTTTTATGCGACTTTTTCATCTTCGCTTCAATCCTCATGAGGAAGGACTGCCGGTAATGCCTTGGTAGACCGGCACTCATGTGGAGCATGCGGTAATTGTCAGCTCTGCCGATCACCCGCAATCCGCGAGAGTCCTCAGGTACAAGTTGGTTGAAGATACGCATGAGTCTGTATGTGGTCGGGAATCTGACCGGGCGATTATCCGTATTGGACAGTCGCCACGCAGAACATCCGTCACCGTTCCTTTCAGGCCAATATTCAAGATTTAACTTTAACAAGGTACACCCCCTAAGTAATCAGTTAGCCTACGGAATATAGATAGGCATGCTGAGATACTATCATTTATCATCCGAACAACGAAGTTGGGATGAAATAAAACAAAACGCCCCGATCTATGTCGAGGTCGTTACGTTGGCACGAATTACTGACGGGCCAGCATGAGATGTTTGAACTTGCCAGAGGCGAGGAACGGGAAGTTTGACACGACGGCTGTCCTAAGAGTCGGGCTGTTCTGAAGGTTGGACATAAACCATTCGTTCTTCTCCACGTCCTCCTTGATCCCGATTGTCTCGCTCCCGCCCTTGTGGAGGCGCAGGATGCCGCCATCGAACGATAGATACCCAGCGTACATCGCGACAGTGTGATGGCCCTTGGGTATGTCCATCACATCTTCGCAGAAGATCTCGGCGAGAACCTTATGACTCAGTCCGGTCTTGTCGCCGTGCCCGTGTCCCAAGATTAGCCCCGTAAATGGAAACCCAAGCCCGTGTCCGTGTAGTGCGATGAATCTTATAATCAATTCAGGCATAATATCCCTCTTGTCTTGTTTATACAGCTGTTTAACTACGTATACTCTGCCAACAATCTATGCTCAAGTTAGCCGTTCGTCAATCTACCTAACAAAAAACGCCCTCTCAGGCGGTTTTTGTTATGGGATGACTAGCGCTTGGACCATTGCCCACCATCAGAAGACAGATAGGCGGGTAAACTTGCTAGCCTAACGTTTAGACCATTGTTTTCGTTTCCTTGCCTTCACGAGACCCGGCTTCTTGCGCTCTTTGGCGCGAGGGTCGCGCTTGAGGAACTTGGCAGACTTGAGAACTGCGCGAGTCCTAGGCTCTACTTTAATCAGAGCACGACTGATTGCGTGACGTAGCGCGTCTGCTTGGGCAGCGACACCGCCACCAGAGACGTGTGCAGTGACCTGATAGTTCTCTGCACTCTCTGCTTTTGCCAGAGCCTCTTCTGCTACGAGTGCGCGCAGATCTGTTTTGAAATATTCTTTAACACTCTTGCCGTTCACTGTGACAGACGACTTAGGAGCCACAGACATACGTACTGTCGCTATCGCGGTCTTTCGGCGCCCGACTGCTGTGATAAATTTTGTTGCCATGTGTTTCCTAGTGTCTAGAGCCTAACGCCTAGTCATTTACTATTAAATTCTTCATACGAGGCTTCCTAAGCTTGTTGCGCGGGATCATGCCGTCAACAGTCTTTATTACCACCTCCGCGATTCCCTTCTTAGTTATCATTTCGTCCATAGTCATGGTGTAGAAACCTCCTGGGTAGCCAGTGTAGCGAGTATAGACCTTGCCCGCGGTGCGACGCTTGGGCAGGTGCATCTTGCTCGCGTTGTTAACAGTGACAGTGACAGGTAAGGCCTGATTCTTAGCGAAGTGTACAGAACGCTTACCTAGTAGCGCACTTGCCGCCTCGCTACAGACGCGACCTAGTGTACGATCGGTCGCATCTATAACGTGAGTTGTTGGAGCTGGCTTAGTGTTGAGAGTCATATACTGGTATTACTAGACAAATGAGATGTAAGCAAGTTTGCGTGCGTCGTTTAGCCCTCTCTTCGTTCTCTTTGTAACACGCGTATAACCACCCTTTCTCTCGGCATATCGCGGACCGATAGAGCCGAATAGCTTTTTGACAGCCTCTTTGTCACCGAGTTTTGTGACAGCTAGTCGACGGCTAGCAAGAGTGTTCAACTTGGCATATGAGACGAGACGCTCAACAAATGGGCGAAGGGCTTTAGCCTTTGCTTCCGTAGTAGAGATTCGCTCTTCTAACACGAGCGAACGTGCGAGCGACTTGATTAGCGCTCGGCGCTGGCCGGCTTCTCTGTGAAATGTCTGTCCTTTAGTTGTGTATGCCATACAGATTCAATAAGTGCCTATTCGCTCTTGAGCGTTAATCCGTGACCGGCGAGCGCAACAGAGATCTCCTCTATCGCCTTGTCGCCGATGCCGTCTAGCTCCTTAAGCGCGCTAGCAGTCTTTCTCGCGAGCCCTGCTGCACTCTTGATGCCAGCATCTTCTAGAGCTTTTGTGATACGAGCCGAGAGCTCCAGATCAGCAACCTTTACCTTGGTTGCATCAGTCCCCATATCTGACTTTGAAGAACCACTGCCGTTTGAAGCGGATTCACTCTCCTGAAATCCGATCACAGACTTAAGCTGGTGGATCATTGTCTCAATAGACTTCTCAAGTGCTTCACGCGGAGTGATTGTGCCATTTGTTTCAATGAGGATGCGCAGACGATTGAAGTCGGTGCGATCGCCAACGCGCATGTTCTCTACCTCGTAGTTCACACGGCGAATCGGGGTAAAGGTAGCATCAAGAGCGATGGTGCCGATATCTACCTTGTCCTTTGTGAGGACCTCGCGTGCGACATAACCTAGACCACGTTCAATAGTTGCTTCTAACTCAAGAGAAGATTTACCAGACATGTCGCAGATATGCTGGCTCGGATTCTTGATCTCAACTTGGCTTGGGAGCTTAAAGTCTTTTGCAGTTACTTCGCCAGCGCCCTTTGACGTAAGAGAAATCGTTTGTGGTTCGTCTCCGTGCAACACAAAGTGTACGCGCTTAAGATTAAGTAACATCTCCATGACAGTCTCGCGTACGCCCTCTAATGTAGCGAACTCGTGTGGGACGCCATCTATCTTGACCTGTGTTACCGCTGCTCCCGGCAATGATGAAAGAATGATACGGCGAAGAGAGTTACCGAGTGTGTGTCCGTAACCCGGGTAGAGCGAGTCTATTTCATAAACGCCCTGCATCTCTTCTTCAGAAACGATTCTAGGCTTGCTTGGTAGTGTAATGTGGTATTCCATAACGCAATCGTAATTACCAGTTAATAAGGTTTAAATATTTAAACATTTAAAAATATAAATGTCTATCTCGTGTAGAACGAGAGCACAGAAACGAGGTCTCCTGCCTTGTCTGCCGACGCTGTCGTCGGACGTTCTTTGACAGAGCCCTCCATGTTCTTGGCATCCCATGTTAGCCACGACGCTAGAGGCGTCTCTAGAAATCGCTCTGCGAAGCCGACAAGAACTCCGTGCTCCTTTGAGCCATCTCTCACAGCTATCTTGTCGCCGACAGAGAGAGCTTGAGACGGTACACGGCTCTTCTTGCCGTTTACCATCACGTGGCCATGCGCCACCATCTGGCGCGCACCTCGGCGAGTCTTGGCGAGACCGAGTCGCCACACGACGTTGTCTAAGCGCATCTCAAGTAGCTCGTGTAGACGGTCAGACGGCTGAGCCTTGTGCACAGTAGAGAGTGCCTTGTTCACATAATTGCGGAACTGTTTTTCAGGCAGTCCATAAGTGATGCGCACCTTCTGCTTCTCTAACATTTGTTTGCCATACTCACTCTGGCGTCCGCGACCGCGTTTTTTATTCTTAGCAGAACGCTCGGCAGAGATCGCAAACTTTTGTGTCTGCGCTTTTTCAAATACTGTTGCGCCGAGGCGCTTAGCTATTTTGTATCGTGGTCCTGTGATCATATTTAAATATTATAACTATACGCGACGAGGCTTCGGCGGACGCGGGCCGTTGTGCGGGACAGGTGTCACGTCCTTGATCGCCTTGATCGTAATACCTTTGCCAGAGAATGATCTTAGTACAGACTCTCGGCCAGCACCAACTCCGCGAATAATCACCGTAGCCTCTTTAAGACCTATCATTGCGCCCTTTTCTCCCAAAAACTCGCCAACCTTTGCCGCTGCATACGGGGTAGATTTGCGTGCACCAGAGAAGCCAAGTGCCCCAGCGCTGGAAGAGACAATTGCATTGCCCTTCTCATCTGTAAGAATAGCCTTTGTGTTGTTAAAGGTAGCTTCAATGTGGAGAATGCCCTTCTCTAGGTGACGCTTAGTCACCTTACCCATGGCTCGCTCTTTACGGCCTTGGTCCATTCCCTTACCACTCTTCTTGATGATGCGTTTTTTACCCATATATTATGTCTTTTCTAGCGTACGACGGCCCGATGTCATCGTCTTACGGACGTTGCCACGGCGTGTGCGTGAATTGGTCTTTGTCCTCTGTCCGCGAACAGGCAGACCACGAGAATGTTTATCGCCTCGTATTGACTTAATATCTTTGAGACGCTTGATGTTCTGACCGATCTCTCGGCGAAGTTCGCCCTCTATCGTGTACGCCTCGGCGAGAGAACGTATCTTCTGCTCTTCTTCACTCGTAACCTCACTGCCCTTTTTTGTAAATGGCACGCCGACTTGTGTCAGAATGTCGCGTGCACGCGTTGGTCCAATACCAAAAATCAGCGGTAGTGAATACGCTAGTTGTTTGTTATCTGGGATTGTGACGCCGGCGATACGCATATTTATATTTTTAAATATTTAAATTTCTTTTTAACCCTGACGCGCCTTACGACGCGGTTTCAGCTTATTAATACGATAAAGGCGCCCGCCTCTGCGGACCAACTGATCACCTGTCTGTTGTACCTTTATTGAAGCACGTACTTTCATCTTAATTACTTAAAATTATTTATGATAAACGTCTTACTATCCTTGCCCGCCCGCCATATGGGTCGGTCACCATCTCTACTTGATCACCCATCAAGACACGTATTCTATGCAAGCGCATCTTGCCTGCTAGATAGGCCAACACGAGCTGACCTTCCTCGCCTTCAACACTCGCAGGAATCCGAACGCGGAAAAGCGAGTTTGGCAACACTTCTTCAACAGTGCCATTCACCGTTGTCTTTGTATCTTCGGCCTCACTCATTTATATGTCAGATGGATCCATGCAAGTACCCATATAATCTAGCAGGTACCTTATAAACCGTCAACTACGACCTTTATAGAGGCTGGGTCCTGAGGGAATGCTTGCCTCCAAAA
Source organism: uncultured Candidatus Saccharibacteria bacterium (assembly GCA_964638585.1). GTDB lineage: Bacteria > Patescibacteriota > Minisyncoccia > Phycocordibacterales > Phycocordibacteraceae > C7867-001. The sequence continues at coordinate 106,766 of CAZXAN010000002.1, forward strand.
TGGTCGGAGCGTGATGATAGCACGCTTGATTTCAGGATAGTTTGTGAGAGCCACCTCTGCAGATCCGCGTGTCTTACCACTCACTGCCACGGCGATACGCGTTGTATCTACTGTGTATACGAGCGTTGCATTGCCAGTAACGGTAAACGATATAGACTCTAGTTCTGGGCTTAACTGGCTTGCTGTCGCAAATAGAAGTCCTTCTGTTTGAGATAGAGTGACGGGCTCGCCCTGATACGCCATACCCGATACAGAGTTGGCGATTGCCTTGGCGATTGCGCTATTGGGGAAAACGACTGCTGTAATCGTCCCCTGCTCTTTCACATCAGCCATATTATTTGAATAAGATTCTGAAGCGAGCTCGTCGTACTTTATCGTTGTGGCGCCAGGTAAGAGAACATACCCAGGCTGGACCTTCTCTCTAATAGCCTTTGCCAAGTCACCGTCAAGAGCTTTTATAAGCTCGTTACGCGTCTTTGTCTCTAGAGAAGACTCTATCATAGGCACGTTACCAGAAGACCCTCCTGTCATTGCGCTTTCTGAACGCGCATACACCTGACTAGCTTTAGGAGTACCGGCAAACCCCAGCACCGTAAACGAAGTCGGGGCTACGTTGTAGGCAGGGCCAGCTTTCTCCGCATAAACCTTGGCCTTGATACTACCGGGCTTGCTGACTGTGCCGGCCGGTACCGTCAACGCTGAATATGTGTAGAAAATTAGTCCAGAGGCAGTCGCGAAGCGAGTCTTAATAACTAGAGGCTGTGATTTTGTCTGCGTGTTGTAGATAGTTATAGTGCCAGTAGCTGTTGAGCTCGCAGTCTTAACACCACTACTTTTCACGCTCTGTGTAGCGATTTTTTGCGCAGTGATTATCTCAAATGGCAGGGTCTCTAGACTCTTGTCTGCAACAAAAGATCCCTGAACAGCTGCAGATATAGAGGTTGGAGTTATCTCAACCTTTGCAGTAGAAAAGTAGAACAATGCTCCTACAGATATGGCGACAATAGCTACAACTACCACGAGTGTTGAATAGGGGAATCTACTCTTCTTTGGCTGATTTAAATTTAAAAGCGGACGTTCTGTATCCTCGCTAGGTCTAGCAAGTGGCTCTGTGTCTCTTCGCCTTGAAGGCGGAATAATATCATCAAATTTACGCATACCTCTAGTATATCATTTCTGTTTAAATGCGGTGTTGATAATATATTGCCATAAGCAGGAGCGGGAGATCTGTGGCTAGCGGGGTCATTTGCTTAACATAATTTGTAAGATGGCTAGCGAGGACAGTCACAAATGTTGGCGGATTGTCTGAGAGCCATAGCTGTCCAAGGTTTGACTCCGAAAGCTTTTTTTGTAGAGAAGGAATTTCTAGCTCCTGTGCAAGGAGAAATATAGTACGAGGGAGTGGGTATTGTTTTGCTAAAGTTGAAAACTCATTTTTTACATTTTCTATCCATTCGTTACTCCCAGTCACGCACTGCACATCAACTATGCCAACAAAAAGCCCTCTGCGTATAAGAGAGACTGAAGTAACTGGTCCGGTCGCATCTAAGATAAGCATGTCGTGCTGGTGAGGGAACGCGTGACGCATTGCTTGGTAACGCAATGAGCTATCAGTGATCGGCAAGATTTTGTTTGTGTGATATGCCTTTCTAATTACAGAGATTATGCTGTTTGCCACTTCTTTGCTTATGAGTGATGTGAGTATAATAATTGACGCACGGTGTATCTTCCTACCATACGGCTTCAACGTCTCATAACCATTTAGGATAGTGCCTATTATGCTCTCGTCTGAAATAGTTTTATTTTGTGATACAGTTCTTGTCTCTTCTAAAGCCCTATCAACCATATCTTTTGTAAAAATAAATGGTTCTTTTTTTTCAAAAGATTCTGTGCGTACGCTTGTCTCCTGCCACGGAGAATCTATTGAGATTAGGATTTTATCAATACTCCCGCTACCAGACGCCCGCAAAAGAATAGGAGAAGCTTCTTGAAGTAGGCTCCCGCAGAGGATATATAACGCTCGTAACATAGCAAACTCGTGCGTCTCATCTTTTCTGATATCAATTGGCAATCGCCGTGTGTAAAGTACTGTAGGCAAACTGCTTTTTTTATATTGCACACATGCTCCAGCCACAGAGCTTGCGCCAATATCAATAAGCATTACAGATTCCGATTCCTTCTTTTTAAATAAATTCGTCAAAAAACCCATTACTCTATTCTAGCACTGCTTTTATTCTTCGGATGCCGGCAGAACTAGCTTCTTCTTTTAAGATTTTAAAAGTGCCAGATAGCTCGCCTGTGTTAGATACGTGCGGGCCGCCACAAAATTCTATAGAGAATGCAGAATCGAGAGGCCCGACAGAATAAACCGATACCATGTCGGGATAATTCGCGCCGAACTCATGTTCAGCGCCAAGCTTCTCTGCGTCTTCTTTCTTCATATCAGTGCGTACCACTGGTATTTTTTCTGCAATTTTCTCATTTACTATTCTTTCAACCTCTCTCTTCTGTTCATCAGTCATCTTTTGTCCGTATGAAAAATCTATGCGCAGGCGCTCGCTGGTGATATTACTCCCTCGCTGATGCACGTCTTTACCAAGCACTATTTGTAGAGACTTAAGCAATAAGTGATGTGCTGTGTGATATTTAACAGTCTGTTCGGCATGATCAGCCAATCCACCGGCAAACTTCTGTGCCGCACCCGCCCGTGACAACGCCTGATGCTCCTGCATCTTCGCTTTTACTGCATCCATGTCAAGTGTAATTCCCTTCTCTTTTGCGATTTCCTCCGTGAGTTCTATTGGAAAGCCGTAGGTTGTGAAGAGCATGAATGCGTCAACAGCGTCGCCCATCTTCTCCAGCTCACGCATGCCGTGCGCAAGCGTTTTTCTGAACTGCGTTTCTTCTGCGCTGAACTCGTCTGTGTGCCCTCCTGAAATTTCGCCGAGTATCGCTTCCTTGATGCCAATCTTGTCTATTTCTCGTATCGCACGACGGATAAGGCGACGCAAAACGTATCCCTGCTCCGTGTTAGATGGGCGAAGTCCAGCGTCAAACATGACCGAAGCTGCCCGTGTATGGTCTAAAATAATCCTAAACGACCGAGTTACCGAAGTTAAACTTCGGTAATTGTGACCTGAACGTTTTTCAAGCACTGCCCGAGGCGCGTCAAACACATCAATCAAAAACACATCCGGATTATTGTTTGTTGCAGCTGTTAGGCGCTCAAGACCGCCACCGAAATCTACATTTTGTTTAGGTAACTTTCCGAAGGCTACTTGCCCTGAGCTTGTCGAAGGGTCGGCGCTTTTTATGTATTCCATAAATACAGAGTTACCGATCTCCATGAAGCGCCCACAGTCACAGTTTGGGTGGCACTTTTCATCAAATGCAGGATCATGTTCAACACTTGTGAATTCGTAAAAGATTTCAGAATCTGGCCCTCCAGGCTCCCCAGCAGGCATTTTATCTGGAGTACCTGAACGGCTCCACCAATTCTTCTTTGCATCATAAAAAAGAATCCTATCTTCCGGCACTCCAATCTTTTTCCAAATCTCTGCTGATTCAGTATCTTTAGGTAGACCGAGCGATTCGTCTCCTGCAAAACAAGTGACCCATAACTTCTCTTTTGGCAGTTTCAGCTCCTCGGTTAAAAATTCATAGACCCACGGCAACTGCTCTTTTTTAAAATAATCACCGAGCGACCAGTTGCCGAGCATTTCAAAGAATGTCGTGTGGCGGTTGTCCCCAACTTCTTCTATATCTCCTGCGCGAAAGGAGAGCTGCGAATTCGCCAGCCTTTTACCCTCCGGGTGCTCCTGGCCGAGGAGGTATGGCACAAGAGGCTGCATCCCGCTACTGGTAAACAGCGTGGTTGGGTCGTTCTCTGGCACGATAGGCGCGCTCGGTATAATCGCGTGTCCCCTCGCAGCAAAGAAAGCTAGATATTTGCTCCTAACCTCGTTGACGGTCATGTATAAAAAGATAGCACGAGATAATACATTCCTGTACTATGCTTTCATGAAGAAAAACTGGGGATTTGAGAAGAGGGATATGGACGCGGGAGTGCGTCCACAGAATGATTTTTATAAGTACGCGAACGGCGGATGGTTGAAAAAGAATAAAATACCAGAACATGAGGCGAGCTGGGGGTCGTTTATAATGTTGCGTTACGATACTGAGAAAAAACTTCGTTCTCTCGTCGCTAAGTCGCTCAAATTAAAGAATCATAGAGTCGGGACTCCTGAACAGATGGTTGCCGACCTATATCGCTCCGGTCTAGATATGAAGAAGCGCAACGCTCTCGGTATTAAGCCCCTCCAGCCGTGGCTCGACATGATTTCAAAAATTAAAGACGTTATGTCACTAGTCACTACGCTCGCGCACTTAGAAAAAATCGGCGGGGGCGGGCCTTTTGGCTTGATGATTGATCAGGATATGAAAAATAGCGAACGATACATAATCTACCTTTGCCAAAGCGGTCTCGGCATGCCCGACCGCGACTATTATTTGAAAGACGATGCGGAGTCTCTACGTGTGCGCACTGCTTATATTAAACATCTTGAAGCTATGTTTGTACTCATGGGTAAGACGAAAGCAGAGGCTAAACAGAGTCAGGAAATAGTGATGCGTCTGGAAACAGCTATTGCTAAAATTTCTATGACAAAAGAGGACTTGCGTGACGTAGATAAAACTTATCATAAGATGAAGTTGCCTGCGCTTGCAAAACTCGTACAAAATATAGACTGGACTACTTATTTCAAAATAATCGGCGCAAAGAGAGTACGCAACGTAGTTGTGATGCAACCGAATTTTATGAAAGCCATAAACGTAATGATGGAAAATGAATCTATAGAAGATTGGAAGACATACCTCACGTGGCACCTTGTCGGTGGTGCGGCGAGCTATCTTTCTGAGAAATTTGAAAGACAGAGCTTTGCCTTTTACGGTACGACTCTCGCCGGAGTAAAGGTGATGAAACCCGCTTGGCGCCGTTCACTACGAGCAGTAAATGGTAATTTAGGAGAAGTGCTCGGTAAGCTATATGTTGACGAATATTTCGGTGTTGAAGCAAAGAAAAAAATCGTGGAACTTGTGGCCGACTTATTCACAGCATACGAAGCTCGTATTAAAAATCTAGACTGGATGAGCTCGGCAACTAAGAAGAAGGCTCTCAAAAAACTGCATCAAATGGTTCGTAAGCTCGGATATCCTGACAAATGGAAAAGTTATCGTGGACTCGTCATTAAGTCAGGCGAATACTTCGGTAACGCTGTGCGCGCGACACTCTTTGAGCACGCAAGAATTATGCGCCGGCTGAGCAAGCCAGTAGATCGCAAGGAGTGGCTTATGACCCCACAGACGGTAAACGCGTACTGTAACTTCGGTACAAACGACATAGTCTTCCCTGCTGCGATACTTCAACCGCCGTTCTTTTCTACAGAAGCTGATGATGCACTTAATTACGGCGCGATGGGTACGGTCATTGGACACGAGATTACTCACGGATTTGACGATCAGGGATGTAAATTTGACGGCAAGGGAAACCGGAAGACGTGGTGGACTAAAGCAGACCAGAAGCGTTTTGATAAAAAAGCCAAAGTACTCATCAAGCAGTTTAACGAATACAAAGTCGCTGGTGGGCTCCACGTGAACGGCCAATTGACGCTCGGTGAGAATATCGCCGACCTCGGCGGCGCCTCTATCGCATATGATGCGTATCAACTTCGTCTTAAGAAAACTGGGCAAAAAAATATCGACGGCTTCACGCCTGAACAGCGCTTCTTCCTCTCCTTCGCTCTCTTTGAACGCGAGCTCCGTCGTCCAGAGGCCGAGAAGATGCAAGTGCTCACCGACCCACATTCACCAGGCAATTTTCGAATCAACGGCCCTGTTTCAAACCTTCCAGAATTTTATTCAGCATTTGATGTGAAGAGAGGTGACAAGCTCTATCGCGAACCAAAAAACCGCGCGAAAATTTGGTGAAATGTAGTATTGTATATGCATGGAAATTAAAAAGCCACGCATCGTAGCCTTTGACTTTGACGGTGTTATTGCGTCTTATTCAGGATTTGTACATGGAGACGATATCAAAGACCCTATCCCAGAAGTGCTTAATGCTATTCGAATTCTTAAAGAACAGGATTACAAAATAATGATCCACTCTACTCGCGGTGACGAGTTTTTGAAAAGTTACTGCGAGAAGTTCTCTATACCGTTTGATTATATTAACCAACGCGACGACTTATTTGGCGCGAACCCAGGTAAACCCATTGCATTTGTATATGTTGACGACAGAAACATTTGTTACAAAGGTCAGACTGCAGAAGAACTAGTATCAGAAATCGTAAACTTCAAAGCCCATTGGCAGAAATAATCGCATTTATTTTATCGACTTCAACTTGATGTCGGAAATTTCATCCTATAGGACGAAATTTCCGACAAATGATTAGAGCCAATTTATTGGAGTTTCGTTGTGAGAGATGAGGTACTCGTTCGCTTTGGAGAAATGCTTACAACCAAAGAAACCGGAGTAGGCAGAAAATGGCGAGGGGTGCGGGGCCTCTAGCACGAGGTGCTTGGTGCCGCTGTGCCCTCCCGTAGCCTTGGCGTAGGAGGGGTCGATGTGCGAGCCTTTTTGTTTGGCATAGTTGCCCCAGAGCATAAAAACTAAATTTTCGCGCTCGTCTGAAAGCGCCTTAATAACCGCATCAGTAAACTCCTCCCATCCCTTCCCTTGATGCGAGCCGGCACTGTGCGCGCGCACAGTCAGGGTTGCATTCAACAATAAAACTCCCTGCTTAGACCAATGCTCGAGATCACCCTTCTTCGCCAAGGCTTCGAAGGGCAAAGAGCAATCTGTTGAAAGCTCTTTGAATATGTTTTGCAAAGAAGGCGGAACGGCTACGTTGTCGTTCACAGCAAAACAGAGTCCATTCGCCTGGCCCACACCGTGATATGGGTCCTGTCCTAAAATTACTACTTTTACTTTATCAAACTGGCACAAGTCAAAAGCGCGAAAAATATTTTTCGGCGCTGGATACACTACTCCCTCTTTGTATTCTTTCTTCACAAACGCAGTTAAGTCAGCAAAGTATTGCTTCTCAAATTCACCCTCCAACTTCTCTCCCCACGACTGCTCTATCTTAACGTTCATTGGGAGAGTATAATCCAAAAATGAAAACAACGTGTGGCCTGGTTTATAACCAAACCGCACGTTGCTGAAGGAACCTGTCGAGCCAGTTACTTCCACGCCACTCTGAATCCGAGATGTGTGGCGGACTCTTTGTACCGAATTGCGAAAGCGTTGCGGATGGCCTTTCTGCGCATCGTGGCTTTCCTCTCTGGTCTATTGACCAGAAAATGAAGAGCCGTACACCCGACGACCGAGCTGATAATCAGGGCAAGTAAAATCCTGGGAATAGGCGTTTCGAGTCCCGACAAATCGAAAAATCCAAACGCCGCCAGTGCCGCGCAGAACGATATGAAGGTACCCAGCTCGGTATTTCTAGCCCAAAAACTCTGGGAAAGATGCGCTCTGTTGAATATTTCCCATGCGGTGCGGGCCGTATCAAGCCGCTCTTTTGCGACCGCTGTTTTTGCCGTAGCGACAATTTTTTCTGCTTCTGTTTCGGGCGCTACCTGTTGGCAATTAGGGCAGATTTCTATCATTTTGGCTCCTTTGAGCGTAAGTTAGTCGGAACATCTTGTTTACTCCAAAAATACCCTACCACACATAAGGCTTACTCGTCCAGTTTTTTCTAGTCAGGTATCCACGATATGTGCCGACCGGTACATAGTTTGGATAGTCCAAGTAAAGAGGTCGAACCTCTTTACTTTTCCGTTCATTTATTCTTTTTGTGCAATTCAAGAAGAGTTTTGCCGGCTGCTTCGCGGTAGGTGCAGTATTCGCAAGGGCCACCGCCAAATGAGATGCCGATTGGTGGGATGGTGTCACTTGTGAGCATCTTTTTTAAATCAAACACCGCTGGTTCTACCCATGTATCACTCCCTGTGTACGGGATAAGTTCAATATCAAATTCTAGCTTTCCATCAAACGCTTTGGCATCTGATTTGCCGTTCACATATACAAAGTATCCGGTCGGCGAAACTTTGAAATCGTTTTGACGAAACAGCCACTGATAGATTTCCATCTGCCTTTTGTATTGGTCATAGAGATCATCTTCAGAACTCGGGCCAATTTTTTTGCTTGTCGCTTTATAATCTACTATTATCAACTCTCCTTCTGGATTAACCCAAACATCGTCCACTCCACCTCGCATTAATATATTGGTTGGTGTGTGTAAATATGCAATTCCGCGACGCAGAGCGTCGCGCCACTCTTCCATTCTCTCATCATCTAGTGGCACAGCATCAAGCCCGTATTTTTTAAGGAGCGGATGCTGAGATTTGTTGGCGCGATGAATATCAAATTCTGTTTTTAATAAAGTGTCCACAGCATTATTGAGTGTAAACGCTGGCATTGAGGGTCTCTTGACTCCGCACTTCATGTCTAAAAATGCGCACCTTTGGCACTCTGTAAATAAATCAAGTTTTGATCGGCTCACCTTATACGGCTCGCCAGATGATGGGTCATATGGCCCACTCCCCTTTCTTTTATATCCTGTCGTTTTCATGTGATAACATACTATCACACGCATGGGAAAGACCCTGAAAATTATTAAAAAGTTCGTACCAAAAAAGCTGTTCTTGGCTCTACAGCCCATGTATCATTATTTATTAGCCGTTGCTGGATCTCTATGGTACAGATTCCCCTCTCACAAACTCCGTATCGTCGGTGTTACTGGTACAAACGGTAAGACAACAACGGCTACCTTGCTATACAAGATCGCGACAAAGCTTGGATATAAAGTGGGACTTGTTTCTACTGTAGAAAATATCATTGCAGGAGAGGTTAAACCTACTACGCATACTACTCCTGATCCTATTTCTCTAAACAAACTTTTTAAAGAAATGGTTGATACAGGGTGCGAATATGTTTTTATGGAAGTGTCCTCTCATGCACTGGATCAAAATCGTGTGTTAGGGGTAAATTTTGTTGGTGGGATTTTTACCAATTTAACCCATGACCATTTGGACTACCATAAAACTTTTGAAAATTACTTTGAAGCCAAAAAGAAGTTTTTTAAAATGCTTCCAGCTGGGGCTTTTGCACTTTCCAATACTGATAATGAGTATGGAAATAAAATGCTTCAAGGGATAAAAGCCAAGAATTTTTCTTACGGGTTTAACGGTAATGAAAATTTTCATGGAGAAATAAAACAAACAAAATTTGATGGTCTAGATCTAGTTTTTAACGGAGAAGATATTAACTCAAAACTATTAGGTAGATTCAATGCCTATAACTTACTAGCGGTTTGGAGTGCAAGCAATTTGCTCGGTTTTGACATGAAAAAAGTCAGTACGATTCTAAAAGACATAGAACCACCACTTGGTAGATTCCAACATTTTACTTCTACAAATGGGGTCCTAGTTATTGTGGATTATGCTCATACTCCTGATGCCTTAGAAAATGTATTAAAAACTGTTAGAACATTTGTTAGTTCAAGAGTTATTTCTGTTTTTGGTTGTGGTGGCGACCGTGACCCGATGAAACGCAAAGTAATGGGTCATATTGGAGTTATGCTTTCTGATATCGCGATTTTTACCTCGGATAATCCAAGGAGTGAAGATCCAGAAAAAATTATTGAACAGATGAAGACTGATTTGTCAGACGAAGACTTAAAAAAAGTAAAAACGATTCCAAATCGTCACGAAGCAATTTTAGAAGCAGTCAAATTAGCGCAGAAGGGGGACGTAGTACTTTGCGCTGGCAAAGGACATGAAGATTATCAAGAAATTAAAGGTGTTAAACATCATTTTAATGATATGGAGGAATTTAAAAAAGCCCTTAGCATTACCTAGTTGTCCCTAACTCCATTGAGAGTAGTCCATCGGCTTCAGCCAATATCTCTCCGACTTGTTCGCTCTGCATATGGAGCATTTCAAATATACGGCGGTCCTTGAGAACATCATCAACTGTAATAATCCCACGCTCTATGAGCATTCTCTTTTCTGCATTTGAAAATCCTGTGAGTGCCGTGACCGGATATATTTTTGCGCGACTCATACGCATAAAAAGGTTGTTATCTGCCGGGTAGCCCCAGCCAAGAAGCTCTACACCCGAGCATTCGGCATATGCTATAGCCTCTGAAGTAAATTTTGTATTCGTGACGAGAATACCGCGATTTATCGGACATGATTGCACTGTAGAGTCACAGGCAAAGATGTCATCAAAACGGCTCTTCACATAAAGTGCAACTTTTAGATCTGTCTTGTAGCCTGGATCATTGTGATACTTCAACTCTGCTGCTAGGTATTCGTTCTTCTCTGAATGTGATGCGTAGAAGTCTACTTCATGTTGAACGCACTTGCCCTGCATAATCTTGCGTGTCTCTACCTTCCAGCCCTCGGCTCGATACAGGTGTGATATAAAATCTTCAAATGGGTGCCCAGTTGGTCCTAGCTCTAGGAGTGCTCGACGGAGAGCGTAACGAGCGGCAACCGGCCGTGCCTCTTTGCGCAAGAGTGTAAAAGCGCGCGAATATATCTCGCGCGAAGAGGCGTTTGGCGTGACTGTATTGGTAATCGTCTTGGCTATGCGCTCTGCTGTGTATCCGCCTGCCCCTGCGCGCGTGAGCGATACTACAAGACGTTCTGGATCAAAAACTTCCTTTGACCCGTCCGCCTTGATAATGGTAGGCATTTGCGTCATGAGCGTGTTGTTGTGGCCGACATGCCATTTACCGTTGCGTGTATCGGTAACGACGCGCTAGCGTTTATTGTTGTAGAGAAGTTAAGGCGAGCCGGCTCTTGTAAGCATACTCCCGTGTCTTTAGGCATAGTGATTATGACAAGTATGCTGTCTGTGCTTGATGCTGTACCAACCAACTCTGCAGAGGCGGTTACGGAGGTGCATGGTGTCGGCGCCAAGATTGATCCGGTTATCGTATGAACCCCTTTCTTAAAAACGTCGTGAATAGTGACAGTTGGTACAATTTCTATAATCTTTTCTTGTTGCATCTGCGGTCGTGGTAGATCGCGCGTGTGCGGTACAGAGAGCACGAAGCTGACAAATATAATGACAGTAATAATAGCTGCAGATGTCCACAGACGCATATGACTCATGCTGTGATTATACCACCGCCAATCATTTCATCACCACTAAAAAAGACAACCGACTGCCCGAGTGCTGGAGTGTCCTGCAAAGTGTCAGAGCTGACAAAACGACTATTCTCAACATGTCCACGAATACGCTGACCACGATATCTATACTGCGCTTCGGTTGCATTAGCAGAATCGCTAAACCAATTTGCATCCGCAAACTTAATCTCTCTGACGTCAGACGTACGCGTCTTAGATACCTCAATTTCTTTTTTCTCCACATCTTTCCCGATGACATACCACGGACCATTTTTGCGCGAAACGCGTTGACCTATAGTGTATAAGAGCGCGGGGTTGTCAGTGCCTAATTCTTTCTTCAAAAATTCTTCAACAGATACACTACCCAAGAAACAAATACCTTGGCTATCTTTCTTTTCTGCAACTGGCAAATTAAACCTTCGCGCAGTCTTGCGTACCGCATCCTTATTCATTTTTCCTACTGGGAAAATAGTTGCATTCAAAATATCCTTAGACACAGCCCATAAGAAATAGCTCTGGTCTTTCTCACCGCTTCTATAATGTCCCATCGCGATAGCGTCTGCACCCTCACTCATCGCGTATCTATAAAAAGCACCGAACTTCACTTCTCTATTGCACATAATGTCTGGGTTTGGTGTGCGCCCCGCGCGATACTCGTTGATAAGATAATCAATCACACTTTTCTTATATTCAGCACTCGCATCAAGAGTTATGAAAGGTATGTGTAGTTTGGCCGCGACGCGCATCGCGTCGCGGCGCTCCTCTGCCCACGTACACGGCATGTCAGGCGGATACCAGCCCTTGATAAACACGCCAGTCACCTCTGCTCCCGCCTGCTTCAGCAACGCCGCCGACACAGCGCTATCCACCCCGCCGGACAGGCCAACGTATATCTTCTTCCCTTTCACATTCTGCATATAAACACAGTATCAAACTTCATTAAATATCTCTAACGCAAATACTTACGCTGGTTAGATAAGTGGCTAGAGTATGTGGTTGCGTAGTGCATCACACCATTTTTATCGGTTAGATAGTAGAGATAATTTGTCTCTACAGGAGTAACTGCTGAGAGAAGTGCATCAAGACCTGGGTTGTTTATTGGGCCCGGTGGGAGACCAGTGTGTAGATAGGTGTTGTATGGCGAATCTATTTTTAAATCTGCTAATGATGGCGAGTATGTGTCGCGGTTAAATATATAACCGAACACAGCGTCCACTTGTAGTGGCATGCCGAGCTTTAAACGATTCCACAAAATGCCCGCTACTATGCGTCTAACTTCTGTACTTCGCGCCTCTTTCTCTAAGAGTGAAGCCATGATAACTACGTCAGAGAAAGAATGTTCAGATACGCTGATCTTGTCTAAAATAACAGATGTTTTGGCACTGAAGTTGGCGCGCATTGATGTGACAACCGATTCAACATTAGAATCAGGAGAGAATAAATATGTATCTGGGAAAAGATATCCCTCATATTGCTTCGCTTCATTTATAAAATCTACAGACGATATCGCTGGCATAATCTCTGCAATTTTGTTTGCCACTTCTCTAACCGTTAATCCTTCAACCAAGGTCACTCGCGTTGGCGGTATATTGTATTCGCCAGCAACAAGTCTATACGCAATTACTAGCAGATTTTCTGGATTATTAAAACGGTATGTGCCGGCCTGTACAGAACTGCTTCTACCTGAAGCACGCATTACAAACCGAAAAAGAATTGCTTTTGATATTATGCGTGAGTCAGACAGCTCTTGAGAGATTTCAGAAATGCTTGCTCCTCGTTCTATAACAATAATCTTATCTTGTGGAAAATTTGACGGTGGCGCGATAATAAACAAATATCCTGCATATAGTAATATGGCAAGCACAAACGATATGAGCCACCATTTATGCTCATTAATAATATTCATGGCGCTTACACAGGCAGATTAGGAGGGGCTTCGCCGACTGCCGAAGTGATTCTCTCAAGGCTTGGGCTAGCTGACGAGAGCGATGGAATGTGATAAATAGTTGCGAGCTCCTCTGTGCTCATTACCATCGCATCTTTTGCGTGCTTGCCACCCTCAAAAAACGGATCGTAGAAGAACTGTCGGCGCCTGTATGCCTCTACCAACTCTTTGCGGAAATGCGCCTTTCTCTTGTCAGCCCAAAATTCCCAAGGATAATCATCAAATGTTTTCATCCACGCAGTTGAGTTGATTCCATTCCACCCCTCTGTCGTAAAAGGCTTGAAGAGTCCTATCAAGTGACTAATGCTGATGCCGTTAACATTTTCAGGCTTAGCTATATATATACCGCGCGCGCCAACATCAAATGCGAGCTTAGAAGTATTTCTGTCAATCGCAGCCATCTTCTCTGACTCGCCCTTTGTCGGGTTCGGGAACCCTGGGCGCTCTTCTCCGGTCACGGGGTCAATATAAGGATTGCGTGCGTTCTTGCGAATCTCTTCTATGAGTTCTTGTCCTTCATCTTTCCAAGTATATGGCTTGCCCTTTGCATTCATCTTCGTGCTATTAATACCTGCCGTAGTCGTCCCATATCTCGCTTCGCCACGATGAGCGCGGATAATAAACTGTAGCCATAAATACTCTCCCTTGCCGACTGAAGCCATAAATTCTATAACATTTGCAAGCGGGTCTACTTGCTCCGGCTCCTTCTGTACTTTATCAAGCCCGTATTCAATATAAGTTTTAATCGGGAGCGGAGCGGCGGCAGTGTGTATAAAATCACAACCCCACACGACATAATCCTCGTCTCGTGCGGTTATTGTACGCGTATAATCAGGCGCCTCAACTATTTGCACACCAGGATACTGCGCATACATTTGCGATTCAATAATCCGACGAAATTCAGCACGCGCCCATATAAAGAAATGTACTCTGCCTTCAAACGAGGCCATTTCAAGAGAGTAGAATGGTCGCGTACCGCCCTTAAATCGTGAATACCATGTCGCTTCACCGCCCGTGAGGTGGATTGATGCGAGAAATGCCTCCATGGCGAGAGGTGTCTTCACCAAGTTGCGAGGAGGTTTAATCTCAAGCAGAATATATTTCTGTTTCGCGATGAATTCTGAACGTTTAAGAACTATCCACATCTTCCACGCTCCGAGACATAACAAAAATGGTAGCCATACCGGTGCAATAAAAAGAGCCATAGAAATAGCAGACTGAACGGCACTATACATAAATACAAGTGACATCAGCAGAACAGATAGGCCGAGAATAAATGTTGGCCACGGCTCAAATCGCACACCGGTTTTTTCAGCTATTTTGCCTTGAGCATTCTCAAGACCATGCATGAACGGCATCATTGAGTCTAGTATAACAAAAATTCGGCGACCCTATAGGGTCGCCGAATTTTTGTGTGAACTATACGACTGCGTAACGGCCGTCTTTAAGGCGCTTAAAGTAACGTGTGTCGTTAAGATTAACCAAAACAGTATTGTCCTTCACAAAGCGGGCCTTTTTAACATGTTTTATAATCTCGTCCTTCTTGATAGGACCCATCTTCTCAATTGTCTCTCGGATCACGTCACGCACAACTCCAGGAGTGTATCCCCATTCAGTCAGAGCATACAGTCCACGGCCTACTAGAACGAAACGCGGATCCTTAATAAGTTCATTATGCGTTGTTGCAATATGAGCCTTCTTTGAAAAAAGCGTACCGATGGCTTTTGCGACTTCAGAGAAATGCATCGGAGAGCCATGACGCTTGACCGCTAGATATGCATAATCTCGGACGCCTTTGATACGGATAGCAGGAGCGGTGGTCTTGCCCCACTGTGCGAGCGGATTAGAGCCAATATGCTTAGAGAGAGACAGCCAACGTTTTAACACTTCTTCATTTTTATATGCGTCATTAACCGCCTTAAGCTCATCAAGAAACTTATCTAGCATCTCACCCTCGGGGATAACCTCTTCGTCAGAAAGAGATACATAGAGTCTAGAGAGCGCGTCGTGAATGTGTTTGGCTGTTGCACTGTCTACGTGCCAACGTGCGAGAAAGTCGTTTGTCTCGCGTTCACGGAAGAATGCTGAATCAACCATGAGGAAAAAACGAAAACGGTTTCTGTTCTTTTCGTCCTTGCCAAGAGTGGCTAGGAGAGTGTCTTCAGAAATTATCACACCTAGTGAATCTATATAATCCGCAAGTTCTTCAAATGCTCCGCGAACGTCTTTAAATATCTTGCTGGCGCGGATAGAGTCAAGGCCGGCAGCTTCTATCTGGCGTACGCGTTCGCGTGTGATACCAAATCTATCTCCAATAGCCTCTAGTGTCTCACGCTCTGGAGAGTTGCCTAGACCAAAACGGCGTACTAGGACGTCGCGGGCGCGCTCTGGTGCAGCCGAGAGAAGTCGTTTTACGATTGCCCCACTATCAAAAGAGAAGAATGCAGCCTTCACACCCTTCTTCACATTTATGATTTTTTTCATGTGGTCTAATTTATAGCAAACGTATTAATAATAGTCAACCCGTCCAACAATTTGAGTACTATACAACAAAATTCAAAATCTTGCCTGCTACATAAATTATGCGCTTCGGATCCTTACCGCCTAAGGCTAGGGTAACTGCCTCTATATCGCGAGCTCTTGCGATAGCCACATCTTCTGTAGCCTCTGTTTGTAACATAACCGATCCACGGCGTTTGCCATTTACCTGCACAACTACCTCAACTTCGCTCTCAACAAGAACGCTTGTGTCATACTCTGGCCAAGCCTGTTGGTGCACACTATTTACACTGAGCGAACTCGAAGTGCCTTCCCCACCGAGTTTTTCCCAAAGATGTTCGGCGAGATGCGGTGCAAACGGAGCTAGCATAATTACAAAATTCTTTACAGCTGTTTTAGGAACGTCAGATAAAGCCTCAAGCTCATTTAGCAATATCATAAGAGCAGCAACTCCCGTATTGAATTTAAATCTGTCGCCGTCTTCAGCTACCTTAAAGCTTGCTCTAGCAAGTGCGCGCTCTATTGAATTTGGCGGCGAGACACCCAAGCTACTTGGGTGTCTCGCCGCCAAGTCAAAGCGTTCCACCAGTCGTGCAGCGCGTTCAAGAAACTTCCGCATAGAAGCAACGCCCTCTAGTCCCCATGGGTAACTCCCAGGCTCGTTGTATGGGCCGATAAAGGCTAGATAGACACGCACGGCGTCTGCACCAAATTTCTGCACAAACTCATCTGGGTTAATCACGTTTCCTTTAGACTTGCTCATTTTCGCACCATCGGGACCCATAATAAGGCCTCGATTGAAGCGTTCATTAAATGGCTCGGCTACTGGCACCAGCGCGAGGTCGTACAAAGCTTGTGTAAAAAACCGCGCATATAGAAGATGCATGGTCGTGTGCTCGCTACCACCCGAATAGCGATTAATCGGCAACCATTTTTTCATCAACGCATCGTCAGAGAAGTCGTGTGAATCTTTAGGATCCAAATATCTCAAAAAATACCAGGACGAATCAACGAAGGTATCGAGAGTGTCATATTCTGGTGTCCAACCTTCGCCAAATATTCTTGTAACTCGCTCTTTCAACTCTTGCGATGATGCGAGAGGCGCCTTACCGGTCGGTTTGAAATCTACGTCAGTCGGCAAAAGCCACGGTAAATGCTCTTTTGGAATCGCATGTGGCTTCCCTTCTGGGTCATAAACAATAGGTATGGGGCATCCCCAATATCTCTGTCGGCTCACTAACCAATCTCTGATTCTATACTGCGTTGTCTTCTCGCCGCCAACGTAAGTCACGATGTCCCACTTCGCCTCATCGCTATTTCTGCCAGTAAAGTCACCCGAATTCAAAAGACTGCCCGCATCCACATAACATTTGCCAGCTTCTCCACCACCTACTACTTCAGTTATTTTTAAACCGAATTTTTTCGCAAATTCAAAGTCGCGTTCGTCGTGAGCGGGGACGGCCATCACTGCACCAGTACCGTACGAGTTCAAGACATAGTCGGCGACGTAGATTGGGATCTCTTCTTTTGTCGCCGGATTAATTGCCATAACACCTTCCAGCTTCACCCCCGTCTTTTCTTTGTTCTCGCTTCGCTCTCTTTCTGTCTTTTTCGCAGTCGTCTTCACATACTCCTTCACCTCTTTCGCGTTTGTGAGGGAAGTCAGACTTCCCTCAATCATCGGATGTTCAGGCGCGAGCACAACATAAGTCGCGCCAAACACTGTGTCTGGTCGTGTCGTAAATACCTCGATCTGGAATTTGGAGTTTGTAATTTGGAATTTCAGAAGGGCGCCTTCTGACTTGCCGATCCACGCGCGCTGCGCTTCTTTAATCTCCTCGCGCCACGGTAGATTATCCAAGCCGGTCAAGAGTCGCTCTGCATACTGTGTAATTTTAAGAAACCACTGCGTGAGGCGCTTTTCTTCAACTGCTGTCCCGCATCTATCGCATGTGCCGTCAATAACTTGTTCGTTTGCAAGAACAGTCTGGTCCTTGGGACACCACTTCACCGCCGCCTCGCGGTGCTCGGCGAGACCGTGTTCAAAGAGCTTTGCGAATAGCCACTGCGTCCAACGGTAATACTCGGGATCGCAGGCGACAACCTCCTTACTCCAATCAAACGAGGCGCCCATACTCGAGAGTTGTTCGCGCATTCTCTCCATATTTTTATATGTCCACTCTCGTGGGTCAACACCATTCTTAATCGCAGCATTCTCGGCCGGCAGACCAAAAGCGTCAAAGCCTATAGGGAATAACACATTCTTACCACGCATGCGCAACATGCGTGCGTAAATATCAGTAACAGCAAACGCATACCAATGGCCGATGTGTAAGTCACCCGAAGGATACGGGAATTCTACGAGCAGATAGTACGGCTCTTTTGTCGTGTCGTTTAGATCAGCAGTGTAGAGGTCAAGACTAGCCCACATCTGGCGGGCTTTCTTCTCTATGTCTTGATGCTCGTACGCCATTGCCGAACACTACCTTATCTGCGGATAGAAGCTTGGGTCAATCGTGCGATCAAAGCAGACTTGACCAGCATCGTGTTGCCAATTATCCTGAACCATCTCTTTACCGCCAATTGGCGCTACTGCTAAGGGTTGTCTAGCGTATCCAGTCCAATCTCCTGATAATACCTGGGCACCACGACTTTGTGCGTTAAACGTCGCACAAAGTTTGAAAGCGAGAGCTCCGGTAGCCTGATAGACGTACGGTTCACCGCTCTGTGAATCAACCGGAATCGGCCCGTAATTGAGCGAGCTGTTTAGGTCTGTGATAGCGCCAGGCAATTTTTGTTTCGCCTGCCAGTAATACACAACCTGCGACTGAATATTCTGTAGGTCGTTAACCTTTTGCGCATCAAAGCGCGCGAGACGCGCTTGAGCCGGTGTGCCAACAATTAAAAATCCAGAACCAATAGTTACAACTGCCAATACAGCTACGCCAACGCGAACGTACAGTCTGCGTGAAGGGTTCGTATCCCAGTAATTCTTCAAGTCAGCCAAGAAATGCATAAACACTCCTGCGGAAACGAGGATTATGACAAGTACTTTAAGCAAAAATGCCGTCGTAAGAGCCTCTCCACTCAAGAATGTTGTGAGTAGCGCGATTAGGTCGCCAACCATTGCGGCGCCCGCGAGAAAGAGCGTCAAGATAATCGCCCAGCGTCTCACCCAAATCTCTTTACGCGAAGGGTCTCTGTCAGAATCTTTACGAATCAGATACATCAGAACCAGATACACAGGTAGTAAGACAATCACAGAAGCCATCTCACCACTTATGCCACTTTGATAAGGGTCCGCTGGATAATACGCGAGAGGGTTTGGGAACGCGTAATTAATATAATCAAACACAAGAAATGTGTACGCGATAACAGTCCAATAAAATGACACTAGC
The DNA here is from genome assembly GCA_964638585.1 of uncultured Candidatus Saccharibacteria bacterium. GTDB lineage: Bacteria > Patescibacteriota > Minisyncoccia > Phycocordibacterales > Phycocordibacteraceae > C7867-001. The sequence continues at coordinate 125,810 of CAZXAN010000002.1, forward strand.
GCCCCTGCCCACAAGAAGAAATCTTTTGCTGTTGTTTTTGGTTTGTCCATAGACTCGTATTATACCACTTTTATAAAAGTAAACCGCCACCGGTTAGGATGGCGGGTTGGTTGAAGAAAAGCGCGATATAGTTGGGATAGTTGTTCAACACCAGGTGTAGCACAATTTAGCCGTGGAGGAAGACCATTACGTCGCCATCTTTAACTATGTAGTCCTTGCCTTCGGTGCGGAGCTTGGCTAACTCGCGAGCGGCGGCCCAACTGCCGGCAGAGATGAGATCGTCGGTGGAGACGACTTCGGCGCGAATAAATTTCTCAAGAAAATCGTTGTGAATAGCAGAGCCGGCGACAGGAGCTGTACTGCCCTCTTTAACAGTCCATGCGCGCGTCTCGTCTTCGCCGGTTGTAAAAAATGAAATCAGTCCGAGAGTCTCATATGCTCCTTTTATTAAATCGGCTAGCCCGTCTTCATTTACTCCTAACTCCTGACGGAAGCTCTGTCTGTCGTCATCAGCAACATCATTTAGCTCTCGCTCTGTCGCCGCATCTACAAAGACGTAGCGCGACCCAAGCGACTTGATCATCTCGTAGGCGCGCTCCGCGCGACCGTCTTTTAGCTCATCAAGATTGTGTCCACCACTCTTTCTATTTAACGCATACAAAATGGGCTTTATAGTAAGCAAGTTTAGATACGCCACACACTTCTGCTCTTCTTCTGTGAGGCTTGCGTGTAGTGCGAACTTGCCTAGAGCAAATGCCTGCTGTAGCTTGGCGAGCGCAGAATCTTCTACAACTGCCTTTTTGTCTCCAGAGCGTAGCTCGCTCTGTATCTTATCGCGCCGTTTACGCACCTGTTCAGAATCTGCGAGTATGAGTTCAATATTTATAACCTCTATATCTTTGTACGGTTCAACCTCGTTATGAACGTGCAGGATGTTAGTGTCGTCAAAAAATCGCACGACTTGTAGTATCGCATCGGTCTCTCTGATGTTGGATAAGAACTGGTTCCCCAATCCCTCGCCTTCTGCGGCACCCTTAACTAAGCCTGCTATATCTACAAACTCTATTGCCGCTGGGATTGTTTTTTTACTTTTTGAAAGCTCTGTGAGTTTCTGTAGTCTCTCGTCCGGTACTCCGACTATCCCGACCGAGGGATCAATCGTGCAAAACGGATAATTCTCAGCCGGCACACTGGCTTTGGTGAGTGCATTAAAAAGCGTGGACTTCCCCACGTTCGGTAACCCTACTATGCCAATTTTTAACATATTTTAAACATACAGGAGATTTGCATAAATAAAAAGACACTACCGTGTAGTGTCTTTGGCCCATCGGGCGAGGTGACTGGTGAGTGTTTAGCGATTCTGAGACGCTAAAACTTCGCATAAAGGATAATGCGGCTCGGACTCATCGTCACCTCGCCCGTAGCGGCGCTCGAAATGATCTAAATCTATGATAGCAGACCATGTTATTCTTGTCAACCTCTAGTCACAATACGAGCGTAGTGCAGTATCGCGTAGAATATTGCTGTCATAACGATGAACGCCATCACTGCCGAGCCAAATGAGATAAGTAACCAGCCAAATGATAAATAAACTAAGAACCACCACGCAGTAAAGAGAGCTGCCGAACCAAGTCCAAACGAGACGTGTCTTCGCGCTAGCGACCACGAGACAGTAATTATGAGTAGTGCGAGTGCAATAAACATCCAGTAACTAGGTGTTAATGCCGGCTGTAGAGAGTTGTGTTGAATGTAAGAAACGACAACGAGACCAAGTGACGCGAGAAGCAGAAGCGTCATGCCAAATCTTAATCCATGAGTTAGCACGCTCAAGTGTGCGCGTTCTGCACTATCTACCTTACCGTCTCTCATGGCTCTCATATATGCAAACTCTCCCCACACGACTGTCACTGCCCCGACGCACGCGCCGAGCGTTTGACAGAACACGAGAAATGGCACAAGCGTATTCATAACTATTTTTGCATGAGCGCCTGTAGCTCGGCACGATACTTCTTCATCACCTCCATAGACGCCTTCATCTCGCCCTCTCCACCCTTTTTTCTACGCTCTATTTCTTCGCCTATTTTTTTAAAAAGCTGAGGATCTTTTGTAACGAGCGCAGTCATCTGCTCTCTCTGCTCCTTAGGCACATCCTTCATCTTCCACTTCGCGTATGTGTTTAGTAAGAAACTTTGGAATGACATGTGCAAATTATACCACCATAATAGAAGAGCCGCCCGAGGACGCGAGTGATACTCGGGCGTCTCTTCGTGCGGCTTTCTCACTCGGCATTTTTCGGTGCAACTGCAAGTTTCAAGGAGGCAAACGTTGACACAGTGCGCGACTTGCCGTACGACACGTCAATTGGTGGGCTGTGAAAATGGCGATTGAGTATATAACTGCCATGCTCATTAGCTATGGTGTTAATGATCTTCACAAACGACCTGTAACCAACCATTTCGCACTCGATGTCCACAAAGTGAAGCCTCATATCTATGGCTTCTGCAATCAGATTCCTTGCTCGTGCCATCTCGACCGCATAGTTCTTGCGACCCACCTCTTGCAAATGATTCAGATAAAGTTTCTCATCTTCTTCTTTTTTAGTTACTTTCTCTGCGTCACGAGGCCATAACATATTCCATCTCATCAATCGCATCTGCGTCCCCTTAACGATATGCCACAGTTGGTGTGGCTCCAGAACGACTTTACTACACAATGACTGCAATTACAAAAGAATAGTCGCCTGGTTGTGCGAGACTTCGGCGAGACCTCCAGATGGGAGAGGAAATACGTGTGATTGGTTATCGGCAGACATAACGCGCATCTCACCCGACTTTAATTCTGAAATAAACGCTTCGTGATTGGCGAGTATCTGGAAAACTCCATCATCACCCGGCAGAGTAGCCGAGACAGCTTCGCCGTCAAAGAGGTTCTCGCCCACTTTTGCTACGGTTAAATGAAATGTTTTCATAACTAGTGATTAGGCTTTAGGCGTTAGGCTTTAGTAAATGCATTTGCTAGTGACTAGAGCCTAGTGCCTAACTAACCTGTTCAATCCCGCCCTTCATATAGAACGCTGCCTCCGGCTTGTCGTCGTGCTTCCCTTCTACTATTTCTTTAAAGCCTCTTACCGTTTCTTCGCGCGAAACATACTGACCTTTTGTTCCGGTAAATGGCTCACCGACGAAGAACGGCTGGGAGAGAAATCTCTGTATCTTGCGAGCGCGCGTAACAGATAGTCTGTCATCTTCAGACAACTCATCCATACCCAATATGGCGATGATGTCCTGCAAATCTTTATATCTCTGCAAAACTTGCTTCACTTCGTTTGCAACTTTGTAATGTTCTTCGCCAACGATCTCTGGAGTGAGTGCTGATGACGATGATTCTAGCGGATCTATTGCAGGATAGATACCAAGTGAAGCCAATGCGCGTGAGAGCACTACGGTGCCGTCCAAATGTGCGAAGGTTGTGGCAGGCGCCGGGTCGGTGAGGTCGTCTGCTGGCACATACACTGCTTGTACTGAAGTGATTGAGCCTTTTTTTGTAGACGTAATGCGCTCTTGAAGTTTACCCATCTCTTCTGCGAGAGTCGGCTGGTAGCCCACTGCGCTCGGCACGCGACCGAGAAGCGACGATACTTCAGAGCCTGCCTGAATAAATCTGAAAACGTTATCCATAAAGAAGAGGACGTCCTTACCGCCTTCATCGCGGAAGTATTCTGCTTGGGTGAGACCAGAGAGCGCGACGCGGGCGCGAGCTCCCGGCACTTCGTTCATCTGACCGAAGACGAGTGCAGTCTTCGCGAGCACTCCCGACTCCTTCATTTCATGATAGAGGTCATTACCTTCGCGCACGCGCTCGCCTACACCGGCGAAGACTGAATACCCGCCGTGTTCGGTCGCAACATTTCTAATTAATTCTTGAATGAGCACCGTCTTCCCTACTCCTGCGCCGCCAAACAATCCAACTTTACCTCCCTTCAAAAATGGAATAATTAAGTCAATCGCCTTGATACCCGTTTCAAATACTTCAGCCTTGGTAGTCTGCTCGTCATATCTCGGTGCATCACGATGTATCGGCAGTCGCATAACATCGTCTGCCATCGCGCCCTGACCATCTACAGGTTCACCAAGGACGTTAAATAGCCTACCAAGAGTGGCTTCACCAACTGGCACAGAAATAGGTGCACCTGTATTAGAGACTTTTACTCCGCGTGCGAGGCCTGCAGTCTCGTTCATAGAAATGGCGCGTACTCTATCAAGACCTAGGTGCGACGCGACTTCTAGCACTATGCGTCCGTGAGTGTCGGCCTTATCAATGACGAGTGCATCACCTATCGCTGGCTGTTTGTGCTGTCCGTGTTCTGTAGGGAAATGCACATCCACTACTGGCCCTATGATTTCTGTAATTGTTCCTTTCATATTTTAGTTGATTAGGCGCTAGGCTCTAGGCTCTAGGCGCTAGCATTATTTCTAATTTATTTTTTATTTTTTTCATGTTGCTAATTCCTAGTGCCTAAAGCCTAGTTTGACAATGCTTCCCTGCCACCCACGATCTCGGAGACTTCGCGAGTGATGGCAGCTTGGCGAATTTTGTTGAAGAGTCGCGTGAGATCGTGCGCGACCTCTTTAGACTTGTCGGAGGCACTTTTCATCGCGACCATTCTCGCAGAATGCTCAGACGCTTTCGCTTCAAGCAACATATTATAGAGCGCAACAGCCACAAGCCTTGGTACGAGGCGATTCAACACTTCTGCGCTCTCAGGTTCTACCGAATACGCTGTCGGCGGTTCTATCGCCGACAACGAGCTCCACTTGCCCTTACTCGGTACGATGCCTTCTACAATCTCTTTCAGGGCCGGCAGAGATATGGGCAAGAGCCTGCGCATCGTCGGCACTTGTTCAAAAGTAGATTTGAAATTGCTGTATATAGTTATCACTTTGTCATAATTCCCCCGCAAAAATCCTTCTGTTAGTTCTTGTGACAAACTCTCCATAAGAGCGAGAGGTACGTCGTCTCCCTTGTTTTCAAATGATTGTTTTATCGTATACGAACGACGCTTGAAATATTCTTCGCCCTTCTTGCCATACGCATATATCGTCACGTCACTGACCAACACAGAGTGTTGATCAAAGTACTCAACTGCCTTTTTTATGACACTACCGTTCAAAGCACCAGCAAGGCCTTTGTCGCTTGTTATGAGCACTAGTGCAATCTTCTTTCCTTCTCTGTGTAGAGCAAGCGGATGGCGTTTGACCTCTTCTGTGCCAGCGACACGAGTGAGGATAGAGAGTGCGGCGCGAGCATAGGGGCGACCGGCGATCGCTGACGCCTGCGTCTTACGCATCTTAACTGCAGAGACAGCCTCCATCGCACGCGTGACTTTGTGCGTGCGCTCTGTCGCAGAAATTTTTGTTTTAATATCTTTAAGTGCCATGGTGTTTTACAAATGCCTCCAGCTTCTCACGAAGCGTCTTCTCTGATTCTTCACGTATCTCTTTAGACTCACGTATAGCTATCAGCACACCACCTGCTTCACGAGTCAGATAGTCTTGTAGCTTCGCTTCAACTGCCTTTATTTCACTTGGCGCGAAGCTATCTAGATAACCGTTTGTTGCCGCAAATATTATCGCCGCCTCCATAGCAAAAGGAAGTGGCGCCCCACGACCTTGGTTGAGAGTCTCTGTCATGCGCCTACCGGCATCAATGCGCTTCTTCGTCTCGGCGTCCAAATCGCTAGAAAACTGCATAAATGCCTCAAGCTCTCTAAATTGAGCAAGCTCCAATTTAATCTTGCCGGCAACTTTTTTCATCGCTTTCGTTTGAGCACTAGAACCTACGCGCGAAACCGAGATGCCCACGTTAATGGCAGGTCGCTGACCTTTGTTAAACAAGTTTGCTTCCAGATATATCTGCCCGTCGGTAATAGAGATAACGTTTGTAGGTATATATGCAGACACGTCGCCCTCTTGCGTCTCTATTATTGGCAAGGCAGTTAATGACCCACCACCCTTCTCTTTTGAGAGTTTTGCCGCGCGCTCTAGTAGACGCGAATGCAGATAGAAAATGTCTCCCGGATAAGCCTCACGCCCAGGTGGTCGGCGCAAGAGTAATGACATTTGTCGATATGCTACAGCCTGTTTGGATAGGTCATCGTAAACAACGAGAGCATCCTTGCCAGCCTCCATAAAATATTCGCCGATAGCAGCGCCGGCAAACGGCGCGAGGAATTGTAGCGAGGCAGGGCTAGACGCCGGCGCAGTAACGACTATCGTGTATTCCATCGCACCTCTTTCTGCCAACTCTGCTACCAATTTTGCCGTTTTAGATTCTTTTTGGCCGATTGCTACATAAATACAAACTGGTCTCGTCTCTTTCGGTTCGCTTTTTTGATTTAAAATAGTATCTATAGCAATGCTCGTCTTACCGGTACCTCTGTCGCCGATTATAAGCTCACGTTGCCCTCTACCGATCGGGATCATCGCATCTATTGCTTTTATGCCTGTGTGGAGCGGTACATTCACCGGAGCTCGGTCCATCACGCCATATGCCTCGCGCTCTATGTTCCGCAACTCTTTTGCTCCAGTCGGTCCCTTACCATCAACCGGCTCGCCAAGCGGATTTACTACTCTGCCTATCAAAGAGTCTCCTACTGAAATAGAAAGTAGACGATTTAAACGCCGTACAAGCATGCCCTCGTGTATCTTTGAAGCGTCACCAAGAATAACTGCACGCACGCCATCTTCTTCAAGATTCAACACTAGTCCGTAAATCGGAGAAGTATCTTTAAGAGCTTCTTCAAGTGTTCTGTCAAAAGTTGGATCAAATAGCACCATCTCGGACATCACAGAGTGCGTGAGTCCGTCAATCTCTGCAATACCATCGCCAGCGGCACGAACAATGCCTGTCTCCTCGCTCCCAGCGCTCGGGGTCCATGAGGCAATCTCTTTCTCAATTCTCTCAATGATGGTTTGCATAACTGGCTAGTTAATAGGCTTTAGGCGCTAGGCGCTAGTAACCTGTTGGTAAATGTGTATGAGAGCTCTCTTAGCTGAACGGTCAATTAACATATCTCCCTTTTGTGCTCGCCAACCGCTTATTATAGATGGGTTAACTATCGCGTGCTTTGCTACCATGCCAAAGCTTGTGGCAAGGCTGAGCGCCTCATCTGCATCTTTCAAGTGGGCTACCTCAACTTTTGCGCGCAGAGCATGTCGGCGAGCAGCCACCTTTCGCAATTCACGCACAATCTGCGAGAGCATCTTCATTCGTCCGGCACTCTTCAAGTGCACAATCAGCTTTGTTACAGCGGCATCAGACATTGTCTTGTCCTCAACCTCGGCAGCAGCTTCTAGCAGGCGTGTGTAATCGTCAATCATGATGCTCGTCCCGCGTAGCTCTAGCGGAGTGGGATAGGATCTTTTCAGCAGCGAGTACAGCGAGTCGCGCAACATCCTTCTCACTCTCGCGCCTAGCTCGCTCTACCGTTTCTACCGCACGCAACTCTGCATCTTTAGCTATAGAGAAGGCACTCTCTTCAGCTTCTTTTATAAGCCTCGCCTTCTCCACACTCGCCGATTCGCGGGCAGAAGAGATGATATTTTCTGCCTGACTCTCGGCAACATTAATGCGCTTTGTTGATTCGTTGTCTGCACTGGCGAGCATCTCGCCTGCTTGCCGAGCATCTTCAACCCCTTTGGCAACAACGTCTCTCCTCTTATCCATCATCTCCATAACTGGCTTGTAGAGAAAGTACCAGAGAGCGAGAAGGACGATGCCGAAGTTTATCGCCTGAGCGAGAAGAAGAGACCATTTTATTCCGAATGCGTCCAGAAGCTGAGTCATAGGAAGTTAGGATTTAGGCGCTAGGCTTTAGCGAAATGCATTTTGTAATTACTAGCGCCCAGTGCCTAGAGCCTGTCATAGTGCCTAGTTAGACGAACTTGATGATGAATGCGACAACCAAAGCCAAAATTCCCAAGGCTTCAGTGAACACGATTGCGAGAATCATGTTTGAAACTATTTTGCCAGACGCTTCAGGATTCCTGCCTATAGCCTGCATAGCTCCACCGCCGATAAGACCGATGCCTATACCGGGACCAATGACGCCGAGGCCTGCCGCTAGTGCCATACCGAACATTCGTGCTGATTCTATATCCATATGCTTGTTACTTAATTGTTAATGCGCACCCTCTGGCTCCGCTATCGCCAACTTTATAAAGAACAGAGTGAGCATGGCGAAGACGAGCGCTTGCACAAGCCCAATAAACATCTCAAATCCCATCAAAGGTGCTGGCAACAGATATGGCAAGAAGTAGCTCGCCACCAATATCATCACTTCGCCTGCAAAAATATTTCCAAATAGACGGAACGAGAACGAGATAAGCCGACCAAGATTGCTGACAAGCTCTATGAGCCCGACAACAAACCCGATCGGCGATTTAACATTAACATACTTCTTTGCATATTTGAAAAATCCAAGCATCGCTATGCCTGTGATCTCTATGACGAAGAAGGATATGAGCGCAAGTGCGAGAGTGAAGTTGAGGTCTGTTGTCGGTGCACGCAAGATAGGCAAAAACTCTGACGCGTGCGAGAAGCCGATTGAGCCCACTCCTGGGAAGAACTCAAGCTCATTGATAAATGCGACAAAAATGAAGATTGTTGCCACAAGGGGGAAAAACCTCCTAGCAAGTTTCTCACTCTCTAACACCTCTGTCATATATGCTATTGCTCCTTCAAAGGCCCACTCTATGCCAGCTTGTAGCTTGCCAGGCACAAGAGTAAGAGATTTGCCAAAGAAATACGCGCCCAATATGAGTAAGGTCATAATCACCCACGCCATAATAAGAGAGTTGGTGATTGGGAAACCGAAAACGGAGCCTAATTGCTCCGCCTTGAGGACAACGCTGATCCCTTCATGCATATACACATACTAGCAGACGACCCCCCTTGTATGCTATATACTATATGGGTCAGCATTAATACAATAAAATTCATTATGGCAATAAATTCAGCTCTATCAAAACCTCTTAACCTCTCTGCAGATCTAGAGGCAGTCGTGGGTAAGGGTCCGATGCCTAGAACAGAGGTGGTAAAACAGCTCTGGGTTTACATCAAGAAGCACAATCTTCAGAACCCTGCTAACAAGCGCAACATCCTCGCGGATGACAAGCTTAAGCCGGTATTCGGCGGTAAGGCAGAGGTTTCTATGTTTGAGATGACCAAGCTCGTCTCGGCGCACTTGAGCTAACAAAGGTCGCTCGGTTCAAAAGTAAATCCCGCTTCACAGCGGGATTTACTTTATGGCTTGAGCTGAGGATTTACTTTTTGAAAACATCATCAATTATTCCAGCGATTCCTTCAAGAGATTCATTTGATTTAATAAAATATCCTCTAACTCCTAGAGATACTCCTTCGCTGATTTTGTCTAGTGTAGAAATGTTGGATGTGATAAGTACTGGGATCTTACCAGCTCCATACTTCTCATTCAACTTCTTCAAAAATTCTATACCGTCCATCTTTGGCATCATAATGTCTAGCAATATCAAATCCGGTCTTTCTTCTTCAATTCTTGCCAGTCCCTCTTCTCCGTTTCCGGCAGATGATACGACATATTTCTCAGGATCCAGAGATGCCTTCATAGAAGCCACAAACGTCATGTCGTCATCAATCACAAGTATTTTTTTCATGTCTTGTTTATTATAGTTTCCTGTACCACGATAGGCAACGTGAAGTAAAAAGTAGTTCCGACATCCACCTTGGACACAAGGTCTATTATACCACCGTGCTCCACCACTATTCCGCGCGCTATAGCGAGCCCAAGACCGGTTCCCTTAATGTTGGTCACTAGCGTCTTGTTGTTCAATTGTTTGAATTTATTAAACAGTTGTGAGCGATTATCCGACGCGATGCCGATGCCTGTATCACTAACGGCAACGACGAGCGACTTCGGTATGGTGGCGAAGGCATCTTCAGGAAGTGGTTCTTGGAGCGCGACTCCCGCCTTCTCAGCTTCTGAGTTTACCTGCACTCCAGCTTCGTGTGTAAACGCAGACACCGTTACCGAACCACTCTCGTTGGTAAACTTAAGCGCGTTTGAAATAAGATTGTTCAACACCTGTTTAATCCTCTGCACATCAAACGGTATATCTTTTGCCATATTTTTTCCAATGGACGAAGCGAGATGAATCTTCTTATCCGCAGCAGTGATGTTGAAGAACGAAATTCTATTCGCGATTACCTCTTCTATGTCGGCTGGTTCGCGACTAATCTCAAACTTCCCAGCCTGCAATTTCGCAGCGTCTAAGATGTCATTCACCAGATCGAGCATTGACGAAGAGTTCTGGTAGATAATGTTCACATACTCTTTGGAGGTGACAGCCTTCTTCCTAGGCATCTTTAAGATCTCACTAGCCTTCTGAATCCCGCTTAGCGGGGTCCTTAGTTCATGCACTATCATAGAAGTGAAGTCGTCACGCACCTTCTCCAGTTCTACCTCGCGCGTTACGTCGTGAAAGATTACAACCCCTCCTAATACGTCACCTTCGTTTAGTGCTGACATAGTCTTGACCGGGAAGACGAATGATTGATAAAATCTTTCACCGATGCCAAAGCGCTCGGACATAAATGTCTTCTTAAGCTTCACGCTTTCTTCCAGACGACCACGAATATCCATCTTCCCTCCTAGATTATCTATGAAGTCAAATATCGTTACTTCTTTCTTCTTTTCTTGCCCTATTACTCTCTTGGCTGCTGGATTAATAACTAGAATTCTATAGTCAGCGTCAGTCATCACGACCCCATCCTCCATACTCTCTACCATGGCATTTACTTTGGCTTGTTCGGTCTTGACCACTCCCTGAAGACTTGTCACCGCCTTGGATGCTTGTTGAATAATCTTGTAGAGAATCGTCATTTCCTCCTCTTTATAAAGGCCTTCCTTGGTGTCAGCGACGGTTAAAACGCCAACAACTTTTTCATCAATAACTAGAGGAATGTTAAAGAATGAGCGAACCGGCTCTTCAAGCTCTTCTATTATGATTGCGCCGGAAAGAATTTCTTCTACATCTTTTTTATTGAATTCGCGATCAAGAAGAGCTCCGAGCGAGCCGAGCATTCTGTCTCTCACGTCGTTTACGAACCGCCGATGCACAGAATTCTCTAGGTGCATCTTGAATATCACTTTCTCTGGCTCAATAATCATGTACGAGACAGCCGAGTACTCTATAAACTGGTGGAGGGAGTTCGTGATGATGTCAATAATTTGCTGGACATTGAGAGAATACCCGATACGGTCTCCGAGCTCTTTAAGAATCGCGAGCTCGTACATTCTGCGACTGACATCTTTTTCTTTCTTCGCTAGAACACTTTTCGCCTGCTGGTCCTTAATCGCCAAATACACGCTCACGCCAACGGCGATGCATGTGATGATAATAGATATGACCGTAACCATGACCGCTTAATAACCCTTCAGTTCAACCTAACCTAGGCGCCCTTCGCGAATGAATGTAACCTAACCGCGGCATAGATGACACCAACCGCCGCTATAAGCAGAAAGATTCTTTCAATACCCTCTCCAAACTCACTGGTAACAACAACTACCTTCCAGCTTTCAAACAACAATTCCCAGAAGTGTTGAGCCGCAAACGCCCACATAGTTAGAACCATTGGATTAGCTATCGCCTTTCCTATCATTCCGAGATTCTTTTTTGCACTTAATAGATACGAGCCGACAACTGCCGCGAGAATGAACGAAAGGAAGTGATGGAGTCCTAACACTCCGAGCGGAGATGCGTCGTATGCAGTTACCACTCCTTCAGCCCAACTTGGGACTATAAAGATAATAACAAGAAGTACGACTGCTAGCATTCCCCATTTTTTTTCTGCGCCAATTTTTACAGACTTACCGTCCTGACCCTCTGCACTACCAAGACCGGAGAGCAATTTCATGCTGCTGAAGTAGAAGAAGAAAGCCATGTAGAACATTAGGTGCCACCATATGTCCATTGACGCATCACTGATGCCGAAAAAACTATTACCAAGTTTCTGAAATACTGTTATGACAAAAAATATTCCAGTTCCAATAAACAAGTAGTAGAAGATTGAGCCAAGACTTGATGCACCAAACTTTCTTACTGCGGTACCCATCAGGATAGTCGCGACCAGAAACCCGAATGATGAAACGTAATACCCAGCGTCAATTAGAGTTTCCATACGTAAGTGATTATTTGTTTATGTTTAGATCCGGATATTTGGCGAAGATTGAACCAAGAGCGTTCTTCACAATTAATCCGGACAACTCCACGTACTGATCGACTAAACTTTGTAAAGTCTCCTTTGGGTTATCTCCTACTCCAGTAACCTTGCCATCATTGTCTACCATAAGACCAGGCACACTACGTGCTTTAAGAATGGCAATTTCTGGGCCTAGAATAAGCGACTGCTTTTTAATAATTTCACCTATAAGCGCCGTGTACTGAGTTTTTTCGTCCATGCTTTTATTTATTACTTATGTATCTTATAACTCTTTAAGTGTAGCACCGATGTGACGGCCCAAATTAGCAACTGTTGATAGATGAAGATACTGACTGGGTGCAATACATACATCGCTTGGCTGTGAGGGGGATCTCTCCCATGCATTCGGGGCACTTCCTCGTCGTTGGGTCGGCCGGAGGCTCCTTGTGCGAGCGCGAGACGAGCAGGTTCATAGGCTTCACGACAAAGAAGAAAATGGCACTCGCGACGAGCACGAACGAGATAATCGCGTTGATAAAATGTCCGTACATAAACTTACTGCCGTTGACGGTAAAGAAGAGCCCGCTGAAGTCAGGTACTTTTGCTATAGCGGCAATGAAAGGCGTTAGCAGATCTGTAACAAGCGCAGTCACCACTGTGCCAAATGCCGCGCCGATAACAACGCCGACCGCGAGATCCACCACATTCCCTCTAAGTAAAAACTGTTTGAATTCTTGTAGCATAATTGTTTGTTAGTGGACCATAGCGGACTTGAACCGCTCACCTCATCCATGCCATGGATGCGCTCTACCAGATGAGCTAATGGCCCGACATCTTTACTGTACTACATCTTTCTTCAAACTCAATTCTGTTATTTTACTTGACCTTAGCGTGGCCTATAGGACGGATTAAGGTCCAATGGTTTTTAGAATGATAGATAATCAACAATGCCCTTCGCGATTGTGTTGATGGTTTTCTTAAACTTCGCATCGTTTGGTTCCAAGAGGAGGAAACGGAAGCCGTGTAGGTGCGAGTTAAAGCCAGAGGAGAGCGGCACGACGCAGACGCCAGTAGAGGCGAGGAGATAGTAGACGAAGCGTTTGTCTGGAGTCGCGTTTTTAAGACATGACTCTATATATTTTTTCAACTCTTTTTTGATTGGCAAAGTTTGACTCTTTTTCAGTGTGCCTTTTTTAAACACGCAGGTCATATAAAAAGCGCCGTGGGGCTTGTGGATTATGATGCCTGGGATTTTTGAAAACATTTCATGTGCATATTTGGCTCGTCGCTTGTAATTACGTGTGCGCTGTGCGAGGTATGGCATATATCGCTTGTCTCCCATCACTTTTGGTAATACACGCTGTGGCAGAGTTGTTGAGCAGACTTCAAGAGTCTTAGAATCTACTATAGAACGTGCGTATCTATCAAAATTTGCGTCTTTGTCTCTATTATAAAACTCTATCCAGCCACAACGTGCGCCCGGCCAAGGGAATTCTTTTGATATGCCTCTCATTGCTATCCCTGGCACGCCGTCTATAACGGATGCCAACTTCTTCATCCCGCTATTTTTGAAAGCAAGATTAGAATAAATCTCGTCAGAAATGATGAAAAGCTTATATTTCTTCGCCAATGCGACTATTGCCTTGATAGTCTTCTGCGGATAGACGAAACCTGTCGGATTATCTGGATTCACTATAAGAATACCCACAATATCTTTATTCTCACGTATCTTCTCCTCCATATCTGCCAAGTCGGGTTGCCACTTCTTTTCTGGGTCCAATTGATAAGTAATGTGCGGTTTGTCCGAATGTGCCGCCTCTGCAGATGAGTGCGTCGGGTAGGCCGGATCGGGGCCGATTATTCTTGCTTTAGGGTTTAAGTTTCTATAGAGATGTGAAATGCCATCTCCTAGGCCGTTGAAGAATAAAATATCATCTGCAGTTATCTGGATACCGCCTTCTTTATTTCTCTCTCGTGCAATATATTCTCGAGTTTTATCAAGACCCTTCGTGGGCGAATAAGCAAAAATTAAGTCTTCTTTAACTGCATTACTCACAATTTTCTTAATCCACGCTGGCGGCACTTCTCCTCGCGCGACCGGATCGCCAATGTTCTCCCAGACTATCGGGATACCCGCCTTATGGACGCGCTTCGCCACGTCAACAATCTCGCGTATCTCGTATCGGAGTTTGTCAGCACCAGGATGAACTATGTCTTTTCTCATGGATTTGAACTATATCAAATGTTTCTTAGAAAAGGCATACCCAGAGCTCGATTTCAGATATTGTTCAAATGCGTATGCTTTGTTCTTATTATGAAAGGCACAATACCAAATTATGGAATATGGACGTTTGGCACTGGAGTAACGTGCACTTCCATTGTTGTGTTCTTGTATCCTGCGTTTTAAATCCGAAGTAACTCCGACATAGCGGCTACCGTCTTGTTTGCTTTTCAAAATGTATACGTAATACATACTGTCCCACTCTGTTAAAACTCCGCGGGACACCACTTCGCCTCATTGAAAATGTATGTCATATAATTAAACTAGCATTTTGTGCTTGCACCGCGAAGCTCTGTTGTACTCAACGGAGCGAAGTGGTGGTGTTTGTTTGAAAAAGTTAGAACCCATTTCCAACAACACCTAGACTAACATATCGCGCCTCGGATTACCTCGGCGCTCACCGCGCGATTACGCGCGGCCGCCCTTCGCCCTGCCGCTTCCTATGCATTTTTGTTTTGGCGGGGGAATGCATTGAAGAATGGAATGGAGCGGCAGGGCTCGGGCGGGAACGGCTCAAATTCTTCCCTTAAAGGGCTCACATGGGAAGAAATGAGCCGTTCGGATGCAAATACGAAAGGTGCCTCGCCAAACCAATTTCAAAGGAATGGCGAGGCTCAGAGTTTATGTGCTTGCCCGCCCTCCCGCCGCGCACAAATCCCCGCCGTTTTGAAGAGAAATTATAAAACGGCGGGGATTGCTCCCTAAAAACA
>CAZXAN010000003.1:0-24754 GCA_964638585.1 uncultured Candidatus Saccharibacteria bacterium
ATGCTATATATTATTATATTTCTCACATTTTTTATTATACCACTTTTACGAGTTGCCAGACTTGGACCACGATTACGTTTTTCGAAACGTACCGTTTCAGTACACCTTGCGGATTTTATTCCAGAAAATGCTCGCAAGGTCTTCGAATCCAAGACGCAGACGCCCCGCGCCTGCTTCTGTGCAGCAAAAACGCTACGCTTATTTTGCTGCGGGACTTGGATTCGAACCAAGATGACGACTTTCAGAGAGTCGCATCCTACCATTAGATGATCCCGCAATGACTACGATTCGTAGTGTCTGAACTGTATCAAATCTGACAATTTTTGCACCTCATTCTTTCTCGAAACCTGAACCTTGTTTGCCGAGACGGAAACTGTAAAACCTAGCTCACGTACAAGGCGTGCAACAAGATTAATGAGGTGTTCATTCATGTTTGTGAAAATAAATTTGTGTGTGTATGTAGCCAGGCTATGACATAGGGTTCCTTCTGCCTCATACATGCCTCTTAAAAATCGAATCCTGTGTTTCCTATTTTTCTCGATCCATGTCGGCAACCTGAAATCATATTTCGCACGCGCTCCAGTTGGCAGATTTAGCCGCTTTGCAAGATTTTTTTCGTAGACAGTTACATTCACTCCGTTCGAGTTTTTCCTTTTTGCTATACGTGGCTTTTTATTAAATACATTGTAAATTAATTACGCAGATCGCGTAACGAATCCCATTTTTTTAGCATCTCCAACGATACGCAAGGATTCACAGCGATCGTGTTTATAGATGTGTCCGTCTCCAAGTATTATGCCTATCAATTCAGCAAGATCTCCATTTCTGGATAACACTGGGTACGAGGATTTTATAACTCCGAGTCTCTTCATTTTATCGCGCCAATTTTTAAAATTATCAAGCTGCTTTCGCTTCATCGTCTCGGACGTTTTCCGCAGAGACAGATTTGTTTCTTTAGTAAATCCCTTGTTCCAGGAGGACATGTACTAATCTTAGCACGTCCAGAGTCAAACCATATTACCGTTAGACGATCTGGCAATAACACGATGCAAGAAGCATCATGTTAATTAGACGATACGTTATTGAGAGAGTTTATTCAACTCTAACTAGAGCGCGCCAACGGCTGCGGCAGATGCACTTGCGTCCTGATCTAACGCATCAGAACCTAGGAGTGCCTCGCCCAAATCGGCATAAATGTCTTCAGTCTGTGTAGCATCAGCCTGTGTGTCTGAAATAGCGGGTGCTGGCCGAGTACCATACACATACCACAGCGCAATCGCGATAATCACTACAACGGCACCGACTAGATACCACGCATTGCTAGTGTGACTCTGCTCTACTACTGGCGGCATTACCGGTTGTTGAGGGATATTCTGAACAGGCACATTCTGATTCATTGTTTCATTTTCCATAGATTTATAGGTTAGTTGCTTGTCCAAGAGATTTAACTGCGTCTTGTACTGCCCTTTGAGCATCCTTCATAACGCCATCTCTGATTGCGTACAAATCGCCGAAGAGTGTTTTGTGTAGCGTCTGGAACTGTACCCGCAAAGCTTTAAGAAGATCGTTCTGCCCGCTAGAAGTAGTTGTTGCTGTTCTTGTGATGACAGAAGAGGTGTCTAGCGTGTAGGTCTTTGACGCTTGCGCTGTCACTGCCGACTGCGCTGTTGCAATAGCTGTCTCTGCGGTATCAATTGCCGAGTTGGTTACAGATGTGTCTCTACCTTTAGATTTTGCCGCGTCAGCACGCTCTTGTACCTTTACCAAGACTTTTGATAGTTTATCTAGTTGTTCAGTGAATCGGTCTGTCCACTTCTCGTTCAGCTCTTCAAACTGGCCAGCGAGCTTTGTCGCTAGCTCCTGCTGTTTTTTATCGCGAAGGTCTGATATACGCTTCTTTGCATCCTCACGCCTAGTCTCCATACGAGTCTTTGCTTCTTCACGTGCCGTCTCTATACGCGTCTTTGCTTCTTCACGAGCATTTTCTATACGACTCTTCGTCTCTTCACGTACAGCTCGAACATTCGCCCTTACAGAACTAGTGCTTTGCACACCGGTAGTCTCAGACCGCTCTTCTGCGAGCGCAACGCTCGCCGATAGCATCATCGTTAGAGCGACACCGGTAGCTCCTATAATCCTAAGTCTGTGCATAAAGTATTTGTTTTATAAGTTAATAAATATCTCCTTCGTGCTTCCCTATCGTTAATTATACTACAGTCGTCTATACGATTATTTCTTACGCTTCCTAGAGATGGCGGCGGAGAGGAATGCAGTAAAGAGAGGGTGCGGAGAGAGAGGACGAGCTTGGAACTCAGGGTGGAATTGCGTACCGAGCATAAAGGGGTGCACAGTGCGAGGTAATTCTGCAATTTCCATAAGCACAGCATCGGGAGAAGTGCCAGAGAAAACGAGACCGGCATCTTCAAGACGCTTAACATATGCTGGATTAATCTCGTAGCGATGGCGATGACGCTCTTCTACTAATTCTTTCTTATACGCAGTACGCGCCATAGTGCTCTTCTTGAGATAGCACGGGTATGCGCCGAGACGCATTGTGCCTCCGTATTTATTATCAGCGAGATGCTTCTTCTGTTCTAACATTACGTCAACCACTGGGTCTTCAGAATTTTTTTGTATCTCGGTTGTGTGAGCGTTTTTAAGTTTCAAAACATTTCTTGCATATTCAATCACCATCAGTTGCATCCCGTAGCATAGGCCGAAATACGGAATTTTTTTCTCACGCGCAAATTGTATCGCCTTAATCTTCCCTTCTATCCCGCTCTCGCCGAAACCGCCTGGGACTATAATGCCATGATATTTCGCGAGCTCGCTCCGCCAGCTGGCGGACTCTTTCTTCCCGCCGTTCTCCAAATTTTTAGAATTAATCCAGGTAATTTTCGCATGTCGCCCCAGCTTCGCAGCCGAGAACTTAATTGCTTCAATAACCGAGAGGTAGGCGTCGGCGAGGACGAAGTCGCCCGTATCAAAATATTTGCCGACAATGGCTATGTTAACCTCCGGCGCTTTTGCACTAGTAGCGGCGAGCGCAAACTTCTTCCATGTGGCGAGCGAAGCTCGCCTCTTCTCCGGCAATTTAAGCGCGTTAAGTAACATGTCGCCAAACTTATCTTTTTCAAAATTAAGCGGTGCATCATAGATGCTCTTGATGTCCGGCGCAGAAATCACGTGTTCTTTACGAACATTGCACCAAATCGCGAGCTTCTCCTTACGCTTGTCATCAAGTGAGTGTGTTGAACGAGCCACGATGAAGTCTGGCTGTACGCCATACGAATTTAATCCACGTACGGCCATTTGTGTTGGCTTTGTCTTCATCTCGCCAATCGTGCCTGGCACTGGCAGGTAGGACACCATAACAAAAAGCACGTCGTCTGGATGCCTCATCTTTAGAACGCGGGCTGCTTCAATAAAAAGTAAATTCTGGAAGTCACCGATAGTGCCACCGATCTCTATGACCGAAACGCGGCTTCCGTTGTAGGAAGCCGCGTCCTCCATCCTGTCTATAATCTCGTCGCGCACGTGAGGTATCGCCTCCACGAACTTGCCGTTGTAACCGAGTGCGCGCTCACGCGCGATGACCGACTGATACACCATACCGCTCGTCATATAATCTGCGTTGGTGAGGTCGCGATTCAAGAATCGCTCATAATTACCCATATCTTGATCGGTCTCCAGTCCGCTTCTAAGCACGAACACCTCGCCGTGCTCTGTAGGGTTCATCGTCCCCGCATCAACATTTAAATATGGATCAACTTTTACTAAATTTACCGGGTACCCCTTCTGCTGTAGCAAGAGACCAATTGAACTAGCGACAACTCCCTTCCCTACGCCGCTCATCACTCCGCCCACGACGAATATATATTTATGACCTTCTTTTGACATACTCTCCTATACCTTAAGATACCTACGTATTGCAAGTATTGAAGCCGCCGATCCAAGCACTATGCCTGATAAAACCAAAATGCCGAAGATGAAGATAAAGTTATCTGCGTAGTAGCTCGCGATATCAAAACCGTCAAACCAGCTCACGGTCCTCAACCCCGCATAAAACGTTACCGGCCACAACAGAACTATCACCATAACCGCAGCTAAGAGTCCTGTGATGATGCCTGTCACAATAAATGGGCCTTGAATATACGAATTGCTCGCACCGACTAGACGCATAACTCCTATCTCGTCTTTAGCCGTGTAGATCGCGAGACGGATTGTTGCAAACGCAATAAGTATTGAAGCCAATGCAAACACTATTACAACTGCGAAGCCTATAGTGCGTGTCGCTTGTATCACTAGAGATAGGCTATCTATTGCCTCTTTGTTCTGCTCATAATTGATGCGGTAGATTATAGACGTACCGCTAGAAGAGAGAACTGGCGAAGCCTTTAGATAATTAACGATGCCCTCATATTGCGAAGGATCTTTAGCGCGTACTCCAAGACGCGCGCCAAATGGATTTGCGCCAATCTCTTCAAGCGCTTGCAGATTAAGTTGGTTGCTGGCATTTCTGTCTTTAAATGCGGCAAGAATATCCTCGCGAGAAGTATATAAAACAGATGAGACTTGTGGTAGAGACTCTAGCTTATCTTTGACTGCGAGAATCTCGCCCTCTTTAGCTGTTGTGACGAAGTAGACAGACACATCAACCTTGTCTTTGATCGTGTCTAGGGTGTACGAGAGAAGAGCCGATACAAATATAAGTGCACCTATGATTGAGAGCGTCACAGTCATTATTAGTACTGTAGCTGCAGACACAGCACCACCACGGGCAAAGTTCTTCCATCCACCAACTAACATTCTTTTTACCGGCATAAATTCCATAGGCTCATTATAGTATGTATTTGCCCTTGGCGTCATCTCTCACCATCTTCCCCCTATCTATGGTGATAACTCGCTTGCCGATTGCGTCTACAACACCCTTATTGTGAGTTGTGATAATCACCGTAGTGCCTAGTTCGTTTATTTTCTTCAAAATTTCTACAACTTCGTATGTATTAATCGGGTCTAGGTTGCCTGTAGGCTCATCTGCGACGATAAGGTCTGGCTGGTTGATGATCGCGCGCCCTATCGCGATACGCTGTTTCTCGCCTCCAGAGAGCTGATCTGGGAAATGTTTTGCCTTATCGGCCAGATTTACCAACTCAAGAATATACGGCACATCACTCGCGATCTCTGCATCATTCCTGCCGGCCGCCTCCATAGCAAAAGCGATATTCTCATATGCTGTCTTGTTTGGGATAAGCCTGAAGTCCTGAAACACCATGCCTATTCTCCTTCTGTAATGGTGTAGAGCCGAGCTCGGCAAATCGTTGACATCTATAGATTCAAAAAAGACATTACCCTCTGTTGGACGTTCTTCTGCCAATAATAGTTTTAATAGAGTCGTCTTGCCCGCACCAGAGTGGCCGACGATAGATACAAATTCTTTAGGAGCGACAGAGATAGTGACATCTTCAAGCGCTGCTGTGTCAGCGTATCTCTTCGTTACTTTATCAAAATAAATCATGCTCACTCCTTATTGTACCTTACTGCGGGCATAGAGTGCAAAACACATAAAATAACGCTCAATATCTGCAAGAGTGCTTTGATATTCTGTCCCACCTAAGACGGCATCGGCAAATGTTTCCAGAGCGCGATCAAGCTCGTGACGGCGATTTCTCCATCGATCGTCTTCCCTCGTGAGGTCAATAAGTTCCAGGGCGCGGGTTACCGCGCCCCAAAATGAGTTTTCATCCTTTCCATGCCACGCGCGCGCTCTTCCAACCTCGCTTCCAATATTTCCAAGCTGTTCGGCGAGGGAGAAGGTTATCCATCGTTCTCTTGAAACTGCCATACCTACTTAACTAACTTGGTCACGATCTCGCGTATCGCCTTTTGCGTTTCTTTGTTTTCTACGCCACGACTTCTATTACCGATCATTGGTTTTAAATTAATCATGGAGTCAAATTCAATGAATTCATCGCCCACCTTGTCCACGTACAGGTTGATTCCCCATGTAGTGTCGCCTCGCGAATGTTCTTTTTCAATAAGTATTGATTGTATATCCACATGAAGTTCGCCACCAACTCCCATAATTTCCTGTGCGATATCTACCACTGCTTTTACTAGATCGCCATACTGCTCACGAGCAAGCACTCGCAATTCTTCTCGCGTAATCTTATCGTTAACGATTTTCGTCTCCATTGGTACCAGTATACTCTCTTGTGGAATCAATAAAACCGTCTAGGTCGCCCTCTAGGATCTTGTCCGGGTTAGAGGACTCGTGGTTAGTGCGATGATCCTTGACCATTTTGTATGGGTGCAAGACGTACGACCTAATTTGGCTGCCCCACTCGTTTGCTGTAGTTGCTGCAATTGACCGACCTTTTGCCTCTGCTTGCTGCTCCTGCTCCTGCCTACTGAATATTTTAGCCTTCAGGAGCTCCACCGCCTTCTCGCGGTTCGCGAGCTGACTCCTCTCGTTTGATACGTGTACCGAGAGATTTGTAGGCTTGTGGAGGATGCGCACTGCTGTCTCTCTCTTATTCACGTTCTGGCCACCCGCGCCTCCGGCGCGGGCAAACTGTATCTCTATGTCATCTGGATTTAACACAACCTTGTCTGTCGCCACAAGAGTTGGCAAAACTTCTACCAGAGCAAAAGAAGTTTGTCGCTTTGCATTCGCGTTAAAAGGCGACTGGCGCACAAGCCTGTGCACACCTGCTTCGTGCCTAAGGCGACCATATGCACCATTACCAATCACTTCAATCATCAAGTTTCTGTACCCGCCGTGATCATTCTCGTTTGCGTGAATCTCGCGAACGCCCCACCCTTTTTTACTCGCGTACCCCTCATACATTCTTCGCAACATGCGCGCGAAGTCCTCAGCATCGTCTCCGCCTGCCCCCGCAAGTATCGCCAAAGTCGCATTGCCGGCGTCATGAGAGTCGCCACCACCACCATCTTTCAAACTCTGATACTCCTGCACCAGCTTCTGCGCCCCCTCCTTATCCAGCCAAAAGTCTGGCGATGCCATCATCGCTTCTAGTTCTTCAAGCCTCTTCTTATTCCTATCATCCATTATGGCGAGTATATCACTCCTATCTTTTTGAGCCGCCTCCCAGGCTTGAACTGGGGACCTACTGCTTACGATGCAGTCGCTCTACCAACTGAGCTAAGGCGGCGAGCCGTTGGACAGAATTGAACTGTCGACCTGCTCCTTACCATGGAGCTGCTCTACCATCTGAGCTACAACGGCGAAATGAGGAAATGCGGAATGTAAGTCCTCTTATAATTTCGCATTCTCCGAATGAGCCCTTGTATGCCTACACGCACAACGGCGCACTTCCGCATACTAGCGGATAACTCCGCTAGTATCAATATAAAAAGCGGCGGCCCTAGGGCCGCCGCTTTTTATTTATCAATTTTGCTAATCTTTAGAAGAGATGCACAAAGAAGCGAGCACCGGCGTTCAAGATACTCACAATGGTGGCAGTAATGCCTCCAGAAGAGTCTGTAGAGCCGAAGACTATTGCACGCGAGCCGACAGAGAGTGCTCCTGATGTAGTAGCGACACCATTCACTTTATATGTCGTTGAAGCATTTGTGGTGACTGTAGTAGTACCACTCATACCGCGAGACTTAAGAGTGAATGAAGAACCGCTTTTAGAAGTTACAACTCCCGCACCAGCAGCACCAATCGCTGATAAGAACGATCTGTGTACGAATGTGACATCACGAATCTTTTTTGCTGTGATGACCGTACCATTCAGTTTACCCTTCACGATGAGAGTATCTCCTACCGCGACATTGCCGATAATGCTGGCATCATTACGATCCGAAATTTCTGCATTAGAAGCATCAATTGTGTACGTGATGCCGTTATTACCCGCGAGAGTTATCGTTGATCCGCTCACTGCAGAGACCGTACCAGAGACGGTCATTTTTTTATCTTCATTTTCACGATGAGAACTGCTCTGATTATCTCGGTCGCGAGAACTATCATCGCGGTCGTTTGAGCGACCAGATTCTGAACGGAGACCGAGACCAAGATTCAGACCTGCGTGACCTTCGCTTTGTAATAGGCCATTTGCTGATACTTTTGAATCGGCGAGAGCTGGCGAGGCCACAAGAAGCGTCATCATGGCTACGCTTGAAGCTAATAGATAACGTGTAGTTTTCATATGTTTTAATGTTACGTTGCTAAGGCTATCACCTTGTGACCACATAGGTGACAGGTAAGCAGACGTGCCATGGTAACCATTTCTTACCTATGACATCACAGGCCAAGAACATCCTTTGTATCGCGTATTGTGTCTTCTACTTTGTTTCTTAATTCGTCTTCTGATTCTTCGCGCGCATCAGCAGAAACGGTCGTCGTTGCTATGGCTTCTACACCTTGTAACACTTCATCTTTTTTATTATTTTTACTTTCTTGATCTTCTTTATCTTTCTTATCTTTGTTATTTTTCCTTTCAGATCCGTCGTTTCTTGTAGAAGTTGCTGTCCATAGAGAAAATGCGTTTGTCCGGATATGTTCTGCAAATTCACCGGCCTCCCGTGCATTCGTAGAAGATGCTCTATTGTGAAAAGAATGTAGATTGTTCTCATGCGTCACTAACGAAGCAGTGAATGACTCCTCTAATTCTATCGCTACACTCGGATTATCATCAGAAAGATTTTTTAGAGTTGCTCGTACATTTTCCATAGAGCGATCAAATCTCTTTTTTCCATCCTTACTTTGTTCAATTGTCAGACTTTCATTCTCTGCAAGTCTCTCCACCTCTTTTACTCGCGCTTCAGCAAGCGAAATTTGCCATTTGGCTCTATCTTCAGGCGAACGCGCTACTGCGAATCCTTTTATAGGCTCAATTACATTTACCTTTAGAGGATAAAATGTGTCCCCTGGTAATGAATCGGACGCTGCATAAGTCGTAGCTCCACCGACAGCCACAAGAAGAATGACGCCCAGAGCTAGAGCCGGTCTACTAAATACGGAGCTAAATACAGACATATATGGAGAGATTATGCGCACCGGATTTGCCCGCATATGCGCAATTAGGTTAGAACGTATACGCTCATTCGCTTCGTCAGAAAGACGAATATTTTTTGCTTTATCAAAAAATTGTTCAATTGGAGTTTTCATGTGTGTAAAGTTTTTTTAACTTCTCAATACCGCGATGGATGCGGACCGAAACTACGTTTTCTGTCTCTCCTACAACTTCGGCAATATCACTTATTGAGAAGTCGTCCACATATCTCATAAGTATCGTTTCGCGATATGGAGACTCTAGTTTTTTAACCACGCCGAGTAGGTGTTGTCCCTCTGCGAAGTTAAGAGTGGAGCTAGCGTCGTCTCCAATCGGATCAAACCCATCATCTGACAGAACATCAAGTGACGACTCCTTCTTCTTTCTATAATAATCAATAATCATATTTCCAGCGATCCGATATAGAAATGCTTTTGGATTATCAATCGTCTCCCCTTTCGCAAGATAATTCCACACGCGCATAAATGATTCTTGGACCAAGTCCTCCGCCACTTCACGCGAGCTCACTCTGAAATAACAATGACGAAAAATAGGACCAGCAAATTCATCATACAATCTAAGAAATGATTGCTCTGTTTCATGCATGTTGGTCCATAGCTAGTGACGAATCATAACACTATTTTCTTACCGAACAATGCGCGGGCGATGGGTGCTGACCCCACGGCCTCTTCCGTGACAGGGAAGTGCTCTACCGTTGAGCTACGCCCGCATCCACTTGCTTGCGCAAGCAAATTTCATCCTATCAAACTTCTTACGAAATGTCGTGTGCCGGCGGGTGGAGTCGCGCCACCGTCTAGGGTTTATGAGTCCCTCGTTCTGACTCTTGAACTACACCGGCTATATAGAGACAGTAGCAAAAACCAATCAATTCGTACACTCCGACAGCCGGTGGATTAGTCAGTATTGATAAACCCGCCCGCTTGGATCTCCCAGAGCTTCTTGTAGAGATTGCTCTCATGTGCGAGGAGTTCTTCGTGCGTGCCGGTGAGTATCACCTTCCCTTTCTCCATCACGATGAGGCGATCCATATTCATCACGGTAGAGAGCCTGTGTGCGATAGCTATCACGGTCTTCCCTTTCATCAAATTCATGAGCGCATCTTGAATCAGCTTTTCAGATTCAGAATCCAGGCTTGACGTCGCTTCGTCCAAGACAAGTATCGGCGCGTTCTTGAGGATTGCGCGCGCGATCGCGACTCGCTGACGCTCTCCGCCAGAAAGCTTCACTCCACGCTCTCCAACAAGAGTCTGGAATCCTTCTTTATACTGACTGATAAATTCGTGACAGTGCGCCTGTTTCGCCGCCTCTATAACCTCTTCATCTGTCGCCTCCTGTCGGCCATAACGAATATTGTCCATAAGCGTGCGGTGGAAGAGCATCGGCTCTTGTGGTACAAACGCTATCGCTCTGCGCAGGCTCTCCTGCGTCACTCGCGCGATGTCTTGTCTATCTATCACTATCTTGCCACTTGTTATGTCATAAAGTCGTAGCAATAATTTGGCGATAGTCGTCTTCCCTGCCCCAGACGAACCAATAAGCGCGACCTTTTCATGCGGTTGGACAATCAGGCTGAAGTCATCCAACACGGCGTGGCTGTCATGATATTCAAATCGTACGTTTTCAAACACGATTATGCCGTTCTCTACTTTCAATTCTTTCGCACCCGCCACATCCTGTATCCCGTGTGGCAACTCCATAATGTCCAACATCTCGGTCGCATCAGCGAAGGCATCATAGAGTTGACGCAGGTTCTGTCCTATATTCCAGATCCGGTTAAAAAGGCCGAGAATATAAACCTGGATGAGCACGAAGTCTCCCACTGTCACAAGACCTTTTTGCCAAAGAAGTATTGCCCCCGCGAGAAGTGCGAACTCTATTGCGACGGCTAGTAATCCCTGTATTCCATAGATCCACAAGTCTGCATCCCATACGCGCTTTAACGCAAGATACCAGTCGTGAACTACTCCTGTGAACCGCACATTTTCAAGTCGCGCATTTGCAAACGTAGTTACCGTTGAATGATTAAGAACAGCATCTGAAAGCGCGCCAGTGATGCGACTGTCCTGTTCTGTGCGCGCGATACGAAGCGGCTGACGTTTCAGCATCATAATGAATTGCAGATATACGAACACGACCGTCCAGACAAACAGCCCAGCACCGAGAAGCGGACTTCGCATTGATAGGACCCCGATGATACCGATAGCAAATATGAAAGCTGGAGAGAAGTTGAAAATGATGGTGTCAAAAACCTGTTCAAATGCACGCGCGTAACGCGTCACACGACGCGTGAGCGTCCCAGTAAAGTTTGAAATGAAGAATTCGTGCGAATGTCCGATGAGATAATCAAACGCTTGTTGATACAAGTCTTCCATCGTCCTCGCTTCTAATTTGTTCACCACATATAGACGCAGTCTCTGCCCAGCCCAACTTACAAGATTCGTAACTGTAAATAGTATAAGCGCTATAAAAATTCCTTGTACAACCGCTTCTGTCGGCGTCCTGAGCGATAACAAGTCAATAAACTGACGCAGGAAAAGTGGCGCGACGACACTCGCCGCTTCAATAATTATTGCAGCTACTATCGCAGTATAGAGCTGCCAGCGATACTTAAGAGCAGCGCTACCATAGGCGCGCAACACCTCCCTCACCCTCGCAGGTTTCTTTTTTTCCGGTCTCATCTATTTATCTTATCACTTTCTTCAGACGAGGCCGGGGAAGAAATCGGTTTTGATATTGAAACGCGAGACGCCGAGATTTATGAGCAGATTTTTCATCGCAGAAACAAAGCCGGGCGGGCCGGAGATATAGAAAGTGCGTTCGGCGTAATCGGGTACTGATTGTTTGATATATTCAGCGTCAATAATGCCGATGCGATACACTGTGCGCCAGCCGCAGCGGCTGGCGCTTTCAAACACGTCGCGATATGCAACCTCTTCTTCAGATTTGCTTGAATACAATAAAATAGCATCTCTCGTTTCATTCGTTTTAATACAATGCCGAGCCATGCTTACAAAGAGCGTGACGCCGATACCGCCTGCCAGAAATGCCAGCTTTTTATTTTTATTTATTTCTGGCATCGTGAAGTCGCCACCAAGCGAAGAAGCTGAAATAACAGCGCCGGGCGCGAGAGCAGCGAGCGCCTGTTTAAATGCGCTTGACTTATCATAAAAGCGCACACCAAGTGCGACTATGTTATCGTTCTGCCTGCCTGCCGGTAGGCAGGGAGCAGAAGCAATTGTGAAGAATCTGCGATTGCCTCTGTTGTCTAACGGCACCTTGCCAAGCGTCCACTCTAAGTATTGTCCGGGCTTAAAGTGCAAAATCCTATCGCTCTTAAATATATATTCATATATACCGACTGCTAGCTGGCGGCGCTCAACAAAGGTGAGCATGTAGCGCCAGTTTGGACTTACAAAATAAAAAAGAAGATTCCCTGTCACGAGCGCGAGCTCCGGAGAGAAGTACACAGAACCTATGTGTGGCGATTGTATAAATAAAATCCCAATAAATATGCCGTACACGACTCGTAGCACACGAGTGTTGGGCTGAGTAAGCGGTTCGGTAAGCATCACAAATGCGAAAAAAAGAAAAACAGAATATAGAACTGTGGCCTGAATGCTCGCAATAGGGTCTGCAGATATGAACGCAACGGTAATAAATGACGAGACGAAGAATGCTAGAACGAGATCAAATTTTCGTAATTTATATACAACTATCAATCCGCCAATAAGTACAAAGGGTAGAAGCGCTACATTGCCGGCGACCCACCACGTTGCCGGTGTGCCAAGCACAAATGCAGAAAACACAATAGCGATTGCCGCAGGGTTGAAGATGTGTTTCTTACGGATTGCTAAAATATATTTTGATGCGGACGATATTATTGCGACAATTATTAAAATTACAGAGCCCGAAACATCGGTGTACGAGATCGGCGACATGATGAGTGCGAGTATGAGCGCCGTAATGTATACAGATTCATGATTGGTGACTGCTCCAAATACGTTTGCAAATAATCGGTTTGACAAAACGGCAGAAATTATAAGTACGACAGCTGACCACAATAAATCCAAAGGAGAGAACGAAAAATAATTAGCCGCGCTCGCTGCGAGCGCGGCGACAAACAGCACCAATAGATAATAGAGCATCAGCCTATACATCGTCGTCCTGTCTATAAATGACTTCAGCGTATCTTTTCCCCAGACGAGGCTTACATTTCTATCCATTTGTTCTAGTATATCAGTATGACTAAATATCCATTGGAGCAATCTTGGTTCCCTCATTTCTTCTTCACCAGCAGACAGAGCGCGCCGTTTTGGTTTATCGTCCGCCTCTATGTCGGCTACGAATGGCTGGCCGCCGGTTTAGATAAAGTGATGAACCCTGTGTGGTTCGGTGGCGATGCCGGTAAGGCTCTTGCAGGTTTCGTTAAGGGTGCACTTTCTAAAACGGGTGGCGCGCACCCAGATGTACAGATGTGGTATGCAGGATTCTTAAACGATGCTGTACTACCAAATCTTGTCTCGTGGTCAAACGCCATCGCAGTAGGCGAAGTGCTCGTCGGGTTGGGGCTCATCGTCGGAGCGTTCGTCGGAGTTGCGGCATTCTTTGGCGCGTTTATGAACCTTAACTTCATGCTCGCCGGCACAGTCAGCGTTAATCCTATCCTATTCACACTCTCTATCTTCCTCATCCTAGCTTGGCGCGTCGCCGGCTATTGGGGCGCCGACAAATATCTCCTTCCCCACCTCCACACCTCGCTCGGCCACCACGGCCCTCCGCGCTAACTCCAACAAGGCGAGGCCTTGATAAAACAGTCAACCTGTCGAACACCGAGTGTTCGACAGGTTGTACTAATCTTCAGTCTCTGTAAATTGCAATGAACTGCCTAATGATCAGTTCATTAGTTTTGATTAAATCACCGGTGAAATCAAACCAGACTCGTTCAAAAACTCTTCTTTGCATCTTTCTTATTTTACCAATCTCAGGGTCTTGTAAATATATGTGTGTATCATCTACACCACACACGACCGAGTAATGGCCGTCAGCTGAAATTGTGTCTTCTGGGTAATCGTCCCTTCCAACGGTAAACCAGTCTACAATTACGGGTACGTCTTTATTGATCCAATTTTCTACGTCAGATAAGGTTCCCTCATTTTTTATCTCGACCTTGAACCCAAGCTCTCTTGCGACTTTCTGTATATCTTCTGCGCTTGTTCCACTGTCTTTTTTAGTGTTTGTCCGCTTTGCGAGTTCTTCTTCAGACAAGTCAGTTCCGTAATATTGGAGAATGATTTTTAATGACGCTGGTCCACAACGGCCAGAATTGAGTGTCTCCTGAAATGGAAAAACATTGAGGTGTTTATTCACGAATGGAGTATAGCAAAGTTTCTAAGTCCTAAGACAAGCTATAATGAACATATGGTGGCAGATACAAAACACGGAGGCGTTTTGAATATGAAAGCCTACGTAGCATTTAAGTTCAAAGAAGACTACAGCGACAAAGAATTTATAGAAAAGGTTTCTAGCGCGCTTCACACTGCTGGATTAGATACAGTGGTTATGGTTCGTGATTATGAAAAGTGGGGTGCGGTGAAAATGACACCGCAAGAATTTATGCCTCTTGCACTGAAAGCTATTGATGACTGTGACATTCTTATAGCCGAGTTTTCAGAAAAAGGAGTTGGTCTTGGAATTGAGACTGGATATGCTTACGCAAAAGAAAAACCGGTCATTGTTATTGCGAAAAGTGGAACACAAATTTCAGATACTCTTAGTGGCATCGCCAAACAGATTATTTTCTACAAAAATCCTGAAGAGCTTGAGGGGATAAACTTCATCATCTAGCAAGGCTTAGCCTTGATAACTGTCAAACACTCGGTGTTTAACAGGTTGATTTATAAAAAAGGCACTGCAACAACAGTGCCTTTTTGAGTATCAACGGCTCTTATGCGACTGAACAAGCTTGAAGCGCGTTTTCACGAAGGTCCTTCGTCATGCATTTGTAGCTAGTCCCGGAGATTATTTCATGTCGTAAGATGGTCTTCACGGTATCAATTGATATCAAGACATCTGTTTCAAATGTCCATCGAGCGAGTTTGAAGATCGGCGGCATTATCTCCTTATACTTCAACAACACTGAACACAAGGTTCCAGTCATAAACCGCTTTAACTCATCTTCCCAAGCCACTAACATACACTCCGGAGCGATCTTATGACAGCCGACTTGTTGTCTGTCTTTCAAAAGAATCCGATAATCGCTAAATGTCCCTCCCTTGATCACTGTTTCCAGAATGTCTAGGACTGGTTCCGGTATATTCGGCCCGGTATAGTTCCGGAATCCCGTCTCGGTAACCTGTCTGTCGAAAAACGTAGATCAGATAACAGATTCCTCATACTTCATCGGCACGAGGCCTGCAACCGAGGCACGCAATCGTTCGCGATGATAATCTCCCCAATAAAAATTGCTTAGGGTCTCGAACCCGAGCAATCTCAATTTGCCAGAAAACGTAGCTACTTGGGTGGGGTTCTTTACCTCAACAACTTCAAAGTGCTTTGTCATATGAATCTCCTCATCCAGGGTGGAAAATAAGACCGTGAAAACAACTTCTGCTCAAAACCTACTCTCTACCACGCTTATGTCAAGCAGGTTGTTTCAGCTTATACTTAGCAAATGTTAACTGCCGACCAACAGAAATGGATTGATCATCTCTCGGATACTGACACAGTTAAGGTCATTCCATTTGACCCAACAGCTGAAGAAAAATTTCAAACGGTTAAAAAACTCGTCCAATCGACTCTCGGCACGCATGTGTTAGTCGAACACCATGGTGCAACGAGTTTGGGGATTTCTGGTCAAGATGAAATAGATGTTTATATTCCCATATCGACCAGTCAATTCGACACGCTTCTTGTTTCTATTGAAAAATTGTTTGGCAAGCCCATGAGTGTGTATCCGCTACAGAGAGTACGATTTGTAACAAACATTGCTGACAAACACATTGATGTATTCTTGATCAATGAGAATAGTAACAATTGGCTTGATTGCATTAAATTTGAAACACATTTAAAAAACAATCATGACGACTTAGATGCATATCGGAAGCTTAAAGAGAACGGAAACGGACTAAGCACAAGAGAGTACTACAGAAGAAAAATTGAGTTTATAAATAAAATTTTACTAGAGTCCAGTAAGGCGAGGCAATGATAAAAAATTAATAACATCACTTTACCTTATTGTTTACTATAGACGATTTTAAGGTAAAGTGATTTTGACTGTAATTTACAAGTGTATACAATAGTCTAGCTATAGCTAGACTAAATGCTACGGTCAGAAAAAAGACTAAGGTTTTTAACATATAACAAGGCGAGGCCTTGATAAAACAGTCAACCTGTCGAACACCGAGTGTTCGACAGGTTGTACGCATCAGTATCATTCCATTTGTGCAACGAACGACTTGCCTGTCCTCGGCGAATACAAAACGACTACGTGACATGGAGGATAATATGGATTGTTCCTCTCTTCATCCTGCAATTCGCTCTCCTTTTTCAACGAAGGCGACACGTAACCACTGCCATAATACAAGCCTGCATCCCAACACGTTTTATCTACTCTCTCCTTATATGCAGGAGTCCAGCGTGTTTCTACGCAATGAAGCATGTCCATTTTATAACCTTTCTTACGTCTCTCGAACCACTGCGCCTTACGTAGCACGGGCATGTTAACTAGATTCACATCGTGATTCTCTTGCTCGTGTCCGCAATTCTTGCAAAGAAATCCGTATGCCATGACACACTCCTCATGTTGAGTTCCGATTGTATACTATCCATGATTAAGCTATCACAATTCAAGTTATAATGAAAAGCATGGGTAAGATACAAAATACAGAGGAGCTGGCGGTGAATGAGATGAGGCGCGACGCGCTCGCGATTGCGGAAGCGGGATATGGATCTATAAATACAGAAAAAGTCGTGAGAGGTAAGGTGCAAGTTGTGAGTGATGAATTACGTATTTTAGATAAAGTTTACAAAATTGCGGGAAGAAAAGTTTTTTATGTAGGCGTCGGGAAATGCGCTATATCTGCTGGCAGAGCGATTGAAAAGGTTTTAGGAAGGACTCTTACAGCTGGCATTGCACTAGACGTAACTGATACAAATCAAGACAGCAGTTCAAAAATAGAAACTATTATCGGCACGCACCCGCTCCCGAGCGAAGCAAATGTTACAGGCTCAAAACGGATACTAGAATTTCTTTCTGGAAAAACAGAAACCGATTTGGTGATTTTTGTTATTTCTGGTGGCGGCTCTACCCTGCTCTGTCTGCCTGAAGAGCCCATGACTTCTAATGATGAGAGCGAATTATTTGAAAAGCTCACAGAAAAAGGCGCTCCAATACAAGATTTAAATATAGTTAGAAAACATATTTCACGAGCGCGTGGCGGAGGTTTAATCTCCGCAACGTATCCGGCAGAAGTCGTCTCCCTCATCTTTTCTGATGTGCCAGATAATGACATAGCCACTATTTCTTCTGGCCCGACTGTACTTGACGCTTCTACTGTCATTGACGCAGAGGCGATTTTGGCCAAATACGGCATTGAAGCTCCGAATAGCATTAAGTTTATTGAGACTGTGAAAGAGCCAAAATATTTTGAACGAGTGACTAATCTACTATTCCTATCTAACAAAGACGCGCTGATAGCAATGCAAAAAGAGGCTGAAAAACTTGGATACGAGACTGAAATTGCAGAAGCGCGCTTCGCAGGAGAAGCGCGCGAAGTCGGTCGAACTATTGTTGAAAAACTTCATACATCACTGGATAAAACCGCCGTGCTTTATGCCGGAGAGAGTACAGTGACATTCGATGAGAATCACGGCGAAGGCGGGCGTAATCAGGAGATGGCGCTTGCTACTCTTGAATACCTCAACGAGGGTGAGTTAATCATGCCATTTGCATCAGATGGCCACGACAACACTGATCATGCAGGAGCTATCGCTGACGAGATTACTCGCGCGCATGCGCGCGAACTAAATCTTTCTGCTAACGACTACTTATACACGCACGCATCGTACGACTTTTTCACAACTACAAAAGATGCACTCCTAACAGGTTATACTGGATCTAATGTGTCTGATCTTATTATCGCTCTAAAAAAATCAAAATAAATATTTGTATGGCGAACGATAAAAAACATATTTTGTGGTTGAGAGATATCGGAATGGACGACGTCGCACAGGTCGGCGGGAAAAACGCGTCCTTGGGTGAAATGATTCGCACAGTTGTGCCACAGGGAGTTCGCGTACCAGAAGGTTTTGCCGTAACCGCTTCTGCCTACTACTATTTTCTAAAAGAGACCGGGCTTGATACTTTTATTGCAGAAACACTTGACGGCTTAAATACCAAAAATCTGAAAGAACTCGCGAGATGCGGTAAGCTCGTGCGCGACAAGATCCGCACCACTCCCCTCCCCTCTGACTTAAAAAAAGAAATACTGAAAGCCTATGCGCAGATGGAGAAGCAATATGGCAAGAATACTGATGTCGCCGTGCGTTCTTCGGCCACTGCAGAAGACTTACCAGGGGCTTCTTTCGCTGGTGAACACGAGACTTATTTAGGAATTAGAGGTGGAGAAGAAGTCGCTACGGCAGTCGTCTGGGCAATGGCTTCTCTCTTTACAGACCGCGCTATCTCGTATCGCACAGATAAAGGCTTTGCACATACAAAAGTAGCTCTCTCGGTTGGTGTACAGAAGATGGTCCGCTCTGACACCTGCCTGCCTGCCGGTAGGCAGGGAGCATCAGGAGTTATGTTCACCGTTGATACAGAAAGTGGTTTTAAAGATGTCGTGCTGATTAATGCTGTTTTTGGACTAGGAGAACTTATAGTGCAGGGCCAAGTGACTCCAGACGAATATTTAGTAATGAAATCCAAAATCGGCGTAGCGAAGAGTCCGATTATTTCTAAAAGCATGGGAGTAAAGAATAAGAAGATGCAGTATGCGCATGGGAAAAGGGGCGTGATACAGACAAAGACTGTGAAAACAACTCCAGCTGAACAGAACAAATTTGTATTGGACGAAAAAGAAATCGTGGAGCTCGCGCGTTGGGGCGCGATTATAGAGAAGCATTATTCAGAGAGGGCTAAGACGTGGACACCGATGGATATGGAGTGGGCCAGAGATGGTCAGACCAATCAACTCTTTATCGTACAAGCACGACCGGAGACTATTCAGGCGCGCCGCGACTTCACGAAACTTATTGAATATAAAGTCTCTGGACAAGGCAAGGAGATCGCGCGAGGTATCTCTGTCGGCTCTGCGGCCGCCTTCGGTGTCACACGCATCATAAAGAGTCCGAAAGAAATCGGTACGTTTAAAAAGGGCGAGATTCTCGTCACAGAGATGACTGATCCAGACTGGGAACCGATTATGAAGATGGCCTCGGCGATTATCACCGATCGTGGCGGGCGCACAAGTCACGCCGCGATAGTCTCGCGCGAACTAGGCCTCCCTGCAATTGTGGGAGCCGGAAATGCGACAAAAGTGCTAAAAACAGGCACTCTTATCACGGTGGACACGACTGGGAGCGCAGGGATCATCACGGCCGGTAAGGCGAAGATAACAGTGCGCGAACACTCTATTGGATCAATCCCGAACACGAAGACGAAGATTATGGTGAACATCGCCTCTCCTGATATCGCGTTTGAGAACTCACTACTGCCTGTAAAGGGGGTCGGGCTGGCAAGAGAAGAATTTATTATCGCGTCTAACATCGGCATACACCCACTCGCTATTCTTAATTTAAAAAAGGCTTTGCCAAAGGTTCGTTCTATGATTATGAAAAAATCTGCAGGATGGGAGAATCCTGTTGATTATTACGTAAACAATCTTGCATACGGCATCGCGAAGATCGGTGCCGCCTTTTCTCCGCGCCCAGTTATCGTTCGTTTCTCTGACTTCAAGACAAACGAATACGTAACTCTGCTCGGCGGAGAGGCCTATGAGCCAAAAGAAGAGAACCCAATGATCGGTTGGCGCGGAGCATCGCGATACTACGATCCGAAATTTAAAGATGCCTTTATTCTAGAGTGTCGCGCTCTCGTGAAGGTACGCGAAGAAATGGGTCTTAGAAATGTTATCCCTATGATTCCCTTCTGCCGCACTATCCACGAGGCTGAACAGGTGCTTCATATCATGGCGACGCATGGTCTAGCGACGCGCATCCTCGCGAAGAATAAGAAGAAGGCGACACCGGTGTATATGATGTGCGAGATACCATCAAACATCATTCTTGACGAAGAGTTCTTGGATCTCTTTGATGGTATGTCCATCGGCAGTAACGACCTCACCCAGCTCACGCTCGGGCTAGACCGCGACTCTGGCATCGTAACGCATATAGGAAATGAAAATGACGAGTCAGTGCGAGCGCTCATCAGTAAGATTATCCGCACCTGCACACGGCGCGGGAAATATCTCGGCATCTGCGGGCAAGGACCTTCTGATCTGCCCGACTTTGCAGAGTTCTTAGTTAGAGAAGGGATAGAAAGCATATCTCTCAATCCTGATTCTGTAGTTAAAACGCTTGAACAGGTTGCAGAACTAGAGGAGAAACTCTATCGTTAATTATGCGCATTGACAATGTAGTAGCCGGTTCAATCTTAGACACTCGTGGTCGCCCGACAATAGAAACAACACTAACTGCGGACACAGTGAGTGCGACAGCATCTGTCCCATCTGGCAAGAGTACCGGTGAACACGAAGCAGTTGAGCTTGATGCAGAAAAAGCTGTGGAAAATGTTACTGGAGAAATCGCGACCGCCATTATCAGTCGCGACTTCAGCTCGCTCGATGAACTTGATGATTTTTTGATTACGCTTGACGGCACGCCAAACAAGTCACTCCTCGGTGCTAACGCAATTCTCTCGGTCTCTATCGCTGCACAGCGGCTCTCTGCCATGCAAAAGGATGTGCCACTCTGGCAGGATATCGCGACGAGAGCCGGGACAACTCCGTCAGCCCCGCGCCTTTTTGTAAACGTAATGAACGGCGGAGTTCATGCAGGATTTAAACTCCCATTTCAGGAATACATATTTGTTATAGAGGGTAAAACGAGTGACGCATTACCAATCGCGCAAAAAGCGTTTGATAGACTCGGCGAACTCTTGCGGAAGTCAAACTTCCGCAGCAACTGCGGAAGTTTGACTTCCGCACTGCCTATGGGAGATGAGGGAGGATATTCACCTACATTTGATGCCCTAGAAAAACCTTTTGAGATTCTCTCCGAACTCGTAAAGGAATTCCCAGGCACTAGTGTCGCGATAGATGCGGCCGCGAGCCAATTTTTTAATGATAATGAATACCACATGCTAGGAAAAACATATTCTACAGATGACTTAGCTAAAACGTATGCGAATCTCGCCATAAACTTTGGTGTTAAGAGTATAGAAGATCCGTTTGATGAACATGCAACGAACGATTTCATGCGTCTAACAAACGCCGTGAACAATAAAATACTAATAGTCGGCGACGACTTTACTTGCACTAATCCGGCACTAATCAATGAGGCGATAAAAAATAAGGCAGTGAATGCAGTGCTAATCAAACCAAACCAGATAGGCACGGTGATGGAAACTATTCAAGCTGTGCAATTAACGCAGGCCGCCGGTTTCAAAGTGATTGCCTCGCATAGGTCAGGAGAAACAGACGACACATTTATCGCCGACTTTGCTTATGGGGTCGGCGCATACGGCATCAAGGCCGGCGGCCTCGGCCAGAGCGAACGCCTCGCCAAATATGACCGCCTACTCGCCATAGAACGCGAAGCCGAGACGGTGTAGAATACATAAATGAACATTCATTACTTTTCGGGGGAGGCGTGGGAGGAGGAGTTTGTGAAGGCGAAACTGCCAGGAGAAAACATCACTTTTCATGAAGGCTCATTATCCGCGTTTCCGGACCTGACAGACTCAGAGACAGAAGTGCTCTGCACTTTTATAGAGTCAAAAATCGGCGAGGATGAGATGAAGCGCTTCCCTGCTCTTAAACTTATCGCGACGCGCTCTACTGGCTATGACCATATTGACCTAGCCGCGGCGAAAGCGCGTGACATCACCGTTGTGAATGTGCCGTTTTATGGCGAGCACACTGTCGCCGAGTTCGCGTTCGCTCTACTGCTCGCTCTCTCACGTCGTGTAATAGATGCTGACGAGCGTGTGAGGAGTGGCGAGTTCTCTCCAACTGGGCTACGTGGGTTTGATCTATCTGGCAAGACTATTGGCATAGTGGGCTGTGGACACATCGGGGTACACGCTATCCGCATGGCAAACGGCTTTGGTATGAAAGTCTTGGGGTTTGATGTAAAAAGAGACGAAGAACTCGCCAAGTCTCTCAACTTTACATACGCGACTTTGCCAGAAATCTTTGCAAATTCAGACATAATCTCACTCCATGTCCCATACAATGCACACACGCATCATCTGGTAAATAAAGAGAACATAAGCACCTTTAAGAAAGGTTCCTACCTGATCAACACTTCTCGCGGTGCTGTTGTAGAGACAGATGCGCTCGTTGAAGCCTTAAAAAGCGGTGTAATAGCTGGAGCCGCGCTAGACGTGTTAGAAGAAGAGGGTGAATTAAACGACGAGTCGGCGCTACTCACTGCCCCACACCCACAAGCGAATGCGATAAAGACTGCATTAGAGAATCACTATTTGATAGAGCACCCGCGCGTTATCGTGACCCCGCACCTCGCATTTAACACACAAGAGGCTGTAGAGCGCATTGTTGGTACGACAATCCAAAACATCCAGAGCTTTGTCTCTGACTCGCCAGTAAACACTGTTTCTTAAGGCACAACCGTGTTGCCGGGCCCATAATCGAATCGAACTTTCTACGGCTTAGATGCTCACCTCGCTACAGTTCGATTCCTGCCCCCATTTTTTGCTTTGTTCGCTACAGTTCGATTCCGACGCCCGGTCAAAATGTAATAAAAAAACCGTACTCACTGCGTCTGGTGTGAGTACGGTTCCAATCCCGCGATTCCCGTGACTAACGAACTGCGAGCGTATCGGCGGTGTACATCAAGTTCTTCGGTTTGATGACGACTTTCTTTTCATCGCTTTTCTCGATGTGGCCGATGACATCAGCCAGGAAGTAGTTCGTCTTCCGATTCCCCTGAAGAGGCTCGAGTGCCGCAAACACGCGACCGACTTGTTTCTGCGGCACGTAGATGGCGAAGCCGATTCCCATATTGAGGTTGCCGAATGCTTCTTCATCATCGACCGGTCCATGCTTCTGGATGAAGTCGAAAATTGGCGGCTTCCAAGGCAAGTCCTCAATGATGTAGGCGAACGGTTGGGTAGCTCGCATGAGCTTCCGCCACCCGTGACCCGTGACGTTGACAGCATAATGAATGTCGATGCCGTCATCGAAACACCGCCGGATTGCGGCCACGTAAATATGCGTCGGGTCGAGCAGAGTTTCGCCGTACGTCCGGCCGTCAGGCAATTTCGTGAGGTAGCCATCGGGAAGTTTGTCGGCAATTGTCCGCGCGAGCGTAAGACCGTTCGCGTGGATACCGGAACTCTCGAAAGCTACAATCGCATCACCGTCCGCTATGTTTGCCGGATTGATGAGACGTTCTTCGCGAGTGATGAGACCGACAGTTGCGCCCGCGAGGTCTGCCGTACCCGGGATAATGATGCCTTTGAGCGTCGGCGTTTCTCCTCCGCCCCAGGCACAACCTGCTAACTCGCAGGCCTTCTTCGTCCCTTCGATCAGGTCACGGCTCCGCTTCTCGTCATCGAACCACTTGGAATCGCCGACGGCGAGGTACTGGCCGTACACGACCGGATCTGCACCGAGCGTGATTAAGTCGTTGAACGCCATGGCCGCGTTGCATTGGGCCACATTGTCGTAGAACGATCTGCCGGTCAGCGACTCCATCGTGGAAGCTAGTTTGTATAAAGCGTCGGCCACCAAACTCTTGGTGCCAAGGCCTTCGACGACGAGGCCGAGGTATCCCCACGATGTCTTGATGAGGAAAACGCTTTCACCGCGCGTCCACGGAACAGCCGAAAATCCGAAACGACCTAGATTGTGGTCCGTTTCCAGCGCGGCCATTTGCGCCATGCGTTTGAATGGGTCCATAGCGCCGTAGTCAACGCCAGTTCCTGCGTAGGTCATATTCTTCATGTTCACTGCTCCTTATTTCGTTGTTGTCAGGGACCTTCCGAGTGTTCAGTTCCAGAGGTGATAGTACTCGCTATTCAATAAAAGGCAATAAGTTCCTACTACGATTTCAGGCCGTATTTTCAGTTTAAAGTTCAATTCCTGTCCCCGTGCACCCGGGCGGGAAGTAGGAACCGAGACAGATGCTGGATGCTACCAGTTCGATTCCAACGCCCCTGCTCAAAATCGGATCAATTTAGGTATGATTGCGACACGAAATGTAGCAGAATACGAGAGTCGGAATTGAACTGGATATATGTTGTATCTGCTACATAACAGAAAAAGCTCGCAGTGTATTCGCGAGCTTTTTCTGGTGAACACCCGGGGCGGTACAGTACTGACTTTGATGCCTGTCGGTACTGGTTCCTGGCGTCACAACCGTGTTGCGGGGGCCGGAATCGAACCGGCGTCTTGGGGTTATGGGCCCCACGAGGTACCTCTCCTCTACCCCGCTATGTATTTAGATTACCTCAAACTCAAAAAGTTTGCACA
>CAZXAN010000003.1:24854-102139 GCA_964638585.1 uncultured Candidatus Saccharibacteria bacterium
TTGGATTACCAACTCTCCTCTACCCCGCTATGTATTTAGATTACCTCAAACTCAAAAAGTTTGCACATTTGCCGCCACGTTTGGATTACCAACTCTCCTCTACCCCGCTATGTATTTAGATTACCTCAAACTCAAGAAGTTTGCACATTTGCCGCCCCGTTTGGATTACCAACTCTCCTCTACCCAGATATGTAATTACTATACCCGCCTGAAAAAGTTGTGCAACCTAAATTATCTTAAGCTCGCGGAAGACTGTCTCGTAGCGGGCGATTGTTCGGCGCGCGAGCGACTCTGTGAGTTCAAACGTAGAGCCAGCGTGTGCTATCTGGTTGCGCACCTTGTGCGCCTCCCATGCTTCTTGCAGAGAACTTAGGCCTGACTGCTCAATAGCCTTTAACTTCTCCCCTACTCCATTGCCAACATAACCATGTTTTGCAAGAGCATCATCAAGCATGATATCGGCCTCAATAATAGCCTCGCGCCATTGGCTTGGGCTATGCCCGTCTAACAGCGATTCAATGTGCGCCCAGCGCGGGTGCGTACCACCATCAGCGTCCGGTAAAATTATCATGGTGTTGTAGTACTCTTCTTCGCGTTTGCGAAGCTCAAACAGTTTGACTATGCAATAAATTATGACAAAAAGACCAATCACTGAGAGTGCATAACCTATAACTATTATCCATAGCCAGATGTGCGCAATTGTAGCCTCTAGCCCTGCATAGCTTACAGCTCCGTGAGGGCCATAAAACCACTCATACAACTGGCGAAACCAATACTCAACATTTATCTGTGTCGGCTGTTGTTGCATCACCTTTAGTATAAACCAAAAAGCTACACAGCATGTGCTCCTTCAACAGCAGAGCCAATAGAGAAAAGTAGCAACTCCGCCTGATGCGGTGCGGTGAAGTGTATGCCGACGGGGAGTTTCTTCCCTTCTTTCTCTACGAAACCCATCGGGATAGATATCGCCGGCATGCCCGTGAGATTAGCCGTTACTGTAAAAATGTCTTCTAGATACATGGATAGAGGGTCGCTCTTCTCGCCGAATTTAAATGCAGGAGAGAGCGTCGTCGGGAATGCGATCACGTCACACGTCTTAAAAGCATCATTGTATTCTTTACGGAGCACATCACGCGCCGCATTCGCCTTACGATAATACGCGTCAATATAGCC
Source organism: uncultured Candidatus Saccharibacteria bacterium (assembly GCA_964638585.1). Taxonomy (GTDB): domain Bacteria; phylum Patescibacteriota; class Minisyncoccia; order Phycocordibacterales; family Phycocordibacteraceae; genus C7867-001. Next base: position 26,028 of record CAZXAN010000003.1, read on the forward strand.
AGAGGAGAGAACAAACGTGCCGAGCAGTATGCGGCGGCGCGTCTCTTCACCAAAGCCTTCTGTGCGCGACTTGATGTAATCATCTAGTAGAGTGTCTCCGCGTGATGCGTGCCCATAGCGCATCCCATCAAGGCGAGCGAGATTAGTGGAGACTTCGGCGGGCATAATGACATAGTAAGCTGCGAGCGCGTGCGCACTCATTGGTAACTCTATATCAACTATCGTATGTCCAGCTTTTTCTAACTCTGCGAGTTTAGTGTTAAACGTGGCCAGAATGTCTGCATCTATGCTCTCTTTCAGAAGATGTCGCGGTACTCCTATGCGCAGTTTTTCTTGCGCTTCTTTTTTCTCATTTAATTCTTCCGGAATCGTCGTTGAGTCAAGCGGGTCCCTGCCGTGAATCGAATCAAAGAGAATCTTCGCATCGGCAACTGACTTGGTTAGTGGACCAATCTGGTCCAGTGATGAGCCGAGAGCGATAAGGCCAGAACGCGAGACTGCGCCGTAGGTCGGCTTCAGCCCGACAAGCCCTGTGAGGGCGGCTGGCTGGCGGATAGAACCGCCAGTGTCCGAGCCGAGTGCTGCGATACACATATGCGAGGCGACGGCCGCCGCCGAGCCGCCTGAAGAGCCGCCTGGAACCCTTGATGTATCGTGCGGATTCTTGGTCGGTCCAAATGCAGAATGCTCTGTAGACGAACCCATTGCGAATTCGTCCATGTTGGTCCTCCCAACAAAGAGCGCTCCAGCGTCTTTAAGTTTTTTAATAACAGTCGCATCATAGGTCGCATTATAATTCTCTAGCATCCTACTCGCCGCGCTCGCGATCTTCCCTTCTATCAAAATATTGTCTTTGATCGCGAGCGGTATGCCACACAACAGCGGGGCGTCCCCGGCATCAATTCTTTTTTGCGCAGCTTCTATTGCATCTCCGCCGGAGGCGGATCCGCCTCCGGCGGAAAAAATTTCTAGATACGCATTCAATTCTGGATTCTTCTCGTGCGCGACAGTCGCGCACGCGTCCCAAAGCTCACGCACAGTAAATTCGTGTGCCCGTAGGCCGCGAGCAGCGTCAACAATCGTTAGTTCATTAAGTTTATTCATGACTGATTATCTGTTTCACTTTCAAATATACTCCATCTTCGTTTGACGGCTTGCCCTCCGTAGCTTCAGCGAAGGAGGGGAACTGCTCGGCGAGCTTCTCAGTGTATGCACCTGGTGTATGCGGTTCACCGTCTTCGCGCATCACATTTCGCAACGCTGTCCCGCGCCGCAACGCTTCGCGTTGCGGCATCTCGACCTTAGAAAGGGTCTCGACATACGCGAGAATAGCGTCAAACTCGCTCGTGAATTTTTCCAATTCCGATTCCTCTACTCGTATCCTCGCCAGCGCCGCCAGCTTCTTTACGTCCTCAGTCGTTGCCATTACAGGCACTTTATCATGACTCAAGCATCTTCAAAAATGCAGATTCATCTATAGCACGAACACCCAGTTGCTCGGCTTTGGCGAGTTTAGAGCCGGCATCGGAGCCGGCGACTACAAAGGAGGTCTTAGAAGAGACGGTACCGGCCGCCTTCCCGCCTGCGCGACGCACGCGCGCCTCGGCTTCTTCGCGCGAAAGCGTAGGCAATGTGCCGGTAATAACGACTGTTTGGCCGGTCAGAGGCCCCTGCGAGGGCGCGACAACTTTTTGTATCTTTAAATGCTTCTGTAGGCGCACGAGAAGTGCTTGATTCTCCTTTTGTGCAAACCAGGTATGCACAGACTTCCCTATTATGGGCCCGATGCCATCTATTTTTGAAAGCGATTCTTCGCTCGATTTGCCGAGTGCGGCGATCGTCTGAAATTTTGTGGCGAGCAAATATGCAGTCTCGTCGCCGACATGATTTATACCAAGACCAATTAGCAGTCTATCTAGCGACACCTTTTTTGCTGTATTGATTGCGTTGATAAGATTATCAGCTTTCTTTTCTTCAAAGCCTTCAAGCGTGAGCAATTCGTCTTTTGTTAGATCAAAAATATCGTCAAAGTCTGAAATTAAACTATTTTCCATCAGAGCTCTCACGGTTTCTCTGCCACACCCAGAAATATCCAGCGCACTGCGCCCAGCAAAGTGTATGAGCCTGCGCGCCTGTTGTTCAAAAGAGCCCGCGACTACGCACCTATGTGCCGCCTCGCCCGGAACTCTTTCTATTCTGCCGTCACCGCCACAGAGTGGCGAATGCGTTGGGAACTTCCACGGTTTAGAATTTTTCAGTCGCAATTCTTTTATAACTAAAACAACCTCTGGGATAATGTCGCCAGCTTTTTGCAAGATTACAGTGTCGCCGATTCTTATATCCTTTTCTTTAATAAAATCCTCATTGTGGAGTGTGGCGCGGGCGACAGTAGAGCCAGCGACGAGAACTGGCACAAGATGCGCAACCGGAGTGAGCTTCCCTGTTCTGCCAACTTGTAGAGTTATATCTTCAACAATAGTCTTGACTTGTTCTGCCGGGAACTTGTAGGCGATGGCGAAGCGTGGCGCCTTACCGGTGTATCCGAGTGTCTCCTGTTGCTTGTTTGATTCAACTTTCAACACAACTCCATCCAGCTGATAATCAACTTTTTCTCGCTCTACCCCACTCCATTTTTTCCAATATGCAAAAACATCTTCAAGAGAGTCCGCATGCTGATGTTCCGGATTCACCGGCATGCCGAGCTCGGCGAGATATTCTAGTTCACCTGTCTGTGTATCTGGCGTTTCTTCAGACGTCTTCGCTACATCATAGAGAAATGCCCCGAGAGGTCTCTCAGCCGCTATTTTCGGATCCAATTGACGAACAGATCCAGCGGCGGCATTGCGCGGATTCGCGAACAATGGCTCGTCGGCTTTCTCTCGAAGTTTGTTTAGCTTCGCGAATCCCGATCGCGTGAGATACACCTCACCCTCTGCAATTAGATCTACCGGCCTCACTAATTTTTCTGGTATCTCTTTAATAGTGCGCACATTGTGCGTTACGTCTTCTCCAGTCACTCCATCTCCGCGCGTTACTGCACTCACCAACTCCCCCTTCTTATATGTAAAGACTATTTTTAACCCGTCAATTTTTAATTCCAAGTCATAGCCGGAGTGTCGGGACGTCGTACGTCCCGACATTAGCTTGTGCACGCGCTCGTCAAAAGCCTTTATCTCCTCTTCTGTGAAGGCGTCATTAAACGACCATTGAGGCACTTCGTGTCGGACTTTTTTAAGAGACTCTACAGCATCGCCAACTATTCTCTGGGTCACCGAGTCAGCGCGGACCAGCTCTGGATGCTTCTCTTCAAGCTCCTTAAGCTCGCGATAGAGCGCATCATACGCGCTGTCAGATATCTCCGGTGCGTCAAGCGTGTGGTACTTGTGAGCGTGATATGTGAGCAATTCGCGGAGTTTCGTCACGCGTTCAGTCACTTTCTTAGAGGCAGCCATCTTCTAAATATACCAGTATCAATAGCGCGTGTAGAGCCCGCGAGATACGAAACGCGCTCCGTTTGGAGAGACTAGAGTAGCGCAAGAAATGTCGTACCCTTGTGAGTATACGGTTGTAGCACCACCAGAACCGGCAGATTGTTTGTATATTGTTACGTCAGCACAGCGCGTGTCATTATCCAGCTTAACTCTGTTGAACATTACCCACTCAGAGCTTGTGTGCCGGATATTAGAGACTGAATACGGAGAATACCCGCTACATGACATGCCGGGGACAGAAGCATTTGTGTCTGGCTTGAAGGCAAATAGTCCTTGCTGTTGGTCTGCATATAGAGCGCACTCAAGCGCAGAGTCAGCTGCATAAAACGCGTATTGAGATCTAATTGCTGAAGAAGATAAGGTCTGCTGTTTGTACCCGAGCGAGCCAAGAGCAAGCCCTATTGAGAGCATCACAGACATAAAAATGACTGATATAAGAAGCGCAAACCCTCGAGAGTTGCGAGCAAGAGGCAGGAGGCAGGAGGCAGGGATTCGAATCCTGCTTACTGCTTTCTGCTTACTGCTTTCTGTGTTAATTATTGCCATGGTGTAAGGTGTTCTACGATTGTTACAGAATATTGTGATCCTTTGAAACTCCACGTCACTCTTGATGTTATTTGTTCGTCACTTGCAGTAACAGCAGTGGCTTGGATTGTGCGAGTAAACGGAGTTATCGTACCGCCAGAAGTCTGCGTATAAACTTTTTTAGCTGATAGGTATAGCGGTCTGCACGCACCAGAACATGCCTGTACTGTGCCACTACCAGCAGGGTCAAATGTGCAGACGGCAGGAGCAACACACTTGCCTATTGAAGCCTGTGCTAAGAATCTGGTCCACGCGACAGTAGAAGCGCTCGGCTGATTGTATACGGCAAGATATTCGTTATCACGCATAGAACGCACATGTTCAATACCCTCTTGTGCGAGATATGATGCGATTAGTTGGTCTCTTGAGACCTCTGCGGCGACAATCGCACGGTTTGCTGTGTACAAAGGTCCAGAGACAGCAAGAGTCATTATTACTACAGCAATCAGAGTCTCTACCAATGTAAATCCTGTTGGCAGTTTGTAGTTTGTAGTTTGTAGTTTTATATTCATAGGTCAGATCCTCTCATGGTTGCACCGGTCTCAACTGTGAAAGATTTTTTTTGTTCAGGCTTCGGACCGTATGATACGTCGCCAGAAACAATCATAGTGACACGTGGCTGTCTTAAATCTCCCGGAGGCTTTGCAGTGCCAGAGACATAAAATACTAGTGAAGAGACATTAACAGACTGGTCTGTAAGCGCGATGCCATTCTGATTAATGACACCACCCGAGAGTGTGTAGCTTATTTCATTTCCAGCGTTTACTACAGAAAAGCTAGTCCCACCAGAGCAGTCACCGCCTGTCACCGCAGGACATTTATAACTTGTGCCTGTGCGGATAGTGCGTGTCATAGTCTCAAGAGCAAAGGAAAGACTGTTGATGCCAGTGGCTATTCCTTGAGCCTGCCGATTAATACTGATCATGATGAAGTAAGCGCCAGAAGTCATCAAAACCACAATAGAAAAGAGCCCTATAGAGACTATAAGTTCAATCAAAGTGAATCCTCTTTTTTTATTATTTATGGACATGATAGTGAATTCGCAACTATCGCCCCTGAAGACAATACTGATATGTTCTTCGCGTTACTCACACCGCCTTGTGGAGAGATGATCTTGATACATGCCGAAGAATAAACCGCCCCGTTCCCGCGTATAGCCGGGGTCGGGTTTGGTCGCGCAAATACAATATCAAGACTGGTCAAGCTACCACTCGCACATGACGGCCCTGCACAGAAGTCACTTATAGTTACACTGTTACCAAGCGTATATGTCCGGATGACCTGATCGCCAGCACCGTATTTATTATCACCAGGCTTGCAATCTGGCGTCATACCAGAGCAAGATGCCCCGCCAGCCAAATCAGCAAACAAGATAAAAGAGTTTGGAGTCCCTTTTTGCACGTTGATGCCATAGCCGACGCCAACAGAACTGCCTATCGCTTTACCACTGATACCAAACGTCTCTGCAGAACGCAGAGTTAGAGCGATGTCATAAGCAGTATTTGAGAGAAGCAAGCTCTTATTAAAAGAACTTTGACTGTTTAGCGTAATTGAAGTTATTACACCTATAATCGCGAGCACGACTATAAGCTCAATTAGAGTAAATCCCCTATATATAGAAATAGATTCCATTGTGTGAAGTATGCGAGGAGGAAGCCTGCCGCCAAATAAGGGGCGAATGGCACCTCTACTCCCATTCTAGTGCCAGGAGCTCTCTTCAACAACAGCGCTATACCTATAACTGCCCCAATCCAAAATGAGAAGACAAAACCAGTGAATGCGTATGATCCAACTAAGAGTGCCAACCCAAAAGCTAGCGGAGCATCGGCGAGACCCATCGCTCGTCCGCGCGACAAGAAATGTATAAGAGCGAGAAATACTGCGATAGCAAGAGCAACAAAGACTGTCGTTATAAAGTCTGGCAGTGATGGAGAGAGCGATAAGCCAGTTATTGCGCTCATAATCACAAAGATAGCAAGCATAACAGGCGGAAGTATTTGGTGTGCTAGGTCATACAAAACAAGTGCGAGTAGAGCCGATATTGCGAAGAGCATTGGCAATAAAGCGACTGTGAGCCCTATATGCAAGTACGCGAGAACGAATAGTGCTCCTAAAACTAGTTCAGAGACAGGCGCCAAGACAGAGATGCGCGCGCCACAACATCTGGCGCGCGCGTTTGACGCCAAGTACGATATCACAGGCACAAGGTCAAACGCTTTGAGATGTGCGTTGCACGCGTCACACCTAGAGCGTCCTGTGATAAAACTCTGTCCTGTACCCACCCGCCCTGCAACAACTCCGGCAAAACTCGCAATGATAGCTCCAAGGATAAATAGTGTGACAGAAACTAGGATAATCATTAATGCATAATAACAGAAACCGCCCGTTCTCTATGAACGGGCGGTTTCTGTTTTCAAATCAAATAGAGACTACGGGCAGACTGTTATTGCAGATGCCGTTACACCCACTTCTCGTTTTGAGTTGCCGGTGCTATCAACACACCAAGAGTCAGCTGGAACCGCGACGAGCTGTGTTATGACTGCGTAAGCGGCAGCTGAATCAGTGCAGATAGAACCGCCAGATCCGTTTGCCGCGTCTGCAGCATCAACAGCGCGATCAACAATCGTATCCTCGCAGGTGTTAATGTATGTATTACCTGTCATGTATGTTAACTCAGCCTGTGCTTGTATAGAAGCAAGGTCAGACTGGATTGCCGCATCACTGCCCTTAGAGCGGGCTGTTGTAAGAGATGCGAGCACGACAGCAGAGAGAATGCCGATGATTGCGATTACGACTAGTAATTCTATAAGTGTGAAACCTCGTGAACGAATTTTTTGCATATTATATTATATTTGATTAATGGGTTAATTGTACGCCTATACAGGCCTTAAGAGGGATAGGGGGTGTGGATAAGGTCAAATAGAGCCGGCGAGGTTATAGATAGGCATGAGCACAGCAGCGAGCAACACTCCTACCCCTAGGCCGAGCGCGACTATCATTATCGGCTCTATAAGCCCTACCAGGGTATCAACCGCGTTTGTCACTTCACGGCCATAAAACTTTGCCAATGTGCTAAGTATCTTACCCAATTCTCCGGTCTCTTCGCCAACCTTTGTCATAGCGACCATAATCCCAGGTATCTCTGGGTGCTTGCCAAAAGCGTCTGATATAGACGATCCGCCCTTAACAGCCGTGCTGACGTCAGATAGCACGGCCTCGTATGCTGCGTTGCCAACGACAGAAGCGGTGATCTCTATTGCCGCAACAACCGACACACCAGAGAGAAGCATGGTTGAGAAGTTGTCTGAAATACGCGAGAGGTAAAGTTTTTTATATAGGTCACCAACATAAGGGATTGAGAGTTTTAAGCTATCTAGGACAAGTTTCCCATTTTTAGTCTTTCTTAGTTGCCACACGTAAAAACCGACGGCGATCATAGCAATGAGTACGAAAATGCCGTACTGAACAAGGAAGTTGGACAGCCCTATAACAATCTTCGTGTAGATCGGTACTTCTTGTCCTGAATCAACAAGAATCGCACTTATCTTAGGTATCACAAGCGTCAACATAAGCGCCATAACGCTGAAAAAGACGGCAACGACGAAGATCGGATAGATGAGTGCGTTCTCGGCCTTACTCATAATATCGTAGGTACGATCAAGGTAGTCGGCAAGATAGTTAAATATTTCAGACAGCTTGCCTGACTCCTCTCCTGCACGGACCATATTTACGTAGAAGTCACCGAAGACGTTCGGATGTCGTGCAAGAGCCGAGCTAATAGGACTACCACCCTGAATGTCGTCACCGACACTAGAGATAATCGCTGCTAGTTGTTTATTCTCAATCTCGCTTGCGAGTAAGCGGAATATGCGCAGAGTAGACACCTGAGCCTCAAACAGTGTCGCTATCTGTCTAGATAGGATGACAACGTCTTTATTGGATATTCTGTTGAAAAACGTGATGTCTATTTTAAAGATTGATTTCTTGTCGGCAGATTCTATAACAGAGACTATGAGACTTCGCCTCTGGAGCGCAGACACAGCAACTTCTTGAGATGGGGCTTCAATAGTCCCATCCCTCTCGTGTCCATCTTGGTCAATCGCGTGGTATTTAAAAAGCATATTAGGCGCTAGGCTCTAGGCACTAGCTTTATTAATCATAACATTAAGCATACGCATAACTTCGTTTAATAACACCTCCACCTGGTGAAAATCCAATTTCTGAATTTTAGGTAATTGCTTCGCTATCTCTATCTGTGTCTCCAACTCTCCACCAGAACCAAATGCAACGCGTAGAAAGTAAACAAATTCTTTAGTTGATCCCCTCAGTTTGCCTTCTGCGATATTAGATGGGATGGAAACTGCCGCACGTTGCATTTGTGAAGCAAGTCCATAACGTTCCTCTGGTGGGAACTGACCGGTCAATGTATACGTATGACTCGCGAGTTGTATCGATTTCTGCCAGACGACAAGATCTCGAAATGTTTGCATGTTTATAAATTTGTATGTGTCAACTAGAGCCTAGCGCCTAATGCCTAGTCGGCTAGTTAAAGGTAGTGCTCAAACGTCTTCGGGTCCATCGCATATTCATAGGCATGTTCAACTGTCACTTCTCCCCTCTTAACAAGCTCTGATAGAGATCGGTCCATGTCAATCATGCCCTCTTGCGAAGATGTCTGGATGACAGCGTTAATCTCGTGCGTCCTCGCGTCGCGGATAAGAGTGCTGACGGCGTTGTTATTGATTAGAAGTTCGTATGCTGGGATGAGACCGCCAGATATTCTTGGGATCAGTCTTTGCGAGAAGATGCCTGCAAGCGAGCCTGCGAGCTGTACACGCACCTGCGCTTGCTGTTCTGAAGGGAACATGTCAATAATACGGTCTATTGTTTGTGCTGCATTATTTGTGTGGAGCGTAGAAAAGACGAGGTGACCAGTCTCGGCGGCTGTCACAGCCGAAGAAATAGTCTCGTAGTCACGCATCTCGCCAACCATGATAACGTCAACGTCTTCTCTGAAAGCAGACTGAAGAGCGGTATGGAAGTCTGGCGCGTCTATGTGAATCTCGCGCTGGTGTATAAGAGATTTTTTAGAAGTGAATAAGTACTCAACAGGGTCTTCAATAGTCAAAATGTGCTCTGCACGCGACTCATTTATAGAATCAATCATAGTAGCAAGAGTTGTAGACTTGCCCTGCCCTACTGGCCCCACGACAAGGAAGAACCCCTGTTCGCGTTGAGTGAACACTTCAAGAATCGGTGGCAAGTTTAGCTCTGTTAATGTACGTATTGAATGCGGTATAAGCCGTAGTGCGAGCGCTGTAGTCCCTTGCACTCTATATCCATTAACGCGGAAACGTGCATCAGCACCATGCGCAAGAGATACGTCAATTGTTTGATCCTTTTGAAAATGGTCCCATCTGTCTTCTGGGACAATGCTCTTAAGCATGCTCTCAGTCTCTTCTTCTGTAAACGCAGGGTATTTAGAAATTGGCAAAAGAGCTCCGGAGACACGAATCATAGGCGGACCACCCACAAATACGTGGATGTCTGACCCTCCTTCTTTAATAACTATATCCAGAAGCTCGGCGAGATGTTTGTTGGTAGACATAGTTTTATGATTACTTAACTGCGCCAATTGTTTTGACCTCTATAGTGCGCAATGTCTCTGCAAGCACTTCAGAAGGGATAGCGGACGCTTTTATAATGTACCCGTCTGCAGAAAGTTTCTTGGCCTTCTCAATATCAGAATCTTGCCCTTGGTTTGAGAGTATTATAATCTTCGTTCCTTTAGCTAGATCATCTTTGCGTATCATTTCAAGAGTCTCAAAACCGCCCATGCCAGGCATAATTAGATCAAGCAAAATAGCGTCCGGTGATTTTGAACCTTCTTTCTTAAGCTCTGCAATAATCTCTTCGCCACCACCAAACACTTTAACGTCATGGCCGGCATTTCTGAACTTTACTGCGTATAAGTCTAGGAGAAACCTGTCATCATCAACCAAATATATTCTGTATGCCATTGCTTTCAGTATACTATGTCCAGAATCAAGCAGTTTCGTCAACGGGGAAAAGTTCTCCGCCTAGGGTGTTTATCTCTTCAAACGGGATTACGCCTGAGAGAGCCTTTACGATTGCGTCCTCACGCATAGTGAGCATCCCGCTTGCGCGCGCAGCTGCGTAAACACTCTCTTCATTAGATGCGGTAAGAACTGCTTGTTCAATATTCTTATTCATGCGCAATATCTCAAAAACACCTGTACGTCCTCGAGTGCCATTTGGACACTCTGTAGTCGGCTTCGCGTGATAAAACTCTTTGAGCGGTGGTAGAAGTTTTTTGTCTTTGTCTGGTAAGTCTGCAAATTGGCGTTCAAGAAGTGATTTTATGCTAGCTTCTACAGGGAAAGGGTCCCCTGCACCTTCACACAATTTACGCACTAGTCGTTGCCCTATAACTCCGACCAATGTTGGAGCGATAAGAAATGGGTCAACGCCCATGTCAATAAGGCGCGGTATAGCACCAGTCGCCGTGTTGGTGTGGATGGTAGAAAAAACGAGATGTCCTGTAAGCGCGGCTTGTACTGCGAGAACGGCGGTCTCTTTATCGCGGATTTCGCCTACCATAATAACGTCTGGGTCTTGACGCAAGATAGAACGGAGACCTGCAGCAAACGTGTAACCGATTTCTGGGCGCACCTGACTTTGCGCGACTCCCTGAATCTGATATTCAACAGGATCTTCAAGCGATACAACGTTTGAAGTCTCTCTATCTGTCTCCGAGAGCATCGCAAAAAGGGTCGTAGATTTACCACTTCCGGTAGGTCCAGCAATAAGGATAATGCCGTATGGCACTTTCATCATATCGCGTACAACAACAAGCTGGTCCTTTGAGAATCCTACCGATTCAAGAGTCGCTGTCGCGTCCGATTGGTCAAGAATTCTCATCACGACCTTTTCACCGTATTCTGTAGGGAATGTTGACACGCGGAAGTCAATGCGTCTTTTGTCTATTGTTGCTGAGAAACGGCCGTCCTGCGGTTTGCGTTTCTCATCAAGACGCAATTTTGCGAGTATCTTTATACGTGCAACAACTGCTTCATGCACTTTTGCCGGTAGCTCAAGCGATGTATGCAGATCACCGTCCATGCGGAAACGTACACGAGTCTTGGTAGGAGATGGCTCTATGTGTACATCTGAAGAATGTCCGTCAATAGCGTATCTTAAAATCGTAGAAACGATTTTGGTCACTGGAGCATCCTCTTTCAAAGCTTCTTTTGTTCCAGTTAACGTAATTTGTTCTTCGCCAAAACTCTGAGCGTCAATAGACGTGACTGACGGCTCTTGCTGTTTATGTTCTGACGCAGGAGGTTCGGCGCTCATGTCGTATTCAGAAAGAGCTTTGCCTATCTCACCGGAGAGGTTTTGATATGCGCTAATGACGCGATCAAAATCTTGCTTTGTAATGAGAAAAACCTTATATGGCGTGCCGATTTTGCTTGAAATAAATTGCAACGCATCAAGTGCTTCTATGTTGTCTGGGTCAACAACCCCAACTTCAAGCGCTCCGTCTACCATATCAAGCGGGACGAACCCGTAGTGAATTGCAGAATCAATCGGTATATAGCTGAATACCTCTTCATTGGCTGGAGGATCGCCGAGTATCCTAGAAGGCAGACCATAGGAGTCACCAACCTCCTTAAGTATCTCTTCAACAGAAATCCCACGCTCACTAAAGACATCTACAAGCGAACGGTTTTTTGCGAGTTCACGCTCAATACTCACCCTGTCATTAGGAGAGATATGTCCCTTTTCAATTAATAGTCCAAAAAAATTCATCGCTCATTTTCGACTTACACTAGTTGTTGATGCGTTCGTAGCCGAGGATCCTGCTAGAGGAGCCAGTGGATCAAGTCTGCCTACAACCTCTGGTGTTATTGGCGTGGTTAGGTCTACAAGCGCCATAAAGTTTATATTATCAAAAATCTTTGTTGAAAATGAGACTGATTTTAGCTTACTCACTAGGTCTTGGAACTGCATCTGAGCCTGACTGCTCTCAACACTTACCGTGAGCGATGGGTCATTCCCAGTATCAGTGAAGAAATACCAATATGCACCGCCTGCGACTACGATCGTGACGATGATTATGGCGATTGTGTTGGAGTTCATAATTTAAATATTATATCCGTATCATGAGCGAAGCCAATAGAAACGAATGGTCATTTTGTAAGAGTAAACACCGTTATCAGAGCCCTTTATTATAAGCTCGCGCACGTCTAGAAGGCGTGCACTCTTCTCAACTCCTATCAAAAACGCTTGGAATGCTGTATACGTACCGACAGCAGAAAGCGATAGGTCAATAAAGTCAATCGGGCCCGCTTCTAATACAGGTATAGCACCAATAGCATCGGGACCTGAACTATTTTTACTTTTTGCGATCACGTCAATATTTGATAGAGAGATGCCAGATCTTGCCGCAAGAGTGTTCAGATCAAGGATTAATCCAACATTATCAACCGAATCTGGGAGAAACGTCTCCAGACGCGCAAGATTTGTAGGGTCAATGTCGTTTTGTTGTCTGGTTAGCTCAACTTGTTGTTCAGCGTATGTATCTGCAGCTTTAAGAGCTTCATTGTCAGCACTGATTGCCTCGTTTGTCTTAGATATTGAGCCATTCCATGTTGGATTAATGTATATAAAAAATATTGCTATGGCCACAATGAGTGCTAATGCTGGAATTATACGTGTGTTCATGGCAAAAAGGCTGTGAGCTTAGGGTCAAGCGTTGCAGACAAATCAAACGACACTGACCCGTCTTTGTTTATGCTTATATTGGAGAAGATTGCGTCTCTTATCCTGCCGTCTTGTGCAAACGCAGTTGAAACAGCGGCAAGGGCGTTGAAACTTTTTGCTATTCCAGAACCTTCAAGCTCAGGCGAGTCAGAATCACTTAGCGAAAGCTTGATATCCAAGAAACGTACGCTCGTTGGGAGTATCTTCTCAAGAGAAGAAAAGAAACCAGAAAACGCAATATGTTCATTTATCAATTTGTCGCTTGAGACAAGACGGTCGCGCAGACGCACAAATCCCTCAACGGTTTCTGTATCAATCTTTTCAATTGCGCTTGAGAGCTTTGCTTCTGCTGTAGCTAGCGTCTTCAGACGAATTTGCCCATATAAGAAAACACCAATGGCAATAACAAATACGATGCCGAAAATTATATACGCGATAATGCCGAATAAACCTGTAAAGTCTGCGCTTAGTTTGCGCGCATTACCTGTCTGCGCATGTGGTACAAATGATGTTGGGATAGTAGGAGGGAGCATTCACTTCAGTATACGGTACTTGCGCAAGTGTGTGCACACACATCTGTGTACAGCGCTTCTCTAATACAAATCGTTCAACTTGGCGCGCGTAATAGCTCCGACGTAGCCGGTGGTTTCAATGCCGTACTTCTGCTGGAAGTCTTTCACTGCGTTGAAAGTTTGGCTGTAGAAACCGCCTGTGATTTCTCCAGTGAAGAGACCTTCCATCGTGAGCGCTGTCTGAAGCGCCTTTACGTCAGCGGTATAGGGAGAGCCTACCTGCAGGTCGTTAGACCAAGTGTACGTATACTTAGTGCTCGCGCCCAAGACCGAGAATACCGGCCATATCTGCGTGCCGGCATAGGTACATGTGTATTTACCACCACTCTCTGCGTTATATGATGAGCACCACGACATACAAGCGTCTTGTCCACCCTCGATGTTTATCGTACTCGTATACGCTTCACTGTAGTAGGTACAGGCAACAGTGGCTGACGTAATCGTAAACGACCCAACGACCTGTGGGCCAACAGCAGAATATGACGCAGTCGCAGGATAGTAGCCGTAGCCGTTATAGGTACCAGTTTGAGAAGCCGAGAAGGTCCCTGCAGGAGTATAGGTAATGACTTCTGTAGAGCCGTTACCTCTGGTCCACTCATCACTCGTATAGTCGCGGTAATTAGTGGGCGCATTATTGCAACCTGTGTCACCACTCTTAGCAGCACATGCCTTCACTGAAATATTTCTATTAAGTCCGGTTACTTTGACAAATAGATTTTGATCTGTGCGTACAGAGCCATTAAGAGTCCATGGGCCACTCACTGAATCAGAAACATATGTTCTCACATTGTCTAGAGACGGAGGAGTAGAGACACTGCCGGAAGTCACTGTGAATTGTCTCGCATTACTGGTGCCGTTCGCGTTACCAACTGTGATGTTGTACGTGCCCGGGGTAACAGGAGCTGGACCCACAAAACACTGTGCACCTGCCGGACAATTATTCAACTCAGACGGAACGATAAAATTCAATCTTGTTAAGAGTCCGCCAATTGGAGCGGAAAATGGAACAACAAAACCGTTAAAATAAACGGTGCCATTATACGTAAAATCTGTGCCGTAAATGGTGACCTGTGTCCCTATAGGTCCGGATGTCGGCGAGAGCGAAGTGATTGTAGGCGCTTGTGTAGCTGAACCACTGACGTTCACACTGACGCTTGTTTGTGCTGTTTGACCAGAGTTGTTGGTAACTGTGAATCTTGGAGCATAATTCCCTGCTTGGTTATAGGAGTGGGTAAATGTTGCCTGTTGGCTTGTCGGATATGCATAAGCTAATGAACCGGAGCCACTGCCTGCAGATGCTTCATCTCCCCACACCACACTGTAGTTGAGATTGCCTCCATTTGGATTTGACGCATTCACCGTCCATGTTCCCTGCTGACTGACCTGAAGCGAGACCGGACCGGAAACACCTGAAATAACTGGCGCTTGTGTGGTTCCGCTCGTAATCGTGAAGTAACTATCGCTTGAGTCGCATGTGGAAGTGCCGGATTGGCAGACTTCAATTATGTATGAACCATCTGATGGTAAGGATTGTCCTCCAGTAGAACTGTTTGGCCCTCCTTCGTATGAAGCTACCAGCCAGCTGAATGAAGAACCAGTAACTCTTTTTGCAATCGTGTACGGTGCATTATATGGATACGATGGACATATGTTGCCGGTACAAGGTGCGTAATATGGAGATAACTTGATGTCATATGGAAGCCCTAGACACGAGCTCCCAGAAGGACAGATGCGAGAAATAGCAGTCCAGTCAGACCAGGAAATAGTTTGTGTCGTTCCCTTGGTCCATGTTTCTCCGCCATTAGGAGATGTGACTGTTATTGGTCCTTGTGCTGTTCCACCAGAAGTTACCGTGATGATAACAGTACCGACTGTTTCTTGGCGAGAGTACCAATCCGCACAAGCAATTTCGCTTGTTCCACTACAGGTGTTATACACTGTCTTCATTAGTTTTGCCGTGTAAGTACCGACAGAGGTGTAGGTGTGGGGGTTGGTCATGTAACAGATGCCTGCATAAGTGCAATTGTTGTCCCTAATAGGTTCAGAGGTGAGCCCGTCACCGTAGTTTATTGAGTATGGGGTCGCATATTCCCCCGAATACGCAGATTGAATTGAAAACGTCACAGCAAGAGGAGCCGGTCCAGAAGTCGGGTAGGCAGAGAAAGTATTGCTCGGCTGCGGAGGAGGAGTGATTCTGCATCCATACAAGCTATTCAATTTCGCTCTCGTGAGCGGGCCGACATAGCCAGTCTGACGGATGCCGTACTTGGCTTGGAATTGGACAACGGCAGAAGCAGTATTTTCAATAAATACTCCATCATCGGATACCAGAGTGGCTGGCTGACCCTCAAAAGAGACTGGATCGCCAACACCCTCTTTTTGAAGAACAGTATCAAGTGCTCGCACATCGCTCCCATTGCTTCCTATGGTGAGATTGGCGTTAAACGTATGACACCAAGGTTGAGAACTGCCACTTCCACCACTTGAACCCGTGAGAGCAGAGTTGACATTTGAAATAGTCGCGCTGTCTGCACCAAAGGACGAAAGGAGCGAGAGGATAGCCTGCACCTGCGCATTCGTCAGACCGGCGGCCTGCGTAAGCGAAGGAGAGAGCACTACAGAAACCGCAAGAACAGCGCTAAATAAGTACTTTTTCATAAGGTAAATATTGTTCTTAATAATGCAACAATAATATAGCTTTATTCTAATAAATCAACCCCCTATCGAACCCTATAGTCTAATACAACTCGTTTAGTTTAGCTCTAGTAACAGGACCAACAAAGCCTGTGTAATCAATGCCGTACCTGAGCTGGAAATCTTTCACGGCAGTGAATGTCTGATTGTAGAAACCTCCGATGATATCACCTGCTTAGTGGATAAACTATTCATCAAGCTTGCGGAGAGCGAGGCCAACAGCGACGGCAAATTCGGGACCGATATTTTCAAGAACCGAACGCATAAAGGCCGGTGCAGATGTCTTGGCAAATGGGTCGGCGACGCGCACGTCTATAGAGAAAATATTTTTTGCATACGCGCTGAGCTCTTTTGTCACACCACCACCACCTGTGAGGACAATAGAGGTTATAGATTTTCTGTGCGCAGTCTCATACTGTATCAGGACACGACGCACCTCTGAGAAGATACGTGAGAAAACGAGTTCTGGAGAGCCGAGTGTACTCTCTCCGCCAATGCCCTCTTCTTTTTTCATAACCTCCGCTCGTGCAAGAGAGACGTTGCCAGATACTGAAATTGCGCGAGTGATATCTTGGCTCCCGATACTTATAGAATGAGAGAGAGCGACAACACCATGTTCTATAACATATGCCTTGGTTGAAGCCGCACCTACGTCAAGTATCATTACCGACTTAACAGGCTCGTCAATCGTCGCGCGAATAGTACTAAAGATCTCTATTTCGTAGAAACTCGCTAAGAGATTTGCGCCGGCGACAATGCTTTGAAGTTGAGAAAGTTCATCATTATGCACAGCGACAAGAAGCACTTCAACTTTTTCTACAGAATCTGTCGTATCGCTGGCGGATTCTTTTGACTGTTTTGGTCCAGATTGAGGTACGATAAACCAGTCAAATTGCACTTCGCTCATAGGCACAGGGATATATTTGCGCGCTTCAAGCTCTATGACAGTCTTCTGTTCTTTTGGATCAGAACGATATGGCAATTCCACTAGAATAATCAAGGAGCGTGCGAACGGAATAGAAACACCGCAATTATTAGTTGTTACCTTAGATTCGCGCAAAAGATCCTTCAAAGTTTCGGTAATTTGTTCGGCAGACAGGTTGGTCGCCTGACCCACTTCACCGCCGCCGTATGGGCCAAGAGCTAGCTCGCCATAGGTCTCTAATACTGCCTGCCCCTTCTCCTTGCGCAATTGCACGACCTTAAGCGACGAAGAACCTATGTCTACGCCAAGAACGCTCTTTTCCTTTTTTGCGAATAAATTATTAAAGAAAGACATATTTACCATATAATACCATGATGAGGCTCTTTGATTTCTTATTCCCTCCTCGCGCAGATGAGATAGCTGTGCGCGACATTTCAATAGATGATTTTTTGGTAAAAGTCTCTCCAAGTCTAGTCACATGTACAAGACCTGCCACAATTACCTTGCTGCCATTCCACGATCCTGTTGTGCGTTCTGCTATACACGAAGCGAAGTACCACGGTAGCGCCCGAGCATTTGAACTGCTCGCTCTCGCTCTCGCCGACTATCTCCGCGATGCAGATGATGTTGGACGTACGACGTCCAACACATTCCTAATACCTGTGCCGTTGGGAAAAGAAAGAAGAAAAGAGCGTGGATATAATCAGATAGAAGAGGTGGCGAAGTTAGCTGGAAAAGAATTAGGGATGCAAGTAGAAACTGACTTACTCATCCGTACGCGCGAAACAATATCCCAGATTTCGCTTCCGCGCGAAGAACGGGAAAAGAATTTGCGTGGCGCATTCATTGTCTCGCCGAAGCTCGAAGAGCGGAGGCGGATCGATCCAACATGCACATACATATTAATAGATGACGTCATCACTACTGGCGCAACGCTCCAATCCGCCATTGATGCTCTTAAATCAGCCGGCGCGCTTCATATCATTCCGCTCGCCTTGGCTCACTAAATTTGATAAAGTACTTGCACAGGAGAGGTGGGTGAGTGGCTGAAACCAGCACGCTGCTAATGTGCCAGACCCGAAAGGGTCTCGAGGGTTCGAATCCCTCCCTCTCCGCCATGACGAAACAAAAGAGCATATTGTTTGTATGTACTGGTAACGTGTTCAGAAGTGTTAGTGCCGAACAGTGCTTTAAAAAATACTTGTCTGATAACAATATTTCTGATTGGAAAGTCGGCTCTGCTGGCATTATTGCAGACGAAGCCTCTGTTGATCCAAAAATATTAGAAACTCTTAAGGAGCTTGGCATTGACAATGTTGTCTACCAGCAGAGAAAACTGACTCGCGAGATTCTTGAAGATTACGACGTAATAGTCGGCATGGCAGAGAATCATATTGAATTTATGAAGTCAGAGTTTGGTTATAAATACGCGATCCTGTTCAACGAATTAGCATCAAACGAGAAAACTTCAATTTGGGACATAGAGGACGAAATTCCTGATTATCTTACAAACCGATCTGCCGTAGAAGAAAAACTGGACCGTACCGTGAGAGAGATACACGATAAAATCCCATCACTGTTTAAAAATGTAAACGAACGTTTCTACAAATAGAACTGTTATAATCAGGAACACATGCGAGCTATTGCATTGCGCTCATTAAAGTATCTGCTGATTTTTATCGGTGTTTTGGCGGTTGCATATGTCGTTCTAATTATCGCGATAAGACCGTCTCTTAGTCGCGACTGGACAAAAGATCAGATGATTCTTGCAAGAGCAGAGATAGCTGGAGATAAAGTAAGCATAACGAACATTCGTAATATTAATTACAGAACTACTAGCGACTATGACGTGCATTACTACGATAAAGAGTTTGATTTAAATAAATTGGAGTCTGTGTGGTATATGGTAGAACCATTTTCTGGACACGGAGCTGGCGCCGCACACACGCTACTATCATTTGGCTTTGAAGGTGGTGACTATGTAGCCGTATCAGTTGAGATACGTAAGGAGAAGGGAGAGTCCTTCTCCCCTATCAGTGGCATCTTGCGTCAATATGAGCTTGTCTACGTGATAGCAGATGAGAGAGACGTTATTAAACTACGCTCAAACTATCGTCACGATGACGTGTTTCTATATCCAGTGCAAACGACAAAAGAGAATATGCGTAAACTCTTTGTGTCTATGTTGCACCGCGCCAACAAACTAGCGACCGAGCCAGAGTTCTATAACACACTTACAAGCACATGTACTACAAATCTCGTGGCGCATGCCAACGAGATAGTGCCGGGCCGTATTCCATTTAGTTATAAAGTGTTAATGCCAGCATATTCAGACGAGTTGGCACACAAGATCGGGCTTATAGACAACACTCTTTCTATAGAAGAAATGCGAGCGAAATATAAGATAAATGAACGTGCGCTTAAATATGCTGACGATCCGTTATTCTCTAAAATGATCAGAGAATAGATTCGCGCAGAAAAAGAAAACTGGCACCAAAGTGCCAGTTTTCTTTTTCTGCGTAAATTCGGGTTTGCCGAATTTACATTCCAGAGCCAGAACCGCAGGCTTTGCAGTCACCCTTGTGTCCTACGGCAAGCACGACTGCTGATAGACCTACTAGCAAGTAGACAAGATTCTCAACTCCAGACCATGAGCCTAAGAGAAGATTGACTACGTTCCAATTGCTTCCCATCCAGTTACCTAGAGCATAGAGACCCCAGTTGAGGCCGCCGATAATAACTAGAACAAACGTGATTCCATGAAGTGATTTCATGCAGATGAATAAGGTGGTTAAAGCGGGGATGTGTATCCGCTACCCTAAGTATGACGCATTTTGGCGCTGTCAAAAGACCCCCTGTGCAAAACTCCTGTTACTGAAACTTGACCTGAAAGCTGTACATTCCCATAGAGCAAAGGCCCTGCAAAGTACCAGTCGCCTGTTCTGCAGATATATTGATATCTTCTGTACCAGACGATTTGAGGAATTTTTGATATGAGAGCTTAGGGATTACAAGACTCGCCGAGCAATCAAATGTGCCACTTGTGTTCACGCGAAGCACTGTTGGCACTCCTGCCTTTGCGAGCACGACACGCGGAGAATATCCGCCTTTTGCAGTTATATCTATAAACTGTTTGCCGTCTACGACCTGCGCAACAGGCTGACTGCCTGCAGTATCGTCATTTTTTGGGCCAGAAGATGCCCAAAATGCCCAGCCCACAAGCACTGTGGTGATTGCGATAGCTATGGCAACTTTTGTATCCATATTGTTAAAAATTAAATAACGGATTAATAATGCCGGCTGTGGCGAGAGCGTTTGTGAGATTCAAAAGCGCGAGAGCGATAACGATTATACCAGCAGTCTTGAAGAAGATACCCTTCCATGGCTTGTGTGCAATATTGAGGGAACCAAACGATAGAAGTGCGAGAACAGGCAGGGTGCCGAGCGCAAATACAAACATTGTCATCGCTCCCTGCATAAAGTCGCCAGTAGATAGAGCGTAGATCTGCATAGACTGCGTGAATCCGCATGGTAAAAAGAATGTGCCTACGCCAACAAGAACTGGAGCAAGATAATGATCATGTTTACTGCCCTTTACCACGTGCTTGCCAAAGAAAGCTGGCAAAGTGAATTGCAATTTCTTCGTGAAGTGGAACACGTCAAGCAGGTTGACACCGAGAATTAGCATTACGAGAGCCACGATTACACCCAAGACGATATTTGCTGTAAGCCCTAGATGCATAGAGTTGCCCAAGAGGCCTACAGCCCCGCCGAGAACAAAGAACCCGACGATACGGCTTATG
This sequence comes from uncultured Candidatus Saccharibacteria bacterium, assembly GCA_964638585.1. Classification (GTDB taxonomy): domain Bacteria; phylum Patescibacteriota; class Minisyncoccia; order Phycocordibacterales; family Phycocordibacteraceae; genus C7867-001. The sequence continues at coordinate 46,885 of CAZXAN010000003.1, forward strand.
TGAAAGAGCGCGAGAGTGCGCCACGTGCCACCCTCTCTCGCAGAGCTCGCCGATAGCGAGAGCACAAGCCCACCGACTATTGCGAGACATGAGGAAACCGAGGCAATGAGGCCGATAATAAATGCTGTGCTGTAACTCACAGAACCGCCACCAATAAGATTGGTGAGGCCTGCCTTCTGTAACAGAATAAAACCTAAGATAATCACAACTGCGATTGGTAACGCATATGCAAAGTCGCCCCACCCGGCGTTATGCGCAACTTTTTCAACAGAAATAGTGTAGCCCTTATCGTGCACAAGCTTGGTCAACTCACTCGCAATTTGTTCAGGTGTTCCACCAAAGTCGCCTGTGACGGTGACTTGGTGAGTATCTAAAGACACCTTCACGCTCTTTATATGAGATTGTTCTGTGAGTATCTGCTCAATAAGCACCACGCAAGCGGCACAATGTGTGCCACTAACGTGAAATGTATATGTCTTTTGATTTGATTCAGGAGTCAGAACCGCCATTCTACCATCTTTTTTTTATTTACGCTTTGATTCTGTTAAATAGATACGCGAACAGGCTGACGGCCAAGAGAGCAATCACGTTCCATATCACGAGACCGGAGACGAAAGTTGTGAGTGTCATGACATTTCCGCCCAAGTTCGTCGTCGTGTGCAGTGCATACAACATGAAAGTTGACCGAATGTTCGGAAACAGCAGTACGCCTACATAACAAACCGTCCACACAATGCTAATCCACGCGACCGTTACTTTCTGAATATGTTTTGTGTTAATCATATAGATATTATATTACTTTTTAATAATTCTGTTTAGGCTGAACAGCCGCCACCACCCTGTACCTGTTCCGGTAGAGTGACTTGAGAAGAAATGTTCTGGTAGCCGGATGAGCTGGAGTAAGGCGCGCTCAACATTTCTTGTGGGGACACATCTTTCCATGCTATCCCTTTATTTTTCATATACGTAGCGAGAGTAATGTATGTTTCTGGAAACCAATATGAATTTACAGCGAGAGCGACATTATACATCTCTTGTTCTCCAATACCCTGTGATGCCATGAGTTCCAAGAGGCCGAGCATCGCCATACCGTGATTGCAGTCCGGGAAGTGCGTGGAATTGCCGCAACACGGACGGAATATCCCACGAGATACGCGGTCTACAAGCGTCTGTTGGTCGGCCGTAAGCGACACAAGCGCGTGTTTGTTGTAATGATTCATTGCATCGCCCTTCGCTAATGTCCACCCGCCTGTTGACGCGAAGTTCTCTGCTCCGCCGTATGACGGATTCATCATTTCTGATTTATCTTCGAGAATAGAGTTTTTGTTCGCGAGACCGAGCGCCCACAGGAGATTCAGAAAGTAGCCTGAATTTGAACTTGTGATAACTATTTTTTCACTGTTATTTTTTTCCAGCATTGTCTTATACGCTGGTGGGAATCCTCCGCGATCTTTATACAGGGCTTCAAGCTTTACTTTGTCAATTGCGCCAACTTCTACTAATTTTGCGCCAAGATCGCCCCATGATACTGGTAGTGTAACGCCATCACTCGGCAGAACTGACTCCTGAAGTTGCGTTTGAGCTTTTGCATCTGCTGTGGTGTCTTTAGTTCTCTCTGTTGGACTATAATACAAAGCCATGGCGATAAATACACCAGCCGCGAGAATACTTATTGGCGTTGAGTACCCTTTTACGATACCTTCTATTGTTCTTTTTTTTGTTTCTGTTTCCATAATTTAATTTTAATTAACAACAGCTCTCTTCCATTTTCTTTTCCAACTCGCTCTTTACTCCATTACCATTTTCGGTCTTTCGTAGCTGTGTCAATGTTATCAGAAGAAGGAATGCTATAGCGACAAGAAACATTGTCCATAATTGTTCAAGAATCCCGTACATGGCCACAAATCCGACAGGAATGAACAACACTTTCCAGAATAGAATTCTGTTTGGAAATAGATTTTTGAATTTTTTCTCCAGTTGATATGCAACGCCGACTACTGTTCCACCCATAAGAAGTGCCGGGATTGTGAGGTCAACTTGGTAGCCGAAATTATATGCACCAAGAAGTCCGACCCACGTCAGAAACACTCCGGCGCATATAGGACAGATTGTGAACATCAGAAATTTATTCGCGAGCCACACCACTACCGAGACAGCTAGGATTGAGATAATTGTGATAGTTATAAGCATATCTTTATACAACTAATATAAGCACGCCAATAAGAATCATCACGACGCCTGCGATTAAGCGCACGCGAGAGAGATTATTCAGTTTCCATCCCTGCATCTTATCCACGACTGCCTTATCGGCAGAAAACCACAAGACGAGCGCGAGTGGAATGATTAGAATGAAGTTGTAAAGGAATAGATACCAGAATCCTGTTACATAAGTCACCTGATCGCGGAGAAGTCCTATTACCATCAGATACGGACCGCCCATGCACGGGAACTGACAGATGCCGACGAGCGCACCGAGTAGAAATGCAGCTATTATTGACGTCCTCTCCATAAGACGTGCCATCGGCGCGTGGACAAAGGACGGCAGAGCGAGCTTAATCGGGACGTTCGGGAAGAATCGGTTTATAAGATTCACGATGCCAAAGATGACAAGAAGCGTCGCGCCGAGCTTCCCCATGAAGTGGGGCGTGTTGAAGATGTGCAAGACTTTTAGAATACCGAGGCCAATAAGAAGATACGATGCGAAAATGCCCGCAATGTAAACACCTCCGATTTGTAGTATCTTCTTTCGTGTCATTTGTAGACCGAAGAGGAACGCGATTGTGATTAGAAGGATAGAGAACGAACACGGATGCACACTGTCTAGAAGCGATGAGATCAGCACGAGAGGTAAGAGCCACGCTCCACCCTGACTGATATTCCAGATAATGGAGGAAGTTACTGGAGAGAATTTAAGAATAATAATCCCCAGAATAAACACGCCAATAACGCTCGCAATAATAGTGAGACGCTTCATGGTTAAGGCGTTACGAGCGCCTTTATTTCAAGTTGAAGCGTACCACCCAACGTATCAGTGAGAGTTATGAACCTATCAATCCGACCGACTCCTGCTGGACCGTGTGCATTCGGGTCATACACAACACGAACTGTGCGACTTTCGCCCGCCTTGATTAGTTCGTTGGCGGGCGGGACATAGCCCATGCCTGGCATTTTGAACGGTCCCTTGATATTTCCGTCTGGCAGAACAATAAAGGCAGATGTGCACATACAGGATGTAAGAACGGTGCTTACTTTTATATCTTCGCTCGTTGAATTATTCACAACAAACTCTTTAATCACGTTACCGTCTCTCATTGAGATTGTGCCGAAGTCGTAGAAGATTTCCGGCGCGGTGAGGACGCTTTTTGAAGTGCTTCTCGCTCCTGGAGCTCCTTGAACAGAGGCCGTTGTACTTCCCTTTCCTACATATCCCCAGACAAATAAGCCTACGAACACCAATAGAACGACGCCGATACTTATACTAGTTTTTGATTCCATAATAGTTAGAATTTAATAGAAATAAACTCATAGACAACGAATACGCTGTTCTTAACTATTAGGATGGAGAATTTTCAAAAAGAGAAAGCCAGCGTTTTATTTTTCTATCTTGTGAAGTAAAAGGCGGAGAATTATATGAGATTGGAACGAATTGTTTGTATAAAAGTAGATGAAATGAAAATATTAAAATGATTACACTAACAAAAAGTAATGAGCTTACGAATAAACTCAACGGCACGTTGATAAACGACTGATATGCAGAAATATGGTGAATGACTCCAGGCAAAACGTTCTGCGGGCACAGCGATACTCCAAACGAAAACGGACAGTCGCCCTGCATGCGTCCGTCAGCTCCATATGACATAGCGACGGAGCCAAAAAATGCCACCAGCAAAAACGACAATACCAGAGATGTCGTAGTGATTTTCTTAAACATAGGTTGCATATTTGTATGTTATAACTCTTTTGCCTTAAGACGAAGCGAGTTAGAGACCACAGAGACGCTTGAGAGAGCCATCGCGAGACCAGCGAAGACTGGCGAGAGTAGCCAGCCGAATACTGGATAGAATACCCCGCCGGCGAGCGGTATGCCAACAATGTTATAGAAGAACGCCCAGAAAAGATTCTGTTTAATTCCTCTCATGGTTAATTTAGAAAGTCTCACGGCTTTCACGAGTTTAGATATGTCGCCATGGAGGAGTGTGATGCCGGCGCTCTCTATCGCGACGTCCGTTCCTGTTGCCATGGCGATGCCGACGTCCGCCTGTGCGAGCGCAGGAGCATCGTTAACGCCATCTCCTGCCATCGCAACAATCATTCCCTGCTTTTGCAACTCTTTAATTTTATTTAGTTTGTCCTCTGGCATCACCTCTGCGACAACGTCATCAATGCCGACTTGGTCTGCGATATATCGCGCCGTGTTCTTATTATCTCCGGTGAGCATCACTATCTTTATTCCTAACGCATGCAAGTCTCTCACAGCATGCACAGCTTCTGGCTTTATCGCATCAGCAACCATTGCCACCGCGAGAACATTATCATCTTCTACGAGAATAACTGGCGTCTTACCTTCTATCGTATCTTTTTCAAGAGACTCCGGTAACTTGGGGGTTGAACCCCCAAGTTGCTCACCAGCGAGTTTGACGCTCCCAACATGATACTGAACGCCGTCTATCTTGCCAGTAATCCCCTTCCCTTTCAGCATTTCAAAATTTTCTACAGGTACGAACTCTATGTTTTTTTCTTTTGCATACGCAATCACTGCATGAGCAATTGGGTGTTCTGACTTATTCTCAAGAGATGCAAGAATCGCAATTATTTCAGCATCACTTTTATCTGAATAATTTTTAAGGGAGACGAGCTCCGGCTTCCCTCTCGTCAGAGTTCCAGTTTTATCTACGACGACCACGTCCACCTTGTGCAACTTCTCAAGCGTCGCCGCATCTTTGACCAGAATCCCCTCCTTCGCTCCCTTGCCGACGCCGACGATTATCGCAGTTGGCGTCGCGAGACCGAGCGCACATGGGCAAGCGATAACCAAGATGCTAACAAAAGATACAAGACCATAAGATAGAGCCTGGGCGAATCCTAGATACTGCGAGCCTACGATAAGCCATGCACCAAGCGCAACAAAAGCTATAACTAAAACAATGGGCACAAAGACGCCCGAGATTTTATCTGCTAAAGCTTGTATGGGCGCTCTGCTCCCCTGCGCCTCTTCTACCATCTTCACAATATGCGCGAGCATCGTCTCCGAGCCTACTTTTGTTGCTTTAAAAGTAAACGAGCCCGACGTGTTAATTGTGCCTGCGATCACAGAATCGCCAACCTCTTTCTTCACAGGCATCGGCTCGCCAGATATCATAGACTCGTCCACGTGTGACGAACCATCTACTAAGACACCGTCGACTGGGATCTTCCCTGCTGGCTTCACGATAATCAGGTCGCCATGCACTACCTTATCAATTGGAATTTCTAATTCTTTGCCATCGCGTATCACGAGTGCCGTCTTCGCCTGCATATTCAAGAGCTTCTCTATCGCATCCCCTGTCTTTACCTTCGCTCGCGCCTCCAGATATTTACCAAGCGCGATAAAAGTTATGACGATAATAGTCACGTCATAATATGTGGCATCTACGTTAATAAACGGTCGTAAACTATCTTCAAAGGCTGTGACAGCAAAGCTATAGACATAGGCAGCCAACGTCCCAAGCCCAATAAGCGTGTCCATATTCGCCTTGCCATACCGCAAGAATCTATAAAAGCCAAGCAGATACGGCTTGCCAACTACGAACAGCACGTAAGTCGCCATCAAGGGCAGCAAGTGGTGGAAAAATTCTTTCCAAAAAGTAGACATTTCTGGAGCGGTCCCAAATTGTGCGAGAATCTCCCACGTCAGAATAAACGCGCTGATAACAGATAGAGGGATTGCAGACATAACCATCGTGCGCATGTCCGCGATCTCTGCTAATTTATCTGCCTTAGACTGATTAAGACCTAGGTGTCCTGCGTGTTCGCTCTCTGACATCCCCATCTCACTTGCGCTGAGCGAGGCCGAAGTGGACGAAGTCGGCATTGGGTCAGCAATAATTAAAGAATATCCAAGCGGTTCTATTTTTTTAGAAAGCTCTTTCGGATTCGTCTTCGCAGAGTCGTATGAAATCTTCGCGGCTTCAGTTCCAGGATTCACTTCTATCGAGTGCACGCCGTCAACCTTTTTAAAAGTCTTTTCTATAATGCTCGCACAACTCGCACAGTGCATTCCTTTAATCTTGTATGTTTCTGTTTTCATAGAATTTTTGTATTTCCTAGTGCCTAGAGCCTAACGCCTATTTCCGCTTCAGCTTATAGACCTTCAGCACTTCATTTACTGCCTTACTACTCTGCCCCGATGTCATCTGCTCGTGTACGCAACCCTTCAGGTGATTCTCCATCAAGAGATCTTCAACAGTTGAGAGTGCCGCCTTCACTGCTGACGTCTGCGCGATAACGTCAATACAATATGTATCCTTCTCTATCATCATGGCGAGACCGCGCACCTGTCCCTCAATAATCTTCAACCTTTTGGCTATTTTCGCGTCCTCTGTTTTATCTCCGTGTTTCATCCCCCTATCCTATACCCCCTAGGGGTATCCGTCAAGTGTAGTTGTGGATATGTGAAAGGGCGGGACATCATGTCCCGCCCTGTGTTTTCCGATTATCTTGGTTTTAGGATTAATCGGCAACCCCTAGTGCTTTGATTCCGAGTGAGTTTCGCCTCTCACTATCCCTCATTTAATTTATAACGCGCAGAGAGAGCTGCGCTATCGTTCAATCATCGCTACTAGGCTCCATTTTGTGGTTTACGCGGCTCTGGTCGAGGGTTTTTATTTTCGTGAGAACCTAATAACTCACGTTGCGGTTCAGACGAACCGCGTCCTGACCGGCGCTTTCGCGTGCTGGCAGGAGTTGCCGTGGATGGTGGCCAAATACGCTGCCATAATCCCACGCGGCACCATGCCCAACGGCATGTTACGCATCGTCTTGACCAAATTCCCACGTTGACTGACGCGGGTGAACTCAACGTCAGCGAACTCTTTTTTTGCAACCGGGCGCTCGGCTCTGCCGAGAAACGCGGCAAGAATGAGCTCACGGTTGGCCGCATCGTCCCCGTCGTTCTTCTTCACGACGCGGATGACTCGTGGCGTAAACCCAGCCGCGACCAACTCTGCGATTGTCATGTCAAACACGTTTTTTCCGTTCATTGTGTTCTCCTTTTCGAGTGAACTTCGAACATGCGCATTTCTGCGCGCTTTATTACCTTCTGTAAGTATACACGAATAGCTGTATTTGTCAATAGCTTTGGGACACCCGCCCAGAAACGCAATAAATACGACCTATTTTGGAACAAGGTTAAACCTTGTTATTCTAATATGATTTTGTTGACTACTTGAGGCACTTCTTTTATAAAATAGTCCTTTGCTTCTTTCCAGCTTGCTTCAAAGAAAATCTCTGGGGCAGGATCACTCTCGGCATCTTCAAAATAGACCAGACTTTTTAAGATATGGTGATAGTCATGGGCCACAAAAGGATACTGCTCTTTCACTCTTTTCATTAAATTCTCCAATGACTCTATATTCTTTGCGCACCAGTACAGGTCAAAGAAATCGCGCTTCCGCCCGCGTTGCGAAATGGCGATTATTTTCATAACGGCGATATCCAGCGGCTGTAGAATTTTTATTGAACCGTATTGAATAAAACTTTGATTGGGGACAAAGAACGGATAGGCAATAAAACTTATTTTGGCCTTAAAGAGTTCGCCATATACTGTATTTTTAGTATTTATGGTCGTCTCCCATTCGTTATTTCCTAAAAAATTTGTGAGTAGTTCAGATGTATCAAAGTCTGTTGCTGTTGTGAAAAAGTCCAAGTCTACTGACTTGCGATTCCCTACTTGCAGAGCTAGAGCTGTGCCACCAGCAAGATACCAATCACCTTCTGCGAGCCACGGTTGTTCAGATAAAAAACCAAACGCCTTTTTTGTTGCTACCGGTATTATACTAAAATTTGACTCTATTTGTTCTCTAGAAGCAGTGTCCATAAATTTTTTGTTTGTGGCATTATCGAGCGCGATTTAGCGACCGTGCTTTTTAGTAGCGACTTGTCATAAAAATGATAGAGCCACTTCACTTCGCTGTCATTGCCAAAGTCTAAAACTCTCTCAATAATGTATTGAGCATTTTTATCTGTGTCTATCTTCTCTGGATTCGTATCCCAGAATAAAGATTGTCTGAGCTTCATTACATTCTGCATGCTCCAATTATACCATACTTGCGCTCGTTGTTTTGATGATTTTGCCGTCGTCCAGAGTAAGGATGCGGTCAGCGAATGAGGCATATTCGTCTTCGTGAGTCACCATAATAATAGTCTGACCTGATTTATGGAGTTCTTTAAAAAGATTCATGACGCGTGATGATGACTCGCGGTCCAGATTCGCTGTCGGCTCGTCTGCGAAGAGGATGCTTGGCTTATGCGCGATAGCACGTGACACAGACACGCGCTGTTGTTCACCTCCCGAGAGCTGACTCGGCAAGTTTTTAAGACGATTGCCGAGACCCACTTTCTCAAGCGCAGTACTAGCCTTTTCTTCTGCTACCAAACGCGAAGCCCCCTGCATAATGAGTGGGAGCGATACATTCTCTATCGCCGTTAGCTCCGGCAGAAGTGCATAATCTTGGAAGACGTAGCCAAATTCTTCTAGCCTAAACACCATCTTTTCTCTTTCGCTCATCGCGTGCGCCTCTTTACCATTAATTAAGATCTCGCCTGATGTCGCTTCATCCAGAAGCGACATCTGATAAAGAAGAGTACTCTTCCCCGCTCCCGAGCGTCCCATAATTGCTACAAACTCGCCCTGCTTAGCGGTAAAGCTAATTCCCTTAAGCACGGTCGTAACATTTGGGCCGTCCTTAAAACTTTTTATTAGATTTTTAACTTCTATTGTATTCATGGTTCAATGTTATTCACCACAGGTATATTTAATTGCGACCGAGGATAGAATCCAGCGTGTTCCGGCGAACTATCATCCGCGAAGGTAGATAGCCGGCGATGACAGTCGTGAGAATTATCAGTCCTATGCGAACCATAGTCTCGCCTATTGGTGCGACTATGATAGCCTCGCTAATCGGTAGCGATATCGGATTTGCCGATACGTAAGGCACTAGAAAACCGTAGAGAATAGCTAGACCGATGCCAGAACCGATAGCTGCATAAAATAATGATTGAAAAACGTATGACAGCTCAATAGCAGAACCAGAAATGCCAATGCCTTTTAATATGCCAATAAATTTACGCCGAGTAATCGCATTTATAAAGATAACAATAAATATGGTGATTGCTGCAACAACAAGACCGATAGAACCAATTGCGTTACCTATCATCGCAAACGTGTTCTGCACTTCGGCGACTCCGTTCGGTATCCCCTCTTCAAATGTCTGTACTTTTGCTTTATCTCCAACACCGCTCCGTTTCAATAGGTCCCGGAATGCCACACCGTCGGTACCGGGCTTAAGCAGGATAGCTATCTCACTTACTGCGTAATCGTTTCTGCCCATCAATTGGCGGACTTCGGCCGCTGGCATAAAAACTCTAGCAGCCAAGGGAGAATTCGCCGGCACATCCAATATTCCCTTCACTATCACCTCGCGCGTATGGCCGTTTATTGTGAGGCGGATCTTGGTACCGGGATAAACATTTTTGAGAGGAGTGAGTCCGGGTTGTTCACCAAACGAATATCTATCAACAAACTGCGGCCCGAGAAGAACGGTGTCGTAGTCTTTTTCAGACAGATAGTGCCCTTCGCCTACATACTTAGAAAGATTGGAAAAATCATTTTCAACAGATGGGTCAATCCCCACTACGGACGCGCCCGTCTTATTAGCTTTTTCGTTTAAGTCTACTCGCGAATAATAATTCGCTTCAACAGTGCCAGAAGTGCTGTACCGCGCGCTAATAACCTGCGGTTGCGGGAGTGTTTTGAGAAAGGAAAGAATTTGCGGACTGTTCTCTATATAATCTTTTGTATCCAGTGGAGTAATCATCACGTCGCCAGTTTGTTGGATACGAAATTGGTTTGAAATGCCAGCTACAATGCCCACGAGTAAGCCTGTCACCACTACAAGATTAAGGAAAGTCAGAAGCATTACAAATACGATAAGAGTCGTAGTCCAACGGCTCGCACGTCGCAACTGTCGCAATGCGAGATAAAAGCCAACGCGGATATTTACAATAGAAAACATGCTTAGGGCTCCGGAGTTAGAAGAATAACGTCTCCGTTCACGAGACCGGAAAGGACGTGCGTTTGCCCAAGTGCCGGCGATATCCCTAGAGTAACAGTGCGACTATTCGTCTTATCACCGATGACGACAGACACATACGAGGTTCCGTTTTTATTACCAATAGCACCGCTCGGGATAACGACTGAATCTAAGAGCGTCCCCGTCGTGATAACAACATTCGCAGTCATACCGCTTCTTATTCGCGTGTCAGCGTTAAAAAAAGAAAGTGTAGTCTTGTACGCCGGAACGCCGTCTTTCATCGTCTCCGCCGGGTCAATAGCTATAACTTTTGATGAAAATTCTTCTGAAGATCCGTAGGCGTCAAGAGTTGTTGTAGCGCCATCCCCCACTTCAACTCCTGCGATCGCCACTTCCGGCACAAAGGTCTCAATCTGGAAGATTCCATCGCTCTGCATAGAGATTAACGATGCTGTCGGAGATACAATCTCGCCAACTTTTGCGTCCATGCGAGTTACGATTCCAGAAAACGGCGCCGTTACGTAGGTTTTAGCCAAAGCCGCTTTGGCATTATCTACATCTGCGCTGGCAGATGCGACTGTTGCGGTTTGTGCAGATATAGCCTCTGGAGTGGATCCGGCCTTTTTCAGAGAAAGATTTTTTTTGGCTGATTCAAGTGCAGTCGTGGCATTAGTAAGAGTCGTAATCGCCGAATTAACGTTTGTACGCGCAGTCGCAAGAGTAGTCTGATGCGAGGAAATTGTTGAAGCAGAAGTATTATTGTCTGGGACGCCTTGATTCAAGGCTGCGTTGGAGTCGGACATAAGCTTCACGACCTGAGCCAGATATTTCTGCGCCTGAGTAGCCGAATCCGCCGACCCGTCATTTGTTAATTTAGAAATAAGCAATGCAAATGAAACAAGCGCTGATTCAGAATCAACTCTGTCTTGTTCTGCCGCTGACTTCAATGCAGTATTGGAAACTATAAATGTAAGCTTTGGTTCGGTGCGAGGGTTGGTAAAAAACGCATCCACCTTATTATGAACAGCATCGTCGGAAGTCGTGTAAGCCGACTTAATAGCGTCAACGAGAGTCGATTCGGCGCTCGCGACAGAAGCGGCTGCAACTGCGATCTCTTCAGGTCGCGTTCCAACTTGTAACGAAGCCAGGTCTGCTTGTGCAGAGGCGAGTACTGCCCGCTTCTGCGCGAGCACCGCCACCAAATCTCCGTTTTCCGTTTGAGTGACAACCGTTCCAGCGACCATGCGTTGCCCAACACGTGCATAAACGCCTGATATACGACCAGAAGCCGCGAAACCAAGATCAACATCTTTCGCGGCAATCACAGTACCAGAGACACTCACCTTTTGTGTGAAGTCGCCGGCCTGCACAAGTAGGGTCGCATTACTGCTAGCTCCGCCACTGAAGAAGAAATACCAGCCTAGAGCAAGGACAACAAGCACGGCGAGCGCATAGCGCCACCAAGTAAATACTAGGTTTTTTACGTTTGACATCATTAATTTTCACTCTACCACTCAGGTATAATGAATGCCACTATGCGACGCTTTTATTTTATCCGCCACGGCGAAACACTTCTAAACGCCGAACACATCCGCCAAGGCGAAGACGGTGCACTTTCTGAAAAAGGACGCGAACAGGCAGAAAAGGTCGGTAACTATTTGAAGCTCTTCCCCATTAGACGCATAATTACTAGCACATATCCACGTGCGCGTGAGACAGCAGAAATACTAAATAAAAATTTGAAAGCACATGTCTTGTCTTCTGCACTTCTCGCAGAGCGTAAGAACCCTAGTGAAATTATTGGTAAGCACACAGACGATCCTGAAGTTGTAAAAATTGTTGACCAGATGGACCTAGGCTATCACGAAGACGAGTTTCGGTTTTCAGACGAAGAAAACTTCGTGGATCTGAAAAAGCGCGCGAGAAAATGCCTTAATCTACTTGCGAGCCAGGGTGCGAGAGAAACAGTCGTTGTGACTCATCATGTTTTCTTAAAAATGCTTATCGCATATATGCTACACCGCGAACACCTTCACGCCTCCGACTTCGTGAAGCTTTCGTTCTTTAACTATTCAGACAATGCAGGCATCACCATCTGCGAATATAATCCGTGGCGCATGTTCTCCCACACCCGTGGCTGGCGCGTGATCTCCTATAACGAACAACCATCATGATGGATTTCGTAAATCCATCACATTCCTAGGTTTACCTTATTGTTCACTATAGACGATTCTAAGGTAAAGTGAAAAAATTGACATTCTAGTGAGAAAGAGGAATATGACGAATGGAAGTGAGCGCGCCTGCATCTGGATTTTTCCATTAACGAATGAAAGGTTCTGTCATGAAAACAAATGCTCGCAATCTGAAAGAGGACGACCTTCGCACAACACTCCAAGCAGGAGTGAGGAAACTGAAAAAGCACGGTAAGAAAGTTATCGCAGTCTTGGTTGGCAAAAAGCATTCTTCTGCCAGGAAGAAGAACTAATCAGTAGTACCGAAAGCAAAAAGCCGGGCAATGCCCGGCTTTTTTATTTTACTAAAGCCTAACGCCTAGAGCCTAGTTTAATAGTCCATGCCGCCCATGCCACCAGACGGAGAGGCTGGAGATTTCGGCTCCGGGATGTCGGCAATGGCGGCTTCGGTGGTGAGGAGGAGGGCGGCGGCAGAGACCGCGTTCTCTAGCGCCATGCGAGGCATTTTTACTGGGTCAACGATACCCGAGGCGAGCATGTCTTCAACTATTTCATCAGTGAGTGCGTTGTAGCCGGCATTCGCCTTACCTCCCTGAACTTTAGAAACGATAAGTGACGCATCATCTTTACCAGAGTTAATCGCGATCTGCGCGAGTGGAGTTTCAAGCGCACGCACAACGATGTCGTATCCTGCTTTTTCGTCTGCACTCATTTTATTTTCATGTCCAGCGAGCTTTTTGGCGACTTTTGCCAGTGCTGTGCCACCGCCAGCCACTATTCCCTCTTCTATTGAAGCCTTCGTGGCTTTCACCGCATCGTCAATTTTATCTTTCAGGTATTTCATCTCGGTCTCTGTCGCCGCACCCACGCGGATGACTGCGACACCTCCAGAAAGTTTCGCGATCCTCTCTTCTAACTTTTCTTTGTCAAACTTAGAATCTGTATTTTCTATCTGCGCTTTCAGCTGCGCGACGCGAGCGGATATGTCTGCCTTCTTACCCTTACCTCCTACAATAGTAGTCTCGTCTTTCGTCGCGACGACACGCGACGCCTTACCGAGCTGAGACAGAGTCGCATTTTCAAATGTCATGCCGACCTCGCTCGTGATAACCTGCCCACCTACGACTGTGGCGATATCGGCAAGCATCTCTTTCTTCCTGTCGCCATATCCGGGCGCTTTAATCGCGAGCACAGAGAATGCTCCGCGAAGCTTGTTCACAATAAAAGTAGAGAGTGCATCGCCCTCAACATCTTCTGCAATTATGACCAATTCTTTTTTGCCCGATTGCACGACTTTTTCTAGAAGTGGCAGAATTTCCTGCACATTGCCGATTTTTTTATCAGTTAGAAGCACGAGCGCGTCCTTCATTTCTGCTTCCATTCTCTCCGGATTTGTCACCATATAAGCAGAAACGTAACCCTTGTCTATCTGGAGACCCTCCACGACATCATATGAGAGCTCCATTCCCTGGCTTTCTTCAACAGTTACAACTCCAGAAGATCCAACCTTTTCTACAGCCTCTGCGATAATGTTGCCGAGTACTTCAGATTCTGCCGAAATAGAAGCGACTTGTTTAATCTCAGCTTTGCCGGAGACTGGCCTACCCATCTTCTTAAGTTCCGCAAGCGCAGCAACCTTAGCCTTCTCCATACCGCTTCTGATACCCATCGCATTCGCGCCCTTCATCACGTGCGATAAACCTTCCTCAACAAGAGCCTCAAGCAAGACAACTGAAGTAGTAGTGCCGTCGCCTGCAGTGTCATTAGTCTTGTTCGCAACCTCCTTCACTATTTCTGCTCCCATATTTTCAAATCGGTCTTTGAGCGAAATTTCCTTGGCGATAGAGACGCCGTCGTTTGTGATTCGAGGACTCCCGTATGACTTCTCGATTATTACATTACGACCCTTTGGTCCGAGCGTCCCCTTAACAGCGCGCGCGGCGAGCGCGATGCCCTTCGCGATACTCTTACGCGCATCCTCAGAAAATAGAATTTGTTTTGCCATATGAATTAGGTGGTTAGGCGCTAGGCTTTAGGCTCTAGCTTATTTAATAATGCCGAGAATGTTTGATTCTGAAAGAATGTAGTACTCCTGGCTGTCTATTTTTACTTCGTCGTAGCCGTATTTACTGAATAAAACAGTATCTCCGACTTTGACCTGCATCGGGACGCGTTTACCGTCTTCATATTTACCTGGACCAACAGCGATAACTTCGCCCTTCGCTGGCTTCTCCTTATCTACCGTCTCTGGAATAATAATGCCAGACGCGAGCTTCTTCTCGCCCTCTTTTTCGGAAGGTAATACAACTATCCTGTCGCCCAAAGGCACTAGTGAAAGTTTCTTTGCCATATCTATTTATATAAATGAATAATCGCCCCTTCTCCCACGTTGGAGGAGTATAAGGAAAATATCTTTGATATGCAACTTTTTTACAACAATTAGAACTCTTGGAAGATTTGCGATACGTTCACTGTCGCCGATCTTGTAATAGTATTGTCACCAACAGTCGTACAGGTAATGGTGTAGGTTGATCGTGCAGAGATGGCAGGAGCGATTGGAGAGCCGGTTGAAAAGGTGTTGCTAGCACTTGCGTTCCCGCTCGCGAGGATACCAGAGGGGCCAGAGACCGTACAAGACTTAACTCCTGTGGCGCTCCAAGTGATGGTGGAGGGGGTGCCTGTGCGTACGCGAGATGGGTTAGCGCTTATGGTTGCATCTGGAGCTAGGACCTGTACAGAGGCAGACGCTACTTGAGATCTACCTCCTGGCCCATCGCACCAAAATACATAGGTCTTTGTACCTGCTGTACTTAGTACACCAGTAGAGGTGTTGCCAGTGCTGTTTGTGCCGGTGAATCCGGTCGCCGTACAGCTAGTAACGCTACCTGAGACTGTCCATCTTATTGTTGTTGACTGTCCTGTCTCAATTTGAGATTTGTCGACTGATAGCGTGGCGGTGGGGGCGCAGGCTTGAATGCTGCAGGCTTGGCTTGTCGCCCCTGAACAAGCGGATCCGCCATTGAGAGGTGCCGGGTTTGTACAGGTCCTTGTCTGTGTACCGCCACCACAACTTACAGAACAAGCTGACCACGCTGACCAGCCGCCATTTATGCTGCATGTAGGTGGGTTGGTGGCGCCGTTCGTGCATGGATTGAAAGTAGTGCAGGTCGGTGGATTGTTGGCGCCGTTTGAACATGTCGCGTTTGAAACCACAATATTGGTCCACGCGCCACAGTTGTTATTCTCGTTTGATTCTACGATAACACCGTTTGGTTGTGGCGGGAGATCGGCACAAACGCGGACAGAATAGGAACCATTTGATGGGAATGTGTATGACTTGCTAAATGTGCCACTACTGCCAGCGGCTAGAGTCGTCATGTTAACTGAAGATGTGTCTGTGATGTTTCCTGTAGGATTACCGTTCGGTTTATCATTCACTTGCATGAAATTGTTGAAAGACGCACCTGTACTGCCTGTACCGATATTGCTTATAGTCGCGCTAAGAGTGGTAGCGACACCTGCTGTTGCAGTTGTTGGAGTAACTGCGCCTGCTGTGAGGTCTGGTGGTCCGAGGACGGAGAAGTAGACTCTCGCCGGACTAGCAGGAGCCATCATCTGGAAGTTCCAACACTCGGCTTCTGCGTAATACCCTGACCTGGGCGTCATACCACCAGCTGGAAATCCGTTATTTGCCTGATTCACGACTGTTATGTTAGCACCGCCCGTAATATCCCGTACCCACCGAGGACTGCTCTGGTCGTATGTGCCGGGAGGCAGAGCGCCGCCCGTCCGACTCATGACGCCCGGAGTGTTATATGGGCCGTAATAGAATGTTCCAAAACGTATCGGCTGCATCCAGCTTCCGGTATTTTCATACGTAAACCAGCCGGGGCCTTGTAGGAGTTTGGTCGTTCCTATAGTAGTGGGAACTGTCCAGGTCAGAGGAGGATTGTACGGTGCACAGGTCCGTACACCTGTATACATATCGTAAGTACAATTGTTATAGTCGTAGTACCGAGTATAGGTGACAGTAGTGGGGGTTGGGTCGTATACAGTAACCTGACAGCCGTGGACCGAATTTGTTGAAGCAAGATAGAAGGTAGCATTTTCTCCATACGGCACAGGATTTTTCTCCATACTCAGTATTATTGTCCCAGAACCGTTGTATTGAAATCCTCCACAGCCTTCCGCTGTGACCTCTTCACAATAACCATAGGGCGGAGCGCCATGACACTGTAAATATGTGCATGCAGAAACTGCATAATTGCAAACTCCCGATCCGTCATTTTCGCAACATACACTGCCATCTGGGTTACATGTTTGAGATGCGTTCGCCACATCTGCATATCCAATAAATGAAAAACCAGCTATGACAATAGCTATCGAGAAATATGACAGTGCGGTTTTCATATACGAGTATTAGTAATAATGATCGCCTGTGCCAGAGGTTTTTGTTCTATTAACGATTTGACGGATATCATGATGAACACTGGCATATCGGCTTTTACGTCAGACAGTGTGGCAGGTGTTCTGGCGTGAAGTATCTTCGCTCTCTGTGTCGAGTCAACGCTATATACGGGGATATTATCTATTAAAGATACGCTTTTTGTCGTAGTGCTCACACCACCAGTCGGTATGTATGTTTTATATTCAAGCACCTTGTTCGTCACGTCTAGTCTAACAACTTGAACACTAATATATATATTTTCTGCATTTAACGATAATTGGATTTGTTCTTTATTATATTCAGAAAACTTCTGTGTCGCATTGAAATCAATAGCCACTACCCCGCTCGACACACCGTCTATAATCGGAGCGAATGTCGCCATGAGATTAGTACCAGCTTTCACATCCGCAATATTCACTTCTCTGGACTTCATATCTTTTTCCACCCCTTTGTCATCGGTAAGCGAGAGAGTCTCGGTAATGACAGTATCGGGTTTTATCTTGAGAGTGGTTTGTTTGGATGATGTGGCAATAGTTATCTCCAATTTATCTTGGTCCACACTCACAACCGTACCTTCAAGTGTCGGCAGATCAACAATGGTATTGGTCGCAGGAGACGTAGTGACAGATGATTTTTTCATCTGCGGTATATATACCAATGCAAAAGCAATAACGAGAATTAAGACCCCTACCCCAAATGCTATTTTCATTTCGTCGGTAACTGTCACAATGGTTCTAGTATACGTCATGAGTCTCCAGTCAACGCGCCCTATCCACACGAGTGTTAATAACTATTCAAATAGATCTGCGTGTGTGCCAGTGCGAACAAGTAGGACTTCTTCGTCGGTAATATCGTAAATCAGAAGCCAGTCAGATTCTATATGGCACTCCCAGAGCCCTACGTATTCGCCAGAGAGTTTGTGCGGACGCGCGTTTTCGAGAAGCTGTTCCTCTTTTTCGAATAATCTTAAAAGTGTTACTAGCTTCTGAAGACTCCAGTTACGTTTCTGGATTCGTTTCAAATCTCTTTTATACCGTGCTGTCGGGAGAAGAATTTTCATTTCCTACTATTTTGCACGCCAATTCTTTCCGAGGATAGCGGTAAACATTCCCTCTGTCGTCGCGTAACTTTTTAACTTGTCTCGCTTAGCTGGGTTCCTGAGTTCCTCTATTGCTTTTCGGGTTTCTGCGTTTGGGGTATGACTTGGATAGGGACAGTCTGCTTCGAGAACGAGTCTCCGGTCACGCACGAATTGTTTTAACATCGAATTCATCACTGTCGTCAGAGGCACTCCAATTTCTTGAGCTGTCTGTTTCGCATCGTCGCGAAGCTTTTTGGGCGTTTTTACCGTAAGAGTCGTATTCATACTCATCATACTACTTTTAGTACGATTTATTGTCAAACGGTAAAGTTATTCCCATGTCTCCGGTGCCCTAACTCTTGAAATGTTACAATTGTAGTTATATGAACAAATATCTTATTGGCACCGCCTTTCTGCTCGCCGCTCTTTCTCCATCTCTTGCTGTAGCACAAGCGGTCACCCCAACCGTAATAACTGACATTACCTATAACGGGAACCTAAAACTTGACCTGTATCGTCCAGGAATCGCGAATGCTCCAGTCGTGGTCTATATACACGGAGGGACGTGGGCTGGTGGTGATAAGGGTCCAGCGAGTAGCGTTATAAACGATGCCAGTGTCATTCCAAGAGCCCTGTCCAACAAAGGACTTAATGCAATTTCAATAAATTACACGTACGTTCCACAGGGTTCTTACCCGAAACAGCTACAAGATGTAGATTGTGCCCTCCGATGGATTGCGTCCAACGCTGTAAGCTATGGATTTAATTTAAACAAAATATATCTCGGCGGTGCCTCTGCGGGCGGGCACATGGCACTGCTATATAGTCTAAATCAGGCGGCTTATCGTGACCCAACATGCCCATATAACGTAGTGTCTCCATCTGTAAAAAAAGTTTTCTCATTTGCAGGACCAACTGATCTCACTAACATCCCTCAGACGGTAACCATTCCCGATGGCACTGTTATACAAATTAAGCAGGGCGTAGATCGCTTCTTAAATGGTACGTCTGCTTCAGTAGCAAGCCCCATCACATACGCAAATAGATCAAACGGCGTTCAATATTTGTTGATAAACACTAGGGACGATGATGCAGTAATCTTCGCTGACCAAGCCACTCCTTTTTACAATAAACTTCTCCAATGGAATCCTGGCAACGTGCAAAATAAATGGTACGACACACTCGGTGGCGGACATGGCACGCTTGGCCCGGTCAGATACGTGTGGGACAGTACTGCGCCAGAATATCCTGATTATTTTAACACTATCTCATCTTTCGTATTGATGAGTAGTGTAGCACCGCCACCCTCTAGATCTTTCTCAAACGTGAGAGTGTATGTAGCCAGCACAAAAGATGAAAACGCAAATTGGGTGCAGAATGGTTCGGTGCGATTTGATCAACATCTATACGTCAAGGCGACGGGTCTTGACTCTTCACGGCCACCAAAAATCTGCTCTGATAAAGTAACCGCCAGTGGCTGTAACAAATACTCAGGCTTACACTACCGAGACTACATAGACAGCGAGTGGGTTGACTCAACAACCGCAATAACTCACGTCGCCCCATATCAATTCCCTGCTGGTACCTACAATGCCTTTGGATATTACCCAGAAACTGGGGTGAAAAAGGTTGGAACGTTTACTATAACTCGTGTGCCATCTGCAACAGTGGCTCCCACACAAGTAAAATCAACCACTCCGTCTAGCCCCAGCCAATCTCCACAAACAATGCCGTCATATCAGACTGTATCTACTGGTCCCGCTCCTAAAATCACACTTTCTTATCCTTCTGTAGTAACTCAAGGAGAGTCAACAACGATAACAGGATACGGTTCTAACCTCCTGCAGGGTCTAATGATATTCTTCACAGGCTCTGCAACAGGCTCGCTTTCTCCTTCTTTTGTATCTTCAACAAAATACCAATTTAATTCTGGCACCTTCACTCCTGGTAGCTACTCTTTCTACGTGCAAAATCCTAATGGTAAGAAGTCTGGCAGTCTGTCACTCACAGTCAATGCTCCTCTTGTTGTGACTGGAGGTGGCGGTGGTGGTGGAGGGAGTGGTGGCGCCATCCCTCCCGGACCTTCATGTGGCGGAGCGATAGTGACTACTGGGAGTGGTACTGGCGGAACCACTAATACATGTATTTGGAGCTACAGCGGTTTCAGTCCCGCACCTCCTGCGCCATCTGCTTCTTCGTGTACACAGAGTAATATTGGGGCAACGACGGGAGACTCGCGTGGCACATATACCTGCGCCTGCGCGTCGCAGAGTACAACTTCTGTGAACGGCACCTGTGGCACTTCTGCTTGCCAGTCATTCTCTTCTGCTCCAACTGCAGGGCTATGCAGTACCGGCACAGCTTCAACCGCCACTGGTTCTGGTCCATTCACATGGACGTGCTCTGGCAGTAACGGAGGCAGTACTGTGAGATGCTCTGCCGGTCTCGGTTCTGGAGGAGGTGGCGGCGGAGGTGGTGGTGGAGGTGGGTCTCCTGCGACTTGCAACACTGCTGCGGGAGAAGTCTTCGGACCAAACGACTACATCAATCCAATGGGATCCGGCACTCTCTACCCGAGAGAGGGACAATTGCAGGCGACTGGTAATCTCGGCATTGCCATTATGTTTACTGCTGACTCACGCGCCATATCAGATGTTATGAGAATGGGTATACACGACGAAGGAAGTCATGGGGCCAAAGAGGTAGTCATTAGCAAGTGCCCGCACAACTTCGAACCCGCTGGAGGCAATGCTGCGTGTCGTATAGATAAATCGTATGATTATGATGCTCGCTTTGATCTAAGGTTCGGTCAGCAAATAAATAGATACGAATGTGCTATACCAGCGGGCGAGACGTATTACATGAATTTCCGAGATGCCACTACACCGCGCGGTACGGTAGCAGCATATGTTCTTAATTACTCTGGAGTGTCTAACGGCCAGACTGTTAACGGCTCGTGCGGCTCCTCAAACGGCAAATCATTCAGCGTTGCGCCGACAAACGGCCTTTGTACAAATGGAACGCCGTCCAGGATATCAACAGGCTCTAACTTCACTTGGACATGCGCTAGCTTAAACGGTGGTACTACTGCGAGCTGTTCGGCGAACAAAGGAACTGCAGGTGGTGGAGGCGGAGCTGTTAGTTGCAACGTTTCTGCAGGAGAGACATTTGGACCGAATGACATTACTAATCCGATGACTATCGGGTATCTTTGGCCGACTAGTTTGGCGAACATTAGTGGTCCACTCGGAACTGCTGTCAAATTTGTAGCAGATGCCACAACATTCCCGAGCGGTCTTGAAATGCAAGTGTTTGACGAGGGTGGACATCCTACAAAAGAAGCTGTGATTAGCGCCTGCCCTCACAACTTCACTCCAATCAACAATAGTATTTATTGTCGCAATGCGCATATATCGCTTCACTCTAGTTTTAGACTCAGCTTCGGACAGCCTAAGACAGCGTACGATTGCAACTTGCAACCAAATCAAACATATTATTTGAACGTCCGCGCCTCTGATCTCGGTTCAACAGCAACGCAGTTCTATAACTTTACTCGCTGAAGCCTCGGTGCTAAAAATTCTGGCGATGCGACCATTGTTTTTAAAATAAATTCTAACTCTTTGTCAAGACTTGACGGAATATGGCACAAGAGTAGGGTGCTGTCAGGAAGAAGTTGTAAAAGTTGCTAAGTGGATTCCCCACTTGGCGCCCTGTTTGACAAACCAAAGGAGCAGTAAAATGAATAGGATCGCTCGCTTCACCGCATCACTGCTGTTCGTCGCCGCGCTGTTCCCCGTCCAGGCAATGGCTCAGAAAATGGGTATCCTCGGGGAGTGGGGGTTCAACTTTTCCAACGGTCGTTTCCTCAGCCAATCGGTGGAACACAGCTTCGCCGACCTTGGAATGGGTACGGTAACTGTTGAGTTCTCAGCGGTGCCGAGAATCTCCGCGACCAAGGAGCTCTATACCGGAAACGTCAAGTCAATCGAGGGTTGGAGCCCCGGATTACAGCCCTACCCCTTCTCTTTTGTTGAGATGTCGTGCACACCGACGTTTTGGGCGTGCGACATCAGGGTCGTGATCAACTGGAAGGGTCACCTGATCTACGATCTGAACTGGGAGATGGAGGGCAACGTCTCGGTGTCGGGTAAGAAAATGCTCGGCTCTGAAATGGGGCTTTATTACGAGCAGGGACTAAAGGATCCGTCCTTGCGGTTCTACACAGACATTCACGCCACGAAAGTGAAGTGACGAAAAGGGCAGGACATCACGACGCCGGGGACTTTTGTCCTCGGCGTTTTTTTATTTAAAAAGAATTTGACAAAATAACGCTATATACTGTAGGGTGCGACCAGATGTCCCCGTATAGGCGAAGAGATTCGTCTGCGGTTTCTGCAACTAATATTAGAGGTGATCATGAAAAAGCTCGTGTTTGGTATTTTCGGCGCCATAGTGGCACTTGCAACAGCCGCAATACCTATGACAGCATCAGCCGCCATGCAGATTGACTCACAGCTGTTGGGTCGCAAGAGTCTTGAAGTCTGTAATGGCGGGTGGATGACTCCCGATGGAAGTCGCGGGAGCTTCACCTGTCGGACCTGGGAGTTGAATATGCAGTTCGGCCAGATATACCCAGCCTACCAGGGCTACCCTGAATTGGCGTTATACTTCGGAAATGTCGTAAACTCATGTGGGTCTGGATCGGCAGTTGAACTGTACATAGAGGCTACCAGGCCTGAAGTCGCCGAGATACGAGTGCGCCTGGACGTGTGCGATGTACCGCCGATAAACGGCATCCCGCAGGTGTACCTTATCTTGAGCGGTAATCTCTACGCCACGCATCGCCAACATCTGTACGGGGTGACAACGTCGATAATGTACGATAACCGGAAGCTGGACGGCCACCCGAAAAATATCGGCATGTACGTCGGGTTCGTCGACATAACGCCGAAATAGTTTTCACTCACTCACTTATCGCCAGCCACGTGCTGGCGATTTTTTTATACCATGACACCTTGACAAATAATCACTTTAGGTATATACTATACGTAGTAGTTCCCCGCTAGGCATCCTGCCTATCGGGCTTTCACAACCAAAGAAAGGAAGTAAAATCATGATGAAATGGCTTGCAGCTGTATTGTTAGTCCTCGGGATTTCTGCGAATCTGCCCCAGGCCTCGGCTCAAATGGGGCCACCGACTGTAGGACCGACGCTAGTCGCCTCGTTTGCAGTCCCTTGCGAGATCTACGCCGGGTACTTCGGTATCCCGGCAGGGTACACAATGGGAATGGGGTACTTCGATGTGTATGACGGAGGCGACCCGTGGATTATCAAATACAACGGCGGCTGTATGCGGCCGGCGACGCGCTTAGCCGGCAGCATGTCAACCAACCTCGTCGTGAAGATGCTTAAGAAGGGCGCCTTGAGTGGTGGGACCACTCAATACACCTTCGGGCTCGATATAAAGACCGGACAGATGAATGACGACGGGAGTGAGTACTACTCTTCTGTCGTTCTCAATGGTTGGACGACCAATGGTGCATCCGCGACCGTCAGCTTCGACCCGAGACAAGGCGCAGGAGAGATTTATTTCTACTTACCACTTCAGACACCTGTTGGACAGGATCAGGCGTTTCTCCAATTCGGTTGCAGATTCTTCTCTACAACAGCAAACGAAAGAGAGTGGAAAGGGTTCCTGAATAATTACGCCGATTATCAAGACGGAGGTCGTACGGTCGTCACGATCGGAGGCGGCGAGTGCTCCGCGAGCCCCAGTAAGGGCTAAATCGGCATCGCAGGACGAATCGCCGGGCTCCGTAAGGAGACCGGCGATTTTTTATACACGAGTTTACCCAGCACCTATTCACATAGGTGCTGGGTTGCGCGCGTTTGATGCTCCGTGCTATATTAGGAGCACAGATGGAGGCACTCGTATCGGCACTACCGTACGCGGAAATAATCCTCTCAATACTCCTCATCGTCGGCATCGTGCTACAACAGCGCGGAGCCACCCTCGGGGGAGCCTTTGGAGGAGACAACTTCGCGTCGACGTTTTATAAGCGCAGAGGCGCCGAGAAATTTCTATTTAACGCGACAATCGTAATCGCGATTCTTCTCGTACTCGCAGCCGTAGCGAACTTCCTTCTGGCAGGGTTATGAACGAAGAAGTGTGGGAGAAGTTAAAGCGCGTTAGAAGTGTGGTTGCGCTTGATCGTTTACAAGAGCGTGTCAGCTCTTTATCGTCTGGCGATAGGGTCATATTCTATGCACTCGCGATTCTTGTATCAATTGCATCTATATTAAGTCTGTACGAACTAGAGAAGTCGCTTCTTGTCACAGTACCAGCATATGGAGGCACGCTCGTTGAAGGAGAGCTAGGCAATCCTCGTTTCATTAATCCTCTACTTGCGATGAGTGACGCCGATCGCGACCTATCAACACTTGTATATGCCGGTCTTATGGGCTTGTCAGGCGACGGCTCTCTTGTGCCCGTACTCGCAAGCGAGTACAAGATCTCTCCTGATGGCAAAACGTATACATTTACATTGAGGGAGAATATTAATTTCTCAGATGGGACCCCCGTGACTGCATCTGATATCGTCTTCACTGTAGAAAAAGCTCAGGACCCGGCGCTCAAGAGCCCAGAATATGCAAACTGGTCTGGCGTCGGTGTTGAGGCTGTAGACGCTCGCACTATTGTATTTAAGCTCTCAAAGTCTTATGCCCCATTCTTAGGTTTGACTACTCTAGGCATTTTACCTGCGAGATTATGGCAAAAAATTTCAAACGAAGAGTTTCCATTCTCAACACTTGAGACAAATCCTATCGGAGCTGGACCGTTTGTGATTAACGACGTCTCTCGTAACTCTTCAGGTCTTATAGAGAGAGTGTCTCTCAAGGCGAATTCGCGCTATGCGCTAGGGCGACCGTACCTAGACGGTATTAAATTCAACTTCTATCCACGAATTGAGGATTTAGAGGGAGCCTTCAAGAGCGGGTCTATAAAAAGCGCATACGACTTGCCTATTGATAGTAATGGAGACAAACAGGAGTTTCGGACCATGACAGCGCCATATACCAGAGTCTTTGGAGTATTCTGGAATCCGAGTGAGAAGCAGGTTTATGCACGCGTTGAAGTGCGCAAAGCTCTGTCGCTCGCACTCAATAGAGAAAAGATTGTGAGCGAAACCCTTGGCGGATATGCCACTAGTATTATGGGGCCAGTCCCTCCTGGCGGTAGTGTTAAACAGGTCGCAATACCAAAGTCTGAAAATCCGACAGCTAGCGCAAGAACAATTCTTGAAGCAAATGGGTGGACCTACGACGGACAAGCGCGTATCTGGAAAAATTCTTCGGCTAAACAACAGCTTGATCGGATCGTTCTGCGAACTTCAAACGTTCCAGAATTGAAGAACGTAGCTGGTGCGATAAAAACAGACTGGGAAAATCTTGGAGTATCCGTTGATATAGAGCTCTACGAGCCAGGCGATCTGTCACAAAACGTTATTCATCCGCGCAAATATGAAGCTCTTCTCTACGGCATGGTGATAGGCAGAGACCAAGACCTTTACGCGTTCTGGGATTCTCAAGAGAGAAATGACCCAGGGCTAAATATTTCACTCTATGTGAACAAGACAGTAGACACTTTGCTTGAGAGCGTGCGTTCAAGCATAGATCCTGTCGTGAGAGCTGACAGTTTGCAAAAGATTGAGGACACTATCGCTTCAGACTACCCGGCTGCGTTTCTGTATTCGCCAAACTTCATTTATTTAACACCAAGAACTCTAAATGGGGTGGAGCTACCACAGATCATAAACCCAGCAGATAGATTCGCTACCGTCACTTCATGGTATGTAGAGACAGACTCTGTTTGGCCATTTTTTGCAAAGACAAGTAAGTAATTTCCGTACGGGTTATCACATTATTAATTTTGAAAGCCCATTAATTGAACATCTATGAACACCGCACCAGCACCTGCTCCGGCCCCGGCCGGCGCACAGTCAGGAGCAAACAGACCTCAAGCGACGCATCATGTCGGTCCTAAACGATATGAAGGGAGTGGCAGACCACCTAGCCGTTCTTCTTCGCGAGGAGCACCGCGCCCAGGTGGAGCATCAAGACGTATCCAGAGGATACTGCGCCGTCCTGCGTCTAACCCAATGCGCATTAACAATGCAATAGACTACTATCCAGAGCCGGTAGGGCCGACATCTGTCCGCATTATCCCGCTCGGCGGAGTAGAAGAAGTCGGTCGTAATATGACTGCAGTAGAGGTAGGAGCAACAGGCGATATCCTAGTATTTGACGCTGGGTTCCAATTCGTCTCTGAGGACACTTCTCCAGGCGTTGACTATATTCTCCCAAATACAAAGTACCTAGAGAAAAATGCGAGTCGAGTAAAAGGGGTGATAATCACTCACGGGCACCTAGACCACATAGGGGGTATCCCATTTACTCTTCCACGATTCGGTAATCCACCTATCTACACGCAAAACTTTACAGCAATTATGATCCAGCGTCGTCAAGAAGAGTATCCTGACGTACCAACATCTGTAGTTAACATTGTTGAGGTTGGACAATCTGTCGTGATCGGCTCTACGCGTGTAAAGTTCTTCCCTGTTACGCACTCTATCCCTGACTCTATGGGCGTCTCAATAGAGACACCTCAAGGCAACGTGGTTATTACAGGCGATCTTAAACTTGACCACGACGACGGTACACCGAGCGAGCGCGAAGTGAAAACTTGGGGCGAGCTCGGTAAAGATAAAAATATATTCTTCATAGCAGACTCAACAAACGCCGAGAGAGACGGGTTCTCTATACCAGAGAAGCGCGTTATACAGACGCTTGAAGATATCATCAAGACAGTTTCGGGCCGTCTTATTATCGGCACTTTTGCATCTCAAGTTGAGAGAATGCTTCACATCATCTTAACCGCAGAAAAACTTGGTAAGAAGGTGGTCACAGAAGGTCGCTCTATACGCAACTATCTAGAATGTGCTGAAAAGGCAGGGATTGTAAAAATTGATAAAGGTACGATTATCCCAGCGCAAGATATTGGCAACTATCCGCCTGACAAAATAGTCATCTTATCTACTGGTGCGCAGGGCGAGGAGTTTGCCGCTTTGATGCGCATAGCGACTAAACAGCACAAATACATCACGCTTACCGAGCGCGACACTATCGTGCTATCGTCTTCAGTCATCCCTGGTAATGAGATCTCTGTGCAGAAACTGAAAGACAATCTGTATCGGCACAATGTCTCTCTGATCCATTATCGCTCAAGCGACGTCCACTCTACCGGTCACGGCAATACAGGTGAGCTTGTATGGATCAATAAGCAGATCCATCCAAAGTTCTTTATGCCTGCCTACGGCTATCGCTCAATGACTGCGTGCCACGCCAAGGCGGTTGAGCAATCTGGCTTCCCTCGCGAGAACATCATTATCGCCGATAACGGAACGGTCATTGACATTGAAGACGGGGAGAGAATGAACGTGCACAAACAGAGAGTTCCAAATTCGCAAATGGTCGTTGACGGCTTCAACATCGGCGATATACAAGAAGTTGTTATCCGTGATCGTCAGTCGCTCGCCAAAGACGGCATGTTCGTGATTATCGCGAGCGTTAACCTCAAGACCGGCAAGTTGCGCAAATCGCCCGACATCATCAGCCGAGGCTTCGTCTACCTGCGCGAGTCGCAGAATTTGCTAAATGAAGGACGTATTCTAATTAAGAAAACAGTTGAAGATTCTACGCGCAACATGAACCCGATTGACCTAGACTACGTGAAGAATAATCTCACAGACGTTATGGCCGGATTCCTCTTTGCGCGCACCAACAAAGCCCCGATGGTGATCCCAGTTCTCATCGGAATGTGAATTTAGCCTACCTAAATTCATGTCGATAAAAACAAGCAGTCCGTTCGGGCTGCTTGTTTTTATCGACTAGGTCCAGTATTCCTGGAATCATGTCAGTAAAAGAAAACTGCGCGTACGCGCAGTTTTCTTTTACCGACGAACGCATGTGATATTCTAAGCAGAATGCATCCGCGGATTATTTTGTCAGTTGGGAATTTTTTCTTCTCACTATTCTCTGCTCTCGTTACTTTTATTTTACTCCCATACCTCTCCACCTTTATGCCGGTGGCATACACCGGCTTCGTGGTCGCAGGCAGTGCAGTCGTAGCTGTTATTTTATTCCCATTCATACCTCAAATCGTAGAGCGTTATGGGGTGCAGTATGTAGCGCTCATTCTCGCATTTGTAGAGATGATAGTTCTCTTAGCGCTCGCTATCTCTCCCGGAGTTATTGCTGGAGTTCTTCTAATGGCAATCACGATAGCTATGCAACCATTCCTCTCTTACAGCCTTGACCTTCTACTGGAAGCAACTATCGCAGACACAAATACGACAGGTCGCGTGCGGGCTCTATTTCGCACAGCGTGGAGCACTGCTGCCTTAACTGCCCCACTTCTTCTTGGGGCGCTCCTTGCCGATTCTGACTCATACGGCAGGGTCTTTATTGCTGCCTCTGCAATGCTGATACCGATGGTTGTGCTCTTCTCAACAAAGAAACTACCCCAAGGCCCGCCTCCGCACATAGGACATATGCGCGATACTCTTGTCCACATTTTGCACAATCGCGACCTAGCTGCTGTTACATTCGCGAATCTTCTTCTTTATTTATTTTATATTTGGATGCCTCTATATACTCCATTTTATCTCCACAATATTTTGGGTATTTCGTGGACAAGTCTTGGCTGGATGTTCTCAATTATGCTCGTCCCTTACGTATTAATTGAGTACCCAGCAGGATGGATCGCAGATAAGTTCATAGGAGACAAGGAACTGATGCTAGCCGGATTCTTAATAGCTGGCGGGTCTACTGCCGCTTTAAGCCTACTAACGCCAGAAACATCACTCGCAATTATTCTAGTAATACTTGTCTGCTCGCGCGTTGGTTCTGCCTTAATAGAGGCGATGGTTGAGGCGCATTTCTTCCGTCGTGTATCAAAAAGAGATATAAATTCTGTCGGCGTGTTCCGTGGGGTGTGGCCTCTGTCTTTTATCATCGGTCCTGTTGTCGGCAGTGTTATCCTCATGTACGGTGATTATGCAGACTTCTTTATGCTCACAGGCGGATTTATCGTACTCGCTGGGATTACCGCGACCCTTCTAATCAAAGACTTTAAATAGGTTTAGCCGTTACGATTCTTGTGCTATGCTCGTAGACAATGCGTCCGCGTACGGTTATTTTCATCGGGAACTTCTTTTTCTCGATGTTTATCGCTCTCATCACCTATATTCTGCTCCCGTATCTGTCGTCTTTTATGCAATCGGCATACACGGGGCTGGTTATATCGGGAGGAGCGCTTGTCGCCGTCATCCTCTTCCCTTTTATGCCGAAGCTGGTAGAACGTTATGGGGCACAGCGCCTCATTCTTGTGTTCGCAACTCTAGAAATGTTCGTTCTCTTGGCACTCTCTGCTTCTCCAGGCCCGATTACGGGGATACTACTCGTCGCAGTCGCTATCGCGCTCCAGCCGTTTATGGCTTACCAACTGGATATTCTTTTAGAAACAACGGTTCTAGAAGAGAGCACGACTGGAAGAGTTCGCGCCATATTCCTTACGATGTGGAACATTGCCGCTCTCGCGGCTCCACTTCTCGTCGGAGCGCTTCTGGCTAGTGCTGATGCATACGGACATGTCTTTTTGTCAGCGGCAGTCGCTATACTACCTTTTATCGCCGTATTTTCATTCAAACAACTACCTAAGGGAGTTCCGCCAAAGCTTTCTAACTTGAAAAATACACTGACCTGTATTATGCGCGACAGAGATCTGTTCGCAGTAACTTTCGGACATCTTCTTTTGTACATGTTCTTCGTGTGGGCTCCATTTTATACACCGATATATCTGCACACTGAACTTGGTATTCCGTGGAGCGACCTCGGCTGGGTATTCTCCATAATGCTATTACCTTATGTATTAATCCAATACCCGGCAGGATTCTTAGCAGATCGAGTTTTCGGCGACAAAGAACTGATGGTGGCAGGATTTGTTCTCGCTGGAGTATCATTCGCGGCTGTCGGACTCTTCACCGCTTCAACTCCTATAATAATTATTATCTGCGTCCTGTTCGCATCAAGAATAGGTGCGGCTCTTGTAGAAGGTATGACAGAGGGTCACTTCTTCAGACGCATGTCGGAGAAAGATGTTAACGCAATTAGTATCTTCCGCGGTATCTGGCCACTAACAGAATTTGTAGCGCCAATCATAGGCAGTGCGATACTCATATTCGGCAGTTTTGAGCTATTCTTCTTTCTCACCGGAGGGTTAGTCGCTGTGTTCGGCTCTATATCAGCCTTGATGATACGAGACTTCCGTTAACTATATTATTTTGCTTTGGGCCATTTGTTGGCTGCGAGTGGATAAAGTTTTGTTAAGGGGTGACTAGTGCAGTCGTGGGGGCGGGCTGGGCAGACATAACGTCCGTAAAGCACAAAACCGTTATTAACATACTTCCAATCTTTTTTTGGAATGAGTGTTTCCAAGTCTTTTGAGATTTTTGTTAGGTCGTCATTATTTGTTAAATCAAAACGTTTCGCAAATCTTTTTACATGCGTATCTGTCGCGATGCCCTCCCACATGGAATAAAGCTCGCCAAGAATAACGTGCGCTGTCTTGTAGCCAACTCCTGGTAACGCAACAAGCTCTGTCTCTGTTTTAGGGATTTTACCTCCAAACTTTTCTTGAATGATTTTCGCAGAACCTATAATCGCTTTTGTTTTGTTGTTGAAAAATGGAATGGATGAGATCTCTTTTGCAAATACTACAGGATTAGCATCTGCAAAATCTTTAGCGCTTTTATATTTTTTAAAAAGAGTTGTTGTGAGTTTGTTTACTGCCTTATCAGTGCATTGTGCAGAGAGAATAACTGCTGTGACAAACTGAAATGGTGTTTTGTGAGCAAGCTCGCTTTTAGGCTCTCTATACGCCTTTTTCAGATATGAAATTATTTTATTCGCCCTGATTTTCCTTTCACTATTCTTCATGTTCGCGCGGGAATGCAAAATGAAAGAAGATTATCAACAAAGTTCCGGCAGAGAACGTGGTTAGTAAGATAACTATAAAAAAGCCGATATACGGTATTAGAGAAATGAGAGACAGAACGAGCATCCCTACGACGCCATCGTGCCAAAGAACTGTATCGCGACCTGCGTAACGGCGCGCAAACAAGTTGCCAACTAAAATCCCTGCATAAATAAGGGACAAGAGAACTATTGTCGCGTATGAGATAAGTAACAATATAGCGATACCTAGACCAACAAACGTTAATGCCAACAATAATAAGAGTACTGGAGTCACTACAAACACAGCAAAACCGAGCAGTATCGTCAACAAAATTCTGGTTGGACGCAATGTCATTGCCCTATCTACTAACATTTCTGCAGGTCTAGGAAATAGGCCCGCAAGCAACCCTGCCAAGATCAAAGCGCCCAAGATTCGTACCAAAAGAAATAGTCCGATACTTATTATTGATAAGATTCTTGACGTGCCAGCGTCTGGTAGATATGAAGCGTTTGTATATTCAACTCCGCCAAGGATAGATGCAGACGAGGGGATAGTAGCCTCTTCTGGCGCCTCGTAAGAAAGCTTGCCTGCGATTGTCGTACTCGCCACTAGAGTAACACTGCCACTGGAGACAATATTTACATCATCAGCAAAGTCACCGGCAAGTGAAATGTTGTTGCCATAAATAATAACTGGACCAGTAGCTCCATTTGTCATAGAGACATTAGCCGCGATTATAAAAACGTTCCCGCGTGCGCGACCAGAGTCTCGTACTGAAAGTCCAAAAGCGATAATGTCCCCTGAAACAGCCTCTTCAATATTCACACTCCCGCCAACCGCTCTAAAATCTCCTAACACTGGGGCACGCGAGCTCACAGAACCCGCAAAAAGCAGTTCATCTCCAGCGACAGTGGCGGCAGTGACTATTGAACCGCCAACTGCAGACAAGTCGCCTGCTACTGGTGCGGTGATAACAACTGAAGCCCCTGCGGCATACGAATTTCCGAGAGAAGAACTTGCTGACAAGAGCGAATTTCCAGCTGAAAAAGATGATGGTGGGCGAGCGGCAAATACTCCCGTCGGCAAGAGGAGTGCGACGATTAGGATTATAATGGCTCGTTGCATAAAGGCTACGGTGCCGGCTTCCCTACGGAAGTCCCGATGCGGGAGGCATCGTAAGGTGCGGTTTTGATGGAGGGATGGGCGGTATTGAAACTGGCACAACTTTCTTCAGTGGTTCAATAAGTGTCGCCAGTACAAAAATGATAACCGTGATTACTGCTGACGCCAGACAATAGACACACAAGGCGTTTATTAAGAAAATTTGAACTGCTGTTGTTATAACTGAGACTATGAGGCCTACAAGCGCGAACGCTTGAAGCACTCTGCGCAGAAGCTTGTCAAAGATTGCGAGCTCCAGAGCTGCAAGTACAAAGAGAATGCTGTAAAAAAGCACTCCAAAATCTGCTGTAGGGATCCCGAAGATACGCGAATATTGGCTGTTCGCCACGATGTTACAGCCCGAGAGGTTCTCAATGTTGCAGATAAGCGGAGTACCGCTAGACTCGTGTTGAGCGAGATAGATAGAGTCGGCAAGCCCAGCAAAGGCGAAAATCAGTATTAGAACAACACCTAATCTCTTCATTCCCATAGGATACGCGCTCTATAGCCTATGTGCAACCATTCACGCAAAGGCCCTGTTATAGGAGATGGAGCCGTTCTTTGTCGGAACAAGGAGCATCGAGGGGCACGATATTGCCTCGATTACCAAAATCCTGATTCCGATAGCGAACAAGAAACCCATCCACCCTACTCTTCTGTGGATGGTTTTTTATTTTTTAAAATCGTAAATCTGATAGACCACCACACCAATACAAAAATATTGGTGTGGTGGTAGACTGAAACGATTCGCATGATATTAAACTTTTTGACTAATCTAACTGGAGGCACAATTAGTAGCGAGATTCTATTGTCGCTTGCGATAGTGCTGTGCGCGATATTTATAGAAGATGTAACTACTGTAGTCGTGGGACTGCTAGCCGCAGACGGCCTTGTCCCTGTGCCAATCGCCTTTATCTCGTTGTATATCGGCATAGCTATTGGCGATACTGCTTTATATTCTCTTGGTGCTTTTGCGCGGAGCCACCCGCGACTTGCACACTATATTGACCACAACTTCACTGCACCATTTCGTTCATGGCTGGGACATAAATATGCTCTTAAGGTTTTTACAGGACACTTCGTGCCGGGATTCCGATTTACTACATATGTTGCTAGTGGATTCTTCCGTTTCCCTCTTAAGACTTACGTACCGATGGCTATCGCTGGAGGACTGGTTCTTGAGACAACGCTTTTTACACTTTCATACTGGTTCGGCAGTTTCTCTTCTCAGTGGGTCGGCGAGGTACGCTGGGGCATCGCAGTCGTATTCTTGTTAGCCATATTCTTTGTTGCCAGACACAACATACGTGCGTACATAAAGAACAAAAATGCAATGGAAATAGTTCAAAATGACAAACTTTGATGTGATAGAGAAATATACTAGGAATGTGAGTCCACGGCTGATTCGTGCTGTCGTTGCATTGGCACTTGTTCTCGCATCTGGGGTCGTGGGATATTCTGCTGGCGATAATTCAGCTCCAGAGAGCGTGAGTATCCCCGTTCAAACGGTAACGGCACTAGAGAAAGATTCTGTACGGGTGATCTACAGCCTAGATCAGAAACAAAATGACCAAGAGATAATTGCGCTCATTAAATCTGCAAAAACACATATCTATTTTGCAATTTATACTTTCACTCTCCAGAACATCGCCGAGGCTCTTGTTGAAGCTAAAGAACGCGGTGTAGATGTGCGTGGGATAGTTGACTCGGGGCAAGCGAGAGACAGTTATGGTGCACCGATTATTAAAACACTCCTGGACGGCGGTGTTTCGGTAGTGACAGAGAAACATGCGACTGGTAACGGCATTATGCATATTAAACTTCTGGTGACAGAACAGGCGTATGCATTTGGCAGTTATAACTGGACGAAATCTGCTACAACAATAAATGACGAGATACTTGAGATTGGCACAGACGAGACACTCCGCAGGGCGTATGAAAATATTTTGAAAAAGTTACTGAACGCCTATCGAGGCAACAGCGCGGCCGCGGGAGCGGCCGCGCCAGTTTCTATCGGAACGATTGAGTATACAGAAGCAAAGAAGCACATAGGCGAATACGCCTCTGTGCGCGGTACCCTAGTTGAAGCATACACTTCTAAAACCGGCACTGTATTTTTAGACTTCTGCGAAAATTACAAAACCTGCCCGTTCACTGCCGTCATCTTCGCTGACGATGCCAAACAATTTGGCGACCTCTCCCGCTACAACGGCACTGTCATCACCCTCACCGGCAAAATCGTTTCCTACGAAGGCCGAGCCGAAATCGTCCTCTCCTCTCCGTCCCAGATTTCTGATTGAAACCATTTGCGTCCCTACCCTTTTTCATGCTATAGTGCCCTTAACTTCCAGTGGCTACCGACCGACTTAGGATTAATAACGAGATTCGCGCAGCAGAGCTGCGCGTTATTAGCGCTGACGGGTCTAATCTCGGCGTCTTGAAGCTCGCGGATGCCCAAGCGGCCGCCCTCTCTGCCGGCTTGGATCTTATTGAGATATCGCCCTCGGCCGTGCCTCCAATTGCGAAAATCATGGATTATGGTAAATTTGAATACGAGCGAAGCAAGAAGGAAAAGGTAGCCAAAGCCAAGGTCAAAGTCTCTGAGACCAAGGAGGTCCAGATTAAGGTCGGCACAGGCGACCACGATATGGATCTAAAGGCTAGAAAGGCCGCCGAATGGCTCGCCGAAGGCCACCGCGTACGTGCTGAGCTGTTCCTCAAGGGTCGCTATAAGGGTATGGAGGAGAAGTTTCTCAAGGAACGCCTAGAGAAGTTTCTCGTGCGTATCCCCTATGCCTATAAAATCGCCGAACCTGTGACGAGAAGTCCAAAGGGCTTCGCAGGGGTGATAGAGAGAGATCTGATAGCTCAAGCTAAACGCGACAAAGAATCAAAAACATGAAAACAAATAAATCTTATACAAAGAGAATCCGCGTCACCAGAAATGGGAAGATGATGGTGCGCGTCAAGGGTCAGAACCATTTCAACGCGAAGTCTAGTGGCTCAGAGAGAGCTGCAAAACGTCGTTCAGTATCTATAAATCTATCAGCAAAAGTCCGCGCACGCTTCCTTCCCGGCTCTGGTGCAAAGTAATTTATTAAAGCCTAGTGTCTAAAGCCTAATAACTAATTTAATATGACAAGAATCAAAGGAGGCATAATGGCGCAGAAACGCCGCAAGAATATCCTAGAGAGAGCCAAGGGCTACCGTGGCATCCGCTCTAAGAAAGAGCGCTACGCACACGAAGCGCTTATGCGCGCCGGTCGCTACGCCTTCGCCCATCGCCGCGACAAAAAAACAGACTTCCGCCAGCTCTGGATAGTGCGCTTGAACGCGGCTCTCCGCGATAATGGCCATAAATCGTACTCCACTTTCATAAACAAGCTGAAAAAGTCAGGATTCAAACTCGATCGTAAAGTCCTCGCCCAATTCGCCTCCGAGCACCCAGAGATTTTTGCCCGCATCGCCAAGCAAGTCGTCTAACAAAAACCGCTCGCAAGGGCGGTTTTTTGTTACAATCAATCTATGGTAGAAACTCCGAGAGTGCCACAAAAAGGTTTTTATTATCACTACAAGCATGACCCGAGTGGCGCGTTTAATAATTATGCATACGAAGTCGTTGGACTCGCCCGACATACCGAAGAACAGACTCGGCTTGTCATATACCGACCCTTGTATGAAAACACCTATTTGGACGCTGAAGACTTCTCCGTCCGACCGTTAGACATGTTTAACGAGAACGTTATAAAAAACGAAGTTCCTGTTCCACGTTTTTCGCTCATCACAGACCTAGAAATAATTTCTAAGCTCGAAGAAATCAAAGCCCGAATGTATCCTGTTAACTAAACGAATTTCTTTACAGAATCTTTTGTAATCTCCCAAGATTGGCTGAAGTCGGGAACGACGGTGCGCACCGAACTCTTCCGCCAAGCTTATCCCCTATTTATAACGGTCGTATATAATAGCGGATATCATTTCAAGCCGAAATGCTCGCGCAAATGCTTGTCGTTCTCTATTTCCTCAACGACCATATACAACACCGCCGCTCCAATTTTCAGTTCTGCCTTAAGTAAGGCAACGAACTCCTCGCAGTCATATGGAAATACCCACACACTGTCCTGCAAGCGCATGAAGCCAAGCTCCCGCATCAAAACGCGTAGTCGATCTCGCACCTTGCGTCTCCGTTCTGGTATATCAAAAATAACTACGCGCCATCGCCCATTCCACCGCCGCTTTTTGGAAAGATCCAATTTATTTTTCTCTAACTCAAATGCTAATTTCTCACGTCCTACGTCGGTGATGCGTGCGTATGCCTTCCCTTCTCGTTTCTCGAACGTGATGTAGCCGAGTGCTGCGAGCCGCCCGATGGCTGTCCGGTATCGAGCGCGCAGTTGTGCGTGCTTCATGCTCGGGAGTTTCGAAAGCGCCATAGGGAGAGCTGGCGCCACGGCGGCAACTAATATCACGCCAGAAAGAGCAACTGTCGCGAGGATTGCCTGTTGTATATATCCTTTTTTCCGCTTCTTTTGTGCTCCTGATTCAACGATTCCCATATCCTCAATATACCACGGTCGTATATAATAGCGGATAGAGCTGAAGGATGAATAGTGTGCATTCTATAAAACGTACTAAAGTACAGACACTCGCTTTATTGCTTCTTTCGTTATCTCCCAAGATTGGCCGAAGTCGGGGACGATGGCGGTAGCGCCGAGATAGTCGTGGATGCGCTGGGCGAGGAATCGTTCGGTTGCTGGCTCGCCCATGGCTGTAAAAATGGTTTTTGTACGCCCGCCTGCGCTTGTAAGCGAGGCTTCGGCAAATTTGAGAAGCTCGTCGCGGTCGGCGTGGGCCGACCAGCCTTCTAGATTCTCCACAGTGGCCCGTATTTCTATATCCCGCCCATTGAGGCGTACACTCCTCGCGCCCTCTCTCATGCGCCTCCCAGGGCTACCCGGGGCCTGGTAGCCCACTATTATGAGCGTAGAGGCGCTATCAGGCAGATATTTGGACTCCCAGCCCCCTATCCTGCCACCGTGGCTCATACCGGCGCCAGCGATGATTATCTTAGGCCCAGCAACCTTCTCTATTTCTGCCGAATGGTCGCGAGATAAGGTTTGTTTAAGAAATGGAAACTTGAATATACTCCCTTCTCTCTTTATCTCATCTTCTACATCTTTTTTAAAATAAGTGGCTCCCCACTTCTCATACACGTCAGTGACGTGAATCGCGAGCGGCGAATCTAGATAAACTGGAATTTCTGGAAGTTCTTTTGCAGAAAAAAAGTTAGAGAGCTCGTAGAGCATCAGCTGGGTGCGTTCTAGCGAGAATGCCGGTATTAGAATAGTGCCGCCTCTTTCTATGGCTCGCCGTAGTGTCTCGCGAAGGCGACTAACGCGTTCAGAATGTTGCGGGTGTAATCTGTCGCCGTACACGCTTTCCATGACAATCGCATCTGCATCGGTGATTGGTTCCCAGTCGGGAAGGAGTGGCGACGGGCAGTTGCCGATATCACCTGTTAATGCGATAGATGTGCCATCAGAAAGGTCCTTAATCCGCACGCTCGCCGAGCCAAGGATGTGACCAGTGTTGCGTAAGTAGACCGATAGTCCCGGCGCGACCTCTTTTTCAGTATGATATTCAAGAGTTTCCATTTGCGTAAATGTTTTCTCAACATCTTGCACTTCGTATAATGGCGCGACGCCTCGGCGTCGCGCCTCCTCGCCCAAGATCCCGACCGAGTCTAGCATAATAAGCTCCGCCAAGTCTTTTGTCGCCGATGTCATATATATTTTCCCGCCAAAACCGTCGCGCACTAATTTAGGGAGTCTGCCAACGTGATCCAGATGCGCATGAGTTAGCACGACTGCATCAACACTTTTCACATCATAGTGAAAAGCGCCGTAGATATGCTCTTCAACAAAGTCGGCGCCCTGCTCTATTCCGCAGTCCACAACAATTTTCCCGCGTGTGCCTTCTATTAAAAAATTAGAGCCTGTCACCTTCCCTGCTCCGCCATAAAATGTGAGTTTCATTTCTCTTACTATACCGCAAAAATCCACTCCTTTAGGAGTGGATTTTTGTGGAACTGTTCTCTCCGGCAACTTTTTTATGCCAGGTGGGATAAACAACGACGGCTTTCGGATTCCTTCACAGGCTTCACCAAGCACGTCTTAATGCTATTCTCCCGAGTTAGTATCAAGTTGCGTTTTCAAGAACAGCTCCACTTATAACTATACACCCTGTGTCAAATTGTCCTGTGGAAAACCTCACTCGCCGTTGCGCTTGTAGTTATAGATTTCTTTCTTCCCAAACCAGTGTTCTATCTCGTGAACAGCCTCTTCTGGTGTCTCTGATGCATGCAATATATTCGCGACAGCGCGTTTTTCTGCGTTGGCAAGCGCTGGCGAATCATTTGAATAATCCCCTCTTATAGTTCCCATATCAGCTATATACGGCATTGTTGGTCCACTTATCTTGCGTACCATATCCACCGAGTGAGTCCCTTCAACGACCATTTTTACTAGAGGAGCCGAAAGCATGTAGTCTACGAGCCATTTGCGAATCTCCGGACCGATTTTTTCTGGCTCTCTCGTGCCGAAGTCAGCTATCGCATCATATGAATATTTGTCGTATGTAGCGATTGTTTTCTCACCCAAGCGTGTAATCCATTTATCATCCTTGGGATAATGCTCATCAATCTCTTTGTGCGTAGGCTGGAACATCTCTAACGCTACAATTTTCAAATTTCTCTGTTCAAAACGTCTTATGACTTCACCTATCAGCCCTTTTTTTACACCATCCGGCTTGATCATTACGTATGTCCTCTCTAGTTTTGGATTTTTATTAGCCATATTTTAAAAATAAAATGCGCAGAGCGCTGTTATTTGGTTATAATACGCGCTTTATCCTTTTCTATCAAGATGGTGTGTTCAAAGTGGGCGGAACGGGAGCCGTCGCGAGTGCGATAGGTGTAACCATCGGAGTCTAGTTTTACTGATGCTTTCCCGATATTTGCGATCGGTTCAAGAGCGAGCACCATGCCCTCTTCCAATTCTGGACCCGTCCCAGGATAGCCGAAGTTGGGGATGAATGGCTCTTCGTGCACATGATCTCCCACGCCGTGTCCTCCAAGATCTTTCACGACGCTGAAGCCAGCATCTTCAATCTCTTTTTGAATCGCATTTGAAATATCACCGATATGATTCCCCGGCATCGCTACCGCGATGCCGGCCTCGAGCGCGCGCTCTGTCGCGACGAGCAACTTCTTCGTTATTTCATCTACTTCACCGACAGCCACCGTGATAGCCGCGTCAACAATCACACCGTTATGCGAGAGGCCTAAATCCAGTCCCACAATATCACCTGCTTTTAAAATTTTTACTGACTCATTTGGTATGCCATGCACCACTTCATCATTAATAGAGACACAGAGCGTCGCTGGATACGGCCGCTTCGCGCCCTCTGGCGTGTAACCGAGAAAGCACGGTTCATCACCGCCATCTCTAATCATCTTTTCTGCCAAGTCATCAAGCTCTTCAGCCGTCACTCCAGGAGCGACTTTTACCCGCAATGCTTCAAGCACTGTGGCGAGGCGCTTGCCACCCTCTATGAGGTTCTCACGTTCTGTATCGTTCTTGATTGTCATTAGATTTTGAGTTTTTTCTTTATATCTTCTGCTATTTTTTTTGGTGATGGTTCGCCATCTATATCAATCAACACTCCCTTTTTATGAAATAGTTTTATTACTGATTCAGTATGCTCATTATATTCCTTTATCCTCTCATCTACAGCTGAATCATCGGCACGATCTTCAATATTCTTACGAAGTGCGATCCTATGACGAACACTTTCATCAGATATCTGTATGTTTAGAACAACGAACGGTCTCCCTAGCCAATCGAGAGAATCTGCAATAAGCTCAGCTTCTTGAAGCTTGCGACCAGAGCCGTCAAAAATAATTCCTTCGTCTTCGCGAATAATGAACAACGCTTTTAGATACAAATATGTGGCTAGCCAATATGGCTGAAGAAACCCTGCGTCGTTCTCGGCCTTTATCTTTCTTCCGACAGGGGTATCCTCCTCCGCCATAGCCCTGAACTGCTGGCCTGAAGATATGACTCTCCAGCCTGTTAATTCTGACAGAAATTTCGCCTGCGTCCCCTTACCGCTCCCCGGCTTCCCTATAAAAAATATTGTTCGTGTTTCCATCCAACTACTTTAACACTTTTTAATATTCTCGCAGAGAGACTTGGGCGTCGATTTTGCGAGCGAGGTCGAGAGCGACCTGTACGGCGATGAGGAGGGCTGTGCCACCGAGGACAATCGTGGTGATTCCTGTTAAACCTTGGATTATAGACGGAGAAATAGCAATAAGACCGAGGAATATTGCTCCGGGGAATGTAACGCGATTTACAACATTGCTGATAAAATCTTCTGTCTCTCGGCCTGGGCGCACTCCTGGGACAAAGGCTCCGGACTTCTGAAGGTTCTCTGCAACTCTGTGCGGTTCAAACGTTACAGAAGTATAAAAATAGGTAAAAAGAACAACAAGAATAAAATAGACCGTTCCATAATTCCACGGGTTGGTGAGGAATGCCGAATACCAGAGCGCAGCGCTAGATGCAAACGAAACATTCACAGCTCCAAGCATTGAGAGCGCCATCTGTGGCACAAGCAAGAGGGATAGAGCGAAGATGATTGGGATAACGCCAGCTTGTAAGAGGCGTATGGGTAGGTATGTAGCAGCGTTCTGTGCAAGCGCCGCGCCACGGACTGCGCGCGCATATGCGATAGGTATAGACCTCTCTGCATCAGACACTACGACTACCGCATAAATCATTGCAAGTGACAGAATAGTGAAGCCTAAGTATGCAGGAATATCTGATGCGCCCGCAACAAAAAGAGCGTTTGAGATGCTTGATGGCACGCTCGCTAGAATGCCTGCAAGAATGACCAACGAGACGCCGTTACCAATACCAAACTCTGTCACCAGCTCTCCGATCCACATAAGTAGTAGGGAACCGGCGGTTACGATCGCGATGTTCGCGATAAGCGTTACCGAATTCAAGTGCGATATAACGCCCTGACTCTGGAGCAAGAACAAGAACCCAACGGCTTGCAAAACTGCCATAGGTATAGTGAGTAAACGGCTCCAATTGATAAACTTTGCGCGCCCAGCCTCTCCCTCTTCATGATACGCCTGCTTAATTTGTGGAAAAATAATCGTGCCTAATTGCATAATGATAGACGCCGTGATGTACGGTCCAACACCGAGCATAACTATTGAGAGGCTTGATAGCCCACCGCCAGAGAAAATATTTAAGATGCCGAGGAATTGATTGTTTGAGAAAAATGCTGCAAGCGCTGTTTTATCAACGCCAGGGATTGGAATTGAAGCGAGAATGCGGAAAAGTGCCAGCGCACCAACTAAAAAGAGTATACGGAAGCGGATTTCAGGATCTCCGAAAGCGAGTTTGAGTTTGTGTATAAAGGTTTTAAGCATGGGTTTGTGTGCCGCCCACCGCAATTACTGCAGCGAGAGCAGATGCAGACAGTGTACAACCCTTTATAACGAGAGCCTTTGTGAGAGATCCTGTACCCAAGATCTTAACAACCGGCGCGCGACCCTTCTTTCTACGGACCAAGCCTTTAGCAACCAGAGAAGACGGTGTGACTGTCTCTCCTGCCTTATACATAGACTCAAGAGCAGATAGACTGATAACTGTCGTAGCGATACGATTAGTCTTAACAGTGCGAGCACGATTCTTGCCAAAGCCACGGCGCTTTGGGAGCTTCTTTATAAGGTCACGCACCTCTGGGCGTATGTGGTGTCCTGCGCGTGCTGTTTGCCCCTTACCACCACGGCCGCTTGTTTTGCCACGCTTGCCTCCTCGGCCTACGGGTGCATTCTTCTTATTTTTAGTGCGTGCTTTAAATGTGTGGAGTTGCATACAAAATTTATTACGCCTTGCGAAGTTTCTTAAGAGCAGCGACCGTCGCACGAGCGATAGTGAGCTTGTTCTTAGAACGACTGTGAATCTTTGTCACGACATCTGTCACACCAGCAAGATCAAGCACAGTGCGGACAGCCGAGCCGGCGACGAGACCACGACCCTGTGATGGGATTATTTCTACAGTGGACGAAGCATATTTGGTTACAACTTGGTGCGGGATAGAACCAGAAGCTGTGCGAGGAATAGTGAAGAGGTGTTTCTTTGCATCACGCACAGCCTTATCTATAGCGAGAGCCGTATCAATACCTTTGCCTAAGCCGACACCAACACGCCCCTTCTTGTCGCCAATGACGACCACGAGACTGAAGTTGAATCGACGACCACCTGCCATAACACGAGCCACGCGTCGCGCATCAATCGTTACTTGCTCAAACTCTCCGCGCTCACGTGGTGCTCGACTGCGACTGCCACCTCTCTGTGCACGACCTCTTATAGATCCACGACCTCCGCGAGCCGGCACGGTAGCTACAGGAGAAACCTCTTCTGGAGTTATTTCAACTGGTACTGGAACACCGGTAACGATGTCTTCTTCTTTTATTATTTCTGGCTCCATTGGTGTAGTCATAAGTATTTAAAATTTGAGTCCGCCTTCGCGAGCCGCATCGGCGAGCGACTTAACCTGTCCGCCGTAGCGATAACCGCCACGGTCAAAGACTGCTGCCGTGACTCCGAGCGCGACCGCCTTCTTGGCGATCGCCGAGCCGACCGACTTCGCCTGAAGCGACTGTGCGCCCTTGAACTCTCGTCCGTGTGCGGCCGCAACCGTCTTTCCTGCTGTATCGTCAATCAGCTGTGCCGAGACGAAGCGGTTACTACGGAAGACAGCGAGACGCGGACGCTCAGCAGTGCCCTTCACTGTCGCCCTTACTCTCGCATGTCTGCGCTTGCGTAGTTCGCTATTTGTTTTAGGTTTGTGATTCATGTTTTTGTATTTCCTGCTTACTGCTTTCTGCTACACGGCCTTCTTACCTTGCTTCCTGCGGATCACCTCTCCTTCATAGTGAATGCCTTTGCCAAGATACGGCTCCGGTGGCTTTACACGGCGAACGTTTGCGGCAAATTGTCCGACTGCCTCCTTGTCAGAACTCTCAATCGTCATAACATTCTTTTCTGCCTTTGCTGTAATTCCTTCTGGAATCGGGAGTGACACTGTGTGAGAGAATCCGACAGTTAGAATTACATCCTTACCCTTCACTTCCATACGGTACCCAACGCCGTCCAAAATAAGCTTTTTTATGTATGGTGTCTCAACACCTTGTACCATATTCTTCACATGCGAGGCGAATGTGCCGGTGAGTGCCTTAGCGAGACGCGAAGTATTCTTCGGCGTAATCATCACTCCATCAGCGCCTACCTCGATATCAATAGACGGATGTACGCGCTTGATGAGCGTACCCTTCGCTCCTTTCACGACGAGATCCCCACCTGTCACCGAGACAGTCGTCTTTCCTATTGATATTGGCTTCTTAGCGAGTCGTGACATAAGTAATTATTTATAGTGAGCGTAGTCGAACTACCAGATCTGGAACAACTCTTCGCCACCAGAGCGAGTCTTGCGCGCCTCTGAGTCAGTGATAATCCCAGACGGCGAAGAAATAACCATCGCTCCTGTGCCACCCTTCACCTTGTGCGCC
The DNA here is from genome assembly GCA_964638585.1 of uncultured Candidatus Saccharibacteria bacterium. Lineage (GTDB taxonomy): Bacteria > Patescibacteriota > Minisyncoccia > Phycocordibacterales > Phycocordibacteraceae > C7867-001. Next base: position 90,777 of record CAZXAN010000003.1, read on the forward strand.
GTCGTGAACGGCGTGTAGAGCCGTCGACCCGGCTTGCTTATTCTCTTCACGCCACGGAGCTTCGCGACACCATGCTCGTTGTACGCGAGCGTTACTGCAAAACTTCTCTGCACTTTTTCATCTTCTGCTTTTTCTATTTTTACAGAATCTATAAATCCAAGCTCTTTCAGTTTCTTCGCGATCGCGACAAGGTGGAGCGAGTAGGGTACAGAAACGTCCTTCTTGCCGACGATAGCGGCATTCTGCAAACGGATTATAAAATCTCCAACTTTATCCGTAATCATAAATTATTTATAGTGAGCATAGTCGAACTACCAAGAGGCCTTCTTAACGCCCGGTATCTTCCCTTCTCGCGCGAGCTCGCGGAACTTGATGCGTGAGAGTCCGAATGTGCGCATATAGCCTCGAGAACGGCCGGTTATACCACAGCGGTTCTTCAGCCTTACTGGCGAAGAGTTTCTCGGGAGCTTCTGGAGGCCTTCAGAATCACCAGCCAACTTCAAAGCCGCACGCTTAACGGCGTACTTCTTTACGAGTTTCTGCTTCTTAGCAAGTCTCGCCAATTGGGATGCTTTTGCCATAGGGATAATTAAGGGCTCTCTGGGACTCTACCTACCTCCCGCACTCATTTTGAAGTAAAAATAAAGCCCCCGAGGAGCGTGAATATAATGTATCACCTAGTTCCTGCGCCGTCAAACTTCCTTTTGCATGAAAGGGAAACCCCACTGAAGTGGGGTCTTTCTGAGTGGCTTAACTAGTCCACTATTGTTCCTTTTCGGGCGACGATGATGTTAAAAAGAGCTAGACGTGAGGCAGAAATAAGTGGGCTCTTGCGCTGCTCCCAGTTTCTGACTGTCCCGAGCGGTACATCGAACGTATCGGCAAACTGCTCCTGCGTCAGCTTCAAGGAGTTTCTAAAGCCAATTAACTCTTCTGAGGTAACCGCCGCCTTCGATACACTCCTCTTACTCATGAGACACCCCCTATTTGTCGATTTAAAAATGCACATTAAGAAACATACATTGCCGTTCGATGCCATGTCAAATGCAAAGGGTCATGGCCGAACAGCCATGACCCTTTTAAAAATTACGAAATTACTTCTTAGTTGCCTCTACGATAAGCGGCATGCCAATGTGGCGGAAGAATGCCTCGGCTTCGGCTTTTGACTTGGCCGTGGTGACTATCGTTATGGCGAGACCGAACACGTCCTTCAGATCTTCATCTGAGGTCTCAGGAAATATTGTATGCTCTTTTATACCAATCGTAATGTTACCCATATCGTCTATGGTTGACGCTTTAAGACCGCGGAAGTCGCGTGTACGCGGGAGGGCGATATGGATGAGCTTATCGATAAAGTCGTACATGCGAGCGCCGCGGAGCGTCACTTGGAGGCCTACAGTGTCGCCCTCGCGCACCTTAAAAGCGGCGATAGAGATCTTCGCGCCGCGTAGAGCAGACTTCTGCCCTGTAATCTTGGCGAGGCGATCTTGAATCACTTCTATTTGTTTTTTATCTCGTTTCTTCCCTACTCCACTAGAGACGATGACTTTTGAAATGCGAGGGCCCTGCATAGGACTGGTATAGCCGAACGCTTCTTTGAGTGCGATGTAGGCTTCTTGCTGACGTTGTTTAGTAATAGACATAATTTATTTCTTATTAGCCTTGACTGGCTTATCTGACACTTCGAGAGCCGACTTAGTCTTCGTCGTTGAAACGAGCGCGACGTTGGACACATGAACAGCGCGAGGTCTCTCTACGATACGACCAGTCTGTCCCTGACGGCCTCTCGTGTGGCGCTTATAGAGCGCTACGCCTTCAATCACTACTTTATTCTCCTTTGGCAGGGCGCGTGCGACCACACCGGTCTTCCCTTTATCCTTTCCCGATATGACTCTCACTTTGTCTCCTTTTTTAATTTTCATACAAATATTTATACGACTTCGGGCGCGAGCGCGACGATAGAGTGCCATCCCATCAAGGAGAGCTCGCGAGGCACAGGGCCGAAGATGCGGTTCCCTTTCGGCGCCATCTCCTTACCTTGCTTTTCTATAAGCACGACGGCGTTCTCATCAAAGCGGATGTACGAGCCGTCCTTGCGACCGAAAGGCTTTACCTGGCGAACGACCACTGCGCGAAAGATGTCCTTCTTCTTCACCGCTTTACGTGGCATTGCCGTCTGAATAGAAACAACGACAACGTCGCCGATCTCTGCGTAACGACGTTTACTGCCACCGAGCACCTTAAAGACGCGTGCGACAGTGCCGCCTGAGTTATCTGCAACTGCAACTATGGATTGTGGTTGTAACATAAGAATAATTAGGCACTAGGCTCTAGGTCTTTAGCCTTCACGACATTCAAAATCGCGAAGCGCTTCAGTTTAGAGATGGGTCGCGTCGCGACGATAGTGACCGTGTCGCCAACTTTCACAGTATTACCTGGGTCGTGCGCGAGATACTTCTTAGAGCGCACAAAATACTTCTTGTACTTCGCATTCTTGACGTAGCGATCTACACGGACCGTAGCCGTGTCCTTCATCGCCGTCTTTACGACAGTACCAACGAATGTTTGCTTGAGTGAAGTTTTTGTTTCCATAATTATGCGATTGCGACTTGCCGTGTACCTGTCGAACGGGCGCGTTGTTCGGTCAATACTCGAGCGATGGTCACACGGTGCTTCCTCGGCGCATTGGACTCCTTGGCACGTGCGCCTGCTGCAGAGAAACGTTCGGTGCGTAGCACTTCTCGTGTATCGGTGAGGAGCTTCACGAGCTCTGTGTCAGTCTTGGTCTTCATGTTGTCTCTTTTTGTCATAAAAATTGGAATAGCGCAAGGTTTATCGGCGAGCGATGATAGACGTAGTCAAAGGAAGCTTCGTCCCAGCCTGCTTCAGGTGTGCACGAGCAACACCCTCTTCAACGCCATCGAGCTCGAAGAGAATTCGACCTGGACGCACCTGAAATACATAGTGCTTAGGGTCGCCCTTACCGCTACCCATGCCCACCTCCGCCGGCTTCATCGTCACTGGTCGGTCGGGGAAGATTCGGATCCAGAGCTTGCCGGTCTTCGCTGTCGCGCGAGTGAGAACTTTTCTTGCAGACTCAATCTGGTTGCTCGTCACACGCGCGCTCGTGAGAGCCTTCAGCCCGAACGAACCAAACGCAACGGTAATACCGCGCGTCTCCGGACGATTCAACCTCTTCGGACTCATCCTCTGAGTCTGCCACTTGCGGTGCTTCACTTTTTTAGGGAATAACATAGCAGTTAATTTACAACCTTCGTCTTCTTGTCCTCATATTTATCACCGCGATAAATCCACACTTTAATACCGAGAACGCCGTACGGAAGATACGCCTGCTCGTGTGCGAAGTCGATATCGGCGCGGAAGGTTTGGAGCGGGATGCGACCCTTTTTCAACTCTTCCTTTCGGCTCATTTCTGCCCCGCCGAGCCTTCCGGAGAGCGCTATGCGCACGCCCTCCACCTCGCGGGCAGCGATAACCTTCTCTACTGTCTGCTTCAACACACGCCGGAAAGGCATTCTCTTTTCCAATCCTTCAGCAATCATGTAGGCGACGACGGCCGCATCAGTCTCGGGTTGGCGGACCTCGTTGATATCAAGCTTTATCAGTTTTCCTGCAGGGAGCGCGGTCGGGCAAGCCTTGCGCGCGACTGCTGTGAGCTCCTTGCGTAGCTTCACTGAGTTCTCTCCCGATCTGCCGATGACGAGACCTGGGCGCGCAGTAGAGAGGATAACGCGCAATTCTCCAGCGCCCCTCTCTATCTCTATGCCACTCGTAAAAGTGCCTCGCAAGCGCTTCGTGAGAAACTTGCGGATAGTCTCATCTACCTTGATGTTATCGCGATAGCTCTTTTTATCGGCCGCGAACCAACGGCTCTTCCAGTCTCGGATGATGCCGAGGCGATGTGCATAAGGATGTACGATGTGTGTCATAAAGGAATTAGGCGCTAGGCTTTAGGCGCTAGGGTTATCAAAATACGGCTCTTGCGGCGTCGAATCATAGACGCGCGACCAAAGGCTCTAGGCATATACTTCTTAAGCATCCCAGCGCTTTCTACGATTATAGACTTCACGACCATGTTGTCTGGGTTCTCACCTTTCTGCTTCGCGTTATCAGCCGCGCTCTTCACGAGCTTAATCATCTGCTCTGACGTGCGCTTGGGGAGAAATCGAAGAATGTCGAGCGCCACCGGCACCTTCTTCCCCTTTATAAGCTCCGTCACGAGACGGACTTTTCTTGGTGTTTGATTGTGCGATGCGAGAGTTGCTTTCATAAAAAATTATTTTGCAGCTGGCTTAGCGGCTGTAGCCTCCTTGGCAGACTTGGCAGCAGCAATCTCAGACTCGGCCTTCTTGGCCTCTATCTCCTTTTGCATCTTGCCACCGTGTCGGATGAACTTCTTGCTCGGTGAAAATTCTCCGAGTCGGTGACCTACCATCTCCTCCGAGACAAGAACCTCTAAATGCTGTTTGCCGTTGTGTACTCCAAAAGTGAATCCGACCATTTCTGGGCTGATCTGACTCCGGCGCGCCCATGTCTTAATCACTCCCGCAGTGGCGGATTTCAAGTTCTTGACCTTCTTCAGGAGCTTTGCGTCCACGAAGGGCCCTTTCTTAAGTGATCGACTCATGTAAGTAATTAAAAACGCGCTAAGCGCGGTAGTTAAAAGATACAGGAAGGCATCTCTGAAGTCAACGTACCTCCCAGAAACACCCTCATAAATCCTAGTCAATTCCAGAACCTTGACAAATCGTGTATTAAACGTGAGGGCCGTTCCCTGCTGGGAACGGCCCTTGTTTCTGATGATTATTCAGGAAGCTAGGTTTCGAGAAGCGGATTCGTCGGCGTATTGGAGCGTACGCGGATCTTCCCGTGTTGGCCGATGGCGTTCACAATCTTTTTCCCTCGCCACTCTGGCTCAATCTTCGTCATCAGCCAGCCACGAGTGGCCCGTTGAAATTCAAACGCTGTGCCGACGGGAAGCTGATAGAACTTCGGGTATTTCGGTGATTCTGGAGAGCGCTCGATTCGGTCTTTGTACGACATGCTAAACCTTTCGTAACGTTGTTGAGGGATTACTCCAATATCTAAATACCACGGTACTGACAAAAGCACAACAGCCGCGCTCCGCGCGGCTGTTGTTTGAACAATTGTAGTTACTAAAGGCCTGCTAGGTGTTTCGCCGGAATACTTTTTATACCGCCGAGCTTCTCTAGATGTGAAATGCGATGTTCATGATTTAAGATCGCTAAACCGTCATTACCGGTTGCGTGAAGTGCAGAAGTTAGGTCGTCTTGAATATCTTCAACTCGACTTTCAACATTCGTCAATTTACGTTGCACATCGCCGAGACGTGCGTCGATGCTGTCTGATCGTTCGTTCATTGTTCCAAAACGCTGATCAATTCTTTTCTCGACAATGGTAAAACGCTCATTCATAACGGCAAGAACTTCGCCAAGTGTCGGTTCGCCTGCCTTTAATTTCTTTACCTTCTTCATGCGAGATATCTTACCATACGTATAAAACGCAACCGCCACGCGAAGCGTGGCGGTCCAACATGTGCATACCAGGTATGCACAACTGATTGTTAGGCCTTTCGGTTCTTGCCGACCTTACGTCTAGTCACAATAAAAACATTGCTGTACTTCTTCGGCGTACGAGTCTTCTGGCCCTTGCCGGTCGGCTTGCCCCACTTGGATTTAGCACGGCGCAGACCGCGACCTTGCTTACCTTCGCCACCTCCGTGTGGGTGATCAACAGGGTTCATTGCAGTACCGCGGACTGTCGGGCGGATACCCATCCAGCGACTTCTGCCGGCCTTACCGATATTCACGAGATTGTATTCTTCATTCCCAACTGCGCCGATTGATGCGTAACAGAGGTCTGAAACTTTGCGGATTTCAGTTGATGGCAATTTAACTTGCGCATAGCCCGCGTCGTGAGCGACTACTTCAGCGAAGTTGCCGGCAGAGCGCACGAGAGATGCTCCTTTACCTAGCGATAGCTCAATATTGTATATAAACGTACCGACAGGAATCTTGCCGAGTGGCATTCTATTACCCATAGTTAGCGGTGCGTCTTCGCCGACTGTAAATGTGGATCCAACCTTCATGTCCTTCGGGAGAATAACGTAGCGACGCTCGCCATCGCGATAGAGCGCGAGGCCGATAAAGGCCGAGCGAAACGGGTCATATTCTACTGTCTCTATCTTGGCGGGAATGTTCTTCTTATTGTATGAGAAGTCTATCTCTCGGAAACGTTTCTTGTGCCCGCCACCTTGGTGGCGCGTGGTGATGCGGCCGAAGCCGTTTCTGCCACCCTGACTGCCCTTCTTCCTAAGAAGCGGCTTATGGGGCCGGTCGCCCGAGAGGAGCTCTCGGAACGGTAGCGTGGTCATGTGTCGGCGACTCTTTGATGTTGGTTTGTATGTTTTCATAATTTGGTTCTTGGTGTTTGATTTTTGAAATTTTATGCAAACTGTATTGAGTCCCCCGCGTTTAGATAAACATACGCCTTGCGTCTCGAGGCGCGCGAGCCGATGCCGCGCTTGGTCCGCATCATCTTACGCTTCGCAGGGAGGTTCACAATGCGAATCTTACTTGGGGCCACCTTGTATATCTCTTTAATCGCGCCGGCGATATGCGCCTTCGTCGCGCTCTTAGGGATATCAAATGTGTAGACGCCCTTCTCGGTCATGATAAGCGCCTTCTCAGAGAACCACGGTGCGCGGATAATGTCGTGCGAGACGCCGTCTTTGTTCGCGACCGCACGCACATGACTCTTCACGACATTTTTTGCCTTTTTTTCTTTTTTCTCCTGCTTTTTAGTTCCAAAAATAGCCATACAAATTTATTTAGATTTAACTCGAGCGATAAGAGCCGCGAACGCTGCCTCCGGCTTCTCAATGATGAGATACTTGTGCGAGAGAACCTCGACCGGATTCAAACTTCGCGTCTCTTCGGTCATCACATTGCCGAAGTTGCTGAAGCTCTTCAAAGTGTTCTTGCTATAAGAAGCCAGAGCGATAAGTGCCGCGTTCTTTTTCTTTGACACTAGCTGTCCAGCATCCGCACCCTTCGCGAGCTTCTCTATAAAAGTCTTCGCGACAGCAGTTTTCGGCGCAGAAAAAGAGAACTCGTCAACGAGAATAATCTCATTGTCCTTTGCCTTACGCGAAAGCACCGAGAGTAAGGCGCCGATACGCATCTTTTTATTTATCTTCTCAGAGTAGTTACGGGCGTTACGCGGGCCGAAAGTGATACCGCCGTGGCGCCAAATAGGTGATCGTGTGGAGCTGTGGCGGGCTTGGCCTGTACCCTTCTGCTTCCATGGCTTCTTACCGCCGCCCGACACTTCTGATCTATCTTTTGTGTGAGCACGATTTTGTCGCAAGTTAGCCTGCATAGCTGTCGTGACCTGGTGCACGAGATCGCTCCGCCACTGGACACCGAAAATATTCGCCGGGAGCGCGATAGAGCCAACCTTCTTGCCTTCCATCGAGTAGATAGCGGCTTCCATAGGTGCAACTCCAGCCTTCTCGACTTTCTTTGTCGCTGTCTTTGTTACTTTCTTTGTAATCTTTTTTGCAGTTGCCATAGTATAAAAATTATTTACTGACGACCTCGAGAAGAGTGCCGCGTCGACCTGGCACGGCGCCACTGACGATAATCTTGCCGGCCTTCTGGTCGACAACGAGGATTTTCAAATTCGTCACCGTGACGCGGTCAGTACCCATGCGACCGGCCATGCGCATCCCCTTCGCGACACGGCCTCCCGCGCGCCCGCCGCCGCCGCCGATAGAGCCCGGAGAGCGCTCAGTGTGCTTCTGGCCGTGCGTGCGCGGGCCGCCGTGGAAGCCGTGTCGCTTCACCACGCCAGAAAATCCCTTACCTTTTGTGATACCAGAAACTTGTACGACATCGCCAACAGCGAAAACATCCGCGCTGATAGTATTTCCTGCTACCTGCTCCTGCTCACTGCCTCCCTCTGTTCGTATTTCGCGAATATCTGTATATCCCTTTCCCTTCGTATGACCAAGAACAGCTTTGGAAATATTTTTTGTCTTGCGTGTGCCGACTCCGACCTGAATCGCTGAATATTTATCCTTTCCATCAACAGTCTTTACCTGTGTCACAATGATAGGCTCGGCCAATAGAATAGTCCCCGCATAGGCGCGACCATCGTCCCCGAAGACTCGGGTCATGTTTTCTTTCTTGGCGAGAATGAATTTCATTGTTTTTTTAAGCAAAACGCGCGATGCAGAGACGCATCGCGCGTTCTGCCATTGGATCAGTCCATGTGACCGTTCTTAGCGTTAGAAGCACTCTACCCTACTCCTCCAAAAGATGCAAGAAACCCTATTTTGAGAATTTTCTGAATAGCGAGTGAATTCCCCAGCCATATATAGAGAACACTAGAGGAGTCGACAAAAATACAACAAGAATTCCCGGTATGGCAGCACCGATAGCCCTCTCCAAAGATAACGAGTCTAGAAGAGTGTTATACAACGAATAAATCGGATTTAGTAGGTACATGAACTGAAGTGGATTTTCTCCGTAGTACATGTGTACAAAGGACAAAAACACAACTAATGCCCCTATCACAAGTCCAACCCAACTCCCCCACATTTTGAACGGATTGTATGATTTTGTTGTTTCGTTATTCATATTCTTAAGTATATAGCACAAAACCGCCCATGAGGGCGGTTTTGTGCTTCCTTGTTTGTTTCAAACTTATTTCTGCACTGTTCGTAATCTAAGACGACCGCATCAGATAACGAACACTACTCAAGAGGCAATTTGAAATGCTTGCGAAGTTTCTCGTCGTGTTCAATTTCTTCCGCAACAATATAGAGAATGCCTGGACCGAGTTTTAAGCTGTGGCGCAAAAATAAAAGCAATTTCTCGCACGGATAAGGATACACCCAAACGCTATTTTGAATTCTAATAAAGCCGAATTCTTCGAGTGCGGAACGTAAACGATTACGAATGTTTCGGCGACGTTCCCACACGTCAAACATGATGATTCGCCATTTCTGATCCCATTTCTTCTGCTTTGTAGGGCGCATTTCCTCGAGTTGACTTAGTTCCTCGGCAATTTTCATTCCCTTTTCTGTCAATTCTATACGAGATCCATCTTGAGTAGCAGTTCGTCTGAATATTCCTTGGGCGATCAATTCTGAATATTTTTGACTCACTCGCCGCTTGAGTCGCGGAGTGGGGCCGATAACTTTTTCTGCATGTTTCAGAAGTCGCACAGCGTTGGGTGCCATGATCGCCAGCCCAGCGCCGACCGAAAAATAGGCGGTCAACAAGACAGCATTCCGCAGACGGTTGCGATTCGCTTTCTTTTTGACTCTTTCTTCAACACTCCCTTTCCGTGGTTCATTCATGTTCGTAATTATAGACGACCGCATGAGTTAACGAACATTGGATTGTGGATAATATGGTGATGTACCACACGAAACGGTCCAAGAAAACAGTTCCGCCGACCACAAGATAGGTCGGCGGTGTCGAAAATTGACGAGGACGTCACGGTGCTCCGATGCGCAGTGGATTCAAGTCTTTGTCCGGCGCATCGTCGGCCGAAATCGGACTTTCGTACAGTGGGCAACCGCAACCTATGCAATTTGCAACCGGTTTGCGAGTCTCAATTCCCTGCTTTCGCAGTTTCTCTTCAGTGTCGAACTTTTCTATCCATTCCTTCATCGTTATGGGCATGATTGAGCCCTCCTTCTGTGCATCAGAATAGCACAAAACCGCCCCGTCGTGAGACGGGGCGGTTTTGTTTCTTGGCTGTCTGTAGTTAAAGCCTTCGACGCCGCTCAGGCTAAACCATCTTTACATCTATCGTCACTCCACTTGGAAGGTTGAGGTTCGTGAGGGCCTCGATGACCTTCGGCGAGGGGTTCATGATATCTATGAGGCGCTTATGGACGCGCATTTCAAACTGCTCTCGCGCGTCCTTGTAGACGAAGGTTGAACGATTGACTGTCCATCGTTTGATTTCGGTCGGGAGCGGTACAGGACCAACGACGACAGCGTCAAAGCGGGCGGCGGTGTCCATAATCTGCTTCACCGAGAGATCCAGAATCTTGTGTTCGTAAGCCTTCACTCGGATGCGGAGCTTGTGCTCGACAACCGGAGCAGGAGCCGCAACTTTTTTTACAGCTCTCACTCGCGGCGCCTTAGACGCCGCGCTTTTCTTCGCTTTCGGCTTTGCCTTTATTTTTGGTTCCGCTTTTGTTGGCATGTTGTTTTGGATGCCCAGAAACTACGCAGTGATCTTAGTTACGACTCCTGCTCCTACAGTCTTACCTCCTTCGCGAATAGCGAAGCGCTGCTGCTCTTCGAGAGCGACCGGCGCGACGAGCTTCACGTTGAAGGTGACCGTGTCTCCTGGCATAACCATCTCCTTACCCTCAGCGAGCGTCACTTCTCCTGTGACGTCCGTTGTGCGGATATAGAACTGTGGCTTATAGCCAGAGAAGAACGGTGTGTGACGACCTCCTTCATCTTTACCGAGAATGTATACCTCGGCGCTGAAGTCGGTATGCGGAGTGACCGAGCCACTCTTGGCGAGGACTTGGCCACGGTGCACGTCTTCTTTCTTAGTACCGCGAAGAAGGATTCCAGCGTTGTCGCCTGCCTGACCCTCCTGCAACTGCTTATTGAACATTTCGATTCCAGTGACGGTCGTCTTGGCTGTTGGCTTAATACCAACAATCTCAACTTCCTCACCAACCTTGATCTGTCCGCGCTCGATACGGCCGGTGACCACTGTCCCGCGACCTTCAATCGAGAAGATGTCTTCAATCGGCATGAGGAACGGCTTAGATAGCTCGCGCTCCGGCATGTCAAAGTAGGTGTCCATTGTGTCCACGAGCTCCTTGGCCTTAAGCGCCCACTCATCATCCGCCGTTTTCGCGTCAAGGGCCTTGAGGCCTGAACCGCGGATAATCGGTGTAGCTGCGCCATCATAGCCCTGCTTCGTGAGAAGCTCGCGGATCTCCTCTTCTACGAGGTCAATCAAGTCTGCCTCGGCGACCATGTCTACCTTGTTCAAGAAGACGATAAGTTTCTTAAGGCCCACCTGCTTGGCGAGGAGGATGTGTTCGCGAGTCTGAGGCATCACGCCGTCAGTCGCAGCGACCACGAGTACCGCTCCGTCCATTTGGGCGGCGCCGGTGATCATGTTCTTGATGTAGTCGGCGTGCCCTGGCGCATCGATGTGCGCGTAGTGACGATTCGGCGACTCGTACTCCGAGTGGTGGAGCGCAATAGTAATACCGCGCGCCTTCTCTTCAGGAGCGCTGTCAATCTTGTCTACGCCCTCAACGCGTGCAC
>CAZXAN010000004.1:0-65395 GCA_964638585.1 uncultured Candidatus Saccharibacteria bacterium
TAGAACATCTGGTTGCCAATCAGATGATGGGAGTTCGATTCTCCCTACCCGCACCGACAAACGTAGTGAGGAGGAAGGAGTTGGGAGAATCGAAGGCCGGAGCGCGACGGCGCGAGGCGGGGTCGCGTAAATTTCTAGCAAGAAATTATACGTGACCGAAAGCGTAATCGCGGTTCTCCCTACCCGCACCGAAGGAGGCTAATAAAAATGAAAGTAATCTTTTAGATTTTATTACGCCGAGTGAGGTGCAAGTATGCCTACATACCCGCACCGAGGAGGGCTTGAAATAACAAAATGTCGTTGTGGATAAGATGGGGGATACTGGGGATAAAGGACATATGTTGATAATGCGTTTTTTAGCGTAGTCCGAGAGTATAGTAAGTAAGTGAGCCATATTTCTAAGAGCCACGCCTAACTATGGATATTTCGTCTTATACCAGTAAACAGGTCGGTAATCTTGGAGAGGACGTGGCCTGTGAGTACCTCCGACGGCATGGTTTTAAGATACGCGACCGCAATTATGTGAAGAAAACAGGGGAGCTGGACGTCATCGCAGAGAAAGAAAATACCATGCATTTTGTTGAAGTGAAGACTATTCTCGCTCACAACTTCCTCTCTGAAAATAGTCCTGCCGATCAGTACGATCCGTCGCTTAATCTGCATGAAGCGAAGGTACGGAAAGTCGCCCGGACAGGGGAGTGGTATGTCCTTGAGAAAAAATGGGAGGGGGAGTGGCAGGTGGACGGCCTCCTCGTCTGGCTCCGCCGCCGTGACGGCATGGCCCGAGTTAGTTATTTGCAGCAAATCAATGTTAAATAATTATATAATTTGTCGGGGCGCCGGGAATCGGACCCGGTCTATCTCCCCTCCGGGGCCACAAATGTGCACAGCACATTTCGTCAGAAACAAAGTCGGGGTGCGGAGAATCGAACTCCGTCATCTTGCTCCCAAAGCAAGCGTACTACCGGTATACGACACCCCGACTTTGTTTCTGACCCCACGCAGGCGTACTACTGCCAAGCGAGCCGAGTGACAAATGAATGATAATTCATTTGTCCGAGGCAAGCGAGGGCAGAAAGCTTTGCTTACGGTATACTACGCCCCGGTTGTCTCGGCATCTTACCAGATTTTTTATTTTATTGCAGGTGCGAGGTCAGGATTGCCTCAAGTGCCGGCATCTTGGGCGCGAAGTCGGCGATAGAAGTCGCCGTCGGTTTGTCTAGAAGTAGGTCAAGCGCACTGCCTGTTTCGCTCGCATATGCAGAGCGAATATAAGAGGCGGTAATCGCGTTAAGCTTGCGCTTGCTGGTCTCGCCCTCAACTGTACTCGTAGTTATTGTGCCGACGAGCTTGCCAGATGCATCAGAGACTCCACCACCAGAAGACCCCTCTTGTGCTGCGGCAGAGCCACCGAGCGCGATAACATCAATAGTCTTTACTGCAAAGGTGAACACGTCTTTTACAGAACCGAAGACAATTGTGGGGAAGAGGTCGTTGCGTATTTGATTGGATTCAAGAAACTGCGCGCCGTATGAAGCGATAACAACCGGAGTATTAATTTGTGATGGCTTGGTCGCAAGTTGTATATAGGGGAATGTTGACGGGAGAGGCCACGAGGTCGCGCTCTTGGTGACAGCGATAAGCGCAAAGTCATATTCGCCTGTACCGCTCGGGTTTGATTGTGTAACGACACTCGCATTGGCGCGTAGCCACTCGGGCGATATATAGATAAGCTCTGCATCATATTTGTCAGATGCTGGACTCCCAGAGCGTATCGTGCAGTCGGCACCGCGATCTATGAGCAAGAAGTATTGTGCAATATGCGCGTTTGTGAGGATTATCCCCTTAGCATCAATAAAAACTCCTGTGCCTAATATTGAGCGTAATCTGCTACCAGACGGCATATAACAAACTATGTTCACGAGCGCGGCACGCAAAAGCGAGGCGGAGGCATCCATCTCTGCGTTTATTGTAGCCACTTGTACAATCGGCTCTGGGGATGGAGGTGGCGCAGTCGTGACAGGAACGGTTGGTGAAGAAATTGTAGGCGGTGATTTGGCCTTCTTAACCGGTGGCGCCTGTTGCGCCGACGAGGTCGCTGGGGCATTGTCCGATACCAAATCTGGAACCGTGAGTTGTGGCATGTCAAAGTTTGACTCAACGGCTACTGTTGACGAGGCATTCTCAGTCACAACTGGCATAATCGGGCTGTACACAACACTAGAAAACGAGTAGATGAATACTCCAAGAAGCAATGCGGCGGTTATGTATAGATACGGCGCGAAACGGGACATGTTTATAAGCTAGCGCAGAAATGATATTATCGCACTACGTGAAAGCGGGCTTGCCCGCCGTAGCGTAAGCGAAGGCGGGATTAGTTTAACGGTAGAACTACAGGTTTCCAACCTGTTAGCAGGAGTTCGACTCTCCTATCCCGCACAAATAGTGAGAGAGGAGTACCATATACGGATGGAACCATTGGCTGCACGAATACGACCAACCAGGCTCGATGACGTTGTCGGGCAGGAGCACCTTGTCGGAGAGGGGAAGCCCTTAAGTGTGGCGATAGAGAAGCGACACAAGTTCTCATTTGTACTCTGGGGCCCGCCGGGGACAGGGAAGACGACTATCGCTAGAATTTATGCGCGCGCCCTCGATGCCGAACTCTTTGAACTCTCGGCTGTCTCGGCAGGGAAGGATGATATACGAAAAATAATTGACCCTACTTCGCCAAAGGCTACGAAGGGCGCCGAGCAAAAACTGAAGCTCGGCGAAAGACCAAAAGTATTGTTTTTGGATGAGATACATAGATTTAATAAAACTCAGCAAGATTTTTTATTGCCATATGTAGAAAGTGGGGAATTAACGCTCATAGGTGCGACAACCGAGAATCCGTCGTTTGAAATTATCTCTGCACTTCTCTCGCGCTGTCGCGTGTTCGTGCTTGAACCTCTCTCTGAAGAAGCTCTGCGAGCGATTATTAAAAAGACAAAGATAAAAGTAAATAAAGATGCGTTTGATTGGCTCCTCGGCTATGCCAACGGCGACGCGCGCAAGGCGCTCGGCATGATGGAGGGTGCGATGAGCTTATACGGAAATGTTTCTGTCGATACCTTAAATAAAGCGCTTGAGTCTCCGCACCTGCGCTACGACAAGAAGGGAGAAGAGCACTACGACACTATTTCTGCATTCATAAAAAGCATGCGCGCCTCGCAGGCAGATGCGGCGATTTATTATCTCGCGCGGATGGTAGAGGCAGGCGAAGATCCACTATTTATCGCTCGTCGCATGGTTGTATTCGCATCTGAAGACGTGGGGCTCGCTCAGCCGACTGCGCTCGTGGTCGCGAACGCAGTCTTCCGCGCCTGCGAGACTATCGGTTACCCAGAATGCGCTATCAATCTCGCGCATGGCGTTGCGTATTTATCGCAAGCAAAGAAAAATCGCTCTGTTTATGATGCGCTACGTTCTGCACAAGCCGACGTGCACGCCTTCGGCAACTTGCCGGTACCCAAGAAGCTTCGCAACGCTCCTACCAAATTAATGAAGGAGCTGGATTATGGAAAAGGGTATGAGATGCACACTGACACCGAGTCATATCTCCCCGACAAACTCAAGAAAAAGAAATATTTTAAATGACCTAGTGAGATTCTATTTGTTTAATTTTGAATGTAGCGTTGTCTTTGTGGCAACAATCGCAGCCATCGGTTTCAACATAGACATCCTGAGGCATGTCTGACCCGAGCTCGGCTCCTGCCGTTGTAACAAATCGATTAAAGAGTTCTGCATCAATCTCCTCTGAGAGGCCGCAGTCAGTACAAAAACGTCTAGCGACAGACTTTGGTCCTTCAAGACTAGCGTGTAGCCACTCTGGGTTTGGCGCGTACTGCTTCGTGCTCTTTTCTACAGATATTCGGTCAAACATTTTTTCTTTTGGTTCCATATTAGTGTTTGGTATGGAGATCAACAATCTCCGGCGCTGCTCCCTTCAATCTTGCGACAATAGCTTGAGCGACTTTTCTTACTTGAGAGGTGAACTTCTTATCCGTCTCGTCTATGCCATCCGCGGGAGCCCAGATCTCAATGTCTGTCTTGAGCGAATCTCCTGACTTGTCACGAAGAGTTACTCCAAGAGAAACTCGCCCTTTTGGGAGGTTATTGTCAGCGTCAAATTCAAAAAAAGCGTCCACGCCGTGAAAGTAATCTAAGTGTGAGCCAACGGCAGTATAGAAATGAACCTTGTTGAATTGTTCTGGTCTCTCGAGACCAAGCAGATCGAGGAGTTCTATGCGAAGTTCGTTCGCAAACGGCGCACGCGGATTGGTCGACTCACCGGGCTGGTGATTCTTCACCCAAGAAACAGCCTCGTTGTATTTCATATACCGCTTCTCTGCGTCACTGAGCTCGTTCGGGATCTTAACTTCTCCAAGTAAATCGTGCTCGAGGAGCCGACCGTGCTGCATACCAATGCCATGATATCCTTCGGAGCCTCGCATATGCTTTAGTATATAACAAAACAACACGGCGCCAATGGCGCCGTGTTGTTTTAAGCACGATCCGTCAGCTGGCGGACTTATCTAACCGCGTCTTTGAGAGCCTTTGCAGGACGGAACTTAGCTGTGCGGGAGGCGGCGATGTGAATCGTCTCACCTGTTCTAGGATTCCTGCCCTGGCGCGCTGGGCGAGCCTTCGTCGCGAAGATGCCGAGACCTGCTACTGAAACCTCTTCTCCAGATTTGAGACTAGAAACAATAGAATCAATCATTGTCTCTACAGCACGTTCGGCCTCGGCCTTTGTACCGCCAAGAACTCCATGCACCTTGTCTACGATGTCTGCTTTGTTCATGTATGAGATAGTGAGTTAATAATGGGCCCTGCCTCCGCTCGAACTTTGGCGGGCTTTGCCCCGCCGAAGCCGAGCTCTGGCGAGGCGAAGGCGGGCATGGGAGAAGTATAGAAAATACGCCATTTTGTGCAATACCCTTGCCAGAGTGGGGTGGATAACGTGAAATCAGCGCAAGAATCCGATTTATTTCTTCAGCGCGTGCCAATGGGCTTCAAAAATGCCTTTAATTAAGTCGTGGATTTTCTTGCTTTCGATAGTTAGTGCCATCATTTCTTCAAAAGACGTAATAACTACATGATCGGATCCATATAAAAGCATCTCCGACGCCGGGCAATAGCTAGTACTCGGCTCAATTCTCACTTCCTTAAGCGTTTGCGCATCATCAGAAGCGTATTTCTCCATTATTTCTGTGTTGGGTACGATCATCCTGCTCAAAATACCTTTCTTTATCCGTTTTGGCTGGAATTCTTTATATAATTCCTCTCCACCGACTTCGCGAAACACCGCATCAGAAATCCAGCCGACAATTTCTTTGCCCTCTTGTTCCAGAGTTTCAAAATAAGCGCTACGAACTTGTTTCGCCCCTTCAAAATAACGTGCGCGCACCTGTGCACCGCGCGTGCCAGCGAGCGCGGTAAGCTCGGGCAAAACGCTTTTTGCGATATTCAATCTTTCTTCCGCAATCGCAAACACTTCTTCCGGAGGTCGCGCGGCGTAGTGCTGTTTCTTAGCGCGCGGTATTTTATGAACAAAGCCTTTCTTGATTAACTCATCTAAAACCACATATGTGGTCGGCTTCTTAAGCCCGCTCTTTGTCGCGATCCCATACGCAGATGCCTTTCCGAGCTGTAGGAGCGCCACATACACCGCGGACTGCTTATCGTTCAGCCCAAGAATTACTAATGCCTCTTTGGTGTCCATTACTCCTATACTAACTTAGTTGGTTTAAATAGTCAATAATTTTGATGATTTTATTCAAATTACCTGAAATAATCTTATCAAATAAGCCTGAAACAGCTCTTTATATATTCCCTATATTTGACTATTCATCCAATCTCTGCTACTTTGTTCGCGGGTGATAAACATATGTCTATCAGGATCTTTATAGGAGAAACCAAATGACATCGAACCTCAAAGACGGCAGTCGTTTCGATCCAGAAACTCTGGAGCCTGGTGAATATCACGCGATGTGCGTGCAAACCACTCCGTTCGGAGTTTTTGGACTCTGCACTGGTAAGCGGTTTGGGTGGGATAATAATAAGAACTGCGTCGAAGGGCTTGGCTATATCATCATAGTGAGGCAGATCGGCGATAAAAAAGAATTCTTCTTTAAGGATTCACTCTATGGAATCGGTGAATTGCCCGCTACAGCACTTGATCTTTTCCGGTATAGCGAGCCGACATTCATGCCATGATTTCACTTCGAGAGCGACCTTGGTTGCTCTTTTCTTTTTACAGCTTCAGAAAGTCTTTGAGGGATATGCCGGCTTGTTTTAGGATTCTCCAATATGCTATACTCTTCCATTATGTATACAGCCATTTATAAAAAAGTGCGGTCTGGGTATGTCGCCTGGGTTGAAGAAATCCCCGGAGTGAACACGCAGGGTGTTTCAAAGAAAGAAGCAAGGGAAAATCTTGCTGACGCGCTTTCAGAATTTCTGATCGCACGGCGCGAACTTACGAATCGCGAGCGCTCTCGCGGTGGTTCTCTCGTGCGCGAACAATTCGCTCTAGCCTAGCAACATGAAGCGTACGGATTTACTCCGTCATCTGCGCCTCTGTGGATGTGTCTTTGTACGGGAGGGAGCAAGGCACAGTGTTTATTTAAATCCGATGAACGAATTTATCAGCACGGTCCCGCGTCATGCGGAGATTAATTCATTTCTTGCGCGCAAGATTTGCAAAGACCTCGGTATAGTAGCAGCGCGTGGTCGATAGGATTTTAATTACCTGGCGAATTCAACAACTCGGTTTTCTCTAATTATATTTACCTTAATCTCGCCCGGATATTTTAATTCTTCCTGTATGCGCTTCGCGATGTCCCGGGCGAGCTTGTGCATCGCGAGGTCGGTGACCTTGCCTGGGTTCACGAAGACGCGTATCTCGCGCCCCGCCGCTATCGCATACACCTTTTCTACTCCCTCAAACGTGTTGGCGAGGCGCTCTAGGTCGCCGAGGCGCTCTAGGTAGCGATCAACGGTGTCTCGGCGAGCGCCGGGGCGACCGGCAGATATCGCGTCAGCCACCTGCACTATTACCGACTCTGGTGTCTCGTATGGATATTCTTCGTGATGCGACTGCATGGCTAGAATGACGCGATTATCAACGCCGAATTTTTCCAAAATTCTCCTGCCTATCTCTACATGCGTACCCTGTACCTCGTGGTCAACCGCCTTGCCGATGTCATGTAGCAGAGCGCCAGCACGCGCGACATTCGCATCTGCTCCAAGTTCTTTTGCCAGCATCCCAGATATATGAGCCATCTCTAGCGAGTGCTGTAAAACATTCTGCCCGAAGCTGGTGCGGAAGTGGAGTCGGCCGAGTAGGGCAGTGAGCTTAGAATCTAGCCCGATAACGCCAGCCTCATATGCAGCGGCCTCGCCCTTCTGTTTAATTATTTCTCCAATTTCTATCTTCGTCTTCTCTACAGTCTCTTCAATCTTGGCTGGCTGAATGCGCCCATCAGCGATTAATTTATCAAGCGCAATTTTCGCAATATGCCTGCGCAGAGGATCAAAAGAGGAGAGCGTTATCCTGTCTGGCACGTCATCTATAAGCACGTCAACGCCAGTCGCTTTTTCAAACGCTTTAATATTACGACCTTCTTTACCGATAATCTTTCCCTTCACTTCGTCAGAAGGGAGAGCAACAGAGAGTGACATCACTTCTGCATTCACCGCGTTACCAAGGCGATGTATAACACTCATTAGTATTCCTCGCGCCTTGTCCTCTAGACGTTCTCTGCCGTTGGCTGCCAACTTTTGCAATCTTAGTAAAATCGCTTCTTCGTGCGCATTTTCAATTTCAGAAAATAATTCCTCACGCGCCTTCTCTTCAGAGAGGTTCGCAACTTTTGCCAATTCTTTAGAGCGCTGTGCTGTTAGCTTCTCTGCTGTCTCTTTAGCTAGGATCGCCGATTGTTCGCGGGCGCGAACCTCATCTTCTTTATTATCTAAATCGCGCTGACGCGAATCAAGAAACTCTTCACGTGAGGCGAGACGCTCTTCTCTAGAAGCAACTTTACCTTCGCGCTCTTCAACAAGAGCGAGACGCTCTGTCTCTAGCACAGCGCTCCTAAACTCTGCATCGGCCAAAATCTTAGATGCCTGCTCTTTGGCAGAGAGCAGTTTTTGTTTGGTATCAAGCTCTACAGACCCCTTTTGCGCAAGGCCGATAAGGACGCGCAAAACGTATCCGAGGACGATACCGCCCACGCCCGAGAGCGCTAGCATTATCAATATAATGTTGAGTGACATAAACGCACTTTTGTTTAAAAGGTAAGGGCGAGGCGGTCGTTCTCCCGTATCAGCCAACCAGCGTATCTGCGTAGGTAAACCCTACCACAAAACCATGCGCACCACACTTTTCTAGATATCCCTAAGGCTGTAACTATGGAAATCGCTGTCACGTTATATTGGTCATATGGAAGTACGTCGAGCATCTCTGATTATTCTTTACACCAAAGACGGCAAGATTCTGTTACAACATAGGGACGAAAATGCAGAACGCAGTCCAAATCAGTGGGGGTACTTTGGCGGCGGGATTGAAGATGGCGAGACGCCGGAACAGGCAGTGCGTAGAGAATCTCTTGAAGAAATCGAGTACGAAATAAAAAATCCAAAACTTATTGACGAAGAGGCTGAAAACGATAGTCCACACACGACCCAGTACACCTATGCCGAAGCATACGACTCGACACAACCAATAGTGCTACACGAGGGGCAGGGGTACGGATGGTTCACTGTGCAAGAAGCTCTACTTCTCCCGATGAGCGAGCATCGTCGCACTTGTTTAGAGAAACTCGCACCTCTTATTTTCAATTGAACACCTTATCCACCAGACCGTACTTCTTGGCTTCGTCGGCGGTCATGAAGAAATCTCGTTCCACGTCCTTTTCTATTTTTGCGAGCGCCTGGCCAGTGTTCTTAGCGAGAATCTTATTCAACACCGCGCGCAGTTTCAAAATCTGCTTTGCGGTGATTTCAATATCAGTCGCCTGACCCTCGGCACCACCGTGTGGTTGATGGATCATCACTTCTGCATTCGGCAATGCAAATCTTTTTCCCTTCTCTCCTGCTGAGAGTAGTATCGCCGCGCCAGATGCAGCCATACCAACGCAAACTGTAGAGACAGCGGGTTTCACGTGGTTCATTGTGTCTACCATCGCAAGAGTTGCTGTGACAGAACCACCAGGAGAATTGATATAGAGCGAAATATCTTTTTTAGGATCTTCTGCTTCTAGAAATAGAAGTTGCGCGATGACGAGATTCGCCACATCATCGTCAATAGGTCCGCCTAAAAAGACGATCCTCTCTTTAAGAAGTCGCGAGTAGATGTCATATGCTCTCTCTCCAAACTGACTCTTCTCTATAACCATCGGTATTAGCATTGATGCGCGAGGCTGTATTTGTTTCATAGACAAAAAGTAATTGGCATTAATAAGATTTAAATTATTGTACTGTTGACGATGCTTCTAATGCACGCTCTTCAGCTATTCTCTTGCCCCAAGAATAGAATGCGCCGATAACAATCATGAGCACTATTATTACAATGGATATAACAACGCCCCAAGACTGTTGTTTTTGCGACGGCACACCTATCTGTTGTGCCGGCTCACCTGGTGGCAAAAGTTTTTCGTCTGTCATATTACTTTCCATCAATATACATCTTGCGTCCCTTCTCAAATGCAGATTCTGCAGAATCCTTATCCTCAAACCCATTTACAATTACTTCTTTGTTCTGCAATTTTTTATAGGTTGAATAGAAGTGCTCTATCTCTTTTAGCGTGTGTTTGTTTACGTCAGGCAGGTTCTTGGTATCTTTCCATCTAGGATCGTCAACTGGCACCGCTATGACCTTATCGTCGCTATCACCGCTATCAATCATTTTCATAAGCGCGACCGGGCGAACACGGACTAGGATCCCCGGTACAAGCGGATACGTCGTTAAGATAATTACGTCTAGTGCATCGCCATCCTCCCACAAAGTTTGTGGCACAAAGCCATAATCAAAAGGGAAGTCTTGTCCGGTGTGCGCTACTCGGTCAAGAGCTATGAGACCTGTTTTTTTATCAATCTCATATTTATTGTGAGACCCTTTATTGATCTCAACAATCACGTTCATCTCTTCTTTTGTCCCAGGATCAATATCGTGAAGCAGGTTCATATATTGATTATACTATTCGTCTTTTGCTTTGTCGCGGTCTTCTTCTTTATCAGCAACCGTCTCGTCTGAAGAAGGTAGGCTGGCGAGCTCCTCTTCAGCCGGCAGAGTAGTCACTTGTTCAGCTTCTTCGGTAATAATGTCTGCACTCTCTATCGGCATCACTCCCGCCTCTTCTGCTGGAGTTTGTTCTATAGGTGCTACAGCAACAGTCTCGCCATCAGATTCTGCGACTTCAGTACCGCCAACAGAAACAATATCAATATTCCAGCCAGTGAGCTTGGCCGCGAGACGTACGTTCTGACCGCCACGACCTATCGCGAGCGACTGCTCATCTTCAGAGACGGTCACCGTAGCTCTGTGATCAGCTTCGTTTAGTACAACCTCTTGTGGTGTTGCAGGAGAGAGAGCCTCTTTTATAAATGCAGACGCATCATCATTCCATTCAATAATATCTATGCGCTCGCCACCGAGCTCGCTCATTACTGTAGACACGCGCACTCCTCTCTGGCCAACGAGCGAACCTACTGGATCAACATGTGGGTCAAGCGATTTCAGGGCAATCTTGGTGCGACTACCTGGCTCGCGCGCTATCGCCTTCACCTCTATAGACCCCGCAGCGAGCTCAGGCGCCTCTAGTTCAAAGAGCTTCACTACAAACTTTGGGTGCGCACGCGAGAGTCGCAGGTAAACGCCTCTAAAGCCCTCGTCAACAGCATAGAGGTATGCGCGAATGCGCTCGCCCATGCGATATCGCTCGCCTGGGATCTGTTCTTCGTATGGAATGATGCCGGTGGTGCGGCCTAGGTCCACGAAGATAGCTCCGCGTTCCATTCTCTGTACGATTCCGCCGACAATCTGCCCTTTTTTCTCACCAAACTCTTCCATCATTGAGAGCTTCTCGGCTTCTCTCACTTTCTGAATGACAACCTGCTTCGCTGTCTGCGCCGCGATACGGCCGAAGTCGTCCTGCGGTTCAAGCGGGAATATTATCTCTTCTCCTAGACTCGCACCGCGCTTGATAAGTTTCGCATCTGCGAGAAGCATGTGCTTCTCTGAATCAAATCTCGGCAACTCACCCTCTGCAAGGTGCTCTTCTTCGCCGTGGAATTGGTGGTGGTGCGCATGTTCATCCGGTATTTCTTCATCTGGAGCAGGGAAGCGCACAGTAGTCTCATCAACTACAGTCTTTACTTGTTCAAAAGCAATAGTGCCGGTATTTAGATCAAGTTTGGCACGTATTACTTGCCCGCGCTTGCCGTATTCGCGCTTATAGGCAGTGGCCATCGCGCTTTCAATGGCCTCAACCATCGTCGCACGACTAATCCCCCTGTCTTCAAACTCCCCGAGCACTGCATTGATGGTCTTTAAGTCAATCATGGTATATCTGGTTATGGATTGTGTATTTCTGACTTTTTTTAAACAAAATGCCCGGAGCACCGGACATTTCAGATATGTATAAGATACCAAGTCTCGTGAACAAAGTCAAATTTTTTGTATTATAAAAGCCGCCCTCTCCGGTGGCGGCTTTAGTTGTGGAAGAAAAATCAGCGACATCCCGTAACTAATTCTTATCGGGATCGTTGGAGTCAAAACTCCCTTCCAAGAGCGTAATCCAGGCACCCTCCTGCAGTGCCCGCAAATCCGCCGCATCGAGACCTGGAATGAAGCCGACATTGGGATCGTCGCTCCAGTAATAGGTGTCCTGGAGACACCCTTTGTCGTCGAGATTCAACCCGTCAACGTAATACACGCCGAGATTAATCGTCTGTAAACCAATGTCCGGACCGAAGAAGATGCTCCTGTCGTGGAGACGATCTTCCTCGTCGCATATTGCAAGACGAATCTGCTGCTCAACGCGAAATTTCGCGTCAAATTTACCGTCGTTCTTCATTTGCTTCTCCTTGTAAGAACACGGAACCCCACGGTTCCTTTCAGAAATCACGATTAACTTTATAACCTCTGAAAGGAAGGCGAGTAAGTTGCAACTCGCCACATAAGCCTACACGCCAGCTTTTGGGCGGAGAGGTTTAACGTGGAAATGCATTCTCGCCACGTGATCTTGGACTATTCGCCAACCTCTTGAAGCACGCGATGATGATAGCGAGCCGCAACAGTGGCGCGTGCACGAGGAGAGAGCAACTCTTCCTGCCGTTTCACTTCCGCGAGATACTGCTCGCGGCTGATAAGAGTAGAATACTTCTCTTCGAGTACGGCCGCGCAATTAGCCCCGACATGTGTCATATAGATCCGATAATCACGGAGTATACGACGCCGGTTAGGACTCTTACCCTTAAATACCTGAATAAGAATGGCACGTTGCTGATCGTTTAGTACCCAATCTCTCTTTTCACCCTTCCGGTTTTTATCCCAGACAAACGTCGGGCTGAAGAGGTATGCGCCTTTGAGCGCAAAGAATGATTGGATATAACAATCGTCCGGATACAGATTTCTCTGTACATCCGAAATAATCCCAAGACCCGCGAGGATCCGCAGAACCTTCCCTCCTGTCGTCCACGCATGCGTGAGACGGTCAGGGTTCCATTGCCAAAAGAGGCAAAGAAGAAAGAGTTCGTACAGAACCTCCCGTGTTACCTGAATCTTCATTTATTTCTCCCTTGGTTGGTGGAATTAACTTACGAAACATCGCAAACTAATCCCACCAACCAGATTTTATTCAAAGAACATTCTCTTTCGTCCTTTTGGACTCATCAGTACGGACACACATCCGTAAAGAGCGACACGAGTTAGCATTTTCGTGTCATGTCATTAGAGGGGCTACCTCCTTGCTTTCGGGGCTCGCTTAACCCCTACTCAATGACTTTCGTTTTTGCGGCTTCGCCAACACCTATTGCCGCACATAAGAGTAAACGCTCTCCTAGAGATGTTTTACGGGTTTCTCCTCCCTCATGCAGTTCTCTTTATTCATTTCCGCGATAGAAATGGATGCCGGGCGTTCGCGCCATCAGAGATTGGTGGGAAGTTACCACCTGCTTCCATGTGCCATCACATAAAAGCTTTTGCGCAATAAGCTTGGGGTCTGCAAACCCTTGCGTATCGATTCATTTCCTCCACTTTCTAGCTGCGGAAGCCGTGAGGTCGCCGTTTACGAAGAGTTTTCGATTCTTATAAACGGACTTCGCGAGCATGGCGTTCTGGACCGGCTGACCGACGTAGTTGTAGAAGTTGTCGGCTCGCTTATCAGAGTCCGTCCTCCCACACATGTCTCGCGTGTAACGATTTGTTCCGCCTTCGCAGGGAAATAAATCTACGCCGTGAGCAGACAGGTACTGCACCAGCTCACCGCGTTCGTTGTACGAGCAGCCGAGACCGACGGACTTCATTACTTCGCAAAGGTCTTTCGGTCCACTCATGCGATAACCGATGTTCTGTTGAGTGAGCCGTTCGCGTTCTTTTTTGTTCCACATCCTGAGCGTTGGCGAGGACTTCGCGTCTTCGATATATTGAGAAGCGGTCATCTGCTCTGCAGAGGAAACAGAAAGTGCGACGAAACAACATGCAACAATGACGATAAACCTAAACATTTTGAATCTCCTTTGTGATTTGTACACGGAAACCGAATTGTTTCCTTTCAGAGACTTCGACTGTTCAAATCCTCTGAAAGGAAGGCGAGAAAATAATTTCCTCGTCCCCAAGAAAGATTAAAGGAACTGCTTAGGCCTACGCGCCGACCATAGGGCGAAGAAGTTTTATCTGGATTCTCGCCAGAATTAGACGCGACGGCCTTTAATCATCAGAATGGCCGGACGAAATCCTCCCCACTGCCCACTCCGTTTGGAACTGCCGGCGTACGCTTTGTTCCCCCGGTCACGCCGCGAAACTGCCGCGGCCTTACGGGACTTGGACGTGCTCATTTTTCCTCCTGTGTTGTTGGACTACCTAGAGAGCCGAACTTCGGCAACGGTATACTTGGCGAACTGGAAAGTCGCTTGCGCGATTTCCTCTGCCGTATACTCGTGCGTGTCAGTCATACGCGGTAAACCACGGACGCCCATGACGATAACGGCATCCCCATGCAACAAGTTGACGCGGGGCGGGGTATCGGGAATCACGACATCGATCCCGAACCGGCTCTGCATCGCATGAATCGTCGCCGAGTGTGACGGATTGCAACAGGGAATAACTCCTTTTGCGACCTCCTCCTTGACCTGCACCGACGTCAATGACTGGCGACGAATTGCCACATCCCCAGAGAACATACTATCCCCGAGGGCAAAACCGAAGTACGTTTTCATTTCTTTCTCCTAAAGAGCTTGATAAGCCCGATTGCTTATCGATACTGCCATATTAGAGCAGGGTATTGACTTTGTCAAGGATTATATGATGATAAAAACTTGACAGAAATACCACATAGAATATACTTATATTATCACCTATGAAACAAACTCTTGATAAAAAAGAAGACCGCCAGTTGCTTAATAGCCTGGCCAAACTCGGTTTGACCGAGAAAGAAGCTAGGGTATATGTCTATTTAATAGGGCGAACGCAAGAGGTGGGGAGCTCTAAAATTGTGAGTGCTACAAATTTACATGGTCAATATGTCTATACCGCCCTTGAATCACTCCAGAATAAGGGCTTGGTGAAGCATGTGATCAAGAATAATAGGAAGAAATGGAGTGCGAATCCTCCCGTACGCATCATCTCACTTGTGGATGAAAAAAGAATAGTCGCAAACAGCGTGCGAGACACGCTGGAGAAAATGTTTGTGCACCAGATGGAGCAGGAATTTGAAGTGTATCAGGGCGAAGACCAGTTTATCGCCAATGAGTTCCAGATGATTGAGGATGCCGAACAAAATAGCTACATAGACATTATCGGTGGCGAAGGGAACACGTATGCCAGACTGCTCGGCGACGATAGGCGGCTCTATAATGAAAAAAGTATTGCGAAAAATATCAACGTAAGATTTATCGGCACAAAGGAACAGAAAGAATATTTAGAAAAAACGAAAAGCTCTCGACCACATTTTGATTTCAGGATTATGCCCGGCTTCAACACGAGCAAAGTGAGCACGTCTATTTATCCAAATCACATCCAATTCCAAATCTACGGCGACCCCGTGCTAGTTTTCAAATTAAAAAGCGCTCACATCGCTCACGACTACCGCACCTTCTTTGAATCTCTTTGGAAGCTCTGTGAAGTGGTCTAGATGTGAAAAACGGGCATGCGCGAGGGCAGTGCGCGCTATACTATATGCATGCATGTTTCTGAAGGAGAACTGAAAGAGTTTATTATAGACTCTGGTCTCGTATCCAAAAAAGATATTGACTCTGCCGAGAAGGAGGCTAAGGAGCGCGGGCAATCACTCGGTGATATCTTAGTTTCTCGTGGCTCTCTTACAGAAGATTCTCTCCGCCGTATTCAGGCATATGTGCTCGGCATCCCATTTGTAAATTTAAAGGAGCACAATGTGCCGGCCGACGTGCTCGCGCTTATCCCAGAACCTATCGCACGCACGCACAATATAATCGCGTTTAAAAAAGATGGCGATTCTCTTGAGGTGGCGATGCTAGACGTTGAAGATCTGGCATCTATAGACTCTGTGCGCAAAAAGACGGGACTCAAGATTTTAGCGCGACTGACCGACAATGACAGTATCAAGCACTCTCTCTTGCAGTACCAGAAGTCGCTCAAAGATGAGTTCGGCGACATAATATCATCCGAGGCTGGGAAGATAAAAGTTGTCGCAGAGAACAATAAAGATCTCTCTGGTGATGACCTAAAGAAGATGGCCGAGGACTTGCCGATAGTACGCATTGTGGACACTCTTCTACGACACGCTATCGTGCAAGGCGCCTCTGACGTTCACATTGAGCCGATGGAGACCGAAGTTCTGGTCCGTTACCGCATAGACGGGATACTGCACGACGCAATGACATTGCCCAAGAACGCGGCTTCTGGTATCGTCGCGCGCATCAAAGTCTTGTCTAACTTAAAGCTAGATGAGAAACGCCTACCGCAAGACGGTAGATTTAAAATGGAGACCGAAGCCGACAAGGTTTCATTCCGCGTTTCTATTCTCCCAACATTCTTTGGTGAAAAAACTGTGATGCGTCTCCTGCGCGAGACCGGAGAGGGCTTTACGCTTGAAGTATTAGGACTCCATGGCGAGAACATGGAACGCATACACCATGCGCTTAAACAGACTACAGGCATCATCCTCATCTCTGGTCCGACAGGTAGCGGTAAGACTACGACTCTATATACGATGCTTGATATCCTAAATCAGCCGGATGTAAATATCTCAACAGTTGAAGACCCTATTGAGTATCAGATGAAGAGGGTTAACCAAACACAGGTCAATCCGCAAATCGGCTTCACGTTTGCAAACGGACTTCGCTCGCTAGTGCGTCAAGACCCAGACATTATAATGGTCGGTGAGATCCGCGATGGTGAGACTGCTTCTCTTGCTATCAATGCCGCTCTCACCGGCCATCTCGTGCTCTCAACAATACACACCAATAGTGCCGCCGGCGCGATACCGCGTCTTATTGATATGGGTGTTGAGCCGTTCCTTCTCACCTCTACCGTCCGTGTCATTATCGGACAGCGTCTCGTGCGTAAGCTCACTGAACCAAAAGAATCGTACACACTGGATAAGACAGCACGCACCAAGATAGCAAGCGATGCGGAATTTGATATTGCGTTTAAGGCCCTGCAAGATGAAAAACTTGTTAAAAAAGGCTCAACACTGAATGATATACAATTCTATCATCCGATGCCGTCGGCTGAACATGAAGACGGTTACAAGAGTCGTATCGGCATTCATGAAGTCATGTCAATCTCTCCCGCTATACGCGACATTATCCTGCATAAAAGCACCACCGATGCGATAGAAGCGCAGGCGCGTCTGGAGGGAATGCTCACAATGCGCGAGGACGGCCTATACAAAGCCGCTCGCGGCATCACCAGCCTTGAAGAAGTCCTCCGTGCCGTAACCGAATAATATGAAATACAACGTTACTATACATAAAGAAGGTGTCCCAGACGAAGTGCGCATTATGGATGCGCCATCGCGATTTGCATTATACGAGCAGGTTGAGAAAGAGAGTGGGACAGTTACCAAGCTTAGAGAAGAGGGCGGTGGATTCAAAATGCCAAAGTGGCTTTTTATCTCGTTTGGTACCGGCATTAAGCGTATGGAGGTAGCTCGCATGGCCAAAAACCTCTCTGCGATGCTCTCTGCTGGTCTGTCTATATCTCGCGCACTATCTGTTATAGAGAGACAGTCTGGCAACAAACGGTTGAAGGTGATTATTTCTGGTCTCGCCGAATCAATTAAAAAAGGGTCGTCATTCCACGAGGCTTTGGCTATGTATCCAAAAGTATTCCCAGATATTCTCGCTGCTATGGTGCGCGCCGGAGAAGAGTCTGGCTCTCTCACAGAGGCTCTCTCTACTGTCGCACTACAAATGGAACGCTCGGAGGAGTTGGTACGTAAGATTAAGGGCGCGATGATATATCCGGCTATTGTTATCTCTGCTGTGATTGTTGTGGGCATATTGATGCTCATATATGTAGTACCAACACTGACTTCTACTTTTACATCTCTCGGGGTTACGCTACCACTCGCCACACGCGTTATCGTCGGCATATCAAACTTCATGGTCGCAAACATAATTCTCATGCTCATAACAATCCTCGTACTCGTAGTTGGAGGGACAATGTTTGTTCGTTCAAAAAGGGGAGGGAACATAGTCCTCTTTTGCGCACTACGTTTCCCAGTTATTAAAGAGCTTGTGCGCGAGACATACACTGCACGTGCATCGCGTACGCTCTCTTCGCTTCTATCTGCAGGAGTACCTGTGCTTGAGGCTCTTACTATTACAAAAGAGGTTGTACACGCAGACGCATTTGCGAGTGTTATAGAAGAGGCAGAGGAACATGTGAGAAAGGGGGAATTGTTGTCAACATCATTTTCTGAACATACAAAACTCTATCCAATATTGATGAGCGATATGCTCGCTGTTGGTGAAGAGACAGGTAAGGTCGCAGAAATGTTGAAACAGATTGCAGAATTCTATGAAGCAGACGTCGCAGAGAAGACAAAAGATCTCTCTACTATTATTGAACCTGTACTTATGATCGTTATTGGCGCCGCTGTAGGCATATTTGCCTTCGCTGTTATCTCTCCGATATACTCGCTCTCTTCAGCGATATAATATGCCCAAAAAAATTAGAGGCTTCACTCTCATAGAAGTAATGGTCGCAGTTCTAATAGTAGGTGTCATGCTTCTTCTATTAGAGGCAGTCACACGTAGCGGTACGCTCGTAAGGATTTCAAAAAACCAGGGGATAGCACTCTCTATAGCTCGCAATAAACTAGAGAGTCTGCGTATTGTGGGATACTCTGCTGTTCCCATAAGCGGTTCGTTCACTGACAGTCTCATGAGCACTCTACCACCCTACGCGACCACAACACTCTATGTGAGCGAATACAATGAAGAAACGAAGCAAGTTACAGTAAGCGTGATCTGGAGAGATCCTGGCTCTACAGCGTCTAGTACCGTTTCTCTATCTACTCTCATCACAGAGACAGGTGGCTTACCATGAAAGGATTCACTCTAATAGAGACCGTAATTGTTATTGCGTTTAGTGCTGTAATGATGCTTGCAATCGCCGTATTAGCATTCAACTTCAATAAAATCTCTTTGTACAATCAAGCTTCTATCAAATCGTCTGGCTCAGCGAGTGCTCTCATACGTGAGATAGAAGATTTAGTGTTTTCTGCAAGCGAGGTGCTCGCATCGCACACATTTTCTGGCTCTGTCTACTCATCTTCACAAGGTGTGCTTGTACTAGAGATACCGTCAGTAGACGTTTCAGGCAATGTGATATCAAATACATACGACTACGCCGTATTTTATGTTACTGGTACAAATGCTTATCGTATTCTTGAGACAAATGCATTGAGTTCGCGCTCTTCTGGAACGAAGATTCTTAGTACAACAATAAGTGCTCTCACATTCTCATACAACGGAGCCGACATGCCTTCTACAAACATAGTCACTGTTGATATTCAGGCTCAAGCATATGCAAAACAAGAAATATTGTCAGACCATTTGCGCGAGCAGATCCGTCTACGTAATCATTAATTAATCTATATGAATACTTTTTATGAAAAAAGAATCAATGGGGGGTATGTTTTGCTTCTTTCTCTTGTATTCTTGGGCGTCTTCTCTGTCGCAGCAACAGCATATTTGAGTTTGGTTACCACATCTGCACGGAGTGCACGGTATGACGTCGCGAGCGCAGGAGCTCTAGCACTTGCCGAAGCGGGAATGGACAAGGCCATATATCAGTTAAACCAAAACTCTTCATACTCTGGCGAATCCAACACTTCTCTTGGTGACGGAGTGTTTACTGTTGCTGTCTCAAACGTAGACTCACAAACGAAGATGATCACCTCAACAGGTTATGTGCCGAATAGCCAGACTCCAACCGCAACAAAAATAATAAAAGCCAAGGTCGGCATCGACAGCTCTACGGTCTCATTTAACTACGGGATTCAGTCTGGCAATGGTGGATTCTCTATGGAGAACAGTTCAAAGGTAGTTGGTAACGTGTTCTCTAGTGGTTCTGTTACCGGCACTGGTGCGAACTATATTTATGGAGACGTGGTTTCTTCTGGCGCAAGCGGGCTTGTGTATGGCATACACGCCACAAGCTCTGTCTATGCTCACACAATAGGGAAGACTGGCGTAACAACGATTGTAGATAAAAATGCTTACTACGTTACGAAAGTGAACACGACCGTAACTGGCACATCGTATCCGAATAGTCCGGACCAAGAATCTGTTGATCTGCCAATTTCTGACGAACAAATTGGCGAGTGGGAGGCTCTGGCGGCTGCGGGAGGGACATCTACTGCATGCTCCGGCGGTTTATACAGCATCTCTTCTGGCAGTGTAACTCTCGGCCCGATAAAAATTCCTTGCGATCTAACCATCAGCAACAGCGCTGTTGTGACAATAGCCGGTCATATATGGGTTACCGGCAATATTATCGTTCAAAATTCTGCGATAGTAAAAATGGCTCCGAGCTTGGGTGCACAAAATGTCGCTATCATCGCGGACAATCCTTCTAACAGACTCACGAGCAGTACTATAAAGATTAAGAATACTGCGACATTCCAGAATTCAGGCACTCCGGGCTCATTTGTGTTCTTAATTTCTCAAAATAACAGCGCCGAAACCGGCGGTGACGAAGAAGCGTTTGAATTAAGCAACAGCGCCTCTGCTCTTGTTGCATATGCGGCTCATGGATTAATACCAATCTCAAACTCCGTATCTCTAAAAGAGGTAACTGCATACAAAATAAAGCTAAAAAACTCGGCAAGTGTCATATATGACTCTGGTCTGCCGAACGCAGTTTTCCAGTCAGGCCCTGGAGCTAGCTGGGTATTTGTTCCTGGCACTTATTCAATAGCAAGATAGACTTCAGGCGCTAGGCTCTAGCTAATTCTTACTAGTGCCTAAAGCCTGTCCGAGTGCCTAGCGCCTGCTAGAATATGTGCATGCTCATTGTTGCCAACTGGAAGGCCTACATAGAAGATTTGGAGAAGGCAAAAAAGATCTTCGCAATTAGTAAGAAACTCGCACGAGAGACGCGTATTGATATAGTCTTGGCTCCTCCGTCTCCTCTACTTAGTACTCTCTCTGTGAAAAATAGGTCGAGTGTTGTGTTCTCTGCGCAAGACGTATCTCTTACAACAGGTGGTGCGAAAACAGGCGAAGCAACGGCAGAGGCATTTGTGGCAGCAGGAGCCAGTTACGCAATTGTCGGACACTCTGAAAGACGTTCTGCCGGTGATACATATCCTGTTGTTGCAGAGAAGTTGTCTCATGCTATAGCGCATAAACTTACTCCTATTCTCTGTGTCGGCGAAGATTCGCGAGACAGCGAAGGTAGATATCTGGCGACAGTACGAGAAGAGCTCACGACTGCTCTAGAGCCTCTTGATCCAAAGGACCGTGCGAAGGTTATAGTCGCGTACGAACCTCTCTGGGCCATAGGCAAGACAACAGACGATGCTATTAATCCAAACGATCTGGCAGAGATGGTGTTGTACATACGAAAGGTGCTTGCAGAGCTCTTGCCGGGCAAAGCATCTCACATCTCTCGCGTGCTATATGGCGGATCAGTAGAGTCAGGTAATGTGCGGGATCTGGCGCGCACGGCGAGTGTTGATGGGTTCTTGGTAGGACATGCGTCGGTTGATCCTAAGACATTCGCGCAGATCGTTCGTGCGCTGGTATAAACATGCGTGATATCAGAGATATAAAGATACTTGAAGATATACCTATACTGGTGCGAACGGCGCTTAACATGCCTGTCGTTGGCGGCAAGGTCGCAAATGATTATCGGTTGAGACGCGCCTTGCCAACTATTCAATATCTGCGCGAGCGTGGGGCAAGGGTTATTTTAATCAGTCATATCGGCGAGAGTGGGGTAGATACGCTTGAACCGGTGGCAAAGGCTCTCGGCAAACTTATCCCTAACGTTTCGTTTTGTTCAGAAACACTTGGTCCGCGAACGCGCTCTGCTATTCGCGAGCTCTCTCCTGGAGATGTTCTCGTTTTAGAAAATCTACGGCGCAATAAAGGTGAGAAGGCAAATGACATGGCGTTTGCGCGAGAGCTCGCCACGCTCGCTGATGTGTTTGTTCAAGACTGTTTTGATAGTTGTCATCGCCAGCACGCATCCATTGTCAGCTTACCGAGCCTTTTGCCCTCATATGCTGGAATTCTGATCCAAGAAGAAATCACCGAGCTCTCGCGAGCCCTTAAACCAAAAAGCCCGTCACTCGCAGTAGTCGGAGGGGCAAAATTTAGTACAAAAGAAGCGGTTCTAATCAAATTATTGGGAACATACGACCATGTGTTTGTCGGCGGTGCGCTCGCAAGTGACTTTCTTAAAGCGTCTGGCAAGAACGTTGGCAAGTCGCTCGTGTCTGGTGCAGACCCTACGTATCTTAAAAAAATTCTCGCGAATCCTAAGGTCGTATTGCCAGTTGATTCTATTGTTGTTAACGAAATGATTTTAGATCATGGCACAAAAACCACTGCGATGCTCGCAGAGCTAGTAAATGTGGCAAAAACTATTTTGTGGAACGGCCCGTTGGGCAAATATGAAGACGGGTTTTTGGACGCGACCAGAGATTTCGCGCAGGCAGTCGCCAAGTCAAAAGCATATTCTGTAGTCGGTGGTGGCGATACGATCACCGCGATAGAGGGTCTAGGCTTATTGTCTAAATTTTCATTTGTCTCAACCGGCGGTGGCGCGATGCTCCAGTTCCTCGCCGAAGGAAATCTGCCCGGCATCCGGGCGCTTGATTAAAGGTCCTTATCCTCAAACTTGCGCGGGATGAGGTGCATATGTACGTGAGGAACGTCCTTTCCAATTACTGAAATCTGTATGTAGTCGGCGCCAGTTTTATCCTTCAACTCCTTTGCAATTTTACGTGCAACTTTAAATAGATCATTAGCAATATCGTCTGGCAACTCCCAGAACCACTGGTAATGGTCTCTAGGTACGACGAGCGTGTGCCCGGGCCGCACGGGCTTATAGTCAGGGAACGAAACTATTCTGCCGTCTTCATGATGTGCCTTCTCGCTCGGAATTTCACCCGCAATAATTTTGCAAAAAATGCAGTTTTCCATCCATTCAGTATACAATGTTCAGCACATGTTTCCGCTCCACGACCCGCTCACTGATTCTCTGCGTAAAGAACTGTCTGCGTATGACGACCTCACTTCTGCATTACTGGCGCGAAGAGGTGTCGTAACCAGAGCAGATGCTGAGAAATTTCTTAATCCCTCATATGACAATCATCTCTACGACCCGTTCTTAATGACTGATATGGAGAAAGCTTCGCATAGATTTGCAGACGCAATTTTATCGGGAGAAAAAATTGCAGTGTGGAGCGACTATGACTGCGACGGAATCCCAGGCGCTGTTCTTATGCACGACTTCTTAAAAAAAGTCGGGGCGAACTTTGAAAATTATATTCCGCACAGGCACAACGAAGGTTACGGCATGAATATTGGTGGGGTAGAGAGGTTGGCAAATACAGGTGTGAAACTGATAGTGACTGTAGATTCTGGAATCACCGATATCGAATCTGTATCACGAGCAAATGAATTAGGAATTGAAGTTATTGTGACAGACCATCATTTGCCTGGAGATAACCTGCCGGAGGCATTCGCAATTCTCAATCCTAATGCCCGACCAGACGAGACATACCCGTTCAAAAGTCTCTGCGGGAGCGGGGTAGCATGGAAGCTCGTTTGCGCCACGATAACTCTGCTGAGAGAATCGAGCCCTACTTCGCCAAGGCTACGCAGGGCAACTGAGCTACCGCTCAGTTGGGAGAAGTGGCTGTTGGACATGGTCGGTCTCGCGACTATCGCCGACATGGTGCCCCTCATAGACGAGAATCGCTTGCTCGCGAAATACGGACTCCTCGTGATGCGTAAGTCGCCCCGGATAGGGCTCCAGAAATTGTGCCGGGGCATGCGGGTAGAACAGCGAACAATAACAGAAGATGATGTCGGCTTTATGATCGCACCGAGAGTGAATGCCGCGAGCCGGATGGGCGAAGCGCGTGATGCATTTACTCTTTTTACAACATCCGATGAAAACGAGGCTGACATGCTCGCTAAGAAGTTAGAGAAATTAAACAGATCCAGAAAAGCAGAAGCAGGTGCGATAACTCGCGCAGTGCACACACGAATCAAAGAACGCGGAGAATTGAGGAGCATAATCGCTATCGGCGACCCTGATTGGAAGCCCGCACTTCTGGGTCTTGTTGCCGGAAACATTGCGGACGAATTTGAACGGCCAGTATTCCTCTGGGGCAGAGAAGGAAATAATAGTCTGAAGGGTTCGTTTAGAAGCGGCGGCTCCACACAAGTAATGGAGCTCATCCGCACTACTGAAAATATGTTCGCGCAATTCGGCGGCCACGCGGCCGCCGGCGGTTTCACTCTCATAGATACTGAGGTATTTTTTTTAGAAGACCGTCTTGTTGAATCGCATGCAAAGTTAGTTAAAGAAGATGTAAGTGACGACCTGGCGATGCGTGCTGATGCGGTTGTCGCACCAGAAGAAATCAGCGTCGCATATTTGCGGGATGTGGAGAAGCTCGCCCCTTTTGGTATGCAGAATCCTAAACCTGTGTTTCTTCTGCGCTCTGCTCTTGTTCAAAACATTTCACGATTCGGCAAAGCAGAAGAGCATTTAAAATTAAAAATCGGCTCTGAAAATAGCGGTAAAGAAATAGATGCCGTCACTTTTTTTGTAAAAGGCCCCATCGCGCGTGCCGTTACTCAATTAGAAAAAGGTTCTCGCGCCAACATCCTCGCCCACATAGAGCGCGACACCTTCTATCGCACCAACCCCGTCCGCCTGCGACTTTTAGATATTCGGGCAGTATAGAAAAAGGCACAGCCCGCCGGAGCAAACTGTGCCTTACTGACTGTGTGCCTAGTTCGCCCTCCCACCGCACATCTCGAGTAAAATGCCGATCAGTTCCGGCGGAGCATCTTCGAATTCCAACTCTAGCCTGGCGTTGCCGTTATGTTTCTCAATGCAATCAGATATGAGTTGGACAAAGAAGGCAAACTTGATACGCATTCTATCATCAAGGTTACCGAAGTAGTTGATGCCCGTTATTCCTTCGTGGGTGAAGACATCTTCATTCCCCGCCCGTATCTCGAAACGCTGCTTCCACCGCCACCCTTTCCGAATCGCAGTATATCGAACATCAAGACTTCGACTAAGAATGAGCTCGCCTTGTTCTCTAGCTTCTAAGATCAGAGGCCCGCTGACGACTGTTTCTGTTCTTCTTACTCCATTCGCTCCCTTAAGCTTCATATCAGCAAAAAATTCCATCGTGGCTTTCCTTCCAATAAATACGGGAACACTCCCGTTCTGCCGCCAGAGTACCCCCGCAAAGCTCGAAGTCAACTCTAGGTGTATAGTAAGCGAGATGAAATTCACTATTCATGCTGATGGGGGGTCGAGAGGGAACCCGGGGCCCGCTGGCTCGGGTGCTGTCTTGCGCGACGAGCTCGGGAACATCGTCGCTACGGTCTCCGAGTATCTCGGTCGACGCACGAATAATTATGCTGAATACGAGGCTGTTATCCTGGCACTTGAAAAGGTACACGAGCTCGCTAAGGGCGAGCTCGGAGATACTGCAGTGATGGTAAAGCTGGACAGCGAACTCGTTGTGAAGCAGATGAACGGTATCTACAAAATCAAACACCCTGATATGCGTGCACAAGCCGCACGACTTAAAGAGCTCGCGGCGCCATTCGGTCTCATCAAATTCGCACACGTCCCTCGCGAACAGAACAGCGACGCCGACGCCCTCGCCAACGAAGCGATGGACCGTGGTGCTTAAAATATGTCTGACTATGCCGCTAAAAACGCATTGTCATATGACTCCCATGCAGAGGAATGGGAGTCAACGATACCAGTAAACCTAGCGCACAAATACATGGAGAAACCGGCAATGGTTACACTCTTGCCGAAAGACCTTCACAGAAAATCAGCCCTTTGTGTTGGTGTTGGATCGGGAGAAGAATTAGATTCGCTATTTGATAGGGGAGCAGAAAACGTAACTGCAATTGATATATCTAACGAGTTGTTGAAACGCGCTGCAATAAAATTTCCTACTGTTAAATACCACAAAATGGACATGATGAATCTGTCATTCGCTGACGAATCGTTTGACCTAATATATTCAAGTTTAGCCTTTCATTATTCCGACGATTGGGACCAACTTCTGAGTGGCCTATATAGAGTGCTTAAGAAGGACGGCATTTTGCTTTTCTCTACTCACAGACCAGAGTTTTGGGAGAAAAAGAAGAAAACAGGGGATATCGCTACCAACAAAAGAGGTGTTACTCTCGTAGGACATAGAGACATCTTGCCCGGGAATGTTGAGATTTTCTTTTATAACCATACTGACACAAATGCCGTACTTGAGAGCATTACCAACGCAGGATTTACTATTCAGTCGATAAGTTCGCCCTCCATGATTAAACCCGACTCGGCAGACATTTTTGATCACGAGCATTATGACGCATTAAATCAAAAGAATCTTGAGAACCCATTATTCCTTGTTATTCTCGCTTCCAAGTAATTGGCCGTGTAAACATTCTTACCTACGTTGTTTCTGGATTTGCGAGCGGGGTGTTTGCGTAACCATTTTTCTACTCCACAGCAACTATCCCCAACTTGTCGCTATAACGACAAGTCTTTGATACCTCTAAAGTTAAAATAGTGGTATGGGATTAATGGAAAAGAAGGCACGGAGTGAGCGCAGATGGGGAACGTTTCAAAAAGCAATGCTCACGGCCGTTGTGCTCGGTGGTGTCGTGGTTGTCGCTGCGACAATACCTAATGTTGCTCAACTTCTAAAGTATTTCCCCGGCCACAAGAAAGGTGCAAAGTTTAACTACCAAGCGAAGTCCGCGCTCGGACGACTTGCAACGAAAGGTCTGGTTACTTTTGTTGAGAAAAACGGCAAGCGTTTTGCACGTATAACAGAAAAAGGGGAACGTGTACTCCAGATGGAGACAGAGCGAACGGCAATGACGAAAAAGAGACGGTGGGACAGACGCTGGCGTGTTGTAGCATTTGACGTGCCTGAGAAACGAAAGAATGTACGCACAAGCCTCCGTCGATTTATGAGTGAGTATGGGTTCGCAAGGTTACAAGATAGCGTATGGATTTATCCATATGATTGCGAAGATCTAATCGCCCTAGCGAAGGCTAACTTCCGTATCGGCTCTGACGTTCTCTATATGATTGTGGAGCGTCTTGAAAATGACAAACATTTACGCTCCCATTTCTCTCTTCCCGTCGAATAGGTAGCGCCACT
Source organism: uncultured Candidatus Saccharibacteria bacterium (assembly GCA_964638585.1). Lineage (GTDB taxonomy): Bacteria > Patescibacteriota > Minisyncoccia > Phycocordibacterales > Phycocordibacteraceae > C7867-001. Next base: position 27,144 of record CAZXAN010000004.1, read on the forward strand.
GGACTAAGAGTGCGGGTATCCACAACTTGTCGCTATAGCGACAAGTCTTTGATAGTCCGTAATTTACGGCTGGTGCGGCTTGCTACGATAGGAGCATGGGAATGCTTATTGCCGTCACTTCCGGATTCGCAGGCGGGGTGTTTGCGAGGTCACTACTGTTTGAAAACTGGTGGCCGGTTTTATTTTTTATTCTGCTCGCGGCGCTGATTGGCGCTTTTGCTTTTTTGAAACCGCGCCTTGCGTACTCGCTTGGCGCGGTTTTCTGCGTGTGCGTGGCGCTCGGCATGGTGAGGTCGGCTGTTGCTGATACTCCGCTGCCACAAACATTTGTCGCTGACTTGAAACATCGCGTGCAATATGAAGGAGTTGTTGTGAGTGATCCTGATGTACGCGAAAAGAATCAACGTATTGGGATCGTCGTTGAAAAAGAAGGGGAGAAGGTTGGCGCACTCGCGGTGATGCCTCTCTCTGCAAATGTGCGCGTCGGCGACCGCGTGCGCGTGTACGGGACACTCTCGCTCCCACAAGCATTCGAGACAGATAACGGTCGCACTTTTCGTTATGATAAATATCTGGAGGCACGCGGTATTCGTTTCTTAATTCAATATGGTTCTATTTATAGGACAGAATCTGCTCCATGGTATTCACTCCCTGCCACGCTTGCGCGTATTAAACACTCATTCTTAGATGGTCTTGCCCGTGCACTGCCGAATCCTGATTCAGCGCTCGCCGGTGGCATCGTCATAGGAGGGAAGGAGGGGTTAGGCACGGCACTTAAAGAGGCATTCACACGTTCGGGGCTTGTGCAGATCATAGTACTCTCTGGATACAACGTGATGATCGTCGCTGAGTGGGTGATGGCCTTCTTTGCGCTTCTCGCCCTCCCGCGTCGCCTTCAGTTCTTCGCCGGCGGGGCAGCGCTTCTCCTCTTTGTCGGTATTGCAGGCATATCTGCCACAGCGGTGCGCGCCGCGATAATGGCAGTGATCGCGCTCTACGCACGCGCGACCGGGCGCTCTTACGCCGCAAGCCGCGCCCTCTTATTTGCTGTTCTGTTGATGCTTGTGTGGAATCCTCTCTATCTCGTTTTTGATCCGGGCTTCGGCCTCTCGGTAGCCGCGACCGCCGGCATCATCTGGCTGGCTCCAATTATTGAATCTCGTCTTATGCGACTGTGGCCTTTCTTGAGAAATGTGGTTGCGACTACTCTCGCCGCACAAATTTCAGTTTTACCGTTACTCCTCTACAACATCGGACTTTTCTCGCTCGTCGCCCTGCCGGCGAATCTCCTCGTCAATCCTGTTGTGCCACTTGCGATGGCGTGGGCAGCCGTAGCGGGCATCGTAGGAATGACCCTTGGGGCTTTCGTTCCTGTCCTCGCCACCATCGTTGGATATCCTCTCTTTATCATCACGCGCTATTTCATATTTATTGCAGAGAAAAGTTCGGCACTCCCTTTTGCCGCATTCAATCTCCCGCTATTTTCATTTTGGCTCGTTCTTGTCGCGTATGCAGGATTAATTTATTTAGCGAGGTCAAAACGTTTCTCCACTACAGACCAATTCAAATTCGCGAAGAAAGCGTCAATGTAGTTTTTCTTTTCTGCAGGCACATAATCAACCATATAGGCGTGCTCCCAGAGGTCTAGAGCGAGCAGTATCGGTAGCCCCGCGAGCTGGCCGACTTCGTGATCACCAACAAACGTTGTGTGAATAGTGTTCGCAACAGGATCTTTGTAAACCACCACCCAGCCGATGCCTCGTGTATTCGCAACGCTGCGAATGTGATCTTCTAGACTCATTTCTCCGTATTTTTCTTTTGCCGCATTTGCTAGGGCGCTGTCTGCCGTGAGGGAGGTCTGACCTCCCTCAAACTGCGAGAAGTATAGTTCGTGCATGCGCATGCCGTTAAACTCAAATGCATAACGGCGGCGCATCTCAGTAGTCGCGTACTTATCACCCTCTGTTGCTTTGTCGCCATAGGCCGCATAGCCCTTGAGCGTTTCCGCGATAAGGTTCACGTGCTTCACATAGCCCTCATAAAGCGCGAGATGTACTTTTATCTGTTTCTCTGACAATCCCTGCAGGGCAGGTAGGTTAAACGTTTTGGCTGTGTATGTCATAGACCTAAAATGTACCACACCCGCTTGCGTGGATGTGTTTGGGGACACGCGATGTTCCCGGCTTTAAATAGCTCCCGCTTTTTTGAGCGCTGCGAATGCACCGTTCTTCTTAATAGTCTTGAGGCCCTTGACGGAGACGTCAACAATGACAGTCTTGCCGAGTTCGGCGACGTAGATGCGACGTTTCTGGAGATTGGCCTTACGACGGACCTTGCCGGTCGGGTTAAATTGCGTCGCACGAGTGCGGTTAGAATACCGCCCGCCTATCTGCGTGCTTTTACCTGTGATTTCGCATGCGCGTGCCATAAGTTGACCTATGGTAGCATTAGCTTATCTAATCAGCAATGGTTTGATAAAACTCACCCTAAAATATGGCTATTCTTATCTCTCTTGTAATACTTATCTTATCTGTCATCGCCCATGAAGTAGCGCACGGCTACGCCGCCAATTCCTTAGGTGATCCTACGGCCCGACTCGCAGGCCGTCTCACTATGAACCCTATCCCACACATAGACCTATTTGGCTCTATCATTCTCCCTGCATTATTGGTACTAAGCACGTCGCCGATAATGTTCGGTTGGGCCAAGCCTGTTCCGTATAACCCATACAATCTGCGCAATCGTAGGTGGGGAGAGGTGCTCGTCGCGCTTGCAGGAGTGGCTACAAACATTCTACTCGCAATCATCTTTGGTCTTATAGTTCGTTACAGTACTGTGCTTGGTCTTGATGCTACAGCGATATCGGTTGCTGCAACTGTCGCCTTTATAAATCTTTTCTTGGGTCTTTTTAATCTCTTGCCATTCCCTCCATTAGACGGGTTCACAGCTCTTCGTGCTGGGTTACCATGGAGTCTCTCTGTTGGATTAAGTCGTTTTGAACACCAAGTTCGCAATATGGGCATATTTTCACTCATCTTATTTCTTATTGTATTTTCTTACGTCTTCGCCGGTCCTTTTTATAAACTAGTTGTGTGGATGTTCACACTTATAGCCGGAAGCATGGCATAAATGAAAAGAAGGTGGTTAGCCTCCTTCTCCTTGCGTTACGGATCACTCTCCTTTCTGATGCGTTAATCCGTTACTTTCATAAGCGACGTGCTAGTGCATTCTAACATGCTGTGCATTCGCCTGGCACGAACATCGTACTTCGGTAGTCCACAAATACTGCATAGATCTTGACCTTTCCGCTGGAAAAACTTCCCGCGGAAATAATTAACCAGCTTTTTAATCATAACGCCTCCTGAAATGAGCCTGCTTATACTCTATACCAACAGCGCGGGTCAAGATTAGTTATGCACTCCTGCTATACTGTTGGTAATGGAGTATCAGGTACCGCAGTTCATTGAGGTAGAGAGCAAGGTTGTTGGGACACTGACCCTGCGACAGTTTATCTACGTTGCCGGCGGGGCAGGGCTTTGTGTTGTCTTCTTTATTTATTTGCCAATCGTATTTGCTTTTCTTCTTTCTGCTCCTGTCGCTGGCCTCGCAGTGGCCCTATCTTTTTACAAAGTAAACGGCAAACCATTTATTGAGATGCTTGAAGCCGCGTTTAATTACTACATAAGAGGCAAACTCTTTCTGTGGAAGCATAAAGACCTTAGTGCGAAAGAGAGAAATACAGCCGCCGCCGCAGCGGCGGCGGCTGAGGCAACTTCACTAGAATCTCGCGAGACGCCCAAGCTCACGAGAGGAAAACTCTCGGAGTTGGCATGGTCCCTAGATGTCTCTACCGGAGACATACAAAGAAAGTAATATGGCTACAAAACCAGCAAGAGCAACTCAACAATTCGTTCCGGTCAAAGAGATCAGGAACGGCACTATCGTACTTAAAGATGGTGGGTATCGCGGTATTTTACTTTGTTCGTCTATCAACTTTGGCCTCAAGTCTGCCGACGAACAACACGCTATTACGCTCGGCTTCCAGAACTTTCTCAATACGCTAGATTTTTCTATTCAGATTGTGATTAATTCACGCAAGATGGACCTGCGCCCGTACCTCACTCTGCTACAAGATAAAACAACAGAGCAAAAAACTGAACTCATGAAGATACAGTTGCGTGAGTATGTTGAGTTCGTACGTTCTTTTGCTGACCAGGCGAACATTATGACAAAATCCTTTTATATAGTTGTTCCATATTCTTCACACATGTCTGCGGTGAGTACGCTTAACTTTTTACAGCACTTGCCTGGTAGCAAGTCTGCTAACACATCAGACAAAAATGCACTGGCCAAAACTTCGTTTGAAGAGGATCGGGCACAGCTTGAACAAAGACTCTCTCTCGTCATCGCCGGCCTCTCTGGCACTGGAGTCCGCGCAGTTGCACTCGGTACCGAAGAGGTAATAGAGCTTTTGTACAGGTCATTTAACCCTGGCGAACTAGAGAATCCTATTCGCCTAGATCAATAAATATGTCTTTACTTGATTTTATTTCACGAAAAAAAGATAAGGAGGAGCCGACTATAGTGCCGGTCTTACCAAGAGATATTTACAAACAAGGCTCTCTAGATCTTGTAGATACTATCGCTCCTACAGCTCTTAAGATAGGCTCGCGCGAGATAGAGCTCGGCGAGAAGTTTGCCCGTGCCTTTTACACTATCTCTTATCCTAGATTCTTAACCGACAGTTGGTTCTCGCCTGTCATTAATCTAGACAAGGTTCTAGACGTCTCTCTATTCATCCACCCTATAGATACTGCACAGGCTCTGCGTGGATTCCAAAAGAAGGTAGCCGAAGTGCAGAGCCAGATCAACGAACGTGAGGCCAAAGGACTTGTTCGCGACCCACTTCTAGACACTGCTTACCAAGACCTTGAGAGCTTGCGCGACAATCTGCAACAAGCACAAGAAAAGCTCTTTGACGTTGGTCTATATATCGCATTATATGGCGATTCTAAAGAAGAGATTGATAAGACAGAAGGTGATATCCGTGGGATTCTTGACGCCAAGCTCGTCTACACCAAGCCAGCCCTCTTCCAACAAGAACAAGGGTTTCGGTCTTGTCTCCCTCTCGGCACTGACGAGCTTCTTGTAAATTCAAAATTAAACTCCTCACCCCTATCTTCTATATTCCCGTTTGTTTCTTTTGACTTAACAAGTGACAGAGGAATTCTCTATGGGATAAACAGACACAACTCTTCACTCATACTTTTTGATCGATTTTCACTAGAGAACTACAACTCTGTGGTCTTCGCCAAGTCTGGCTCTGGCAAGAGCTACGCAACAAAGTTAGAGATACTGCGTTCTCTAATGTTCGGTACAAATGTTATCGTCATTGATCCAGAGCGCGAATACGAACAGCTCGCCGAGTCTACGGGAGGTCGTTCGTTCCACATATCTCTCTCGTCAGAGCATCACATCAACCCATTTGATCTCCCGCCGGTTAAAGAAGATGAAGACCCTAAGGATATTCTGCGTTCAAACATTATTTCTCTTGTAGGACTATTCCGCATTATGCTATCTGGCCTTAGCCCAGAAGAAGACGCGATAATTGATCGAGCTATCAGCGAGACTTATGCGCTAAAAGATATCACGGGCGATACAGACTTTACCGGCGCAGAGCCTCCTCTCATTTCTGACTTTGAACAAGTGCTTTCTGGTATGGAAGGAAGCGAGTCATTGGTTGAACGACTCTCTAAGTACACGCGAGGGAGCTGGGCTGGATTCCTCAATCAGCCAACAAATATAGACTTAACTCAGCAATTTGAAGTATTCTCTGTGCGTGATATGGAGGACGAGCTGAAGCCGGTCGCGATGTATATAATCACTCACTATATCTGGAATGCTGTGCGCCATGAGATGAAAAAACGTTTACTGATTATAGACGAGGCGTGGTGGATGATGAAGAGCGATGACACTGCGTCCTTCTTATATTCTGTTGCAAAAAGAGGCAGAAAGTATTACTTGGGAGTCTGCACAATTACACAAGACGTTGAAGACTTCTTAAAGAGCCCATACGGCCGTCCTATCCTTACAAACTCTTCTCTGCAATTATTGTTGAAGCAGTCGCCAACTACAATAGATGTTTTACAAAAAACTTTTAACTTAACGGATGAGGAAAAATACTTATTGCTGGAGGCCGGAGTAGGAGAGGGGCTCTTCTTTGCGGGACTGAAACACGTAGCGATTAAGGTTATCGCAAGCTACACAGAAGACCAGATAATTACATCTGATCCATCCCAACTCCTCGCGATAAAAGAAGGCAAAGAACGACATGCTGCAGAAGACCAAAAGAAGTGACCCGCCAGAGGTGATGACGTGGCCTAAGGCCACGCCAGTCCTCGCGATTGCAGTCGTCTTTGACGCTCTGCGTTTTATGTTTACCTGGTTCGTATTCTTTGGCCCTGCGTTGGCTGCGCTCTACTGCACGTTAAAAGTCAGCGACTCAATAGGTACGACAGCGGCCGGATTTGTTTGCACGGCTGGTGCTGGCATCGTTGGGATCTTTGGCGCAGAGATAACAACACCACTTGGCGCAGTAATGGCGATGGTAACTGCGCTCGCTGGCTGGATGGCGATTGGAGTTTATTTGATTAGGAAGAATCCACGCATATTCAGAGAAAACGCACTGTGGTTCGGTGGTAGCCTACTACTAAGCGAGGTGCCTTTCGTCAACTCTATACCGGCGTTTACGATCACAATGTTAAAGATGTACAGCACGCAAATCAGAGTAGAAAAAATCGCATATAAGAAATGGAGCGAGAAAAACTCTGCTATAGATCGACAAGAACGCGATCGCCAAGCCTTGCAACAATCACAGTCTCTACAGCTTCAGCAAGCCGATCAACAGCAAGCATTAGATAACGAGTGGCAAGGCCATCTGGCTCAACAAGACGAACGAGAAACAGCTGGTGATGATTTTGGCGGTATGCAATTCAATCAACAAGGTGCAGAAAATGAAAAAGATAACAACAACGATGCAAGGGCCTAATAGGCTGTATAATGGCAGTATGCGTTCTGGACTTTTTACTGCCATCACTATCGCTCTTCTTCTGCCTGTGGTAGCTGGAGCACAGTCGCTTGAGTCTATGAATAGTTCTCAGCCCTTTACTGTATCGGTGAGTCCTCAATTCCCAACACCCTTAAGCCAGGCGACTCTATCGTTTCTCTCTAGCTCGCTTGAGCTAAACAATTCAATAGTTACAGTGTCTGTTGATGGCAAAGAAATATACACTGGTAGCGCGCGCCCTGTCTCTCTCACTCTCGGCAAAACTGGCAGTGTCACAAATGTAACTGTAAAGGTTGTAACTAATGGTCAAACATATACCCAGAAAGTCTCTCTACAGCCACAAGACATCTCTCTTGTTGTTGAGCCCGTATCTTCATCGCCCCCTCTCTATCAAGGCAAGTCGTTTGTACCGCTTGAAGGAGATGTTCGTGTCGTCGCGATGGCGAACATGAAGAGCTCGAACGGCAGGGCGGTTGACCCTTCTCAACTCGCCTATACCTGGAAGGTAGACGCTGCCACCCTCGCGAGTGCCTCGGGGATAGGGAAGAAAGCGCTTCTCGTCGCATCTCCTCTGCAATATCGTTCGCGTTCTGTGTCTGTCTCTGTGATGAGTCAAGACGGCGCTCTTGTTGGTGGAGCAGAGGTTGCTCTAACGGCGCTTGAGCCGTCTATTAGAATCTATGAGAACGACCCGCTTCTAGGATTGCGTTATGAGAGAGCGATTTCAGGTTCGTTTAATATCCTAGACGCAGAATCTTCTCTATATGCTGCGCCATTCTCCTTGCCGACCACTGGCGGTGCGCCATTTATCCAGTGGTTCTTAGATGGCAACTCTGTGCAGACCGGAAATTCTATAACTCTGCGCCCTACGGGCTCTGGAGAAGGGACAGCCTCTCTCTCGCTCACGGCGTCTACAGGAGAGTCGGGCTCGACTAGCGCAATACTCTCACTTATCTTTGGTACCAAACCAAGCTTTAACCTATTTGGCTTATGAAAAAACTTATATTCTTCTCTGTCTCTGTCCTCTTTCTTGGCTTAGCTACTCATGCATATGCACAAGGGTTCGTAGGGCTCGCACCAGTGCCTGGACTTACAGACATACAGCCAACAGAGGGAGGTCTCGCCGCGTTTTTTAACAATCTATACAAGTTTGCCATCGGGGCCGCCGCTGTTCTGGCTGTCATTATGATTATTTGGGGCGGATTAGAGATATCAACACAAGACTCTGTTGGCAATCAAAGTGCTGGTAGAGATAAGATACGCAACGCGATTCTCGGTCTCGTCCTCGTCCTCTCTCCCGTACTCGTTTTCTCTCTTATCAATCCATCTATCTTAAATCTCTCTTTGAATCTACCTCCTATTGATCTAAAAACAGTTCCTGTCGCCACTCCAACTTCTTGCCCGTCAGGAACGATTGGTACTTATCCTGACTGTAAACCTCCATGTACAGGGAGCCGCAGAACAAATTGTAATCAGCCTCCCGTTTTTAATGATGGTCCATACCCTTCTGCACAAGCTGGTCGTTGGTGTCATGGAATTGTTCCTGGTGGTGGGAATAACTTCATGTGTTACAAAGAAAAGTCCGTCTGTGAAAACCAGTATGCAGCAGAAGTAAAAAATAAGACTGCAACTAGTCCGTGCACAACATTTTAAACATGCAACGAAACATTCTTATCGGAGCGGGGGTGGTGGTACTGCTAGGGATAGCGGTTGTTGGATATTTGGTTTTCTCTAGTCGTCAACCCAGTATTGACGTAGCGCCAGAGGGCACTTCCAGTCTACCAGTGGCAGAACAGGGAGTTGCTCCTACAACAGGGCAAGCATCTCCTCCAACAGGAGTGCCTATCGCAGTGACGACACGACTTGTGCAGATAACAGTGGGTCCTGTCGTACCTGGCGAAGTTGTTATAAATATTAAAGCGTCTTCAACGACTCCTGCTGATACTATTGTTAAATACATCAATCGCGAGAGTGGAAATGTCTACACTTATGCCACAAAGGCTAAAGCGCTGACGCGGACAAGTAACAGAACTCTCCCAGGCATACAGTCAGCAGAGTGGTTACCAGATGCGTCTCTCGCATTTGTGCAGTATCTCTCTGGCGAGAATTTCTCAACTATTAACACGTATGCTCTACCAGCGATTGGCTTTGGCGGATTCTTTTTATCGCAGAATCTTTCTGATATTGCAGTATCTTCAACATCTCTGCTCACGCTCGCTTCTGCTGTAAACGGATCTTCTGCCTCTCTCTTGCGTACAGACGGTACACGCCCCTCGTCTATTTTTACCACACCGCTCTCTGCCATTCGCATCTCGTTTGCCGGCAAGAATCAATATCTCGTTTTTACTAAGCCCTCAATGACTCTCGCTGGGTACGCGTATCTTGTTGACGGCGCTGGGGTGTTCACAAAGATTGCAGGGCCACGCAAAGGTCTTTCAGCTCTTGCGAGTCCTCTAGGCAAATGGGTTCTCATTAGCTATGCAGATGGCGGGACAATGCATCTAGAACTTATTAGTATTGCCACAGGAGAGTCTCTGCCTCTACCTGTCGCAACGATAGCTGACAAGTGCGTGTGGGCTGCAAACGACTCTGCTGTATATTGTGGTATACCGGTTAATCCGTCTGCATCGTTTAACTACCCAGACGATTGGTATCAGGGGGCAGTATCCTTCTCTGACAGGATTTGGAGAATAGACACGTCTGGTCGTTATGCTCAGCTTGTGCTGGATTTTTCTAAAGAGACAGAAAAGCCTCTTGATGCATATGCGCTCGCGGTTGACCCATCTAACACTGCTCTCGTATTTGTAAACAAAAACGACTCTTCTCTTTGGATTTATCAGCTCTAGTGATGATAAAAAGTAAAACCACCGACCCGTTGTCGAGTCGGCGGTTATCACTATCTCCAGAACATCTTAATCGGGAGCTTCTCGCTCGCAAGGATTTGGGCGAGATCAAGAAAGTCGGCATCCAGCATTCGTACACATCCACTGCTCACACGTTTGCCGATAGAACTGGGAACTGTTGTCCCGTGGATACGCAGAGGTTTGTTCGTCCAACCTTGGGGGAAGGCTAGAAGCATTTTGCCGGCGCCCATCATGTTACGAGGATCTCCATAGGGAATAATTGCTGGCAATAAAGACCCTTTGTGTTGCTCGGCATATGCATCACGCGATTTTTGCGTCGGATACCACGGAGCTTGTACTTGTATTTGCGTCACACTGCCTTCTATAGGAAGTTGGAGCTTTATATTTGGGCGAGCAACGGCAACCATATATTTCACTTTAATCTCACCATTCTGTACGACATAAAGGTGAGGAGGGTTCTCGCCGAACTTAACCTCTATAAAGGTCTCTGCTCTGGCACCCCATGGCGAACAAAAAAGAAAAAGAGCTACAACTACCGTAAAAATTTTCACTTGAATCTCCCTATGATTATCCAGCGGTTGAATTCCCGAAATACTCTATGACAGAACAGGTCAATTGTCCACAGCTTCTTTTTGTAGGGTGCGCCGCACATGAATTTCTTGCAGGGAGCCGGCAATGTTTGTTGTGATGAAGTATAGAGCGATTGCTCCAGAGGTGGTAAAGGAGATAACAGCAATAATGAAGGGGAATACGTATTTTAACTGCATGCCCATCATTTTTTGAAAGCTGGCTTGCATCCCGCCACCGTCTGACGGCTTCATTGTCCCTTGGAGCATCATGTGGGCTTGAACGTACTGTGTGACGCCCGCGAGCACCGCTAGGACAATACTCTTGCCGGCAACAGAGATTATGCCAAGGAATTCTAACGAGACCCCTGTTGGCATTGGGGTAAATGTATATAGACGAGCAGTGTTGATCGCACTAACAGTTGAGAATGGTTCGTAATAAAAGACCCAGTACAGAGCAAGTAGAACAGGCAATTGAATAAACACTGTTAAAATGCTCGCAAATGGGTTGACCTGCGCCTCTTTGTAGAGAGCGAGTGTCTCAAGAGCCTCTTTTTCTTTGTCTCCTTTGTGTTTTTCTTTTAACTCTTTTATCTTTGGCTCCAAGGTCTTCATTGCGCGTTGTGTCCGTGCGGCAGAGAGAGAGAAGGGGAGTAGTATGAGTCGTATAACGATTGTTATGATGATAACCGCTATACCAACGTCAGAACCAGGAACAATCGCTACAAGCGCCACAAGGGCGTTATAGATCGGATCATAGAAGACTGCGTGGAAAAAAGAAGATATCACAAAAGTATTCTACGCTAATTCTAGATTTTAGAAAGCAGTCCTGCTATTTCTGTCTTGATATCTTGGTATTTCATATTTGCGACTGATGCTTGTGGGAAGATTATTAGTGACTTTGGTAATTTGTCACAAGAACGAAGAGCCGAGAGCACTTGTCGTTTGATACGGTGTCGTGTGACAGAGAGCTTTGCCACCTTTTTAGACACAACTACTGCGTATCCACTGGATATTTTAGACGAAACAGCTTTGAAGTGTTGCGACGAGAAATGCCTCCCAAGCCCTAGTGCTGTAGAGAAATCGCCTTTTTTGAGACGTTTTTTGCTAGGGAACACGGCTTTTACGCTGTTAGGCGTTTGCGACCTATACGACGACGTTTTTGTACAATTTTACGGCCAGAACTCGTTTTAGAGCGCGACAAGAAGCCGTGTGTCTTAGCACGCTTACGCTTCTTGGGTTGATATGTCATTTTTGCCATACTATTATCAGAAATTAGGTTATACACATGATACTAACAGTTTCTCCACGAAACGCCAGGGTTACGTGACAGAATAATTCGCGTATACTCCTAACACTATGGACAAAGGAAATACGAAGGAGCTTTGGGAGTACGTTCTGACGCAGGTAGAGTTATCAGTGTCCCCCGCAAATTTCAACACATGGTTTAGAAACAGTTTTATTGTAAAGATAGGAGAGGACGGGGTTGTATATCTTGGTGTGCCAAGCCAGTTCTTTAAAGACTGGTTCCTTAAAAAATTCCACACGCTCTTGCTTAAGATCGTTCGCGATGTTTCATATGAGTTTAGAAATATTGAGTATCTTATCGTGAAAGATGAGCATCGTAAGGTACAGAAAGATAATAGAAGTTCTCGTAATGTTGGCGCAATGGAGCTCCCTCTAGATGAGTTCTATATAAACAAAAGCGACAATTTAAATCCAAGATACACTTTTGATTCTTTTGTAATAGGTTCTTTTAATGAGCTTGCTTATGCTGCGGCGCAGGCCGCTCTAGAACGTCCAGGGATAACATATAACCCTCTGTTTATATATGGAGACACGGGGAGAGGCAAGACTCATCTTATTCAAGCGATAGGTAACCAGTTTAAAAAACAGTACCCTGGGCGAAAGGTTTTTTATCTTACATCTGAAAAATTTGTTGTTGATTATACGGACTCGGTGCAAGCTGGCACTGCAAATAGATTTAAAGACAAATATCGCAACTATGATCTTCTTATTATGGACGATGTCCAGTTTTTATCAAAAAAAGAGCGTAGCGAGGAGGAATTGTTCCATTTGTTTAATGCTTTACACGATACAAACAAACAAATTATATTCTCTTCTGATCGGTCGCCTGTGGCTATCCCAGACATAGCAGAACGCCTTAAAGGGCGTCTTGCCAGTGGAATGACGGTAGACATAGGAGAGCCGGACAGCGAATCCCGTATGGCGATTGTTAGGAGAAAAACATCTATGCACGGGGTTTTGTTGTCTGATGATGTTATTGAATACGTTGCAACATCTATGAACGGGTCAATAAGGGAGCTTGAGGGGATGATAAACAGCATAATATGTCACGCGCAGATGAAAGGGTCTGCTCCAGACATAATAGACGTTAAACAATCATTAAGATCGTTTGCTAGACCTCAAAAAAACATATCTGTTAAAAATGTAGTTGATAAGGTTGCAGAATATTATGGAATTGATGAAGAAAGTGTTTATGAAAAGACTCGTAGAAGAGAGGTTGTACGCCCTCGTCAGGTAATTATGTATATCTTAAGAGAAGACTTCAGTATTTCTTATCCTACAATAGGTACAAAACTTGGTGGTAGGGACCACACGACAGTTATCCACTCCTGTGAGAAGATAAAGAGGGAAATTGTTGTGAATAGCGAGTTAGCAAAAGAGATTCAAAATATTCGCACACTTCTTGTATGAATATAATTCATTGTTTATCAACATCTTATATAAAAAATACTTACTGTAATTGCTTGTATATAAGCTGTATTTCATACTTATGAACTTATCAACATCCCTAATAAGAATTGTATGATTGTTTCAATTGAAAAAAAGAAATTCGCAGAAGCTGTGTATATTGTATCTCGCTTTGCTGAAAAGAAGAGCTCAACACTTCCTGCTCTCTCATCAATTCTAATAATTGCAGGCGATGAGGGTATAAAAATGAGAGCTACGAATCTTGAGACAGGAATAGATCTAAAACTAGAAGGGGAGTGTACTACAAAAGGTGTTGTTGCTGTACCAGCGACAATCCTAGGTCAAGTCGCCGGATCATTTACTCAAGATGGCAAAATAACAATAGAACACACAGGAGATACCGTCTCAATAACAAGCGGTAATAGTAAAAGTTCTATAAAAACTGTTCCTTATGATGATTTCCCATCAATACCATTTCCTGAAAATCCAAAGAATAGAGTAATACTCCCAGGCATTCTTCTAAGATCTCTTTTTAGTGCAGTTGCCTCTTGTGCATCACCATCTACAGTTCGCCCAGAGCTATCAAGTATCTATATATCAATAGAAGGAGGAGTTCTAACTGCCGTTGCTACAGACTCATTTAGACTCGCTGAAAAAAAAGTTCCACTAACAAACAAAGGAACTCAAGGAAGGTTTTTAATACCAGCCAAAAACGCTATTGATATAGCACAAGCTCTACCAGATGACGATATAATTATGTCATTTGATGAACACCAATGCGCGTTTGTTGCAGGGACAGGAATGTTGGTTTCTAGACTCACAAATGCAGTTTACCCAGACTACCGCCAAATAATACCCAAAGAGTCTATAGTCGAGGCTAATGTACTACGAAAAGATTTTGAAAGCACTCTAAAAAGAACAACAATATTTTCTGACTCTTTCCAAAAAGTTAGAATAAATTTTGATAAAAAAAAGAATCAGCTCTCTTTCTTTGCAAAAAATGCTGATATAGGAGAATCATCAGAAGCAATAAATGCAAAAATATCAGGAAGCCCTCTAGAAATATCGTTCAACCACAGATATTTATCATCGGTGTTGTCTCTGACCAGCGCAGAGAGCCTGTCTATTACCGCCGCGGGAATAGGGCGACCTCTGATAATAAAAGGAGTTGGTGACACATCTCTTCTATACCTCGTGTCCCCAATGAATCAATAATTTTTTATTGCTCTGGTGATAGAGGAGGCTCTTGAGTATAAGAAATAGGAACGAATATGGGTGGATTTGTGAACATCTCAGGATGAGACGAATACCACGAAGCTACACCATACTCCCAACGAGAAAACTGAGAGTCTCTAGATGGGTCTGTAGGAGGAGGCCCCAGAGGGTTTGTTTTATCCGTCCAATATAAAAGATCGTGGGGTACAATGTTTCCGTTCATGTCTGGCGTTTGCCAGTCACCACGCAACATTGGAGGCACAGAAGACAATATTGGACTAGGCTCTCCGAAATACTCGCGCGGATACTTTGTTAACGCGTATGCCATAGCAGCGTGCCACATAGGAGCAGCAATCAGACCGGCAACAGACTTAACCACAGGAGCGTTGTCATTATTGCCGATCCACACACCCATTGCGATAGATGGGGTGTATCCAATAACCCAAGCGTCTCTAGTGTCGTTTGTAGTACCTGTCTTGGCGGCCACATCATAGTTTGGGAAAGAAAGAGGAGAAGAGAGGGACGCAGACCTGGCTCTTGAGTCTGACAGCATTGCTGACATGTCGCGAGCAGTCTGTTCTGGCAACACCTGAGACGGCTGGGGTGTAAATTGTGACAAGATATTTCCGTTTGTATCATCTATTTCAAGTATTCCAGTAGGAGGGTTTTTAATTCCATCATTTGCAAAGACAGAATATGCGCTAGTTAGATCAAGAAGGCGGACTTCTCCACCTCCAAGAACAAGAGTAAGGCCGTACTGGTCTGGGTCTCCAAGAGTTGTAAGACCGAATGCCTTGGCCAAGTTTATGGCGTTTTGTATACCAACAAGATATAAGACCTTGATTGCAGGAATGTTAATTGATTTGGCAAGAGCAGCCTCAAACGTGACAGGACCTCTAAACGTATTGTCAAAATTGTCTGGAGCATAGCAAGGCGGTTTGCTGTTGTATATATCAGACGGACTGCATTTGGTTGAAAATTGCGTAGGGGTGTCAAAGACAACGGTATTTCGTGTGTACCCCCTCATTAGTGCAAGAGAGTAGATAAAAGGCTTCATAGTAGAGCCTGGTTGGCGAGAGGCTAGCGTTGCGTTAAATTGCCCGTCTATTTCTTTATCAAAGAAATTTCTAGAGCCCACCATTGCAAGTATCTGTCCTGTAGACGGATCAATCGCAACAAGAGAGGCGTTTGAGGCGTTAAATTTTTTCTCATTCTCAAGCGCATATTGGTTCACTATAGACTCTGCTTTTGTGTTAAGATCTGCGTCCAGAGTTGTTATCACCTTCATTCCAGAGGTAAGAGAGTTCGCTCCATACATCTCTTCAATCTTGCTCAAAATATAAAATACAAAGTGAGGGGCTATTACTGAATTCTTACCGGCCGTGGAGAAGACAACCTCTTCTTTTTTTGCGGACTCGTAGACCTCTTTGTTTATAAAACCCAGAGTACTCATTCTCTCTAGAACCATGTTCTTTCTTGAAGACAACTCAGCACGATGTGACCCATATGGAGAATAGTATGTAGGGGCAGGAATCATTGCAGAGAGATACGCGGCTTGGGCGACAGACAAATCTTTTGCCGGAAGACCAAAATACGCCTCAGAAGCTGCCTCCACTCCATAAAGAGTCCCTCCATAAGGAACGTTGTTTAGATAAGCCTCTAAAATGTAGTCTTTTGAATAAACCCCCTCAAGTTTCATTGCGAGAACCCATTCGTGTATTTTGCGTATAATACTCTTTTTGTTTGTAAGCAGAGTGTTCTTAACAACTTGTTGGGTGATAGTAGAGCCGCCCTGAGAAAGAGACCCTCCAAAGATGTCAGCGAGCATTGCACGGATGATTGAAGTGATACGAATACCGCCGTGAGAATAAAAACTAGAGTCCTCTGTAGCCAGAATGGCGTTTATGACATTTGGTGACATGTTTGCCAAAGGTATTACATCTCTCTTTGCGTCTCTGTTGTAATCATAAAGAAGAATCTGTCCGGTGCGGTCGTATATCTTGGTGGACTGGTCAACCTGTCTAGACGCAAACGAGCTAATGTCAGGGGTTGGGGTAATAGCAACAGCAACAAAAACGCTCCCTGCAACAAGGAATCCGAGCCCGAACAGAGCTAAAACAGAAGCAACAAGCGTGTGTCGCCACTTCTCAAGAGTCTTCATAACTCTATGCTAACACTCTATTTAATATTTCTCTTCTTCTTCGACGGCGAACTCGTCTAAGACGGCTTCCTCGTCGAGAACTTTTTCTTCATCGTCAAACATATGACTTATATGTACCAAAAATCTATTTTTGTGCAAGGGTCTTTATCACTGTGTGTTGATATTAGAAAAAGCGAGCGCTGTAATGCCGATGCCGATAGCATCAAGCTCATCGTCCAACCGCTTCTTTTTAGACAGTGCTAGGAGCCGAGGAATCATTTTCGCTACCTCTGCTTTACTTGCGCCCCCGTGACCAGTCACCGCGACTTTTACCTGTTGAGGTGAACACTCTATAACCGGGATGTGTAAAATACCGGCGGCGGCTAAAATAGCCCCGCGCGCTTCGGCTACGCCAATCGCTGTTTTAATATTTGCATTAAAAAAAAGTGTTTCAATAGCGAGCGCGTCCGGGCTGTATTTTTTTATCGCGCCAGTAATCGCGCGAGACACGCGCGCGAGACGCTCCTCGCGCGCGCCCTTCTGGGGTTGAATACAGTCGCTCCAGACCAGCGTCGGCCGCGAAGGGTCGCCCTCAATCACGGCAATTCCCATCCGGTCGTACCCAGGGTCAATCGCCAGTATTTTCATAGCCACTCGCGTTGGTGAATACCTGTTGGACGTCTTCGTGGTCGTCGAGCGCAGTGAGAATAGAAGAAAGCTTTTCTCCATCGGAATCTGACAGTTCCATAAGCGGCTCGTTCGGCGTGTATGCTCCTCCTGTCTTAGTAAAAGCCCAGGTGGCAGCTCCGGGGCTTGATAGCTCGACATTCTCTAGGACCAAGAGATGCTTAATCTCTTGCGTCGTGCGATTTTTGTTGTCGGTAAGGGCGTCGACGAGAATGGCGACACCGCCAGGGCCATAAGCTTCGTAGAGAACCTGCTCCAGCTCGCCAGAATCTTTTGATGAGCCTTTGGCTATTGCGCGTTCTATATTTTCTTTTGGCATATTCACGGCCTTGGCGCGCGAGATAGCCATCGCTAATCCTGGAGCAGTGAGGACTCCATTGGCCCTTTTGGCCTCCATCGCTATAAGCCGCGCATAGCGCGAGAATACACGGCTCCTCGCCGCGTCGGTAACCGACTTCTGCCTCTTAATCTGCGACCACTTAGAGTGTCCGGACATATTAAAATAATTCTACTTCGCCCTTGAGATACGCGCGGCCCTTGGGAGTGAGGATGCGACCGCGCGAGGAGCGCTCCAAGAGGCCGAGGCGCAGGAGATACGGCTCATAGACGTTCTCAACAGTGTCAGGGTCTTCGTGGAGTGCTGAGGCGATGGCGCGGACACCGGCGGGGCCACCGCGGAAGCTTGTGAGTAGAGCTTCTAGATATCTGCGATCGTCTTTTGTTAATCCTAGCTCATCAATTCCAAATAATTTGCAGGCTTCGTCAAAGAGCTTGATAGAAATTTCGCGCTCATGAACCTCAGAGAAGTCGCGAACACGCTTGAGAAGCGCGTTCGCGACTCTGGGCGTTGCGCGACTCCGCGCCGCGATCTTTTCAATAACATCTTCAGGCGCTTTTAGTTCAAGAAGGGAAGCGGAGCGACGGATAATATCCCGCAGGTCGTCGTCACTATAAAAATCCAATTGGTACGTCCCGCCACCGAATCGCGAGCGCAACGGGCCGGAGAGTTCGGCCACTCTCGTCGTCGCACCGACTAGCGTAAAGGCCGGCAACGCGAGCTCTACTGTGCGTGCAGACGGCCCCTTACCGAGAATGATATCCAAATGCCCAGATTCTAGCGCGGGATATAAAAGTTCTTCTATTTTTCTTGAGAGCCTGTGAATCTCATCTATAAACAAGACCGTGTTTGGCTCGAGGTTCGTGAGAATCGCGGCGAGGTCGCCCGCGCGCTCTATCGCGACACCAGAAGTACTTTTCAGCGGCGATCCGAGCGTCGCGGCGACGAGGTGCGCGAGGGTAGTCTTACCAACTCCCGGCGGGCCATAGAAGAGAATGTGTTCTGGCATGCTACCGCGCTTTTTCGCCGCATCAATAGACACGCGCACGTTCGCTTTCACTTGTTTTTGTCCGACATATTCGTCCCAATGGCTCGGCCGGAGAGCCGAGTCTAGAGAAGATGGAGGTGCTACATCATTTTTTGTAGGGCTTGACATAAAAATTATGTGATGCTAGTATTCTATCATAGTTTTCTGATCTTGTTCATACTCTTCAAGGCAAGGCTTGACGGCTTCGGGCGTTTCCCCAAGGACTTTCTGGTCCGATACTTCGGTATTGGTCGCTGGGAATCTCCTCAGGTGTCTCGTCCACCCTGCGTTAATTTGCAGGATTTTGCCTTGAGGACTATGAACGGGATAACCAGTTCTTTTTGTGGCTAACCAAGGAGGTTTCTATGCTTCAAATGAGAGCAGGCACGCTGACCGAAATGAAAGGGTATTCAAAATTGGTAGTTGGGATTGCAACATGCCCCGACTGCGGTCAGAATGTCGGAGTCGTGAACGATAGTGGTCCGCAAGGGAACGCGCGCTTCAATTATCTGGAGAATCACCAAGTGCCAGGAAGCGTTCTCTGCCGATCGAGTGAGAAAATGCTTGTCGATTTTTGAGTGAAACTCGCGGCCGCCCGGCAGAAATCACCCGATGATTCTGTCGGGCGATTTCTTTTTATCGCGGGAGGTCGACAGTGTCGGCGACTTCGGAGAGGGAGGTGACGCCGTTTAATGCTTTGATGATGCCGTCCTGCGCCATGGTGAGGTAGCCTTGTTTGGCCGCCAGTTTTGCAATTTCATTTTCAGGCGGATTGTCTCGTAAGAAGTTGGCGAGCTCGTTGTCCATAAATATTGCTTCGTAGAGACCGATACGGCCGTGATAACCGGTCTCTTTATCGTTTTCTGGGGCTGGCTCCCAGACAGTTTCAATTTTTTCAGGAATGAGCGATTTATCGGCGAGATTTTCAAATACTTTTTCTATCATTTTTTTCTCATCTGCAGTGAGAGGGCGCTCTTTTCTCTTATTTGGGTCCAGTCTGCGCAAGAGGCGCTGGGCCATTGAGACTGTAATCGCAGAGCCAAATGATTTCGGGTCCGCGCCTAGGTCTGCCAGCCGGGGGAAGGTGCCAGCCGCGTCGTTAGTGTGGAGTGTTGATAGAACGAAGTGACCAGTGAGCGCGGCTTGTATGGCAATATTGGCTGTCTCGCCATCGCGGATCTCGCCGACCATGATTATGTCCGGGTCTTGTCGGACGATTGAGCGGAGACCTTCTGCAAATGTATACTTGTTCCCTTCAACCTGCGTTTGCACGATACCGTCTAGGTGGTATTCAACAGGGTCTTCTATGGTAATCACTTTTATCTCTGGTTTGTGTAGCTCGCGGAGGAAGGAGTAGAGAGTTGTTGTCTTACCACTACCTGTCGGCCCTGTCGTAAGTAACATGCCGTTCGCCCGACGAATCTCTGTCTCTAGACGCGCAAGAAGCTTTGGATGAATACCAAGCTCTGTATACGAGACCATTGTTGAACCAGGGTCTAGAATACGCATAACTATTGATTCGCCATAGGCACCGGGGATAAAGGACGCACGAATCTCTATCTGTATGTCGTTCTTCACAATACTAAAACGACCGTCCTGTGCGCGATTCGTGATATTCAACTTCACACCAGAGAGAAGTTTGATGCGTGAGTTGAGTTGGTGATACGTTGCTGGATCAAAAAAATAAGAGTCAGCCAAGACGCCGTCAATGCGAAGACGTAGTAAGGACTCATTTTCTCTTGGTTCAAAATGAACGTCAGAAGCGCGTAGCGCAAACGCCCCTGCAAAAACGATCTCAAGGATATGTGAAATATGATCAAGCCCCTTTTCTGCAGTGGCAGTGTTTAGCATTTGCTCAAGAGCATCGTGTGTAGCAGTTTCTTTTGTCAGTTTTGCGAGTATTTCAGGTGCAACGGTAAAAATACCAACTCGCGACTTCGTCGCGAGCGACAGGTCAGCATATCGTGACAACGCCTTGTCCAAGCTTTTCTTAGAGACCAGAAACTCTTTAATCGTGTACCCTAGACCTGTCAATTTTTCATTAAGTTTAATGTATGCAGGATTATTCGGATTGTGCATTGCAACCGATATGACATGCGCCACTTTTGCATAAGCAACCGCCTCTGCCTCACGCGCCTCTGCCTCTGGGATAACACGCAGAGCATCGGTGTCTATATCTGTTGAAGACAGATCAACATAGCCTACTCCATATTTATCAGAAAGAATCTGTGCCAAGTCCTCCTCCTCTCTCTCTCGCACCTCGGCGATCTTACTCGTCTCTTTTGTTGTATCAAATGGCAAATCCATTTACACATAATAACATCAGAATATAAGCCCCAAGACATGGACTTGACGAAACAGTAGTTTGGGTGTATACTATATTAAGTTAAACCACAGGAGGTTTTATGAAAAGAAGTCTGTTTTTTGCCCTTTTGGTTGCCGCAGCACTGGGCGGATGCGTGGTTATACCGATGCCATGTCCAGCCGGGAGTACCTGCGTCACCAGCTACTATGCAGTGCCCCAGCCGATTATTTATGCACCATATGGGCCAGCACCAAGATATTGTACTTGGAGGCGGTGCTGGTAGTGAATGCGCTCGGATTTGTCCAGAGGGACAGATTCGGGCGCATTTTGATTTTAGGGGTACAATTGTGCAGATGGAGAAGATAATAAAAACGCTGGCAGAACTGGAAGCAGAGGCCGGCCGCTTTGTGCGAGAGCTAGTGCCACAAGAGAATAAAGCGACTCTTGTTACCCTCTCGGGCGAGCTCGGGGCGGGGAAGACGGCGTTTACTCAGGCCGTCGCGCGAGCCCTCGGTGTTGGAGAAACAGTAACGAGTCCCACCTTTGTATTAGAAAAGATTTATCAACTTGGAAGTCGGACTTCCAAGTTCAAGCGTTTAATACATATTGACGCATATCGTTTGGAGAAAGGCGCTGACCTCGCTCCACTCGGCTTTGATGAGATCATACAAGATTCTGGCAATCTAATATTATTTGAATGGCC
Organism: uncultured Candidatus Saccharibacteria bacterium; assembly: GCA_964638585.1. GTDB lineage: Bacteria > Patescibacteriota > Minisyncoccia > Phycocordibacterales > Phycocordibacteraceae > C7867-001. The sequence goes on from CAZXAN010000004.1 coordinate 48,769, forward strand.
GGAGAAAGTCGATGGTGCGCTCCCACCCCCTGCCGTAAAAATTTCAATAATCGCGAACCCCGACGGCTCTCGCACTATTTCATATGAATAAGGATTTTGATTCATGGAATCAGATTAAGAAAAAAGTTCAGGACAAAAAGGATATTTACTGCAATGCGCGTGAGATATGGTGGTGTGCGCTCGGTCTTAATGTCGGCTCGGAAGAAGACGGTAAGAACGAATTATTTGAGCGACCAGTACTCGTATTGAAAGTTTTCAATCACCAGATGATTCGAGTAGCTCCACTAACAAGTAAACAAAAAGATGATGCGCACCACTTTGCAGTGACCTACGACGGACGAAATGGTTCCGTCATTCTTTCACAGACTAAGACGATTAGTACGAAACGTCTCTCGCGGAAACTCTGTCGCCTCGATAAAGCACAATTCGCTTCTGTTATTCGCGCGCTACAAGACACCCTTATATAAATTCGAAGCCGCCCGTGAGGGCGGCTTCTCGGAGCCCGAAGGCCTAGTAGTGAAAGTGTATCAAATCGGCTTTTCCTGTCAATAGAGGTAGAATGAACAGAACAATCTGAAACCATATGATTACCATAGAAAAATCACTCATAGAAAAACTGCTTGCATTGGAAAAGCCGGCAATCATTGCTATTTCCGGCTTCGGCGGGGCTGGCAAGTCGACTTTTGCCGATTTGCTCGGGAGCGCAATCAATGCCTCTGTGGTTTGTATCGATCAATTTGGAATTGATAGAACAATTGAGAATTACACACACTGGAGAGGAATGGATTTTGAAAGGCTAGAAAAAGAAATAATCATCCCTTTTTTAAAAGATAAGAATCCTAGCGCTGGACTCCTCATTGTCGAAGGCGTTGGACTTTTTCGTCCAGAGTTACTGAAATACTTTGATTACAAAATTTGGATTGATTTGCCACAGGACATTGCGACCCTGCGAGGGAAGAGTCGCGATCGTGAGAGGCGCGGCGATACGGAAGATCCTAACTGGGATGCGAAATGGGATGGGCCATGGAAAAGAAACGACGAAGAGTACTTTAATACATACAGGCCAGACAGAGTCGCAGATTTAGTTATTTCAAACCATGAAAACAAGTAAATCCAAAAAAAGGATAGTGCTCTTGGATACCCATGCGATTATTCATCGTGCGTATCATGCGCTACCGGACTTCACGGGGCCCACTGGTGCGCCGACGGGCGCGCTCTATGGTCTTGTCGCGATGTTGTTGAAGATCATTACTGACTTAAAGCCGGACTACATAGCTGCTTGTTATGATCTGCCGAAGCCGACTATCCGGCATGAAGCATACTCTGACTATAAGGGCACGAGAATGAAGACTGACGATGCTCTCGTCACACAAATAAAAGAGTCACACAAAGTGTTTGAGGCATTTTCTATACCAATGTATGACCGAGAGGGATTTGAGGCAGACGATCTTCTCGGCACTATCGCGAGCGAGATAAAAGGTATTGCTGATGTGATTATTGCTTCGGGCGACATGGACACACTCCAGCTCGTGGACGATGAGCGCGTACGCGTCTACACACTGAAAAAAGGTATAAACGACACTATTCTGTATGATGAGAAAGCGGTAAAAGAGAGGTTCGGATTTGGGCCAGAACTTATTCCGGACTGGAAAGGCCTGCGCGGCGACCCATCGGATAACATTAAGGGCGTGCCAGGCATTGGCGAGAAGACAGCTACCGATTTGATAATAAATTTTGGCAGTATAGAAAAAATATATACAGCGCTAAAAAAGAAAAATGGCGAAGAAGCTTTTATAAAAAAAGGCATTAAAGCGAGAATGATTGGATTGCTGCGAGAACACGAAGAGGATGCGCGGTTCTCAAAGTCGCTCGCGACGATACGTTTGGACGCGCCAATCGCTTTTTCTTTGCCAGAAAAAAATTGGAGCGAGAACGTGGTCGCACAAAAAGTGTTTGATATGTGCGACGAATTTGGATTCAGAACGTTGAAAGAGCGAGTAAGGGGAGTGCTGATTAAGACGTCGGGCCTAGGCCTACCAGTTTCTGAAGAATCAGAACCAGTACCGGAAGAAGTGGACCCAACGCGCTTCGCAGAAGCACAGGTGATGCTTTGGCTCATTTCATCAGAATTCACAAATCCGTCTCTTGATGACATCCTCGCATTTACTAAGAAGCGGCTATTTACTGAAGCATACTCAGAGCTAGAGAGGCAGATGTCAGAACTTGGCAGAGTGAAAGATGTATATGAGAAGATAGAGAAACCACTTATCGCAGTCGCGCAAAAAATGACAGAACATGGGATTCTGGTGGATCCAAAGGTTTTAAAAAACCTCGCGACAGAATATAAAGGAGAGCTGGAGAAAATAGAGAAGAATATTTATAAAAAAGTGGGGCACGAGTTTAATATAAACTCGCCAAAACAACTTGGCGATGTCCTGTTTGATGAATTAAAAATTGTTCCAGACAGAATGAAGAAGACTGCCGGAGGCCAGCGCTCTACGCGCGAGAGCGAGTTAGAAAAACTTCGTGACATGCATCCGATTATTGCCGATATTCTTGAATACCGTGAGCTGAAAAAATTACTCTCTACCTATATTGAGACGCTTCCATCACAGTTGGCTGCAGATAATCGTCTGCATGCAGAATTTATTCAAACAGGGACAACTACCGGGCGAATGGCGAGTTTGAATCCAAACTTGCAAAATATCCCTATGCGGAGCGAGCGGGGCAGGGCAATACGAAAGGCGTTTGTCGCGCAGAAAAGCTATGAACTCCTGTCACTGGATTATTCGCAGATAGAGCTACGTATTGCGGCTATTTTGTCCGGAGACAAAAAATTGTGCGAGATATTCAAGAGTGGCAGAGATGTGCACACAGAAGTTGCAGTACAAGTTTTTCATGTTGTTGCTGAAAACGTTGACGCAGAGATGCGGCGGCGAGCCAAGATTATAAATTTTGGCATTCTCTATGGAATGGGGGTGAACGCGCTTCGTGCACAACTCGGCTCCACAACGGCAGAGGCGCATCAGTATCTTGAAGACTACTTCAGTACATTTAAGACCCTTGCAGAATATCTGGAGAGCACAAAAGGATTCGCGAGGAAGAACGGCTACACAGAGACGCTCTTCGGCCGTCGCCGACAGTTTCCGGAAATGAAGTCAGCTCTGCCGTATGTTCGCGCACAGGCCGAGCGTATGGCGATAAACGCGCCGATACAAGGAACGTCGGCGGATATCATAAAACTAGCAATGTCGCGTATTGATGAAATATTAGAGAAAGAGTACCAAACAGATGCATATCTATTACTGCAAGTACATGATGAATTGGTGTATGAAATAGAAAAAGATAGTGTTGGTGAAATAAGCAAAAAGATTAAAGAAATTATGGAATCTGTTTTGTCGTCCACAGAATCACACGGTGTGCCGATCACTGTTACGATGAAATCGGGCACTGACTGGGGCAGCATGAAGTCATTATGATTTACCTCTTTTACGGAAGTGATGTTGAAAAAACGCGAACAAAAGCGTTTGAATGGATTGCGAAGGCGAGAACCAAAGAGCCAAACCTCGCCTATGTGCGTCTCTCGCGCGAAGAAGTGACTGGCGCAGCCCTAGAGGATGCGGCGCAGTCGGGCGGGCTCTTTGTAAAAAGACTGTTGATACTTCTTGATGATCCGTTTCCGAATGTGAAGGACTTCGTAAGTCCATCATCTGACGATGGACTTACGAAGTCCGTGCTTGAAGAACACATAGACAGTCTTGCTCTGTCTGACAACGCGATTGTCATCCTCGCGCCAAAATTGGTAGTGGCGAAGGCCAAAAAGATTTCAGTAAAAGCGAAACTTGAATACAAATATGACAAATCATCCGCGCCTGAGGACAAACGCGGCTTTAACAGCAGTCTCGTCAACGCGCTCGGCTCGCGCTCACGCGAGAAGCTCTGGTTGGAGATTAACCGTGCATTATATGCTGGTGACGCGCCCGAGATGCTCCACGGCCTTCTCCACTGGAAGGCGCGCGACCTCCGCGACCGCCAGCTATCACTGGACTTAATCGCTCTACTCCAAACCTCCCGCCGCGGCGGTTTAGATTTGCCTCTCGCACTAGAGAAGTTCGCACTCTCGGTTTAGAATCAGGTATATGAGGATCATCTCTCTCAATACATGGGGCGGTAGAGCTGGGAAAGAAAAACTCCTCGAGTTTTTTAAAACACAGGCAGGCACGACAGACATTTTTTGTCTACAGGAGATATGGTCTGCGGCATACCAACATTTGGATGGACACAATGCTGGAGGTGTAGTGATAAAGCATGAACAGGTTCTGACGCATGGTTTGCAGGAAATATCAGCAATACTACAAAATCACACATCATTTTTCCGTCCACACTTTATGGATAATTACGGACTTCTAATGTTTGTGAGCAAAAATCTCACGATTGTAGAGGAAGGGGAAGTTTTTGTGTATAAAGAAAAAGGACATATACCAAAAGGAGACGTAGGTACACACGCGCGCAACATTCAATACGTGACGGTTGAGACCGCGGGTTGTCCGATAACCGTTATAAATTTCCATGGCCTCTGGAATGGCAAGGGAAAGGGCGACAGTCCAGACCGTCTGGAACAGTCAGATAGGATTCTAGAGTTTACGAACAAGCTTAAAAATCCGTTCGTCTTGTGCGGCGATTTCAATCTGCTTCCAAATACAGAGAGTCTACGGAAGTTTGAAGATGCGGGATTGCGGAATTTAATTAAAGAATTCGGAGTGACGTCAACACGAACGAGCTTCTACATAAAGCCTGAAAAATTTGCGGACTATGTATTTATCAGCGACGGAACAGATATCAAAGATTTTAAAGTTTTGCCTGACGAAGTCTCAGATCACGCACCACTCTTGGCTGAAGTGGGTTAACTTAGTGCGCCTGGTTGGGAACGAACCAGCATGTGGTATTATAGTAAGGGAGTCGCTGATATGAGATGAAGATGATAATGTGCGGTTAGAAAATATACATGCGCCCGTAGCTCAGTCTGGTAGAGCAACGGCCTTTTAAGCCGCTGGTCGATGGTTCAAATCCATCCGGGCGCACATGAAAGATTTCAAAGACCACTGTATATCCTTGCGAAAGACAGGGCACAGCATTATTGAAATTATGAGAGCAACAGGTAGAGCAAAAAGTTCTATATATACGCACATAAAAGACATTCCATTAAGCAAGGAACGCTTAAAAGAAGTAAAGAAAGCTTCTGGAGAGCGGATTAGGAAATTCGCAATAGCACGAAAAGGGAAGAGTAAACGAGATTTCAGTTCATTTCAAAAATGGACACCAGAGACAGTCTCTTTAGTTGCGCACCTCATTTTTGACGGTGGCATTTATCCTAAAAGCGGATGCACATACAACAATCGCAGTAAAACTCTGATAAATCATGTAGAAGAATGCATGCGTCTTATTTATGTGTTTGAGCCGACGCAGTACACCAATCCAGGGACTGGTGTACTGCGAATTAGCTATCACAATGTAGCTCTTGCTATATATATGAAGAAGAAGGCTAGAGAGTTATTGCATAAAATACTGCACACACCTTTAAATCTCAAAAGGGAATTTGTCAGGGCTTTTTTTGACGACGAGGGATGTATAGACTACCGCCCGGAAAAAAATAGACGGAGTATTCGTGGTTATCAGAAGGATGCGAAGATACTTCATATAACTCAGAGACTCTTGCAAGATTTTAGTATTGAATCGCGGATTGTTCTTCCGAATGAGGTCGTCATCGTAGGGAAAGAGAATCTGATGAAGTTTAGAAAAGAAATAGATTTTTCTCCTGGCGTGTATGTGAATGGAAAACGTTCAAACAGCAGATGGAAGAAACACATAGAAAAAAGGGAATTGCTCAGACGAGCGATAGAATCCTTTAAAAATTAGTAGCTAAACGCATCTACGGTCTTGCCGTTGATGTCTAAGAGTTTAACAACCTCATATTTTGTGCGCCACATAGGAGTAGTGCGATTGAGGTAAACGCGCCAAGTATTGCCCATAAAGTCAGCATCGTCTCTGTGCGTTTCAACACAGCCGTTATAGTTCAGGTGTTTTACGATGAAGCTCTGACACACCCCTGAGAGATTTGGCGGCGGAGTAAGCGTTACTTGGCAACGCGACAGTGTCTTAACGTAGTCTATGCAAGCAGTGTCGCGTATGTAGTTGGGCCCATAATATTTGATCAAGTCATCTGACGGTAAAGGGCAATTCTGTGGCAAAGAAGGATAGAATCGCTGAAACGTACTGAAATATCCGATGCATTTATTCTCACGAAATGAGGCTCCGATAGGAGAGCGTCCAGATATAATTGTCGCACGCGTTCCCGGTGGTAGCACTATATCTTCTGACGCATTTATGTTGCCAGATATAGGAACCTCTGTGCCCTTAGGAATAGCGGCGATAATCCCAGTAGCATCGCTCATAAATCTCCATCCAGTTAGATCAAGAGGTATACCGCCGTTTGGGACAGACAATTCTATGTATTCATTTTTAGGGTCTATTGATCCGGCACCAGAGACATAATGGCTCATTGATACAATCCCTCTATACGGTGATACGGGACCAAAGATACTGCCACCAAGAGAAGACGAGTCAGGAGTTGGAGGAGTATTTTGAGAGCCAGAGTTGTTCTGGCTACTCCCGCCACCGCTGTTGTTGTATGCCCTTGGCACAGAAGAATCTAGAGAGCCGGTCGTGTATGGAGATCGTGGGAATTGTAGATAAGTACCACCACCGAGAGCGTCTGGTGCTGCCAAGGTTGGGCCAGTAAAGGCAATTGGGTGTAGAGGGCCACCTGTTGCTACCCAAACAAGAAAGATGAAAATGAATATTCCTATAAAAAACCACGCATCATGCATGCCAACATTCTAACAAACTTTTATGAGACAAGCCTAGCTTGATGAAAGCGCCGACTTAAGTCGTGCATCTTTGCCTACGACAGTGTCTGGGATAGCCTGCAATGCCTTGCGTGCCTCGCGCTCTGTGTAGCCGAGCGCGACTAGAGTGTCAAAAACCTCTCCGTCTTCGCGTGAATGCGAATGCGGGCCGATTTTGTCCGCGAGTTCAACCAGCATCTTCTCCGCGCTCTTCTTCCCTAGTCCGACCACTTTTGTCAGATAGTTTAAGTCGCGCTTACTAATCGCGCCTTCAAGCGCCTCGCGAGATGCTCGGCGCAACACCGACAGCGCAGTTTTTGGGCCTACCCCAGACACCGTGAGAATAAGTTCAAAGAAGTCACGGTCTGCTGCGTCAAGAAAGCCGCAGAGCTCCAGGCCGTCTTGTTTTACTGCCAAATGCGTCGCGAGTGTTGCTGTGTCACCGACTTTAAGAGACTGCGGGGCACTCATCCGGACCTCAATGCCGAACCCTGCGACCTCAATAACGGCGCCGACAGGGCTCACTGACAAAACCTTCCCGCTAATCTGTCTTATCATGTTTCTATCATACAGTATTTGCATTTATTTCCTGCCTACTGCATACTGCCTACTACAATCTACTTATATGGCTATCACCAGCTCAGCAAAGAAAGCTATTCGCTCATCGGCGAAGAAGCACGTATTCAACCTCCGTCGCAAGGAGGCGATGGGTGATGCCTCAAAGGGCCTGCTTAAAGCTCTCGCGAAGAAAGATGTGGCAGGAGCAGAGAAGATGCTCCCAGCGGCCTATAAGGCAATAGATAAGGCGATGAAGCGTGGCGTTATTAAGAAGAACACAGCGGCTAACAAGAAGTCTCGTCTCGCTCTCGCTATCAAACGCGCGAAGGCTAAATAAAATCAGTGCTCTCGGCTGGAGTCGAACCAGTATTGGATCCTTCGGAGGGATCTATCCTATCCGTTGAATGACGAGAGCGAACATCTCAATACTAACTCTGAATCAAATTTTGTGCCCCCGGGAGGAATCGAACCTCCATCACGAACTCCGCAAGCTCGCGTCCTATCCATTGAACGACGGGGGCAAAACGTTTTTTGACTCTATCAGAACCCGAGCCAGCCCGCCACTACGTCAGAGAATGTGTGATGGTGCTCTTTCTCATCTACATGCTTGAGAAAGTAAGAATAGACCTTGTCAGCGTCAACTCCCTCAAGCGGGATTATAAGATGAGGAGAAAGCCAGCTAGTAGTTTTTATAGAGATCATTGGCGCGATTTTGCCTGACACATCTTCTAGGACAGAAAAAGATATCATGTTCTCAAACTGATGGATCTCGTCCCCAATAACGATACCCTGTTCTACAAGACGAAAGCGGTGCAGTGGGGGATGTTTAGCTCCATGAAGGGCGATAGCCCCTACCGCAACCACAATAAGAAATGCAAACAAATAGTTGCCAAATAATAATGAGGCGATAGTGCCAGCGACACCTATAATGCCAAGCGACCAATACCAGTCAGAACTCTTTGGGTTGTGGTCGTACTCCGTCCCCTCCCACTCTAAGATAACGTCTTGTGCCATGGATAAATAATAGCAGGGATTTCAAGCTTTTCGGACTGTAGTACCCACTTGTAGATTGCAGGGCTTAAACAAACAGAGAAGACGATAGTGCCGGCGAGGTGGAGAAGAGTAAATGGAATTTGTCCGGCGAGAGCAACAATAAATGGCTGGTTATTAAACAAGGGTCCAATTGTTAATCCTGTAACAGCATCATATGCAATAGTTCCAACGATGCCGAACTTCAAAAAGTTTTTGGTTGAGGCAGTGCGATTTTTAAAAAAGAAGTATGCGCCAAGACCAAGAGCTCCATAAGCTAGGGATGTTACGAGTGTCCACATGCCCCAACCACTTGTAAATGCGTCATATATAACAATGCCCAAGAACCCAAACAAGAAGCTCCCAAGTGGACCGTAGCGTTTAGAGAACGGCATAACAGTAGCGAGCATCGGTTCAAAATTTGGTATCCGGAATGGGATGAGACGGAAGAGGAACACAACAGCCCACCCGATAAAAAATTTAAACCAGCCAGTTTGGAAAGAGATTTTCATAATAGTTAGGTTCAGTTTACTACATTAAGTTAATAAAGAACGAGACAATGAGATTCAGCGCACGACTGAATATCCCTGCAGGTGCGGCGCTCGCCACCGCGGCGATTTGCAGTGGAGGAGGGGGAGTAACTACTGGTTTCTTCGCTTTTGTATATATGTTGCGCGCAGGGACCGGAAGAGTTGTTGTTGCACTCGTCGTGGCTTGTGTGATTTGAAGAATGCGAGTGGTAGAAGTAGCCACTGATTTAGGAAACGACTGGAGGATCATTGGCCATGATTTGCCGAGTGCGGCTGGGATTGCATATGCGGTTGCCCACACGCGAGTCTGCTTGCCGGATGATTCTGGTTCTACTCCGCCGTCAGATTGTTGCAATTTTGCGAGATGGTCTTCTTTAGTAAATGAGTTTGGCGTCCATCCACTCGGTGTCCAGCTGAGTGCGCTTATCGCTTGCCTTACCCAACTCGTAGAAAAGCTGTTGATAGAGCCATCACCATCTGGCTTCTCTCCGCGCAGATAGCCCTCGGCTCTTATGAGAGACAAGGATACATCTGGCAACATGCGCACTTGCACGAGTGCTTGGATAGCGGAAGCTGTCATATCAACACTATTGTCCCACGAGCCATTTGACTGTTGTGCAGAGAGAATGAATGTGATGATTTTTTGAATGATGTTGTCATATGCGCTGTACCCAGCGCGTAGAAGAGGGAAGAGTGCGAAGATGTCGTCATTATCAAGATGAATATCACCGACCTGCTTTCCATCAAATGCCTCCACGATTGGTGTGATGTAGTCTACAGAAGTGTCTGAATACGGATTGATGCCGAGTGCAAGAAGAGCCATCGCATGCCGTTCGTAGTCGGTTACACTTGAAAGTGTCGGGGTTGCTGTACGCATGTATTCAACGAGTTTCACTTTTGCATCTCCTGGGTCAGCCGTAGCAAACGCTATTGCTACCCAATCTGAGAGGAACGGCGAGTCAAATGAGCCGTCATCGTTTTGTTTACTCACGAGATATGCAAGCGCGTCCGTAACGTTCAATTGCGAATTCGGTATCCCACCTCCATCACCTCCTTCACCTCTACTGCTTGTAGTGGTGGGAGACGATATAAGAGAGTGTACTTTCAGCACAACAACAGTGCTCTCAACATTTGTGGTCCAATCGGTGAGGATTAGTGACAGAGTGTCATTAAGAGACAGAGGGATGCACCCGATACCGCACTCTGCCATCGCACCATTTTTCCATATTGCCCAATACTCGGTCGCACTAGGAGGAGTACCGTTTACGCTCTGGATATAGAGACCTAAGCTTGGATCGTTTGTGAGAGAGAAGTCAACGAGACCAGCCTCTTTGGCCGACTGAAGCATACAGATACCGAGATAATTGCTGGGCGAACTGTCTTGAGGGAATTCGTGTGCTACGCCGTCGGTATCAGTAACTATGCAATTGTTCGGCACACTGACATTTAGTGGTTCGCCGGCATGTGCAGGCAAAGGGACAATGCCATAGAATAGGACAAGAGCTCCAAATAAATAATTAATAACCTTTTTCATATTTCCATTCGGCTACATCGCCCGTCTTTAATGTCGTTGCCGAAACACCATTAGAAGCCAGCACTCCATTTATATAAAGAATCCAATACATGCCTCCTTCGTTTTTTGTTCCATTTATAGAGTCAACAAAGAACCCAAGACCGGCATAGTCACGGCCGTTAAATATAAAATCACTTGTTGAAGCAAGAGTACGCATCGCATCTAACACAGTCTCGCCAGATGTTATTAAAACAGAGTATGTTTTGTCACCGACCTTTAATGTTGCTCTCAATGCTTCTGGTGTAGAAGATGTTGTAGAAGGAGACTGTACAGAAGTTGTTTGAGGCGAGACCTGCTCTCGTTGTGTGTATAGAAAAACTGTTGCGATAATCGCAACTAGCACAGCACCAATTAAAATAAATTTATTTTTCATTTCCTGCTCGGGAATATTGGAGTGTTGAAGATCGGACTTATCCCTCGTTTGGGACATTACCGTTGCGGCACAGTGCAGGATTCTCACCTGACTTCCAACAACAAACCGTCCAGTCATTGTATGCTCTCGTACTTAAAAAGCAACAAAAAAGCCGGCGTCTCCTAGGAGACCCGGCTTTACGATGGCAGAAGCGCCTATTCAGAGGCGTCCCTTGCCATCGACGTGTTCTTTGGCGCAGACCGGTCGTCAAAAAAGCCCCAGTACTCGTTATTTCCTTGCGACATGGCCTGTTCTTTTTGTGCTTTGTTCCTTCGTTCCGGCACGTGCTGATGCCGGTCCTCATGCTTTTCGTTCACAGCATTCTCCCAATAGTTAATGGCGCCCATGTGAGCGCCACCTGACAAACCTACACTATGTGTTTTAAAAAAGCAAATCTCTGCGGAAAAAAAGTTTCGCAATCGTCACTAATAACTATCTCTTTTTGACTCGTTCTTAACTTGGCGGATTGGCCTCAATGCCGTTCGTACCCTGTACTGCAATCGAGACCCAGAATTTCTCAAGACGCTCCGTGAAGTACGGGAGATAACGAAAGAATTCGATCACCCTGATGGGCAAAACCTGGCGGCTTGACATAAGACATGGTCAGCGTAGTTTGGTGGCAGAAGATTCCTCCGTATCTGCGGCTACCTGAGGATGGCTCGGGTGGCGTCAACGTGCGGGGGAAACATGTCAAAGCTCTTAGTAGCACCAATTTACGAAGATCGCGAAAAGCTACAAAAAGTAAAGGACGACAAAGAATCTGCTCGAACCTTGGTAATGGCCGAGATAACGGATATCGAGCAGCGACTAACAAGTCCGAGCATAAGCAACGAGCGCCGAACTGCCCTCACGACCGCGAAAATGCGAGCCGAAGGCAGGTTGACTACCCTCAACGCCCATATAAAAGGCATCAATCGAAAAATAGACCGGCTTGCAAAAAAAGAAAGCAAAACTCGCAAGAAGGCGCGACTGGAACGTCATATGCGGCGGATGCAACTGCTTCAAGGCGAATATCAAGTATGTCCCAGCGACCCGTCCTCATTACTCCATGCGCTCTGGAGGATAACGAAGGCGATATGCAAGCGGAATATGGTCTTCCCTGACGATAAAGAGATTCTTCTCGTCGACCAGATAGAAGAATTCCTGGTAGAGCACTGTCGAATTACCGAGAACGGCCAGGTGCTTCCGCCCAAGACGCCTTAGGCTGTTCCTCGGCCCGGGACCCCACCGTGACATACGAAGAATCAGTTCAAACGCCGCCTCGTGCGGCGTTACTTTTTATGGATAGAAAAGGTGCCACCTTGGCAACAAATCTAGTCGAGCGGAAGGGGTGGGACTCGAACCCACAAGGGCTTTTGACCCGCTAGTTTTCAAGACTAGTTCCTTACCATTCGGAGCACCCTTCCGTATTTAATCTGACGTCGTTTTATTCATCCAACTATCTTTTAAGTAATGCTCTTCGGCGTGGCAGTTGGGGCAGAGCAGTTCAAGATTACTAAGATCGTTATTACTATGATTTCTATCCTTGTGATGAACATTTAGTATTTCCTTCTTATCATATCCGCACCGTTCACAGACCTTATCTCTTGAGTCCATTAGACGCAACTTGATCGCTCTCTCGTCTTTTACTTTATCTTTTCTCGCTCCTGTTCGGTACTGTATACCAGTTCTATTTTTATTGGCACACGCTCGGCTACAAGTACTTGCATTTTTACTAGCAAGAATTGGGATTCCACACACAATGCATGGAGTTTCCTTTCTGCAAGCAATCCCGTAGCACTCCTGACCACAGAATACTCTTCCGCGCGCTCTCTCGGCAGGCCGTCTATAAATCGGCTTGCTGCAGATCACGCATACAGTGTTTGGTTTTCTTGTGTACTCAGCCACTCATCCAGTATACCACCATTCTTTAGCTACTCATCGTCTTTTATCCACTGTTTATACCTGCGGTGATGATGAAGGAACCGCAGGTGTTTGTGAACCCTTGTTGAGCTTATTAGAGCCCTTTGGACTGTACCAGATGAGATAGATGACCTCAAGAATGCCAACCGTATTTATAACAAGAAGGGCGATAAACCACCACTTTTGCTCTGAACGTGCAGATGTCCATAGCGCGTAGCCCTTAATCGCGATAGTCCATACAGCTAACAAAAGCATAAATGGCAAAAAGATGCTCATAAACCCGGGAGTAAACGGGGAATTGAATGCCGGAAAGTTTTGCATATATGTATACATGCGTCGAATTGTACCATACAATTCATGTATGAGATATCTCGGGGTTGATTATGGTAGCAAAAAGATCGGCCTTGCCCTCTCAGACGAGAGTGGCCGGATGGGATTCCCACATTCAATTATCCCGAACACACAAAAGCTTTTAGACGAAATCTGCGTGTTGATCGCAAAAGAAAATGTTGGGGCAGTGGTTATAGGGGAGTCGCGCACTCTATCGGGCGAAGATAATATAATAGCGAAAGATGCCAAAGCACTTGGGAACTTGGTCACCGAGCGTGCTGGCATTCCGGTTTTTTACGAATCAGAAGTGTTTACGAGTGCTGAGGCGCGCCGATTGCCGACCAAACAGACTAAATCGCGCAAAGTTAAACAACACACAAAAATAGATGATGCGGCGGCGGCAATTATTCTTACAAGCTATCTCTCACGCACAGATCATGGATAAACCACGGATATCAATTGACGAGTTTTCTAAAATAGAAGTAAAAATCGGCACAGTTAAAAGTGCAGAATCTGTTCCAGACACGGATAAACTACTTAGACTGACAGTAGACTTTGGAGAAGAGGCTGGACCACGACAAATCGTGTCAGGCATTAAGGCATATGTATCTGAACCGTCGTCGTTGTTAAATCGCCAGCTCGCCTTCGTAACAAATCTTGAACCACGTACGATACGTGGACTAGAGAGTAACGGGATGTTGTTTGCGGTTGGGAGTGGTGAGATATTCGCTTTTCTCACACCAGACAAAGAAGTCCCACCAGGCACGAGCGCACATTGAAGAACACAAACGTTCTTGATCTCGGGTTATACTACAAACATGTCATTTGATCTTCGTGAACATTTGCGAACCGCATTTGCTCCACCGAGGTACATTGCGTCTCCGCTCTCTGGCATTGATTTATCAACAAGCGGTGTTAAAGCAGTGCGGCTTAATGATGGTGCAAATGGTCTTACTCTTGCGGGCTATGCAGAGGCACGTTTGCAGCCAGGATCTTTTACTGAGGGAGAGATTATAGATCGTTCCGCGGTTGTGACAGCTCTTGCTACCGCAGCTAAAACTGCCGGAATTTTATCAGCCAACGCGGCTTTACCAGAATCAAAGGCCTATCTGTTTGAGACCACCGTTACCGGTTCAGAAAAAGAAGATTGGCGAGTGGCAGTAGAACAACATATAGATGAGTTTATTCCCCTACCTCCAGAAGAGACGAATTTTGATATTGTAAATTTAGGCTTCTCTGGCGATAAAGATACTGCAGTTCTTGGCGTTGGCTTCGCTAAGCGTATTGTTGAAGGCACCTTGTCTGTATTTGACGAGGCTGGGGTAGAGACCTTGTCCCTAGAGGGAGAAGTATTTGCCATGGCGCGAGCCTTACTCCCGTTCGGTGATGCATCTACAACCCTCATAATAGATGTTGGCAAAACAACTACTAAACTAGCGATTGTCACTAACAGAATACCGAGATTTGCAACAACTATCGGGATAGGCGGACACGCATTTACTCTTGCCGTACAGAAACATTTTGGGGTTACAGAAGAAGAGGCACGTAAGGTGAAATACGAGAGAGGAATAGTCCCAGTTTCTGGAAATGAAGACTATCTCGCTGCGATGCTCTCTACAGTATCCGCGATTCGTGATGAAATCTCTCAAAGACTTGAGTACTGGCAAAGTAAGACGGCAGTTTCTGGCTCTCACGAGCCTGTCACACAAGCGATTCTCTCTGGTGGCAACGCATCAATGCGAGGATTGCCGGAATATTTAGAAGGTACTCTCAAAATACCGGTTACAACTGGGGATGTATTTACTAATCTTGCATCACGTGACACATGGATACCGACGCTTGATTACACGGAATCACTAGCATACGCAACGGCAATCGGTCTTGCTCTACGCGATCATGCACTCTCACATGAATAACGAACTTACCAATCTTTTGCCACCAGAACGCCTAAACAGGCTTTCTCACGACTACTTGATTCGGTTAGCTACAGTTGTTGTTCTTATGGTGATGATGCTTGTGTTAGTTGCCACAATACTGCTTCTCCCTTCATACGTATTTCTCTCAAAAAACGAAAATGCAAAAAAGAGCCAATTAATGAGTATTGGATCAGAAACGTCATCTGACGATGAGAAGAAACTATCAACCAGACTCTCTCTCCTCTCTGATAACACGAAAAGATTGGTCGCCATGAATAAAACCCAATCTATAAGTACGATTGTCAATAAGGTGCTTGCGATCAATCATTCAGGAATTAGTCTCTCAGGATTCTCATACACTTCAGCTGTTGGCGACAAAAGTGGCGTACTAGTTGTGTCAGGCACTGCTTCAACACGAGGAGCTTTGCGTAACTACCAGCTTGTTCTAGAGAGTAGTTCGTTTGCGCTCTCTGCCAACTTGCCAGTCTCTGCATATGCGAAAGACTCACAGATTGAATTTTCAATTACCATAACACTTGCACCATGAGACCTGTAATTAATCGCGCAGTCATAGCTTTAGCTCTGTGTACAGTCTCAATAATTATCTACGGACTGTGGTATATGGTCGTTGAGACTAAAAGTGCCAGAGTTGCCGAGCTACAAAGTCAAATTGATATAAAAAAAGAAACTGCCGGCCGTATTGCGTTGGCGCGCAATGCGCTTGTGGATATTGCAAGTGATGAGGATACTGTTCAAGGCTATTTTGTTCAAGAAACTGGCATAGTCTCATTTATAGACGATCTAGAATCTCGTGGTCGCATACAAAAAGTTGCTGTGACAGTATTATCCGTTTCAAAAGAAACTGTAAATGGGCGTCCAACACTATCTTTTTCTGTATCCATTAAAGGTACTTTTGATTCGGTGATGCGAACAGTAGGGACTATTGAATATGCTCCATACAACATATCTATAGCAACACTCTCTCTTGGCAAGAACGACAAAGATGAATGGCACGCTGACATGAAATTGCTTGTCGGCTCAATTATACAAACAAGCATGCCATGATTACTATATCTAAAATCAAATCTCTTTTTAAAAACGGCAATAAAGATGTGCCGACTAATCCGACACGCGACTGGCTAATATTGCTTGTGTGCGCAACGATAGCATTTGCCGGTATTGTCGTATGGAATGCTTGGGCGTTTGACACCATCACACGAGGAGAGGCTATCGGGTCTTCTATTGCTACGAGCACCACAGCCGTGTTTGACAACTCTTCAATGAACACGATTCACTCTGTATTTAAAGAGCGCGCTTACGAAGAGGCGAAATATAGAACTGGCGTTTATCGTTACGCTGACCCCAGCCAATAGCTTCGCAAGAGGTTAATTATGAGATAAGGTAGAGTAGTGCTCTAGCCCCGATAGTTCAATGGATAGAACCGCGGACTTCTAAGCCGCTGATGTAGGTCC
>CAZXAN010000005.1:0-56435 GCA_964638585.1 uncultured Candidatus Saccharibacteria bacterium
CGGCAAATTCAATGACAAGGACTAAGTCGTAACAAGGCACGGGTAGCGGAAGCTGTTCGTGGAACATATCCAAAATGGAACCGATGTTGCTCGAAAGGCGCATCATGTCGATCCCGCCAACATCTGTCCGCCAACATCTTCAAAGTTGTGGCGGATTGTGGCGGGGAGAAATAGTGGACATCTCTAAATGCCACTCGGAGGTCGGATAACGTAACCCGATGGTCGCTTGAAAGCCACACGTGAGCTTTCAAGCGGGAGCAGAATAGGCGGAACAAAAGACTTCGCAACACACTTTTCAATTCACATTTCATACAAAACAAAAAAGCCCGTATATACGGGCCTTTTTGCTATTGACAAAGCTGTGAGATTTGTTATGCTAGAAGGCAGAAGTTTTGTTCCAACTACCTCAAATCTTATAAGGAGTTACAAGTGAAAAAGATTAAAGACCTCGAATCGTCCATCAAAGGGACGGCATCAACCGTATGGCGAGTATTGGCTACCGTCTGGCCAGATTACAAGTTGCTGATTATTGCATTTTTCTTCATCGCGCTGTTCTTATCGTTCGCTCCATTCATCTCGTCGGGAGCTCAGGCGCTCCTAATCAACGAGCTCATTGCAAACGGGCAAAATGGAGTGACTGTCACGATAGCGTGGTTCATAGCGCTAATCATCTTCGTTTCTCTTTTGCGAGACGCTCTCGGACAGCTTCGACGACTCGTCAATAAACGTTTGTGGATGAAATTGACTGAATTCTTTGAGCTCTCAATGCTCAAGAAAAGGTCGGAGCTCGATGTGGCGACGTACGAGAGTCCGAAGTTCAACGACCTACTAAACAAGACTAGCGAGAAAGGAGTATGGCCCATCTGCAATCTTGTTGAGGGCCAATTCCAGCAGGTCACGAACATAACGCAGGTTATTACGGCCGCGACGGTCTTTCTTATCTTTGACTGGCGCTTCTTTCTACTCGCGATCTGCTCGGCGGCACCGGAGTTCATCGTCCAGCTGAAGTATGGGAAATCGTCTTGGGATATCTGGGACGAGGACTCTCAAACGCGACGTAAACTTTCGAGCGTTCGTCGCCACTTCATGGGGATCAATCGACTCATCGAGCTCAAGATTTTCCAGAATGTGACGAAGTTCTACTGCCTAGCTGAAGGTATGTTCAAGGGCTTCAGTGCTAAGCAGTGGAAGCTTGAAACGAAAGCGTTCAAGTGGAGGATCTGTGCGGGTCTCATTTCTCTGGTTTTTCACGCTGCCATTTACGCGTGGATTATCTGGCAAGTGGCTAATGGGGAACTGCAGATTGGTACGATGACGTTTCTTCTGGGTTCACTCGGGAGCTTCGAGGGCGCGCTAGTTGGGTTCTTCAGCAATCTTGCCTATCAGTTCGAATGGTCGCTGTATGCCAAAGACATGTTCAAGGTGTTCGATACACCTCCTCTTATCGAGTCTCGTGATAATGCTCTGACAGTTAAGACCGAGGCACCACCGTGTATCGAGTTGCGGAATGTTTCTTTTGCGTATCCCAATACGGAACGACTCATTCTGAAGGACATTAACTTGACTATTGCGGCGGGTGAACGGCTCGCGATTGTGGGGCTGAATGGCGCCGGAAAGTCGACGCTAATCAAGCTTCTCATGCGGTTTTACGACCCGACTGGTGGGGTAATTCTCGTTAATGGCATCGATCTTTGTCAGCTCGACCGTGAATCGTGGTGGTCGACCATAGCTACTTTGTTTCAAGATTACGCCGAGTACAATTTGCCTGTTCGGGAGGTCATATCGCTCGGCAGGTCAAATGGCAAAGGCTATCTTACAAAGGTGGTTCGATGCGCGAAGGCAGTCGACGCACACTCATTCATCGTTGACTTCAAGCATCGGTATAACCAGATGATTGGGAAGGAGTTCGATGATGGGATCGACCTCTCAGTAGGCCAATCCCAGAAGATAGCTCTCGCTCGTTGCTTTTACAGAGACCCTAGGCTTCTAATTCTTGATGAGCCGACGGCTTCGATCGATGCGCAAGCAGAGGCAATGATCTTCGATCAGCTTGAGGAAAAATCAGAGGGCCGTACGCAGATCGTTATCTCACACCGCTTCTCGACAGTTCGCAGGTCCGACCGGATTTGTGTGCTAGAAGAGGGGATGGTGAGCGAGTTGGGCGCGCACGAGAAGCTCATGGCCGACAATCAAACCTACGCCCGTCTCTTTAGACTTCAGGCGAAGGGGTACGAGTAGAAGTTTTAACTTCCAAACGGCAGCCTCGGCTGCCGTTTCTTTTTTGTCACATTAAATAGGCGGAACAAAAGAGCGCACACACAACTTTTCCTCACATTTCATACAAAACAAAAAACACGAAACTTCCCCTAGGGCAGGTTTTGTGTATACTAACCAAGTGCTAATCAGAAGGAGGTATGACATGGTAACCAAGGAGACTCATCCAGCTCCCGTCGCGACTGAATCTTTTCGGAAGAAAGTTGAACGTGAATACGCTGAGGGGATGCAGGAACTGCGTGAATACTTTCTGCTGTGCGACGCAGATCGGGAAAGGCGATACAATGCAGGCGACAAAGGAGTTTACGACGAATTGTAAACTATCCAGCAACGCTTAATGGGCTCCGGAACAATCCCGGGGCTCGGTTTTTTAGGTGGTGCAAGTGCCAGGGGTCGAACCTTTTATCCACAAGAGAACCTAAGTAGGGTATATCCGTAATCGGGTTGTCTTGTATAATTATTATAATGAAATCGGCACAGCGTGAATTAGCGATTGAATTGCGACTTACTGATAAGTTGGGGTACAAAGCGATTGCGGAACAGGTTAAAGTCTCAAAAAGTACTTTGTCACGGTGGCTGGAGGACCTCCCTCTTTCTCCAGAGCGGACACTGGAATTACGGAGGGCTGGATGGAGTAAAGGGGAGGCGAGCCGTGAACGATTTAGAGAGACCATGCGAGCCAAGCGCGACAAACGTGAGTATGAGATATATTTAAAACAGAAGAAAAAATTATCTCGCATTTCTGAAAAGACTCTATTCGTTTCTGGACTTATGCTTTATGCAGCTGAGGGAGATAAGAAAACACGAGCAGAAATTGCATTCTCAAACACTGATTCAACCATGGTGTTATTTTTTGCACGTTGGCTTGAAAAATTTCTAGGGATTGAACAAAAAAAGTTAAAAATACAGCTGCATTTATACGAGAACATGGACGTTCATGCCGAAGAAACATATTGGAAAAAGCAACTAGGAATGAAACAAAGTCAGTTATGTAAGAGTCAAATTAGGCCGTTGCGACCTGGAAAGTTCTCTTACCGTGAACCGTTTCGTCATGGTACTTGCAAGCTCTATGTCGGAGGAGTTATTAAAAAGGCAGAACTCATGTTGTCTATTAAGGCTTTTTTTGATACATATAGTATACGCATGCGAGCGTAGCTCAGTTGGTAGAGCATCCGCCTGATACGCGGCAGGTCGAAGGTTCGACTCCTTCCGCTCGCACAAAAAGCATTGTTATATCCACAGCACGCCGTGGCGGAGTCGTCGCGGTGATATCATGAAGCTATGAAAGACACGTCTATTATTGTCGGCATGGTGGCTATTGCTGTTGTTATCGGCGTTGTCATCTTCCTTAATGGCGATATGTCAGGCTCACAGCTCGCAGCCACAGATCAGAGCAATTCTACGACAGTAGCCACCGTACCTTTTACCGAGATAGCACGCGGGACGCAGTCGGCCGTTATAAAGAGAGTTAACTATCTAATCACTTCAGATAGCGAGCTGAGTAAGTTGTGGGAGATGGTCAATGCGAGTGGCAGGCCTCCGGTCGTAGATTTTAATAAACAAGCAGTTGTAGCAATTTTTTCAGGACTAGAATATCAGCCAAGCTCGACTGTAACGATAACTAAAATAGAAGATACAAACGCCCGTACAGTTTCGGTAAAATTGGAGCCTTGCGTCAAAAGCGATAATGCAAACAACTACCAAATTGTAGTAATGCCGCTCACGTCTCTGCCTCTCACGCATAAAGACGAGTCTATTACTTCAAATTGTCAGGGTTAGCCCAGTTATAAATTGATTTCTAACGGGGTTAGCCATACTTCGCGAGTTGCGCTAGCATTCACTTAATGGATGCAAAAGAGTATTTCCGCGGGAAGAAGATAACAGTTATGGGTCTCGGCCTTTTGGGTCGAGGCGTTGGTGATGCGAAATATCTCGCTGAATGCGGCGCGGATTTAATAGTCACAGATTTAAAGACACGCGAGCAGTTAGCAGAATCAGTCGCGCAGTTACAGTCATTTCAAAACATACAATTCGTTTTGGGCGAACACAGACTTGAAGATTTCAGGAACAGGGATTTTATTTTGAAAGCCGCTGGAGTGCCACTTGATTCTCCTTACATCGCCGAGGCGAAGAAAAATAATATACCCGTGCGTATGAGCGCAGACCTGTTCGCAGAGATTTCTAGCGTGCCAGTCATCGGCGTGACTGGCACGCGCGGGAAGTCTACGGTCGCGCATATGATTTACGAAATTTTGAAATCAGCAGAGAAGCCGGTCTTGCTTGGTGGGAATGTGCGAGGTGTTTCAAATTTTGCGCTTCTTAAAGAAGTGACACCGGAGCACATAGCAGTACTCGAACTCGATTCGTGGCAGTTGCAGGGCTGGGGAGAGGCGAAGATGAGCCCTCACATCGCTGTCTTTACAACTCTGTATCCAGACCACCTCAACTACTATAAGAATGACTTAGATGCATACCTCGCAGACAAGGCGAATATATTTCTTTATCAGAAACCAGAGGATACTTTAATACTTGGCAAACAATGCGCAGCAACTGTAATAGACAAATACGGAGAGAAAATAGAGGCAAAAACTATCGTTGTAGACGAACTAAAGTTACCAGATACGTGGGTTTTGAGCATACCTGGTTTGCACAATCGTTACAATGCAGCCCTCGCGCTCGCTGTCGCTCGCGCGCTTGACGTCCCAGACGACGTAAGCAGAAGGGCACTTGCAGAATTTAAAGGAGTGCCGGGCCGCCTCGAACTTATTGCCGAGAAAAATGGCGTGAAGATTTATAACGACACAACTTCTACAACTCCCGAAGCTACCCTTGCGGCACTCACCGCGCTCGAGCCGGGTCGAACAGTGCTCATCATGGGTGGTACAGACAAGAATCTGGATATGAACGTATTACTCTCAAAACTCGTAGACGTTAAGAGAGTCATTTTACTCGCTGGTACTGGCACCAGTCGCATTCTTGAATTTATCCCGAGCGCTTCAGTGTTTGATGATTTAGAAAAAGCTGTTCACGAGGCATTTTCTGCTGCAGAACCAGGCGACACAATCCTCTTCTCTCCCGCCTTCACCTCATTCGGCATGTTCAAGAACGAATTCGACCGCGGCGACCAATTTAATGCGCTCGTACAAAGCTTATGAACGATGCTTTGGTTCGGGAACGAATAGAAAGAGCGATTGCAGGCAAGATTTTCCCAGGAGCTGTTGTAGGCGTGGTTAATAAAGAAGGAGACAGAAAAATCATATCTGCCGGTAGTTTCGCTTACGAATCAGATTCCTCTCGAGTAACTGAAGAAACAGCTTACGATATGGCTTCGGTTACGAAATCGATTCCTGTCGCACTAATGGCGTTCATGTTTATTGAGCAAAACAAGCTTTCTTTAGATGACAAGGTGATTAAATATATTCCGGAAATAAAAATAAAAGATGCCGAGAAGGGGCTGATAAAACATTTGTTAACATACACCTACGCATTAAAGAAAAATCCAGATCCAAATTTCTCATATGAACATGCGAAAGTAAGCGACATTCTTGATTTTCATTTCAACAGGGATTTTGACTTTTTACCTGGAACTGAGTATCGATATGGCAATGCACCTGCGAATCTTATAGGTATTATTCTTGAGAGGATTTCGGGAAAAAAACTTTATAATCTTGCGCGGGAGATGATTTTCTTACCGATGAATATGAAGAACTCTACATTCAGTCCCGAAAATAAGAACATGATTCCACCTACGGAAATAGTTTCATGGAGAGGTACGATACAAGGTGTCGTCCATGACGAAACGGCATTTATTCTTCAAAATGATGGATACAATCCTGGTTGTGCAGGCCTTTTTTCAAATGCAGGAGATTTGCTTAATGTCGCCGAAATGATTCTTAACGGAGGTTTGTATAAAGGAAAAAAGATTTTGATTGAGCAAACGATCGACGTCATGAAGTCGAATGCTTTAAGAGAAATTGGACAGTCACATGGCATCGGGTGGGAACTTAATCAGCCGAGGTTCATGGGACGTTTTGCGCACGAAGGCATGATTGGCAAAACAGGATTTACAGGGACATGCTGTATCGTTGATCCCAAAAATGGAATTGCAATGGTGTTACTCTCCAATCGCACGTATCCGAAGCGAGGGAATCCTGACGCTTTTTACTCGCTACGACGTGATATCGCAGATATCGTTTTCACGCCATGATCGGCATTTTTGATTCAGGGAGCGGTGGGTTGACCGTTATGCGGGCGATACGCGAGCAGATGCCATCATCAGACATAATTTATTTTGGCGATATTAAGAACGCGCCTTATGGCGAGAAGTCTCATGCAGAACTTTCTGTGCTTACGATGCAAGCGATAGAATTACTGATGAAAAGAGGTGCGAAGAGCATCGTCAGCGCCTGCAACAGCGTTTCTGCGTCACTGGCGGTTTCTTTGTTTGATGCGCTTTCTATTGCGCCTGATCATTTAATTGAAATGGTCGGACCTACTGTAGGATATTTAAAAAAATCATCAGCGCGAATTTTATTAGTTGCGACTACTGCGACGGTGAATTCGGGAATTTATCAAAATGCTTTTAGGCTGATTGGAAAAGATATTGAAGTGCTTGCGATTCCAGAACTCGCGTCGGCGATAGAATTTGGGAAGCCTGAAGAGGAGATTGAGAGCATAATTCGGGATGCCTTTAAGAGTGTAGAATTAGAAGAGATTGACGCGGTTATTCTGGCCTGTACCCATTATCCTTTGGCAATTAAAGGCTTTTCTAGGGCTCTGGGAGACTCTATAGCGCTCTTTGACCCAGCAGATGCTGTAGGAGAGCGGGTAAGACGACAGCTCTGGCCTATGGAGGCTGGTGATGGTAGGACGCATTTTGTGATTAGCAAGGATTCTCAACCCTTTAGAGACCGCGTCGCCACACTTTTCCCCGAGAGCATGGGAGAGATTGAAGTGATAGATTAAGGGTACGTATGGAATATAAAGACAAGCATATTCATTTTGTTGGTATCGCTGGTGTAGGAATGTCTGCGTTGGCACAGATGCTATTTCGCGAAGGCGCTCGAGTAACGGGGTCCGATAATGCGCGGTTCCCAACGCTGGATGCAGTAGAAAGGCTCGGGATACCAGTGACTATTGGATACGCTGCAGAAAATATTCCGACGGATGCCGAACTCGTCGTCTATACCGACGCAGCACACACTGACAATGTTGAACGTGCAGAAGCCACGAGACGTGATATCCCACAGCTCTCCTACTTCGCGATGTTGGGAGAAGTATCAAAGGGGAAGCGTACTATTGCAGTCGCGGGGACACATGGTAAGACGACGACGACTGGCATGCTCGCGCGAATATTAAATGACACGGGAGCATCGCCGAGTGCAGTGGTGGGTTCGATAGTAAAAGATTTTGGGTCTAATTACTTGTCTGGCACATCTGACATTTTTGTTGTTGAGGCGTGCGAATATCGCAATCACTTGCTTGAGCTCTCGCCAGAAGTGCTAGTTATTACAAATCTAGAATGGGATCATACTGACTACTTCCCATCACTCGGCGCGCTCCAGGACACTTTCAGAAAAGCGATCGCGCGCGTCCCAGAGAGTGGCGTTATTGTTACCGACCCGCGCGACATAAATATCGCCCCGTTACTTGCCAGTGCCAAAGCGCGCGTTGTGGATTATACGAAAGAGCCTCCGTACACTCTCCGTCTGCCGGGAGAATTTAATGTTATGAACGCACGCGCGGCCGCTGCGGCCGCGCGCACCGTGCTCCCCACGATTTCTGACTCTGCAATCACAGAATCTCTGTCAGCATTTCAGGGTACGTGGCGCCGGTTTGAATATAAGGGTACTACGGCCAAGGGTGCAGACGTTTACGACGATTATGCACACCACCCAACAGCGGTAAAAGAGACACTCCGCGCGCTTAGAGCGAAGACGAATGGCAAGATATTTGTAGCGTTTCACCCGCATCTATACAGCCGTACGCGCGACCTGCTGAACGAATTCGCCACAGCCTTCGGCGATGCAGATCGCGTACTAATCGCGCCCATTTATGCGGCACGCGAGGTGGACGACGGCTCTATATCAAGCAAGGTTCTCGCCGAGTGTATTAGGACAACCGGCACCGACGCGGTCGCACTGGATTCATTTGACGCAATAGAAGCAGAGCTACTTAAAGCTGGCGAAGGCGACACGATCATGACCATGGGCGCGGGCGACATCTACAAAGTCGCCGACAAGCTGGTACTCAAATAAATCCAGCACTAACGGTAGTGCTGGATAAAAAACGACTCCACCGAAGCAGGGTCTATTGTTGTAATTGCACGATGATGTCATAAAACACGAAGGCGTCTGACCAGAATCAAATTTTCGCCACGAGTACTCTGACATTTTTTTCTTCGGGCGGTTAGAGTGTTCATTGCCCACAAAAAACGAAGTCCTGCAGACCATGCTCTGTCGACAAAAAGCTGTTCGCAGTCCTCGCTCGCAAATTGCACGCACATTGCGATTTGGTTGACGGAGATCTTTCGTGCTAAGAACACGCGAATTATCTCGTCAACGATGTTAACATCGTCGTCATGCGCCAATGCCATTTCGCCATTGGCCGTGGCAACAATGATTGGATTCCCATCGAGGCTCATCGCGTATGCGCATCCGGGCTTGACGAATACGTATTTTGAATCCATGTATTGCAATTGCTTGTCGCTCGGACCGAGGGTTCTAAGGCTTATTACCGCCGTTCCGATCGGCATAGTGTATGTTTGCATTTGTCACCCCTTCAAAGGTTACGGGTTTGTACTAGAATCCGAATACAATCATATCGCATTGCTATAATATGTCAACTGGAGTAGTGTGGACAAATGGGAAAGTTATCAATAGTTGCGACGCCAATAGGGAACTTGGAGGACATTACGTTTCGTGCTCTGCGGACGCTGAAGGAGTGTGGCGTTATTTATGCCGAGGATACGCGCGTGATTTCAAAACTCCTAGCGCGATATGAAATAAAAAAGCCACTCCAGCGGCTGGATGCGGCTACTGAAACAAAGAAAGCGGAAGAGATAATTGCGAGACTTGAAGCCGGCGAGCATGTCGCGTTCGTTTCTGATGCTGGTACGCCCGGCATCTCTGATCCCGGACAGCGGCTCATAGCCGCTGTCCGGTCCCGCGAAGCCTCTGGCGAAGTGGGACGAAATATTAAGATAGAAGCAATCCCCGGAGCTTCGGCACTCACGGCCGCGCTCTCTATTGCAGGAATTGATTCAAGTGAGTTTACTTTTCTCGGTTTCTTGCCACACAAAAAAGGTCGCCAGACTGCGTTAAAGAAATTAGCGGCAAGTGAAATCCCTGTGGTGCTCTACGAATCGCCGCACAGAATACTAAAACTACTAAAAGAATTGGAAGCTATTGCTGTAGCAAGGGTTACCCTTGCTCGCGAGCTGACCAAGATTCACGAAGAAGTTATTTCTGGCACGCCGAGCGAATTGCTCGCGCACTTCGCTCTCCACTCCGACACTGTTCGTGGCGAGTTTGTTGTTATAGTGACGCCCTGATATAATCGCACTATGTCCCGTCCAAGCATACTTATTGTTCTCGGTTTGCTAATTGTTCTCACTCCGTTTTCGGGCTTGCCTGTATCCATGCGCACTATCCTAGCGGTTATATTCGGCGTATGCGTATTTGGCATAGCCCTCTCTCTGCGTATTAGTAAAGAACCAATCAAGGAAGTGTCTTAGAGTGGTATTATTTAAGAATGGAGAATCCAGAACGCGTAACGTATTTCGCGGCGACTGACGCGAGGGGGAAGTATGTGCCGTTTGGAATAAAGTCTAAGGACCGCGACCGTCACATGTACGTGATCGGGAAGACTGGCATGGGTAAGTCCACTCTGCTAGAGAACATGGCGATTCAGGACATTAGGAACGGTGAGGGGCTCGTCTTCATTGACCCGCACGGCGGTACGGTAGAACGGCTTCTTGATTACATACCAGAGGACAGAGTAAAAGATGTCGTCTATTTCGCGCCATTTGACATGGATCATCCGATCGCCTTTAACGTGATGGAGGATGTCGGTTACGACAAGCGTCACCTAGTCGTCTCCGGTCTAATGGCGACGTTTAAAAAGATCTGGGAGGACGCGTGGAGTGCGCGTATGGAGTACATTCTCACAAACACATTGCTCGCGTTGCTTGAATATCCTGGTGCGACGCTTCTCGGGGTGAACCGCATGTATACAGATAAAGATTATAGGAATAAGGTTGTTGATAATGTTAAAGATCCTGTAGTAAAAGACTTTTGGACCAAGGAGTTTGCGAACTATGGCGACCGGTACACACAAGAAGCGACACCGGCTATTCAGAATAAAGTCGGCCAGTTTACGGGAAACCCGCTTATCAGGAATATTATCGGCCAGGAGAAGTCCTCTTTTGATATACGAGAGATGATGGATCAGAAAAAGATTCTCATCATCAACCTCTCCAAGGGTCTTGTCGGCGAGACGAACATGCGGCTCCTGGGCTCTATGCTCACCACGCGCATCTTCCTAGCCGCCATGAGTCGCGCGAACCTCTCTGGACCAGATTTGGCGAAGCTACCGCACTTCTACTTCTACGTTGACGAATTTCAGAACTTCGCGAACCAGACGTTTGCAGAGATTCTTTCAGAATCAAGAAAATACAAATTAAATCTTGTCATTGCACACCAATATATAGAACAGATGGAAGAGGAGGTGCGAGATGCAGTCTTCGGCAACGTCGGTACGACCGTCGTTTTCCGCGTTGGGCCGTTTGATGCTGAAGTGTTGGAGACTATCTTTATGCCGAAGTTTACAAAAGAAGATGTAGTTACACTAGATAAGAGACAGATTTACATGACTCTTATGATAGACGGCGTCGGCTCCGAGCCCTTCTCAGCTGTCACCATTCCACCTATTGAAGCGCCACCGGTATCGCACAGAGAACAGGTTATCGCAGAGTCTCGCAAGCAGTTTACAACGCCACGCGCCGGCATAGAGAACAAGATTGTTGAAGAGCTCTCCGCGAGCGCGGCGTCTGAAGCGCCAGCGGACGCGAGAATGAAGAAGAAACCGGTAAAACGCACCGTTCCGGCACAGCCGATGGATATTAAGAAGATGTATCCGGCTGGACCAGTATCGCAAATGCCTACACCTACACCTACACCTGTACCAGTGACAGCACCAACACCAACTCCTGTTCGCCGTGTAGAGCCGGTAAAACAATTTGTACCGCGCCCGAACGTGCCGACCAAGAGCGCAGAAGATCTTAAGGCAATTCTGCGCAGTATGACTGCAAAGAATGGTGAAGAAAAAGAGAACAAGCAAATAAAACAACAACAGTCACTTAAGGGCGCACTGGCAGACGTGCTTGAAAAAAGTAAGCAGAAAGCAGTAGGCAGTACGCAGGAAATGCGAAGACCATTTGAGATATCAGAGGACAAGTTGCGAGAGGTGCTAAAAGGCGAGATATAATACTAAGCATGCGTCTAGCTAGTTTGTTTGTGCTAGCAATTCTCTTACCCGTAGTCGTCTTGCTTCCCTTCGGAAGTCCTGCGGCAGGAGCTGCTCTGATAAATATAAATACTGCAAACACGACTCTCTTAGATACACTGCCTGGCATTGGGCCATCAAAGGCTACTGCAATAGTTGAGTATCGTAATGCACATGGTCCGTTCGCAACAATTGCAGACATTCAGAACGTGAGCGGTATTGGCCCGAGTACTTATGCCGACATCGCTCCACTTATCACGGTTGGCGACCCGACACCACCACCTGCCACTCCAAGCACCGAGGCATCAACTACTCCCGTCACGTCAACGAGCACAACTGCAACAGTGATTTCTAGTACCGTCGGCGGGCCGACAGAGTATTTGCCGATACCCAAGTTACGTATTGTCTCGGCAGGTGACAGGACAGTTTCTGCTGGCGCAGACACCACATTTAGCGCAGTGGTCTATGACAGCAAGGGCAACAAACGCAGTGACGCGTTAATCACGTGGTCATTTGGAGACGGGATGAGGAGAGTCGGCGCGAGCGTCTTGCACGTGTACTACGAACCTGGAGAATATCTAGCTGTGATCCGAGCGACAACTCCAGACGGCGGAGATGTGTCAGAAGAAATGGTTGTTACGGTTAAAGATGCCAAAATCAAAATTGCTTCAATTTCTCCAAGTGGTATCAACCTCATGAACAACAGTTCTATTGTCGCCAACTTATCATTCTGGCGACTTAAGATGGGCGGACAAGAATTTAAGATACCTGAGGACACTCAAATTCTCCCTGGGCATATCGTCCTTTTCCATTCAAGAGTGATTCAATTGCCACTCTCTGATTCTGCATCCCTCCTTTATCCAAATGGCGACATAGCAGACACGTATCCAGCGATCGCTACGATAACTGTCGTGCAACCTCTTATCTCTTCTGGCAGTTATGAGAAGGTACAGGCGGTCACACCGCCGACAGTGAAGTCAGAAAAAACAATTACTAGAACGAATGTTCAAAAAAATGATGAAGCAGTAATTGCCCCCACAGATGCGACAAAGCTCGCCGCTGTGGGGGCCACATTGCCTGTAGCATCAGATTCTCCCAAAACAGGCGGTATTTTAAAGTCCCCATGGACTCTTGGTCTGTTGGGCGTCATAGTTCTCGCTGGCGCAGCATTTATACTCATCTAAATGAAAAGAATTTTAATATTTTCACTCGCATACTATCCGCATGTAGGTGGTGCTGAAGTTGCGCTCAAGGAAATCACTGACAGAATTTCAGACATTGAGTTTCACCTCATTACACTGAATTTCGGCGGCGGAAAAAAAGAAGAAAAAATAGGAAACGTATTTGTGCACAGGATAGGGAACAATGCGTCATATCTTTCTAAAATCTTGTTTGTTCCGCGCGTCGCTCTGGCGACGCGCGCTCTTCATCGCGTTTACAAGTTTGATGCGTTTTGGCCAATGATGAGTTATATGCTGTTCCCAATCGTTATTTTGCGCTGGTTTAGTATACGCGTACCGTATCTGCTAACGCTTCAAGAAGGCGACCCGTTTTCTCATATGTTTAGCCGATGGTTTATTCTCCCGTTTCGACCACTTCTCTATATTGGTTTTAAAAACGCATCTGCAGTACAAGCGATCTCAAACTATCTTGCCGAGTGGGCTAAGAAAATGGGATATCAAGGCGAGGTCTTGCTTATCCCAAATGGCGTTGATATAGCGCGTTTTAGTAGTGTGCAACATCAGGTGTTGCGCACTGGCGCGATGCTGGTGACGACATCAAGGCTTGTGCATAAAAATGCAGTTGACGATGTGATTCGCGCACTCAAGCTTATCCCTGACAATGTGCAGTTTAGAATTTACGGAAGTGGTCCTGACGAAAAGAAATTGAAAAATCTTGCACGAGAACTTGGTGTTGAATCGCGAGTAATATTTATGGGGCATATTGATTATACTGAATTGCCACGCGCGTTAAATGAAGCCGTCATCTTCGTCCGTCCTTCGCGTTCTGAAGGTATGGGGAATTCTTTTATTGAAGCGATGGCCACTGGATTACCTGTCATAGCGACACAAGAGGGCGGTATCGCCGACTTCTTATTTGATGCAAGACGTAATCCAGACAAAGAGACGACCGGCTGGGCGGTGAATCGTGACTCTCCAGAGCAAATTGCAAACGCAGTCAAAGAGATTTTGGATAATCCCACACAGGTCGCGCGTGTCACAGCAACTGCAAAAAAACTCGTGTCAGAGAAATATAACTGGGATCTAATCGCCTCAAGAATGCGTGCGCTCCTAAACAGCATAATTTAGTGTGCAGTGGTATCATTACTGCATATGAACAACAATCAATCACCAGAGAGGGGATTTTTGCCATGGCATTTGTCTTGGCTGACAGTGATTCTCGGAATTATTACGATAGGCACATTCCTAGCGATATCAGGACCTGGTGTGCAATACGCCTATCCGATGATGGGAGGCGGAACAGTTGGTTACGAAAAAAATACAGTCTCTGCACCATCAGCACCAAGCGTACAGGATGTCTCTGTCACAGGGATGATGCGACCGGATTATTATCCGTATCCATACCCAGGTACTGATGTGCCGGTTACGGACACACGCGAATTCTTAAAGATTTATTACAACGCATCTATGCAGACGCGTGACGTGCCAGCTCTCACTCGCAGAGTAGAGACTACCGTGCGCGGACATGATGGGCGCATAGACAACCAATCAAGCGCAGAAAAGTACGGTTATGTGAGCTTCGTGATCCCACAGACCAATTACGAGGCATTCCGCGATGAGCTTGAGAGCCTCGTGAACAACCGTTTTATTAAGGTAAACATCTCATCTCAAAATCTCTTGTCGCAGAAGGTGAGCATAGAAGAACAGCAGAAGCAGGCAGACACGACACTCGCGGGCTACAAGTCTGCACGCCAGAAGCTCGTCACTGCTCACTCGAATGTCGTGAATATTCTCAAAGGTAAGATTGACGCTCCTGGAGTTACTGCAAATGAGATAGCATTGTACCAACAACAGTTATTGAACGAGGATGCTTCATATGCGAAACAGCTGAGCAACGCAGATGCGAACATCAAATATGCGCAAGACTGGGTTAAGGGTGTGCAAACACAAGATGCAAAACTACTTGCGAATGTAGCGACAGTGACAGGATCTGTCTCTATCGCGTGGATAAGCCTCTGGGACATTGCACGGCTCTACCTACCAGGATATTGGATCCCAGCAATCTTCGCGGTGCTCACCGCTATCTCATACAAGCGCGACCGCCGCCGTAACTTCTAGATAGTTGTTAGGGTTTAAATAGGCATGAGCAAAAATCCAATTGTGAATGCACTCGGTGCGGCTGGCTACATCAGCCTTCTCGTGCTGATCTTTTCACAACTGCAGAAAGTTAGCGACAACGAGCTCGGGCTTATGGCGCCTATGCTAGCCCTCTCGGTCTTCGTCACATCTGCCGCCATAATGGGCTACCTATTCCTATATCAACCAGGTCTACTTATCTTAGAAGGACAGAAGGCCGAAGGGGCGAAGCTATTCCTCTTCACCGTCCTTTCTTTCATTTGTATAACAATAGTTATAATCTTGGCGTGGCTTTTACTGAATATGCTATTTTGAATGGGTGCTATTCTAGCCTCATAAGATGAAAATCCTTTTTCTTGATACCGAGACTACGGGGAATAGTGATAAAGACCGCCTGTGTCAGCTGGCGGTGAAAGAGCGGTTCGTAGACGAACCGCTTGTGAACGCGCTCTACAAACCACCTGTAGCAATCTCAATAGAGTCAATGGCGATACACCACATAACCGAGAGGATGGTGGCCGGCAAGCCGGCGTTTAATGATGCTCCAGAGTACGAAGGACTTAAGGACCTTTTAGAGAGCGATGAGACTATTGTCGTCGCGCATAACGCCGCATTTGACCTAGGGATGCTCGTACGCGAGGGCATAGTTCCACATCAGGCTATCTGCACCTATAAGCTCGCCTATGCACTAGACCCCAACGACTCATTGCCTAATTATCGGCTCCAATATCTGCGCTACTTACTAGACCTCGACGTAGAGGCCGAGGCGCATGACGCTCTGGGCGACGTGTTGGTGCTTGAAGCACTCTTTGAACGCCTCGCCGAGAAGATGAAGGAGCGACATGGGACAGAAGAGTCTGCGCTAGAGGCTATGCTAAATATTTCAGCAAAGCCACTACTCTTCACCACTATCCGTTTCGGCAAATACTCTGGCAAACGGTTAGAAGATATCGTTAAGACAGATCGCAGTTATCTTGAATGGTTGCTTAAACAGAAAGAGGAGAATCCAGCGACGGAAGCGGATTGGATATATACGCTGAAGCATTACTTGAGTACGCCATATTAATAGGCTAAGTGGTACACTTTTACACATGAATCAATACGATATCGTAACTTTTCCATTTTGTTGCCAGTTGGTGTAAAGATGATGCGACTTGTCATTGCAACGCCCTTGTATCCGCCAGAAATAGGTGGGCCGGCGACGTACGCAAAGCTTCTCTGCGACGGATTGCCGGCAAGAGATATTAACGTTGAATTGGTAAAGTTCAGCGATGTTAAGAAATTGCCGAAGATTATTCGCCACTATGCGTACTATCGTCGTGTATTGAAGGCAGCACGAGATGCGGATGTCATCCTTGCGCTTGACCCGGTCTCTGTAGGTCTGCCAGCGATGAAGGCGGCACAGAAATTGCGCAAACCTTTTGTTGTGAAAATAGTTGGTGACTATGCGTGGGAACAGGGAGTCCAGAGATTTGGCATCACACAAAGTCTGGATGATTTCGTAAAAACACGGCGAGTACCATTTCAAGTCCGTATGTTGCGAAGAGTTCAAACACGCGTGGCGATGAGCGCTACGCGCGTTATTGTGCCAAGTGAATATTTGAAGAATATAGTAATTACTTGGGGAGTCTCGGAAGAAAAAATCTCAGTAATTTACAACAGCACTGAACTTCCAGCACACATACCTACACATAATAAGAATGCTGGAGAATTTCTGATTGTGTCAGCTGGCAGACGCGTTCCGTGGAAAGGGTTTGAAGCAATTGAAAGTACTGCTCAAGAACATGCAAATTGGCGCGTTTTTATTGCTTCCGGACTATCGCACGAAGAAACTATTGGAAAGATACGGTCGGCAGACGTGTTTGTACTCAACTCATCGTACGAAGGTCTTTCGCATGTGCTGATTGAAGCTCTCTCGCTTGGCGTACCGATTGTTGCGACGAATATTGGCGGAAATCCAGAAGTAATAACAAACGAAGAAAACGGTCTGCTTATTCCTGCTGGCAGTACGCAGGCGCTATCAAATGCTCTAGAACGAATAGCTTCGGATAGCGAATTACGCGCGCGTCTGTCAGCGAACGCGCTTGAATCCGCCAAACGCTTCTTTGTAGAAACAATGCTCCTGCGGACATCAGATATCCTCAAAAACATTATATGAAGGTTCTGATGATTAGCGGTGATAAAAATGTCCTGATACAGGGGAGCGAAGCGTGCGCGCGTCTTGAGTTACAGAGAAGTCAGGTGGAGCAACTGGATGTGTTCGTGTGGCCACAGATCCATGCATATAGAAAGATTTTCGTTACAGCACAAAAAAATAAATATGATGTCATTACTGCACAAGACCCATTCTGGCGCGGACTACTCGCGTGGCGCGTAGCTAGGCGAACTGGAACGAAATTGAATCTGCAGGTCCATACTGATTTGTCAGAACAATCTTTTTTGCGCCGCGCCCTAGCCA
The DNA here is from genome assembly GCA_964638585.1 of uncultured Candidatus Saccharibacteria bacterium. Taxonomy (GTDB): domain Bacteria; phylum Patescibacteriota; class Minisyncoccia; order Phycocordibacterales; family Phycocordibacteraceae; genus C7867-001. The sequence continues at coordinate 17,554 of CAZXAN010000005.1, forward strand.
ATTTTCTTCTTAGACATGCAGATTCAGTGCGCGTTGTATCAGAAAAAATAAAAGAGCAGGTGCAAGGTGTAATTGGCAATGGAATCGTACATGTGCTGCCAGTCTATGTTGATATAAAGCGTTTCCAAGACTTGGCACATGAGCCAAACTCGCAGAAAACAATGCTCTGGATTGGACGGTTTGAATCAGAAAAAGATCCACTCACTGCTATTCGTGTTTTGAAAGAAGTACGCAAAAGTGTAAGAGATACAAAACTTATCATGCTCGGCACAGGAAGTTTGGAGAACATACTGCGAGAAGAGGCAAAAAATCTGAAGGTTGAATTCTTGGGCTGGCAGGACCCAGCCCCATATCTGCAAACTGCTGACGTAGTTATCTGTACATCAAAGCATGAGAGTTGGGGAGCGAGCATTGTAGAGGCACTCGCGGCAGGTGTGCCTGTAATTGCGCCAGATGTTGGTATCGCTCGAGAAGCTGGAGCGATTATAGTAGCGAGGACGGACCTCGCTAGGGCGACAATTGATGTTTTAACTTCTGGTCAACGAGGAGAGTTAAAAATGAATCTCCTTAACGCAGAAGAATGGGCGAAGCGTTGGCGAGAGACACTAACATGAAGAAACTATCTATCTGTTTCTTTGGATATGATGAGCCAGAAGAAGGAGGACGTGCATGGGCTTTACATACCGGTTTGGCTGAAAATGGCGTTACCGTCAAACCCTGTCGGACATGGATAAACGGATTTGTCGCAAAGTATCGTGATTTGTATAAGAAGTGGCAGAGCATTGGAGACATTGATGCTATTTATGTAATCTTTATGGGCTACTACTTTATGCCCCTCGCGTGGTATCTCGCGCGCAAGCGCGGTATCCCTGTAATCTTAGACACTCTCGTGTCGCAATATGATACGGAGGTTAATGACAGGAGACGACTCTCGCGCTTTAGTCCGCGCGCGTGGTTTCTATGGACTGTGGATTATATTTCATGCTTTGTTGCTGATGCAATTGTTGTAGATACGTTTGAGCATAAAAAGTTTTTTGCAGAAGAGTTTTATGTAGACGATAAGAAGATAATAGTCGTGCCTGTCGGGTGTCGGTCTGACCTGTTTAAGCCAACGCCAGAGTTTAAGAAGCCGAGTGGAGAATTTGTAGTTGAATTTCACGGTGGTTTTACGCCACTACAGGGGATTGAACACATCATAGAAGCGGCAAAAATCTTGCAGGATAAAAAAGAGAATGTGCGTTTTTTAATCACCGGAGCAGGACAGACCTCTTATGCAATAACAAGAATGGTTAAAGAACTCGGACTCTACAATGTAGAACTTGTCGGCAAGAAACCTCTTAAAGAATTGTCTAGTTATATTGCGCAAGGGGACGTGTGTCTAGGCATCTTTGGGGACACAGCAAAGGCGCTTCGTGTTGTCCCGCACAAGGTATACGAGTGCATGAGTTGCGGTAAGCCTGTTATCACAGAGAGGTCTCCAGCAGTACTTGAAGTGTTGCGTGATAAAGAAGACGTATATATGACAGAGCCCGGCAATGGTGCCGACATAGCAGAAAAAATATTAGAGCTTAAGAGCGATACTGTACTACGCACGCGTCTCGGCGCACGCGCTCTAGAGATCTCTCTAGAAAAGTTCTCTCCGCGCGCAGTTGTAAAGAATCTTATAGACTGGTTAGAACTACACGCATAATGAAATTACTTATTTGCACTCAGGCAGTTGATACACAAGATTCTGATCTTGGGTTTTTTGTACGATGGATACAAGAGTTTGCCAAGCACTGCGAGAAAGTAACGGTGATTTGTTTAAGAGAAGGGAAGCACGATTTGTCTAGCAATGTAGAGGTTGTGGCACTAGGCAATGTATCGCGGTTTATGCGGGTACTTAAGCTCTGGAGTATATGCATCTCGCACCGTTCTAAATACGACGCAGTTTTTGTGCACATGAATCCTGAATATATTGTCGTCACTGGTTGGTTGTGGCGGATGATGAATAAAAAAATAGCGCTCTGGTACACGCATAAAAGCGTAAATCTTAAACTCCGTCTCGCCGTTCTTTTTGCAGATACGATTTTGACGGCTTCAAAAGAGAGTTTCAGGTTAGAGACGAATAAACTGCGAGTGATGGGACACGGCATTGACACTGACTTTTTTGCTCCTGACACGAACATCACACGTGGAGACTGGGCTCTTTCTGTAGGACGGCTCATGAGAAGTAAGCGACATGACTTGGCGATCCGCAAAGCAGTACTAGAGAATAAAAAATTACGCATTGCTGGCGAAGGGCCTGAACTTAGAAATCTTGAGTCGCTTGCGACGGAGCTTGGTGCGAACGTTAAGTTTCTTGGTGCATTAACACAAACGCAGTTGCGCGAAGAATACCGAAGAGCCTCATATCTCATACACACAAGCGAAACAGGTAGTTTAGACAAAGTTGTGCTTGAAGCACTTGCGTGTGGGCTATCGGTCGCAACGAACGATCTGGCACTTAAATCGCTTGAGCATGAAGGCCCGCAGTATGTCCGGGAATACCATTCGCTTCAGCGCCTCATTCCTGCGATACTCGGCGTATTATAAATTTGCTAACATACGGCAATGACATCTCTCTTTGGCTATCGTAAACCCGACTTCCGCTCTGGTAAGCAGGCACTCACATATGACGAGTATTGGGAGCGCTCCAAGTTCTCTCCTAGCGATAAGCTCTGCGAACGAGAGATTATCCTGCGCGATCGCGTACCAGCAGGTAGCTCTGTGCTCGTTGTCGGGTGCGGTACGTCGCTTTTACCGCTCGCTCTTAAAGAAAAGGGATGCAGGGTTACTGTATCTGACGTCGCTCCAAACGTACTTGAGTTCTTCAAAGAGAAGGGTATCTCTGGATTTATTTTAGACCTCGAGAACATTACTGACTCTGCAGTTAAAGAAAATTATGATGTAATAGTTGCGAGCGAAGTCTTTGAACATATAAGGAATCCTGAACGCGCTGTAGAAGTTTTGTCGCGCCACACACACAGATTTCTCATAGCCAGCCCCAACAGCGCCTTCTACCGATACAGGCTTCGCTTAATGTTTGCAGGACGTTTCTTAATACAGTGGAAGTATCATCCGGCAGAGCACCTGCGATACTGGTCGCACAGCGACTTCTTAGACTGGTTATCTGCTATGGACTTGCGAAATGTGGTTGCCATTCCTGCTATGGGCCTCTCGTGTAAAGGATTGTGTCCATTTGCAAAAGATCTGTGGCCAAACCTATTTGGTAATCAAATCGTTTACGATTGTGAAGTATGAAAGATAAACGAATGGTATTTTTATTTACGAACTCCAGAGAAGAGACTATTTCTAGAGTGCGAGAAGGGCAAGATGCCGATACACCTCTTCGCGGATTGAATCACATTCAGGGAGCAGAACATCTAACTGTCACACCCAAATCAATGCGGTCTATATTATTTATCCCGCGACTATTAAGATACGATTTTGTCATTACACAGGACAATTTATTGCTCGGGTACATTGTCTCTCTATACTCAAGAATATTCGGCGCGAAGACGCGATGGATATATATCGCGATGAACTCATCAACGCTTATGCGTAGACACTCTACTCACAGAGTGCGTATGTTCTTATTTAAAAAGTTCTGGGCGAGCTATTCTCGCATTATCTGCTTGTATCACGAACAGATAGAAGATTTTGTACGGCTCGGCATATCGCGCGACCGTCTTGTGTTCGTGCCATTTGGAGTTGATATAAACTTCTTCAAGCCAAGAGATACTTCTATCGAAGAAGATCTTGTTGTGAGTATCGGCCGAGACGCTGGGCGCGATTATCAAACACTTTTAAAATCTGCAGAACGCACGAATCATAAATTTGTCGTAGTCGCTGGGCGTAAAAACATTTCTCCAGATATGACTGTTCCAGCAAATGTACAAGTACTTTATGACAAAAGTCTAGTTGAAATCCGCGATTTATACGCACGCGCTAAGCTTGTAGTCGTTGTGTCTAAAGATGAGAGCTTATCTGACGGCTCTGATTGCTCCGGACAGACTGTAATACTAGACGCTTTGTCGGCAGGCAAGGCGGTGGTTGCGACACGGCGTGCATGGATCACAGACTACTTTGTTCTAGACGAAGATTTGGTAGTAATCACGGCAAACGATCCAAAGGCTCTCGCTAGAGCAATAGAATCGCTCTTGAGCGATAGCGATAAGCGCAAGCGCGTAGCACTGTCTGGGTACACCAAAACGGTTGAGCGATATAATACAAAAGCGTTTGCAGAGGCTCTACAGAATGTTATGAACTCTTTGGTATGACTACATCCGACAGACTTACACTATATGTGAATCCTGCGTGGCGCCGTGAAGGCATTCATAGCGTACTTATGAATCTTCAGTGGGGTAACCCGTATGGAGAGTCATCAATCTTTGCTAAACAAATGTTTGACTCGTATGCGCCTGACACAGAGTGCTACACAATAACTGATGACATAAAAACGGCTAATATGGTTCTAACTCCGTACCCTCACGTATGGTTCTTGAGGCATGATACAAAATTATTTGATGAGTGCGTTAAGACTGCAAGAGATGCCGGTCTGCCGTTACTCGTAGACGGTACAGGGGACATAGAACATCCAGTTAATATAAAAAACGCCTTTGTTTTACGATATGGTGGGTACCGTTTTATAAACGAGAATGGGAGAATACAGGTACCAATGTTCGCTGATGACTTATTAGAGCGAATACGAGGCGGACAGCTAGACGTGCGTAAAAAGGCCCAAAGTAAGCCGATTATTGGTTTCGCAGGCTGGGTCAATCTCTCTATAGCTCAATATATTAAGACTATTATAAAAGAGTTGCCAATGCGCATCTACAGCATCTTTGACGAGCGATACCGCGCTTGCGCCAAGGGCGTGTTGTGGAGACAGAGAGCTATTAAAATATTGCAGAAATCTCCGCTTGTTACTCTTAATTTGCTCACACGCAAATCGTTTTCTGGCAGTTCAAAGACAGCAGATGGCAATATGCAAGAGTTGCAGAGACAGATGGTGGATACGATATTGAACAGCGATTACGCGCTAGACGTTAAGGGAGACGCAAACGCGTCAACACGTTTGTTTGAGATACTGTCACTTGGACGCATCCCAGTCATTGTAGACACAGAACGCAACTTTCCATTCAAAGATAAAGTAGATTATTCATCCTTCGCTTTAATTGTGGACTTTCGTGATATTAAGAAGTTGCCAGAGATAATCGCCGAATTTCACAAAAACGTATCATCAGAACAATTTGAAGAGATGCAGAGAAACGCGCGTAACGCATACGTAAACTACTTTCGCATTGATGCGGTTATGTCTTACCTAGTAGGGGAGTTGCGCCAAGCAAAAAGCATATAAGTGTGCCAAGTGTCGTGGCCTATCACGTTGTGCGGGAGTGTATTTGACTCTACAAAAGTATTAAACCCATTTGCCTCAAGCACAGACAGCATTTGAGATATAGGGTGTGTAGAGAACCCTGGGATATGATGGTACTCAAGCTGTATTGCAGAGATCATTGCCAGTTTGTTTTGTGATGCCAGCTCTTCAATAACGTCAAACTCCGCTCCTTCTATATCAATCTTTAAGAAATCTATATTTCTGTTTATGTAATGCGAGAGCACGTCAACAGAGACCGTATATGAATTAAGTTTGCTGCCTTTGTTCTTGTGGTGCTCCGCGACGCTACCGCTAGTGCTCGTGGATTCTTTGTTCTCAACAAAAAAGTCTACGACACCTTTTTTATTCCCAAGAGCGAAGGGGAAAATGTGAACGTCTTTGCCCCAGCCGTTTGCCTCTACATTTTCCTCAAGCACTTTGCGCGCAGAAGGGTTAGGTTCAAAACAGATAACGCGAGCATTTGGAGCGCGAGTCTTGATATATATTAGCGATACCCCGATATTTGCTCCGCAATCAATTGCCTGTATCTGCTCTCTTGTAGGCTCTAAATAATATGTCTCTTTAAAAAATATCTCGGTAAATTGTCCTTCAAAAAAAGCTGTAGAAGGGAAGTGGCAGACGTATGGTCCTATCTGGACATGTGCAAGCTGGCCATCTCTTGGCGGATTAATTTTGTTCAATATGTGTTGAAGCGTAAATACGCAAGTTGCCTTAAAGCCTATAAGCGACTCAAGCTGTGAGAAGTAGCCAATAAATCTTAAGAGTCTCATATGAAGCCGAATATATCACACAGTACGACTCAAGTACTCTGCAAGACCGCCGGGGCGCGACACTGCATATACGTCTGCGTCTATGTCGTTAGCCAAGATGCGCACGGCTTGTATGAGCTGGTTTGAAACTGCTCCGCTAAAAGAGACGTCTTTTGCAGGCAAGTAACGCAAGAGCATTGTGTAGCCGAGAGAGCTCTTGTCTTCAGGCCGTCCGCTTGGAGTAACTTCAACAAGTTCTGCACCGAGCCTTTTGTGGAAGTTCATTACAGGGTCGTTTCCGGCAAGTAGATATTTACGCACGTATTCAACACTAGGAATTTCTTTAATTTCTGGAATATGTTTAGGACTGTATTTAGCACTGCAAATAGAGATGCAGGTTATTTTATTGTCTGCATAAGAAAAAGATATTTGTCCAGTAAGTTCTCCTTTTTTATCAATTGCACCCATAGTTAAATACTCATTCAGATATTTTCTATACTCGCTCTCAGTCTTTAACAGCGGTTGCCAACAATGGTTATAGAGTCTAAACGAAGCATCTGCTAATGGCGACTGTGGTGATATGATCTCAAATCTATAATCGTTACTGTTCATTATCTTGTACACGGACTCAAAATCCCCTTCAATATTTTTCTTTAAGATAGTGCGTTGTACCTTGCCTGTTGAAGTCATAGGTAAATCTTCTCTTCGCACGGTAGTTATGTATTTTGGTGTTTCGTAGGCACTTAGAGTTTCATGCCCGGCAAGAAGTAAAAGTTTTAATTTACGCATTGCATTCTCTATTTCAATACCGGATTTCCATATCACAACAACACCGACTTCTTCGCCATAACGTTTGTCATTTACACCAACAACATATGCTTGATCAATGTCTGAACTAATTTTTTTAAGCGCATCCTCAACTGAAACAGGAGAAATGTTTACGCCACCCTTTATTATTATTTCTTTTGCTCGTCCTATGAGAAAGAAGAATCGTCTGCCCGCAATCTCTCTCCAGTACCCAACGTCTCCTGTTAAGAAATATCCGTCGCGGAATGCTGTCTCGCCACCAATGTATCCGCGCATCACCGCCTCGCCCTTTACAATAATCTCGCCCTCTTCACTCTCGCTCGCAATGCCACCGTCACTCTTTGAGACTTGCACGTCAGCCCAGGGCATTGCTGAACCAATCGAATTTTTTGCAACCAAATCCTCGTATATTGCTGGCGGTAAGTCAGTTGGCACTCCCGTGACGCGCAGAGCTGTCTCTGTTTGTCCGTATCCTTGATAAAGAGGTATGTGGAACTTGTGCATAAATTCTTGTACGTCAGATACAACTACCGGAGCAGACCCAATCTGGATCCTGCTTAACTTGAGCTCTTTTGCGTAACGCTCGCGCTCTTCTGTTTTAGACAGTTGATCAAAGATTATAGATGGCACGATGGATGTAAGAGTCGCTCTGGTCTTGGCAGATTGGGCAAAAAACGACGAGTTAGAATATCGCGGAGGAATTATGATTGAACCTCCGGAGATAAGTACTGCCAAACAAAATGTCGTTGAGTTTATGTGGTGCAATGGTAGCTGTACTAAAAAACGATCGGCTTCTGTTATAGAAAGCCATTCTCGTATACTGTCTGCGTTTATTAGCAGATTGTTAAGAGTTAGTTGTGCGCCCTTTGGTCTCGCCGTCGTCCCTGATGTAAAAAGTATTAACGCATCATGCTCGGTGTCAGTTATCCAAGGTACTTTTACATTTTGAACAGCTTGAACGCCATTTTTTATAACGTGTCTGGCACCACTAAGAGAGACTTTATAATCGCGCAGTTCTGACGTATCTCGCTTTTGGTCAAGCGGGACCGTAGTGATACCCATACCCCATGCCGACCAGCTAAGTATGAGCAAGTCGGCGCAGTTACCCATATCAAGAGCAATCTTGTCGCCAGCAACAAGCCCAAGACTCTGCAAATATGCTCCGGCCCCATCAACTCTCTTTAAGAGATCAGTGCGCGAGATCTCTTCAGTGATAACACCGTCTACACTGCAGATTGTTATTGCATTTTTATTTCCGTCTTTAGTCGCCAGTTCTTGTATATGCTCGTAAATGTTTATCATACTGGTGTTACTATAGCGCAATGCATGTCATGAAGTTTCTTATTGCCGGTGGAGCAGGCCTCAGCGTTAACCTCGGGATATTCCATACTCTATATGTACTCGGGGTGCCGTATCTAGCCGGCTCGGTTATAGCATTTCTTATCTCAATGGTTGTCGGCTTCACGCTTCAAAAATATTGGACATTTGAGGAGCGTACACTAGAGCGGGCTCGCACACAATTTATGCTCTACGGCACGTTAGCGCTCTGCAATCTAGCAGTGAACACTCTAATAGTGTACTTATTTGTTGAATATGCTAGTGCGCATTATCTGATCGCTCAAACGATAGGTGCTGGATCAGTCGCTGTTGTGAGCTACTTTGTCTACAGATTTTATATCTTTGCTGATAGGGTCTAAACGGATAAATCTATAGCGTAGTATCTGCATAACCATCTTTAGCCCGATCTTTGCGGCCTTTAACACGCTCTCGCCAGAGTACATTGAATCGCCAACACGTTGTTTGTAAATCACTGGTATTTCTACCGGTCGCCACCCTCGTCGTATAACCCAAGTCATAATCTCGGCAGAGAAAGCCTCTTTGCCAGAAGATAACGGGAATAAGTCAAAAATACTGTTAAGCACTTCGCGCGAGAACAATTTGTACGAACAGCTCACGTCAGTAAGGCTCGGGCCATTGTGCAGTACTTCTAAGAATTTTGCCACCGCCCAATTGCCGACTCGGACAGGGAAAGGCATAAAGGCGCCAGACCATATTGAGGCTCTTGACGTGCGCGTACCAAACACTGCCTCAAATTCGCCAGTGTATGACAAGAATTTGTGAATATCGTTTGGCAAGAATGTGCCGTCTCCTTCTGTTGTTATGACCAGGTCGCCATTGGCCTCGCGTAACCCGCGCATCATGGCATTGCCATAACCCTGACGCTCCTTTTCTTCTACGAGCCTAGCTCGTGTCTGAGCGACCTCGTCTTTAGTGTTGCCGAGCGCGTTGTTATCAATAACTACAACCTCATCAACTAATCCGGTATCAAAAAAACCGTCTATTACAGCGCGAATACTCCCTTCTTCGTTGTATGTTGGGATTACAACACTAACCGTCTTGCCTCTATACATGCCTCTAAAATACCACGAGCTATCAGGTTCTGATATGATGTCCGTATTCTATGGTCAGAGTAAAAGAATTTCTAAAAAACAATCGCCCAATTGCGGTGCTTATGGCGATAGTGCTTGTGCTCACAGCTATTCCAGTTCTTGACATTTTCTTCGTACTTGGTAACACGTGGCAGGGGATGCCACCGAACTTTACGGACGAGACGTTCTATTATGCTCGTGTGCAGACAATAGTGAAAGATCATCCTACAGGAGGCAATCCATATTTTCTTGAGCACGCTGACGGTCCGCCTCTCGTAATATTTGCAGGTGCGTGGATAAACGCGATTCCGCAGTTGGCAGGACTACCTCTCAACGCATCTCTCATAGTCAATTTTATTTTGTGGAGCATGTTGTTTGCGCTAGCTCTTTATTATTTGTTTAGAGAGTTGCGCGTACCGCCTTGGATAGCAGTATTCGGTACTGTGATTTTATATTTACAATCATATTCGCATGTGTGGCGACCCGTGAATCTGCAAACTGTATACCCGTTTTATTTTTTATTCTACTTGGCATTCGCACGACTTATCCGAGAACAAAACAAGAGAAACATAGTATTTCTCGGACTCGTAACTGGGGCGATGTTTTATCTATTCGCCTATATGTGGCAAGCGTCTGTGATAACGCTCGGGCTACTCGTTCTTTACGCGATTTTTAAGAAGAACTGGGTACTGATGAGGGCAACGCTGTTAGCGTCGATTCTGGGCGGGATTATAGGGCTCCCAGTGCCTCTATACGCCTTATGGCTCTCACATTCATCGCCATACTTCTGGGAGAGCGTTGGTCGTTTAGGGCTAGTGAACACACACTTGCCAATGGCAGAAGTAATCTATTCTGGTGGATGGATCGGCTTTGCTCTCGTATTTCTCGTAGTACTTTTGTGGCGTACGCGAGTATTGCGGGAGAATAAGGAGTTCGTTCTGATCAGTCTGTTCTTCGCCATAAGCGGGCTTGGTCTCTGGATTATGCAGGGTAGTAATCTAATAACTGGAAAATTACTTGAGACAGGTGAACATGTACGTTTGTTGATCCAACCATGGCTAATTTTTTTCATTGTCGGTACTGGAGCGTTTCTTTGGAGACAACGTGCGCATCTCTCTAGAACAATGTATGCATGTGCTGTCGTCGTACTTGTGACACTATCGGGAATGAGCGTGTGTTACGCATATCAACGTTCTATATATTTTATTCCGACAAACATTAACCATGAATTGTGGCAGACGCAACAACTTTATGTAAAGCCATTTGCATGGCTAGATGCACAAGAAAAGAATCCAGTCGTTGTGTGGAGCAACCCGCGAAATTTCTTGACGACTAACCTGCCAGTCTTTACCAGACATTTCACTCTTTACGTATGGGCCGGCATGATGGAACTCGTGCCAGAAGGTGAGATACGCGAGAGGTATCTTGTATCAGAGTATTTCAACAATCCGACTGCTACAGACTTAAAAAGTTTAGACAATATGTTGCTCTATCTTGGGCGGCGCGACCTGCCTCATCAGGCGAAGACTATTGAGCGCGGAGTCAAGATTTGTCGGATACTGTTCTTCTGGAACAAGAACAAAGATTGCGGAGAGATACCGACACCACAGAGCTTGCTCGGCGATAAATTCTTTAATGATCTCGCCAACAAGTTCAAGAATGACATTAAACCGAACATAAAAGACTATCTTGATAAGTATCACGTTACATATATTTTGAAGGACAAAGTGCTGGACTCACAGTATCACCCAGAAGCTCTCGGGGCGGTGAAGGTATACACTGATGATAAATATGAAATCTGGCACCTCTAACCTCCCTCACAACAGCGACGAGTTACAACGCATGTACGAAGTGCGGTTCAGCGGTAGAGTTAAGTACAGAGACAGAGTTTGGGGCGTTCTTATCAGAGATTATTTTCAGAAGTTTGTACGCAAAGAAGATACTGTGTTGGATCTTGGAGCCGGATACGGCGAGTTCATAAATAATGTTAAATGCGCAAAAAAGTTCGCAATGGACCTTAACCCAGACACGTCAAGTCTGGTAAATGCTGGCATTGAAGTTTTATTGCAGGACTGTTCACAAACATGGCAACTACCGGACAACAGCCTTGACGTCGTCTTCACAAGCAATTTCTTTGAACACTTGCCAGACAGACCAGCTCTTGCGCGCACTCTGTCTGAAGTGCGTAGGTGCTTAAAGCCGGGTGGGCTGATTATCGCCTTGGGGCCGAATATTAAATACGCCCTCGGCTCGTATTGGGACTTTATAGACCACCACATACCGCTCACAGAGTTGTCACTCGCAGAGGCGCTGACACAGCAAGGCTTTGGTATAGAGAAGTGCGTTGGTAGATTCTTGCCATTTACTATGGCTAGCGGGCCGCTGTATCCTGTATTTTTTGTTGCTTGGTACTTGCGATTCCCATTCATGTGGCGCATCTTTGGCAAACAGTTCTTAGTTATAGGGAAGAAGGGAAACGCATGAAAATCTACTACATAGCAAATGCTCGTATGCCGACAGAAAAGGCTCACGGGATACAGATAGCTAAGATGTGCGAGGCGTTTATTGAGGCGGGTGCGGACCTGTCTCTTGTGGCACCGCGCCGTGTTACTGATGCTCGTTCGGTGCGAGAATATTATGGACTTCGAGTTAACATACCGATAATCTATTTGCCGACTATAGATTGGTATACAGGCGGACGCATAGGCTATTTTATTTCTTCGCTGTCATTTATGATTTCTTATTCGCTTTTCATATTGCATAAAAAAATCTCTGGCGAGAAGTTCGTTCTCTACACTGTTGATACAGACAGCTATTCTTCGTCAGCGCTCGCATTTCTCGGTTTGCCGTTATTTTCTGAAATGCACGGGGCTAAACCGCGCACGCTCGCACAGCGCATATTATTTAAAAATGCGAGAGGGATAATCGCCATAAACAAAATAATCGTTAAAGAGCTACAAGAGAATTTTCCACGTTCGCGTGCGCGTTACATAGTTGAGCCAAACGGTGTAGACCTGTCTAAATTTGCTCACATAAACAAACAAGATGCACGAGAAAAACTCGATCTACCGCTTGATGACAAGATAGTTCTATATGCAGGCAGATTTTTTGAATGGAAAGGGTTAGAGATATTGCCAATATCAGCATCTATTACTTCACAGATACGCTGGCAAGTCGTGGGCGGTAGCGAAGAAGACTTTAAAAGGTTGATAAAAGAGCCATTGCCGTCAAATATGTTCTTCTCCGGTAGCCGTCCGCACACAGAGATGCCGTTGTGGCTTGCCTCCGCAGATGCACTGCTTGTGCTGGGGACTATTCGCGATACACAGTCTTATCGTTATACTTCACCAATGAAACTGTTTGAATATCTGGCCGTAGGCAGGCCCATTGTTGCGAGCAAGACGCCTGCGATAAGCGAGATAGTGACAGAAGAACATGTCTTCTTCTACACACCAGACGATGTGCAGGATCTGTCTAGAGTTGTGCAAAATGCTATTACTGATGGCGAAGAGACTGCGAAAAAAGTTGAGTCTTCAAAACTCTTGGCAGAAAACTCTTCATGGAGAGCTCGTGCAGAACGCATAGTGCAGTTTATAGAAGAAAATACTCAAGAAAAAATCCATGCCTAATTCTAATAACGACTTGCTCTCAAATAATCGCGATATCACGTCTGAACACGGTGAGGATGGTGTAATCGCTAGGATTTTTGAAATCATAGGCGAAGAAAGCAAGTGGTGTGTTGACCTGGGTGCTTTAAACGGTACTCATGGCAGTAACGTCTGGCACTTGATTAAAGAGAAGGGCTGGTCTGGCGTATTAATAGAAGCTGACAAAACATATTTTGAAAAACTACAGAGAGAATATGCAGATATAGATAGAGCTCATTGCATAAATGCGTTTGTCTCTTTTGAAGGAGAGAAATCTCTGGATAATATTTTTGCCAGCATATCTTTGCCAAAGACGTTTGACTTATTTTCTCTAGATATAGACGGGAACGAATATCACTTATGGGAGTCTCTCAATGATTACCGCCCGAGAGTAATGCTTGTTGAATTTAATCCTTCAATACCAAACGACGTAACATTTATCCAGCCACGCGATATGAACATCTTTCAGGGGTCGTCGCTACGCGCTCTCGTGGAGCTTGGCAAACGCAAGGGGTATGAGTTAGTCGCTACAAATGAAGTGAATGCTTTTTTCGTATTGAAAGAATTATTTCCAAACTTTGGCATCTCTGACAATTCTATAGACGCGCTACATACCGACCATAGATATGAGACGAAGCTTTTTCAGCTCTATGACGGGACGCTAAAGATTACAGGAAACACAAATCTTATCTGGCATAAAATGTCGATTGATGAAAATGAGCTACAAGTCTTGCCCCCACGCAAACGCAGATATCCCGCGCACATAGACGAAGACAGTAGACTGCGAGAGTTTAAATATTGGGCGAGAAAGTTCCCATTGTATTCTCTAATACAGCGCGTGCGTAAGCTCCTTAAATAAATATGGAGATTAAAAAGGTCCTCACGTTTCGTGCCTCCTCAATCGGCGATTGCCTGATGGGGAAGTATCTCCTGGAGAACATTCACGCAGAGTTCCCGAATGCGCGACTCGGATTAGTCGTCGCGAGCCGTGCCGAGATGATTCGCGATTTATTCTCCGCGTATCCGTGGCTAGAGGTTATAGAAGTGAACCGCAAGAATCCAAAATCGCTTTGGCATTTGTGGAAAAAATTTCGTGGTAGTGATTTGGTCATTACACAGTATGCAGGAAAGAAAGGCGGGAAGTTCAGTTTCGCAAGTAAGCTCGCCGCAAGGTTGCTAGCGAAAAGCGGTGGTCTTATCGGCTTTAGCGATGCATCAAAGTTGAACAAAATGCTCTATGACAAACTTCTGCCTGTACGTTCAGATATCGCAGTTGCAGAGCATGACCGTTCTGCTTTGCGCGTGGCGGATATTCCCATTTCTATTCAATTTCCGACAATGCAGTTCGTTCCCGACGACTCGATTTTTACAAGTCTGAACCTTGTAGAGGAGAAGTACGTTGTCGTGCATCTCTTTGCAGGAAACAAAAGCCGTGGGTTGTCGCCAGATAAAAAACACGAACTGTTGATGGCTCTTGCCAAAAAACTACCAGATATGCGACTTGTAATAAGTGGTGGTGATAATGATAGAGAAGAAGCGTTGAAAGTAGCAGAAAATATTCCAGTAATGGTTATCGCCGGCGAGGTCACGCTTCAGGAAATGATGAATCTGATTTCAAATAGCAGAGGAGTTGTGAGCATTGATACTGGCGTTGCGCACATTACTGCGCAACTAGGCAAACCGCTTGTTGTTATGACTACATGTCTAGGGCGCAATTGGTGGTTTGATGATCAGTACGGCGTAGATGCGCCTATAACCGTACTATCTCGTGGCGACCTTTGTTCTACGAGCCACGTTTATAAAGAGTATCCGGACTGTATGAATAAAATAGATATGAACGAAGTTGCATCAAAGATATGAGAATCCATTTTCTAGTACGGAGTTTAAACAGAGATGGTGCAGGCTCTCATCAAAACGCGATTTCATATATCAGGTATCTGAAAGAGCGTGGGCACACAGTTACAGTGCACGCAATCAATTCTGTTAACAATCCGCCCAGCGATATTCAACTAATTGAACATGCTAAAGAAAAGCTGGGCCTTCTTGCTAACAACAAGTTTCTCACTAAGTTGTTATTTGATTGCGAGAAAGATGCTGATATATTCTTACTATACGGAGTAGATTTTATCTGGGGCGCAGGCAGATACAGAATGGGTGGCGGAGTGATTCCGGTAACCATCTACCTAGACACATGCCTGTCTTCAATGGATACGGGACAGCGTTTGAGCACGGTCTATTACATAAAGAGAGTCCTTTGGGAAAAACTATTCGGGATGCGCGACGCCAAATGGGTTGATGCATATATCGCTTCGTCTTTGTTTATCAAAGAGATATATGTCTACCATGGATTTATAGAGAAGAAATTTAATATCGTGTCTAATTTTTTTGAATTTGATGCCGAACGCAATGTTCAGGGGAGAACTGTGTCGCAGACCGTAAGACTTTTGTACGCGGGTCGCATGACACACGACAAGGGGACTGATCTATTGATTGAGGCGGTAAGAAATATAAATTTAGAAATACCTTGGATCTTGCGCATTGTAGGCGATGGTCCGATGAAAAAAGAATGCGAACAAATGATTCGCGAGTACGGCCTTATAGAGCGTGTACAGATTACTCAATGGGTAGATCAAAGCGAATTACCAGAAGTGTATAAGTCTGCAGATATTTTTATACATCCTTCGCGTTGTCCAGAGGCATTTGGACGCACCTTTGTAGAGGCTATGTCTTATGGCATTCCTGTTGTTGCTTCAAACATAGGTTCGGCGCCATGGACAATAGGAGAAGGTGGTCTACTCTTCTCTAGCGGAGACGTATCCAAGTTGCGCGAATGTATATGCTCTCTTATTAAAGATAAAGAGTTGCGAGAACGGCTTGGCAAACAAGGTGTAAGTCAGTCACAGAAGTTTGACAAAAGGATTGTCGGACCATTGTTAGAGAAAACTTTAGAGACGTTAGTAGCGTTATAGCAGATATATGAAACAAGAGAAGAAAACATTTGTTGTGTTATATACCTTAAAGCAAATCGACGAAATGCAGTCTTATCTGGAAAAGGAAAACATCCCACTAAGTGCTTGTACAATTATACCTCTGGAATTTGAGATTGAACACGCACTTCGCGAACGTAATATTCCTTACGAGTCACTTCTTAAATACGTGCCTATTGAGGAAGATTTCGGCGATGTCCTTGACTCTGCTAGAAGTTCTGCCAAGCGCTTTCACGAGCATCCGGCTATGCGATTTTACGCATATCAAGGAATTAACATTGGAGAAGTATTTGAACCGATGATTGATTTGTACCTGGAATATCTCGGGCGCTACACGGCTATTTTCAAACGCATTGCCGAGATAGGTGAGGTCAAGAAATTGATTATTCCACACACAACAATGCGGCCAACGTTTAAGGTAGCTGCACTAGTACCTTTTGAATTTCGTGCACCAGTTGATGCCGCCATATTAGTTGGGAAGCAGAAGGGTTTTGAAGTACAGACAATAGGTACGCCTCTCAATTTTGTACCAATATCAAAGAAACAACGAATTACAAGATGTTTCGGTATTCTAGCGCTCGCGTTCTATAATGCATGCATCCGTTTATGCATCCGCCCGCGCCCTCTGAAGCTCTACGCGAGCGAATACTGGTTCCATATAGAGTCGTTCATTGAAAAAATGGATGACGTTGAACTAGTATTCATGGAGAGGAAAGAAATAAGGAATATTCCGTGGCGACAATTATTGAAACATAGGATACGTTTTCTGCACTCCACAGATGTTGTAGATGCAAACATTATGAGCACGATATCTCAGTCTGTACTTGCTTTTGCAAAGCAGTGGCACGCAGTGAAGAACGAGGTCCGAGAAATCTTTGATATCGTGCCAGGCATTGATGCGTGGCCCGCCATAGAGCGTGCGCTTACTTTTTTGATAGAGACACAGACACAACGTGCGCTAGTGGACATTGAAGGACTTCGACGCATCATGCAAAAAGAGAGGCCTGACAAGGTTCTTCTTCGTGCCAGTGTCGGTGGTGCAGCCCACCATTTTTATATCGCAACACAGGTTGCACATCAACTCGGTATACCCTCTATAGAAGTGCAACATGCGGGAGCGGTAGTTGACCCGCGTTCCGCGCATTCTCACCTCACTGCATCGTATCTGGCTGCGTACGGACCACTGACAAGAGATGTGTACCATAAGAATCACGGCTACGCGCGCGAGCGCATTCGCCCAATTGGTTCTCCGCGGTTTGATCACTACGTGCACGAACATGATACTCTCGCACAAAATCGCATAGAATGTCTTATAGGGTTGGGTCTTGACCACGCTAGGCCGACGGTATTTGTTGCTGTACCATTCCCCGGTGCATATCCGCTTCTATTTAGTTCATATCAAGTCGCTGATTTTTTCAATACATTTCGGAATATACAAAAGAAAATGCCGGAATTGCAGTTCATTTTCAAATTTCGCTTAGGCAGTTTTTCGCCATTTTACCGCGATGATATCCACAATCTATTCACGGATGGTGGCGTGGTCGTCACTGATACCAAAGACTTCTTGTCTCTTATTGTTGCAAGCGATATAGCATGTACTGGCAGTTCAACGCTCATGTATGAGATTATGCTCGGCGAACGACCGATGATACTTTTCCCTTGGCAAAAATGGGATACGTATACTCTTGGGGTATATAGCCGCGCTGCGTCGGTCGCATTTGATGTCAAAGAATTGTTGGCGTTTCTCCGGCAGTTACTCAATAAAGACGAAGCTGAAAAAGCGGTGAAGAGGCAGAATAATTTTCTCTCGGAGAATTATAGCTTTGATGGTCATGCTCCGGAGCGCATGGCGAGCTTGTTACGAGAAAAACTCCTGCCGTTGCCATGAACATAATTGTTCTATTGCGCTGGAGCCCTTTTTAAGTAATTCTATATCCTATGGAACGACCATTTCTTGAGGGCGCCACGATATACTTACGTCCTCTCTCCACAGACGATCTCGCCGGCGGATATCCGAACTGGCTGAACGACCCGGAGGTCTCTGCCCACAATTCGCACCACGTGTTCCCATATACGCTCGCGCAGACAAAGGGCTACATAGAGAGCGTACAGAACGATCCCCAGAACCTCGTTCTCGCCATTGTTGCAAAAGATGGGAACAAGCACATAGGCAACATCGCACTCCAGCACATTAATCTTATCGACCGCAATGCCGAATATGCAATCATCGTCGGCGATAAAGGGTATTGGGGCAGGGGAGTCGCGTGCGAGGCCTCGAGACTTCTGCTCACACATGGATTTAACGTGCTCAGCTTGCATCGCATCTATTGCGGTACTTCGAGCACGAATATTGCTATGCAAAAGTTGGCCATAGCGCTCGGTATGCAGAAGGAAGGGTGCAGACGCGAAGCACAGTATAAGGACAATGCGTATGTCGATATTATTGAGTACGGGGTTCTGAAAGAAGAATTCACATCCTAGCAACCTATGAATAAAATTCTCGCTCAACCACTCTTTCCCCACTTGCGATACTGTTCGCGTTGCTGTATCCCCGAGACGCAGGAGGGAATTGCCTTTGACGAGCTCGATATCTGCCGCGCGTGCCAGTCCTCGGAACAGAAAATCCATATTAATTGGGTAGAACGCGAAAAAAGTCTTCGCAAAATATTAGAAGACGCGAAGGCAAAAGCCGGCAATAATTACGATTGCATTATCCCAATCAGTGGTGGGAAGGACAGCACTTTTCAGCTTCATGTACTCACCAAAGTCTATGGAATGAAGCCACTCGCAGTTACTTTTAGTCATAATTGGTGGAGCGAGTCGGGGTGGTACAACTTGCAAAATGCATTGGAGACTTTCAATGTGGATCATATAGCCTTTACGCCGAACCGCGCTCTCATCAACAAACTTGCTCGCAAGTCTTTAGGAGGCATCGGTGATGTCAGCTGGCATGACCACGGCGGGGTCGGCTCGTTCCCGCTCCAGGTCGCGGTCAAATGGAAGATACCGCTTCTCATATGGGGTGAATCCGCCGCCGATTCCTCCGGTCGTGCGTCCTATGATGTGCCTGGACAAACGTTTGATAGAGATTACTTCATTAAGCATTCTGCTCGTCTGGCTGCCGAAGATATGGTTGATGGAGACATCACTGCTCAAGACATGCGTCCATTTGAAGTCCCCAGCCAGGCCGATATAGACGCGGCAGACGTCTGTGGGATACACCTCGGCGACTATCTTTTCTGGGACGATGAACGACAGACGGAGTTTTTAGAAGAGACCTACGGTTGGCGACAGACAGAAATGGAAAATACCTACAAACGCTACAAGAGTGTTGAGGATATTATGTCTGGCATGCATGATTTCACATGCTATCTCAAGCGCGGTTACGGACGCGCGACCGTACAGGCATCAATGGATGTGCGCAATGGGCTTTTAACTAGAGATGAGGGCTTTGATCTAATACGCAAACACGATCCAGAGGTGCCAGAAGCGCTTGCTTATTACTTGCGCGCGACTGGCATGAGCGAGAAGGAGTTTTATAAAACAATGGAGGATATGCGAGTAGAAAAAATGCGTGGTATAGATATTCCTATTATCAAGAAGACGCACCAAAACGCAGAGCGCATACTGCCGTTCTCCGAACAGCTTATTGAAAAGTTTAATCCCGCACACACAACCACTGCCACGGGGAGGATATTACTGCCATGAATCGTCTTTTTGTTGAGAACTCCATAGGTGAAATTATACAGAAGTATGTACGCAAGGAACTTTCTCCAAAAGAGGTGGCGATAGCTACGCTCCAAAATATCGCCGAATATGATCCACAGTATTTCGCGTGGATGTCTGTGGTCGATGAGGGGTGGCCGGAGCGAGTGCAGACAGAAGCAGAGACATTCGGCATCAATCCGAATCATTTGCTTGAATACATACCAGTCGGAGTGAAAGATATCTACAACACGCGTGATTTCCCGACTCAAATGGGCAGTCCTTTGTGGAAGGGATTTACTCCAGGCAACGATGCCCGTGCCGTATATCATCTGAAACGACACGGAGCTACTGTAGCAGGGAAGACTGTTACTGCTGAGTTTGCCGTACATGCGCTAGATAAAACACTAAATCCATATGACATAACCAAAACACCAGGCACATCCTCTAGTGGTTCTGCTGTGGCAGTGTCGCTTGGCATGGTGCCATTGACTACAGGCTCGCAGACCGCTGGCTCAATCGTACGTCCAGCAAGTTTTTGCGGGATCTATGGGATGAAACCATCATTCGGACTTATTCCGCGCACCGGTACCTTAAAAACTACTGACAGTCTTGACACACTTGGATTCTTTACTCTACACGCGCAGGACATGCGTCGCGGATTTGATGCTTTGCGTGTGTATGGCGAGAATTACCCAATAAGTCACACGGCGCTTAACGATTCTGTACGGCAACAAAAACCTGCAAAGAAACCGTGGCGTGTAGCGCTGGTTAAAACGCATACGTGGGAATATGCGCCTCAATATGCAAGAGACTCTCTATTTAGTTTTGCTGAAAAGCTCAAGGAGGCTGGCATGAGCGTAATTGAAGCTGATCTGCCAAGCGTGACCGGGAGTGCACATGAGATCCATACGACTATCTATAACAAGTCACTTTCCTACTATTTTGATAAGGAACATAAACATGCAGAATTTGTTTCGCCCATTATGAATGAGCTTATCGCAAGTGGCACTGCTATTGACAAGAAAGCGTTTGCGCAAGCGCTCGCCGAGCAGACAGAATGTATCTATACCATGGACGGTTTCTTTAAAAACTTTGATATTATCCTCTCGCTCTCGACTGCTGGCGAGGCCCCGCCACGAGAAATTACCGAGCTCCCTGATCCAGCGCTTATGTGGACGCTCACGCATCTTCCAGTTGTGAGTGCACCAGTCTTTACCTCTCCAAACGGTCTTCCGTTTGGCCTCCAGATTGTGGCGCGCAAATATAATGACTATCTGTTGCTTGGATTTATAGAGAGTTTGCTTGCTATTTCACTCATACCTAGTGTAGCTGGCTATTGCACAAAAATGAACAAAAACAGTAACTAAATTATTATAATTTGAGTTATAGTCTCTACGTGTTAAAATAAAAATATTATGGCTAAAACTAATGCTAAAATAAGCAAGTCTAAACACGCCTTCTTAAAGGGGAAGACTATTCTTATTACAGGCGGGACAGGCACATTTGGGCAAGCGCTTGTCGCACGTCTGCTTAAAGATAATCAAGTTGGCAAGGTAATAGTGTTCAGTCGGGATGAATTTAAACAGCATCATATGCAACAGAAGGTTGTAGACCCGCACAAGAAGCTACGTTTCTTTATAGGAGACGTGCGCGACCGCGACAGGTTGGAGAGGGCCTTTGGCGGTGTAGACATTGTTGTGCACGCCGCCGCACTCAAGCAGGTACCAGCTATTGAGTACAATCCGACAGAAGCGATAAAGACGAACATAAATGGCTCACAAAACGTTATTGATGCAGCTCTAGACGCTGGCGTTAGCAAGGTTATGCTCGTCTCTTCTGACAAGGCGGTGCAACCTATCAACCTCTATGGCGCAACAAAACTCGCAGCAGAGAAACTGTTTGTGGCGGCAAACGTATATCAAGGCGGTAAATACAACTCTTCTTTCAGTGTTGTGCGTTACGGAAATGTTGTAGGTAGCAGAGGCAGTTTTGTAGAACTTCTGCGCACGCAACGCGAGACGGGCACTATCACACTCACACACGAGAAGATGACTCGCTTCTGGATAACTATTGAAAGTGTTATGGACGTTGTGCTAGAGAGCCTCTCTCTTATGCAAGGAGGCGAGATATTTGTCCCGAAGATGGGTAATATGCCAGTTGTCGATGTCGTTAAAATGCTAACACCGGAGTGCAAAATCAAAGTGACCGGCATTCGCCCAGGAGAGAAATTGCATGAAGTGCTTATTACAGAATATGAAGCGCCTCGTGCTCATGATATAGGCTATGCGTACGTTATCAAGCCAGAATTCTTGGCGTCTGCCAAAACATCGTGGATTGATAAAAAGCCATCCGTAAAATCTGATTTCATTTTCGCCAGCAATAATCCAGTCTTTCAGCTTAAAACGGAGCATGCAAAAAAGATTATTGTTTTGTAAAGAAGTACTCTTTATTTTTGTATGGTGAAAATCAAAAAGAAATATAAAGTTGCGATTGTCGGTTGCGGGAATATTGGAGCACTTTTTGAATCGGAACCAAAACGCGAAAAGCCGGCTAGCCATGCGGGCGCAGTGGTGGCGAATAAAAGAACCGAGCTCGTTGCTCTGGTTGATACGAATGAAAAGAACCTTGCTTCTGCACACAAACTTTTTCCACGCGCTTCGTGTTACGCATCACTTTCTGAATGTTTGAAAATTGAAAAGCCGGATATAGTGAGTATCGCGACGCCGCCCACTGTTCGCCTCGCTACACTTAAAGAATGTGTGCGGTACGGAGTCTCAATGGTCGTATGCGAGAAGCCGCTTGCGACAAGTGTTAAAGAAGCGAAGCAGATTGAAGTACTTATCGCCAAAAGTGGTATGACGTTTGTCCTTAATTATCAGCGGCGTTTTTCATCACTTTTTGTGCGTGTACGTGCTGAAATAAAAAAAGGAAAATTCGGGCGGATACAACAGGTCACATGCTATTACAGCAATGGTCTATGTAACAATGGCGGGCACACCATTGACGCGGTTGGTTTTCTGTTAGATGACGAAATTGTATCTGCTATCGGTTTGAATAATACTAAGAACAAAATGCACCCGACAGTAGATGCGAACATAGACGCACTGTTGGTTACAAAAAGAGGCACAATAATCACATTACAGAGTTTTGATCAAAAAGAATACGGCATTCACGACATTCGAATATTTGGTACGAAGGGTAGTGCTAACTTGACGGATTATGGGATAACCCTTGTTGAGACTCCAGCCCATGAGTCACGATTTGCTGGAGTGAAGCAGCTTGATACTACCCGTGAATGCGTATTACACTCGCCACTTAGTGCCACCAA
This sequence comes from uncultured Candidatus Saccharibacteria bacterium, assembly GCA_964638585.1. Classification (GTDB taxonomy): domain Bacteria; phylum Patescibacteriota; class Minisyncoccia; order Phycocordibacterales; family Phycocordibacteraceae; genus C7867-001. The sequence continues at coordinate 40,628 of CAZXAN010000005.1, forward strand.
AGACGCTCTTGCTCACGCAATTGAGTGTTATGAAAAAGACATGACATCTGCGAGTTCAGTAAGTGAAGGGTTATCAACACTTCGCGTTCTTGATGCGATAGCTAAGAGTGCGCGACAGAACGGTAAAAAGACTCTTGTATAATTACATTATGAAAATCACGAAATCAAAATTGGCTATCAATGGCGGGAAACCGGTTCTCAAACGACAGTTCAAGTCGCCATATCTTATCGGTAAAAAAGAAATATCTATAGCTACAAAGCTTCTGAAAGATGGTCCGCTCTCAGATTATGTTGGTGCCCCCGGGAAATATTTCTTTGGAGGTAAGCATGTTCTCTCACTTGAATCTGCATTCGTAAAGAAGTTTAAAGTAAAGTACGCAGTGAGCTTCAATTCTGCTACTACAGCGCTCCACGGCGCCATCGTGGCGCTCGGCATCGGGCCTGGCGACGAAGTAATCATACCGCCGTACACAATGTCGGCGACGGCGACGTCTGTTCTCATGAATGGGGCAGTGCCGATTTTCGCTGATATTGATCCGAACACTTTTTGTTTGGACGCAAGTTCTGTGGAAAAGGCGATTACCAAGCGCACCAAAGCGATTCTTGTTGTAAACCTTTTTGGTCAGATGGCAGACTTTGATAGACTCCTCATCCTATCTAAAAAATACAAACTAAAGATTATAGAAGACAATGCGCAAGCACCCGGCGCGCTCTGGCGCGGGCGTCCCGCGGGGACGGTTGGAGACATAGGTATCTTTAGCTTCAATGTTCACAAAACAATCCAAGCAGGTGAGGGGGGCGTATTGGTAACAAATAACAAGAAGTACGCACTTCGTGCTCAATTGTGCCGAAATCACGGCGAGAATCTGGCAGGAGCCTATCCCGAAGCAGGGCTTCTTATTGGTAGCAATTACCGCATGACCGAGCTCACTGCGGCATTGTGCGAAGTACAACTCTCTCGCCTAGACTTCTTGACTAAAAAGCGACGAGCGCTCGTTGCGTATTTGACCACGTGTTTGCGTGACGTGCGCGGAATTGAGATACCTCAAGTGCCAAAAGAGAATCACCACGTATACTACGTGTTCCCGTTTAAAATAGACGAGAAGAAACTTGGTATATCGCGTGATACACTTGTTGATGCAATGACAGCAGAAGGGTTCCCGATGTCAAAAGGGTACCTTGAGCCGTTATATCTCCTGCCGATCTTTCAGAAGAAACAGGCGTTCAATGGGACGCATTTCCCATTTGATTACGACGGGATGACACAGAAATACACGAAAGGCATCTGTCCAGTAACCGAACGTTTGTATGAAAATGAACTTACGTGGACAATGCTTTGTCAGCACCCGCGCACAAAAAAAGATATTGATTCTTTTGTACGAGCGCTCGAGAAAATACTCGCGCACAAGAGCGAATTGCAATGAAAGTACTTTTCTCTGCACAAGACCCTGGCGGTAGAAACGCCATACTGCCAGTTGTTGAAATGCTAAAGGCAGATGGCGCCGAAGTCGGCGGAGATATAAAAAATCCAGATATATTTATCGCAGGGACGAGTGCCGGAGACTCTCTTGATAAGAAAATCATGATGACGCTCGGCGATATACCAAGTCTCTACGTGCTCGATTTCTGGCTCAATTATTGGCAGAGATTTTCAACAACTGACAAAAAAGATTTTGTCTATCTGCCTTCAAAAATCTGCATCATGGATGATATCGCAAAAGAAGAAATGATTGCCGAAGGATTCCCAGCAGAACGGCTTGTGATAACTGGCAATCCACACTTTGATCATTTTGCAGACAACATAATGAGCGAGAACGAAGACGAGAATCGCATACTTTTTATTTCACAACCACTTAGCTCTGTTGCGAGCTTGCCAGGATTCTCACAGATTCTCTATGACGAATATGCGACACTTAAAGATGTAGTTTCAGTATTAGAGACCTTGCCAAAGCAGTATTATTTGTCACTACGTCTGCACCCGAAAGAACCCGCAGATAAATATGAAGAATTTCTTGGGCCACGTGTACGTCGTGCGACAGAACCAACACTTGAGGAGGCATTGTCAGGATCAGGGCTCATAGTTGGAATATCGTCTCCTGTACTGATGCAGGCTGTGGCGGCAGGGAAAAGGGTTTTGAGTTACGAGCCGAAGATATATGGCAAGGACCCACTTGTGAGCAATCGTATGGGTGTGACCACGCGCATTGAAAGCGCTGGAGCACTATCAAGAGCATTTTCTGCGTATGCTCGTGACGAATGGCCATTTACTACGTCTCCACTAAGAGATGTGTGGCCGGCAGGCGCGACCGAACGAGTCGTTGGTGTGGTGCATTCGCTTGCGCACAGCTAGTCGATAAGGCATTATCATCTTTATGAAAACAACATCGCAGCAGAAATTTTGGAAGGGGAACTTCGGCAAGGGATATCTAGAGCGTAATCTATTTACTCCGACACAGCTGGACTTGAGCTACCGTTCTAAATTTGGTGTTACACGCAGTCAAATGAATAAAGAATTTCTGGGGTCTCTGCCGAGAGATATTCGCATATTAGAAGTCGGGGCCAACTTTGGAGCACAACTTCATGCGTTGCAGAAGATTGGATTCACTAATTTGTATGGAGTTGAGATTAATCCGTCTGTGGCCGACTTTGGCAGGAAGACTGTGCGCGGAATTAATCTAATTGATGGGAATGCCCTTGATCTGCCATTTAAAGACGGGTCGTTCGATCTGGTTTTTACCTCTGGAGTTCTTATACACATTGCACCAAAGGACCGTGCCAAGGCTATTAAAGAATTGCACCGCTGTTCAAGTAAGTATATTTGGGGATTTGAATACTTCGCAGATAAATCGCAAGAGATAATTTATCGCGGTAATAAGAACAGGTTATGGAAGGCCAATTTCCCGGCACTTTTTCAGAAGCAATTCCCGAAACTTAAGTTGGTTAAACAGAAGTTATACAAATATAAGGGAGAGACAAACGAGGACGTAATGTATCTCTTCAAGAAATAAAGTAAAAATAAAGCATGATTCCGTATTCTACTCAAGACATTAACGAAGCTGACATTAAAGCAGTGACGGCTGTACTGCGCTCTGGCTGGTTGACGCAAGGGCCTTCTCTTGAACGATTTGAAAAAGCAATCGCTAAAAAAGTAGGATCGAAGTTTGCTGTCGCTTTTAACTCCGGTACTGCCGCTCTCCATTCTGCATATTTCGTCGCTGGAATAGGGAAGGGAGATGAAGTAATAGTGCCGTCGCTCACGTTTGCAGCTACTGCAAATGCTGTGCTGTATCTTGGGGCGAAGCCTGTATTTGCAGATTCTGATATTGAGACCGGCAACATGAGCGTTGCGGATACAAAGAAGAAAATAACAAAAAAGACAAAAGCGATTGTGGCTGTTGATTATGGGGGCAGACCGGCAGACCTTAGAGAGTTTAAGGCGCTCGCCAAGAAACACAAACTTGTTTTTATAGAAGATGCTGCACAAGCGCTTGGCGCAGAATATCGCGGAAAGCCAGTAGGCGCACTCGCTGACATGACCATGTTCAGTTTTCATCCTGTTAAGTCTATTACCACAGGCGAAGGGGGAGTTATTACCACGAATAACGAGAAATATGTACGAGCACTGCGACTGTTCCGTAGTCACGGTATCAGCAAAAACACAAAGACTTTTGCGCGTAAAAATCACGGAGCATGGTATCAAGAGATGCAAGAGCTCGGATTTAACTACCGCATGCCGGAGATGTCTGCAGCGCTTGGCGAGAGCCAGCTAAAGCGCTTAGACTCTTTCATCAGCAAGCGTCGTGATGCAGCAAAACGATATGAAAAATTATTGCGATACGTACCGAACATAATGTTGCCTATCGCCGAACGCACGTATGAAAAATCAGCATGGCATCTCTATCCGATACGGCTTAATATGGGAATAACTCAACGGGATGAGGTATTCGCGAAGTTGCGTAAAGCGGGCATCGGCGTTCAGGTACACCACCTGCCAGTTCATACGCACTTGTATTATGAAAAGCTTGGCTACAAAAAAGGACTTTGTCCCTCGGCAGAAGCCTTTGTAGCCTCCGAAATTTCTATCCCGCTATTTCCCGGCATTACAAAAAAACAGCAAGAATTTATTGTTGAAACTTTGCAGAAAGCAATTGGATAAAGACAATATGGCTCCACCAGATGCAATAGTAGTGTTGTCTAGCGGGATAAAGCAGGTAGGTAGTCGTTGGGCGAGTACTGACCTTACAGAAGAAGATAATAAACAAGGAGCGCCAGGCGGTTTGCTTCGCGTTTTTGTCACAGCAATATTAAGCAACCAATATCCGTCGGCGCGAGTTGTAGCTACTGGAGGCAAAGGGTTTGACGTGCCGAAGGACGCTCCAGAGAATCGCCCGCTTTTGTGCGAAATACTGGAAAGAGAACTTATAGAAGCAGGCGTACCGAAAGAGCGTATAGAACTTGAAGAAGTTTCAAATAACACATATCAGCAATTACAACAGCTAGAACTGCTCACGAGAGACCGCGAATGGACTACCGTCATGATTGTTTCGAGCCGGTGGCACCTACCGCGTATTGAGGCAATGTTGGAAATTAAATTCTCAAAATTAAAAAAACTCGTTCAACTCGTTTCTGCAGAAGAAGTGCTGATAGAGAACGATCCTGCTCGTTGGGAGACTACAATTGCTGATGCGTACGCGAGCGAGTGGCTCGCAGGGCGCATTGAGAAGGAGAATCAAGGTATAGCGCAGCTCAAAAACGGCACGTATCAATTCATATAATAATTTATACTGCACGCTATGAAGATACTCTTTCTTGGTTATGAAGAATCGCCCGTACTTGATTTCCTAAGAACACAAGGGGAAGTTACGAATGTTTCGCCGACCGGAGAAATACCAAATGTTACTTGCGACTATCTTGTTTCGTACGGATACAGGAAGATCGTCTCTAATAGCGTCTTAGCGCAATATCCAAACCGTTCCGTTAATCTGCATATCTCGTATTTGCCATGGAACAAGGGAGCCGACCCAAACTTCTGGTCGTGGTGGGATAACACGCCAAAGGGCGTTTCTATTATTGAAATGACGGACAAATTGGACGAGGGGAGGATTTATGCGCAAAGGGAGATTCTGTTCAGTGATGACGAGACTCTGGCCTCTTCATACTGGAAGTTACGGAAAGAGATGGAAAATTTGTTTATTGAGACATGGCCGACTTTGTGGACGATATCCCCAAGTGAGCAGGTTGGCGAAGGGAGTAATCATCGTGTTGCAGATCTTGAAGCGCTGAAAGAACGTTTGAGGACGGCAAACGGTGTGGAGATTAATTGGGATTTACCCTTGTCTTCGTTTAAGGAATTACACGAACTAACATGACTCATATGATAAAAATTGGGAAGCATGCGATTGGAGTCGGGCACAAAACTCTCATCGTCGCAGAAATGTCGGGCAATCATAATCACGATATTAAACGTGCATTCAAGATTATTGATGCTGCAGCAGATGCTGGTGCCGACGCCATCAAGCTACAGACCTATACGCCGGATACTCTAACGATAGATTCTGATACAAAGCCATTTATGGTGACTTGGAAGGGTAAGCGTCGTACGCTCTACGACTTATATGGCGAAGCGCACACTCCGTGGGCATGGCATGCCAAACTCTTTGCGCATGCGAAGAAGCGCGGACTGCTCTGCTTCTCTACGCCATTTGATAAAACGGCAGTGGATTTTTTGGAGAAGTTGAATGTCTCGTGTTACAAGGTCGCATCGTTTGAGATAGTTGATATTCCTCTATTAGAGGCGATCGGCAAAACAAAGAAGCCAGTGATTATGTCGCGCGGTATGGCGAGTGCTGAAGAAATAACTCTTGCGATTAAAACACTACGTACGTTCGGTACCAAAGAAATTATTTTATTGCACTGCGTGAGCGCGTATCCGGCAAGCGCTTCTGACATGAACCTTTCTACGATTCCAGATATGCGAAAGCGTTTTGGAGTGCAGGTTGGCTTATCTGATCATACTCTTGGCACAGACATCTCTGTTGCTTCTATTGCGCTCGGCGCATGCATTATTGAGAAGCACTTTACTCTGCGACGCGCAGACGGCGGGCCAGACTCTAGCTTCTCTCTTGAGCCGAAAGAGTTGTCTGCTCTAGTACAGTCTGTGCGAACGGTAGAGAAGGCTCTCGGCAAACCGTCATATACGCAGAGCAAAGATGAAAAAGCCAATATCGTCTTCCGCAAGTCGTTATTTGTAGTGAAAGACGTGAAAAAGGGCGAGCGATTCACTAGTGAGAACGTGCGCTCTATTCGCCCCGGCAACGGCATGGCGCCGAAATTTTACCGCTCTGTACTTGGTTCGCGCGCTGCGCGTGACATCAAGCGTGCTACGCCTTTACAGAACAATCTGATAGCGTAACGTATTCTTATGAACAGCCAATCTGTACTCGTTATCATCCCAGCAAAAGAAAGGTCTACGCGACTGCCAGGGAAGAATATGAAAGATTTATGCGGGAAGCCCATGATGGCGTACCCCATTCTTGCCGCCAAAGGCGCACATGGAGTCAACAGAGTTGTTGTTTCAACTGAATCTGAAAAGATTAAAAAAATAGCCGAGCAATACGGAGCCGAAGTGCCGTTTCTGCGACCTATAGAACTCACTGAAGACGCAGTGACATCACAAGACGTGCTTGTGCACGCGCTTGATGAATTAAAAAAACTTGAGGGCTACGAGCCAGATTATGTACTCTTGCTATACCCGACTTCGCCACTTCTATCGCGAGAGCGCATAGAACAGGCAATTGCGCTCGCGATTGAGAAGAATGCAGACTCTGTAATAAGCGGGCATTATGATAAGGGACATTATTGGGTTGAAGCTGAAGGTGGCGGTTGGCAAAGGCTGTATCCGACAGAGCTCGTAAACAGCCAGTATCAAAAGCCTCTTTTTGTAGAGAACGGAGCTATATATATGACTCGTGCATCTATTTTGCGCAAACAGTTAATTGCTGATCGCGCTCAAGTTCTTCTTATGGAGCAAGATGAAAATGTTGATGTGGACTATCCAGAAGATTTTGCAAAAGTTGAAGCAATAATGAAGAGCAGAACAATGTAGCCTTACGGCGCTTTGGCAGGTTATAGTTATAACAAGCTATGAAAGATACCACTAAGACGCTTTGGGAGGCGTTTGTGTATTGAATAAATGTATGAAAAAACAAAATAATAAAATCGTAATATATCAGGCAAAAAACGGAGCGATTGAATTTCGTGGTGATATGTCACGAGAAACTATTTGGGCAACGCTCGATCAAATCGCTAGTGTTTTTGGTCGTGACAAGTCGGTCATTTCGAGACACCTAAAGAACATCTTCAGCGATGGTGAGCTAGATCGAAAGTCAGTTGTTGCAAAAAATGCAACAACTGCCGTCGATGGGAAAACGTATCAAGTCGAGTACTATAATCTCGACGTAATTCTTTCTGTTGGCTACAGGGTTAATTCAAAGACTGCCACACAATTCAGACAGTGGGCGACGAAGATGCTTCGAGAATATATCACGAAGGGCTACACCGTGAATCGTAAACAAATCGTGAAGAATTATGGCGCGTTTATGAAGTCGGTGGCGGATATACAGGCACTGCTACCAGAACATGTTGCACTCGACCCTAAGACGATATTAGAACTCGTGAAGGAGTTCTCGAGTACATGGATGTCGCTCGACGCGTACGATAAAGGGACTCTTACTGCTATCGGTACAACTAAGCGGTCAATTAAGCTCACTGGTGAAGAGCTCACTACGGCGATTGCGAGTCTACGCTCCGAACTTACGAAAAAAGGCGAAGCGACAGATATTTTTGCACAAGAGAGAAATGACGGTAGTATCGCCGGCATAGTAGGGAACGTCATGCAATCGTTTGGCGGTAAAGACTTGTACTCGACTATTGAAGAGAAGGCGGCACACTTACTGTATTTCATTGTAAAGAATCATCCATTTACAGATGGCAATAAACGTTCTGGCGCCTTCTCTTTTATTTGGTTCTTACGGAAGGCTCGGTCTAAGAAATCGAGAAATATTAATCCTGGCGCGCTCACAGCGCTCACGCTTCTAATCGCCGAAAGCGATCCCGTGAGAAAGGATCAAATGGTTGCACTAATAACACAAATTCTAATATGAAAGATACCACTAAGACGCTCTGGGTAGCGTTTGGCAGATACCGCTGGCACGTTGTTGCTCTTGCGGTTTTTGGCATATTAAGCGCTCTCTTAGAGGGCATAGGCATCAACGCCGTCATACCTCTTATGTCGTTCTTTATGGGCGGTTCGGGAGCAGGGACAGACTTTATAACAAGCACGATACAAAACTTCTTTGCATTTCTGCACATACCGTTCAGCTTCAGATTTTTGCTCATATTTATATTCTGCTTATTTGTCGCTCGGTCAATATCAGTGGTCGTATTCGGCTACATACGCGGGTGGATCGGCGCAGACTTCCTTGGTAAAGAAAGTGAGGACGTTGTCCGCAGAGTGCTTATGTCGTCTTGGGCTTTTTCTCTCAAACAGAAGATAGGCACGATGCACAACACTCTTGTACGCGATGTACAACAGACCAGCGGGCTCCTTGGCACACTCGCACAAGTCATACAGTCGTCTACTGGTTTCTTGATGTATCTGCTTGTAGCGATAAACATTTCTCCAGTGATGACGTTTTATACGATTGCAGGCGGAGCGATATTGCTCTTCACTCTAAGACCGTTTCTGCGCCGTACGCAGAACATAGGCTTGCAAGCTGCCGGAGTAGAGAAGCAGTTCTCGCAGTTCTTAAGTGAGCATATTATCGGTATGAAATCTATCAAGGCTGCCGGCGTAGAGAGAGAGGCGATTAAAAGCGGTTCTGCGCATATACGGCTTCTGCGCCACCTCTCTATACGGCAGGCTCTAGTGCGCACGATTAACACGAGCTTCTTCCAGCCTACGGCTATTGTGCTAGTTGTCATTCTCTTCTTGTTGACGTATCACGCTCCTGGATTCAACATCATTTCTTTCGCAGCATCTCTATATCTCATACAAAAGATATTTACATATCTTGAATCAGGTCAGAACGCTCTGCAGTCTATAAATGAGCTCTTGCCGTATGCCAAGAACATAGCCAGCTTTAAACGTAGTCTTGATGTGCATAGAGAGTCAGCAGAGGGTGACAAACCTTTTGTACTCAAGAAAGAGCTGACATTTAAGAACGTCTCGTTCTCATATGACGAAGGCAAGCAAGTTTTAGATGATGTAAGTTTATCTGTTCGCGCCGGAGAGACCGTCGGACTCATTGGCCCTTCAGGAGCAGGCAAGACGTCAATCGCAGATCTTCTTCTGCGCCTCTTCAAGCCGAGCGAAGGGTCGCTCCTGCTTGATGGTGTGCCAAGCAACGATATTGCAATATCTGAATGGCGCAAACATATAGGATACGTGTCGCAGGATGTGTTCTTGCTCAACGATACGATTGAAGAGAACATAAGGTTCTACAACACAGAGATAACTTCAGACGATATAAAGAGGGCGGCCAGACAGGCTAATATCTATGACTTTGTGATGGAACTGCCAGAAGGCTTTAAGACAACGACAGGTGACCGCGGAGTATTGCTCTCTGGCGGACAGCGCCAGCGTATCGCTCTCGCTCGCGCTCTAGCAGGCAACCCATCTCTATTAGTGCTTGACGAGGCGACAAGCGCTCTTGACTCTGCATCTGAGAAGTTGATACAAGAGTCTATTCGCGCTCTGCATGGCGACGTGACAGTGTTTATTATCGCGCACCGCTTGAGCACCATAGAACACTCGGACAAGCTGTTCGTACTTGATCGCGGTAAGATTATTGAAGAAGGCACTCCAAACGAGTTACTCGCACGATCAGACTCTTATTTTTCTAAACATCATGGATCTTAAGCAATATCTCACGATAATAGCTGGCATCTTTGTGTCAGCGCTTTTATTTGTGCCGATAATGGAGGCGGTTGACTCAAACGATTATAATTTGTTATCTACAGACACAGAGACAGGTCTCTATCGTTACAAGCCAAACAGCTCATTTAAAACTTCAGGCGATTGTTATGAAAACATTGTAGAGGTAAATAATCTCGGCTTTCACGGTGCTCAAGTCTCGCAATTGAAGGAGAAAGATACGTTTAGGATTGTTGTGGTAGGCAGTTCTTATGTCTCTGCGATACAAGTTCCTGTTGATGACATGTTCTCAACAATTCTTGAGAACAGACTTAACGCAGACTCCTATCGCAAATATTCTTACGAAGTTATTCCGATAGCAATAGGAGGACAGAGCAGGATGCTTCTTGATATCTTCTATTATCTAAAGTATGGCGCATCTCTCAAACCGGATCTGATTATTAATATTGAAAGTGATCAAGAGTTAATTGACGAACATGATATCAACACGTCTGTTCTAGACGAGAGAGGAAATGTGATCGCGGTGACGCCAAAGGGAGACGAGAGTTCTGGCGTAGCGCTTGCGCGCTCTATAAGCCGACACTCTAAACTTCTCGTGAATCTATATAACAGAGTACTCGTTTTCAAAAGCAATTTAAATTCTTATTTGTCAGAGCCGTTTGCTACGTCAGTGCAGACAACAGTTCCTGTAGAAAATTCTGCGACAGAAGCAGAATCTGCACTGGCTGAAAAAGAGTTATGGCAGAAAAAAGAAAAAATGTTAAATATTTTTGCAGAACAGGTATATAAAGATGGTGCGAAATTTGTATATGCATCGTGGACTGGTCCGTGGACGAAAACGTCTATAGCTCTTGAGTTCCCTAAGCACGGTGCAGAAATTGCAGAGAAAAATAATTTTCCATATGTTGACATAACTCCAGCATTTAGAGCAAAAGAGATAGGCTCTGGTAAGAGTGGGACGTATTTGTGCGACATACACTGGAACGCAGACGGCAACGAGTATGTTGCTGATGCCCTATTCTCTTATCTGACGTCAAACAAGGATCTGTTCATGCGTAAACCAATATGACATTTATTTCAATCGCTTTTGTCGTCTTTTTTGTCGCAATAGTCGTCGCATACTATTTGTGTCCACAACGTTACAGATGGGCTTTGCTCTTGCTCGGCAGTTGTTACTTCTATGCCGCCTTCGTGCCTAAATACATCTTTGTCCTCTTTTTTATTATTCTTGTCAGTTTCATTCTTGCTAAGCAGATTGAGCAGAGCTCTGGTAAGAAGAAGCAAGTCCTGTTTATCGCGAGTGTGTTCTTGACTATCGGCGTGCTATTTATCTTCAAATACTTTAACTTCTTCAACGAGAATGTTGGTGCGCTCGCGAGCGCGCTCAACTGGAATTATTCAATAGAATCTCTCTCCATACTCTTACCGCTCGGACTCTCTTTCCACACGTTCCAGACGATCAGTTATCTAATAGAAGTGTATAGAGGTAATTATCCGGCAGAACGGCATCTAGGGCATTATTCGCTTTATGTAATGTTCTTCCCACAGCTGGTCGCAGGCCCTATTGAGAGACCATCGCATCTACTACCTCAATTTAAAAAAGTTGTTTCATTTGATAAGAACAACATATTTTCTGGCCTGCGACTCATGGCTTGGGGATTTTTCAAAAAAATAGTCATTGCCGACAGGCTCGCGGTCTCGGTCAACTATATATATGCGAACATCACAGATGTCTCTGGACCAAGCATAATATTTGCAATGCTCATATTCTCTCTACAGCTCTATGCAGACTTCTCCGGCTATACAGACATAGCGCGCGGTAGCGCGCGTGTACTCGGCATTGATCTTGTGCGCAACTTCAATCAGCCGTACTTCTCTCGTTCAATATCAGAGTTCTGGCGCCGTTGGCACATTTCTCTCTACTCGTGGTTTAGAGATTATGTATATATTCCGCTTGGTGGTAATAGAGAGGGCAAGTATAAACAATATAGAAACATAATTATTGTCTTCGCTATTATGGGCTTCTGGCACGGTGCTGCGTGGACATTTATAATTATGGGTCTTTTGTTCGGACTTTACATAGTGGTTGGGCGCTTGACTGAAGAGATGCGTGAGAGATTTGTGATAAACATCAGACTTAATCGTCTGTCACGTTTGCGCGCAATGTTGCAGATGTTTATTACGTTCGTATTGGTAAATATAGGATGGGTCTTTTTCCGTTCGCCAGACATCCCTACAGTGATTGCGTTTTTTAAACAAGCGTTTGTAGGATGGGGCATACCGTTTGCACAGTTTGTAGAGATGTATGTTGTACATCCTATGTCAAATATCGGAATGAGGAGTTCAGAGCTTGGCATCTCGGTTGCCGTCTTGGCGGTTCTCTTTTTTGTTGAGAATCTTGAGCGCCGTGGGCGTCTTAACGAGTTTCTTAATAAACAACCGTTATTTGTTCTCTCTGTGCTCTACAGCTCTATCATTTTTGCCATTGTTCTTCTTGGCATGTTCACCGCCAGCACCTTTATTTACTTCCAGTTTTGAAGTATACTAACCGCCATCATGCACGGAGAGGGGATAGCAAAGCAGATCGCACGGTGGGTGGCGCTAGGTGCGCTATTTCTTCTACCATTTACTCCACTCGTGGTCGCAAACGGTTACTTCTTCCCATTTATCACAGGCAAGGCGTTTTATCTACGCATCTTGATAGAGGTGGCTGTCGCTGGATGGGTTGTTCTCGCACTCTTAGATAAAGCATATCGCCCGAGATTCTCTTGGATCGGCGCTGCTGTAGTAGGGTTTGTCGTGTGGATGTTTGTCGCGGACGCGTTCGCGATTAATGCCACAAAGGCTTTCTGGAGCAACTTTGAGCGCATGGAGGGTTGGGTTCTTTTAGCACATCTTCTAGGCTTGTTCTTCGCCATGAGCTCTGTATTACGCGTGGAGAAAAAATGGCGAACATGGTTTCTTTCATCGCTCGGAGTCTCAGTAATCATTGTGGGGTATGCTCTATTGCAACTTAACGGCTCGTTAGATATTCATCAGGGTTCTACACGCATAGATGCTACACTCGGCAACTCTGCCTATCTCGCCGTATATTTTCTCTTCAACATTTTCGTCGCGTTGTGGCTTGCTATAACAGAGAAATACACATGGCTTAAGTGGTCGCTTGTCGCTCTGGCGGTTGTAGAAGCTGTTCTCCTATTCTTTACAGAAACGCGAGGTACTATAATAGGATTCTCTATAGCTATATTGCTAGCTGGGCTACTGTTTGTTTTGACGGCAGGCAAGGGTGCTAGGCGCAATGCTGTCATAGGACTTGTTGTGGCGCTTGTGGCACTTACTGGCTTCTATCTTGCACGCGACTCTAGTTTTGTCAGGAGCAATCACGTGTTAGAACGTGTTGCTTCAATCTCGCTCTCAGACGGCTCTACGCGATTTACGATCTGGAATATGGCACTAAAGGGGACTCTGGAGCGTCCGCTTACCGGCTATGGACAGGAGGGCTTTAATTACATTTTCAATAAGTTCTACGACCCGTCGCTCTATCATCAAGAACAATGGTTTGATAGGGCGCACAACGCTTTTATAGATTGGCTTACCGCCGGCGGTATCCCAGCATTTTTGTTCTATCTGTCTCTTTTCGGCTCTGCGATTTTCTTATTGTGGAGGAGCTCGGAGCTGTCGCGTCCTGAGCGAATTCTCCTCACATCTGCACTTGTTGGCTACGCTGTTCATAATATATTTGTATTTGACAATCTATATTCATACATATATTTCTTCGCGATACTCGCGCTTATTGACTCGCAGGTATCTAGGCCTATTGAAAAGTTAGAGAACGTTGGAGAATTATCGCCAGGAGACGGCGTTACATATGCGCTCCCAGTTGCAACTGCTGCTCTAGTCGCGCTTATTTGGTTTGTAAATATTTCAGGAATGCAGGCGGCGTCTAAGCTTATCAAGGCGATGTCACCAAACAGTGTCGGCATATCTGGTAACATTGCGCTCTTTGAAGAGCTTGCCGCGGATAAGCCGTTTGCTATGCAAGAGGTGCGAGAACAGATAATCTCATTTGCGAGTTCTGTAGTGCAGAGCACGCAGGCTACAGACGAAGACAAACAAAAGATAGTCAAGTTGGCGATGGAGGAGATGCAGAAACAAGTCTCTGCTTATCCGCTTGACGCACGCGAGCATTTACAGCTCTCATATGTCTACAGAATCATAGGGGACAGCGCGAATGCTCTAAAAGAGGTTGATACAGCAATACTTCTATCGCCCGGCAAAATAGCTTTCTATATTGAGAGGGGAACTATTGAGTGGGCTATTGGTGATGCTAAATCAGCACAGAGAGATTTTAATAATGCTTATGCACTCGCACCACAATTTCCTGAACTCGCAGCGTATTCTGCCGCCGGGGACATAGTAGCCGGAGATAGAGCAAAGGCTAGTGAGACTCTTATTAAGGTGTTTGGCACGACTGTAGTAGACAACGATGTGCTGGCGGCGGCTTATTACAGCACCAAGGACTGGGCATCTCTAATCGCAATGTGGAAGTTGCGTGCAGAGAGAAGTGATGCGAATGCTGAGGATCTGTTTGGTCTCGCTTCTGCGTATTATGCATCAGGAGATAGAGTGAACGCGAAGAAGACGATCAATATCGCAATCTCCAGATATCCTGAGACTGCTGCTGCAGGTGCTGAAGCTCTCAAGCAAATAGACGGGAAATGAATTTAAGAGAAAACGTTTCGCTCGCACCACTCACAACGTTTAAGATCGGCGGGCCGGCGCGTTACTTTGTTGAAGCAAAGACAATTGAAGACGTTTCTGATGCGATAAAATTTGCACACACAAACTCTCTGCCAATATTCGTTCTTGGTGGCGGTTCAAATATTTTGATATCTGACAATGGCTTCGCAGGTGTGGTAATCCATTTGCAGTTGGCAAATCTGCGGTTTGAAGATCGCGATGATGCCGTGCTCGTCACGGCAGACGCAGGGGTCGTATGGGACGAATTAGTTATGCAGGCAGTGCAACAAGGTTATTCCGGAGTTGAATCCTTGTCGGGTATTCCCGGTACCGTTGGGGGTGCGGTCGTTGCGAATCTTGGTGCCTACGGCACACAGTTGAGTGATGTGCTTGTTTCCGTTAAGGCACTTGATCTCCATAATCAGGAGAACGGTGTGAAGACATTTGAAAAAAACGATTGTGAGTTTTCGTATCACGACAGTGTGTTTGGTAAGTATCCAGGACGTTATATCGTCTTGGAGATGGTGTTAAAGCTTGCGCGAGACAGAAGTCCAGATTTTACGTACAAAGATCATAGATTCAACTTTACGGATATTATGGCCACCGAAAATCTCCCTCGCACACTTGTCGGCTTGCGTACCGCCGTGCTCTCAATTCGAGAAAAAAAAGGAGTGTTACAAACGTGCTATAAGAGTGCAGGCTCATTCTTTCATATGCTTGCGGTATCGGAAACGCAATATACAGACATCACTGCGCGAGCCCAAGTTCTAAATCCAGAATTAGAACAACGATTACGACCATGGGCATGGAAGCAGGCAAGTGGCACCTACCGCGTGGCCTCGGCATTTCTGCTTGAATTTACAGAGTTTCCCAAAGGTTTCGTGCGTGATTTGGTTGGAGTATCGCCGAAACACCAACTCTCAATAATCAATCTAGGTGGTGCCCGTGCGAGTGAGGTTGCAGAACTCGCACGTGACATGCATAACTCCGTGAAAAAACTATTTGATGTTGATCTTGAACGCGAAGTTGAATATGTTGGTGATGTTGAAAAATAATTTTTCGCGCGACTTATCCACAGGTGAAGATTTTTTGTTACACAAAAAGTTTTTTACGCGCGATAATACATACAGAAAC
>CAZXAN010000006.1:0-53963 GCA_964638585.1 uncultured Candidatus Saccharibacteria bacterium
GCCCCGATAGTTCAATGGATAGAACCGCGGACTTCTAAGCCGCTGATGTAGGTCCGATTCCTGCTCGGGGCACCATAATCAAAGACAGAGGCATTTCGCCGACAGAAGAACGCGCGGCGCGGAGCGCCGCATAGGGGGAATGTGCATTTCCGCGCGCTTCGCGCGCGTGGAGAGTGAGGTTCGAGCCGAAGATTTTCTGGAGAGAGGATTTTTTGGAGGGGGCATTATCGGTTTTTGCTATTTCGTCCAGTATTGAAGCGTCTTTTATCCATTCTCGCGTAGGTTCTATCCACGCGGAAGGGGTTCGCAGAAGTCGGGCGATTTGTTCCTCGACCGACTTCTTTTCGGACATCAGTGTGTGACGGCGTTCCAAGTAGTCGTCGCGCTCAATATCTTGGGCAACGTAGACATCGGTAAGGCGAGACAGGTTGCGGGATAGTTCTTGTACTTGTTCCCGCAACTCTTGAACGGCCTCCGATGCGGTTTGTGTAGCAGTCTGTGCCTCGTGGTCGAGCATTGCCGACAATGGGGATACCCATTCTGTCGGCATCGCGTATTCGCGCAGATGGGCAGAGAGTTGCGAATCTAACAATTCGCTTCGTATCGGCGCTTCTTTGCATTTTTGCACTTTGGATTTGCGGGTACAGCGGTAGTAGGTGTAGAAGTGGACGTTGCCGTTCTTCTGATGTTTTTCTTTAGTCTCCGCCGTGATATTCATACCGCACTCGCCACATCGCAAGAGGCCGCAGTACGGACTTGGATTGTTCTGAACGTCCGGCGGACGGCCTCGGCCCACCAGAACGGCGTTCGCTCTGTCCCAAAGGTCTTTCGTTATGATCGGCTCGTGCTTGCCCTCGTGTATCTCGCCACAATAACGAAAGTGTCCGTAATAAAAAGGGTTTTGCAGAATGAAAGACACTCTCGAAATATGGATACTTCGATTGCCTCTGGACAGAACGCCGTGTTTTTCAAGGTCCGCGGCGAGATCATCTAGGACTACTTTGCCGGTCGCATACTGCTCGAACATTTTTCGCACAAGTTTCGCATTTTTGCGATGAACAACAACAGTCTTGGTGCTGGGGTCATTAATGTATCCGAGCGGAGCAAGACCGGGATAAATCCCCATTCTCGCTTTATGCTTTAATCCGCGCGAAGTGTTCGCACTCAATTGGCGAATATATTCTGTCGCCATACCGAGCTCCACAGACATCATAAGCACGTTATCGGCAGGGCAGTAACTGCGGTCGTGCGTTTGAATATGAGCAATATTTCCATTCTGCAAAAGCCACTGGATTTGCCCGCCGTCTACTGGGTTACGGGCGAGCCGATCTATCTTCCAACACACAATGCCTTGCGCCTCACCTTTTTGTATTCGCGCCATCATTTCGCCGAACATAGGACGGCCGGGTTTCTTTGCCGATTTCTTTTCAACAAATTCTTCAATAACTTCTAGCCCATCGCGCTTGGCGAGTGCGCGAAGCTCGGCGAGCTGGGCTTCAATGGACAAAATCTGTTTGTCTTCAACATCAGTGCTTTTGCGGGAGTAGAGAAAATAGTTAGACATGGTAGGTAGAGATATATCGCTATATAGAATAATAGTATCGCACCTGCTACCATATTTGCAATGGCACTTGTGGATATAACAAAAAGATTTGGGAATCGCGTAAAAGAATTGCGACTAAAAAAGAAACTGTCGCAAGCCGCCCTTGCTGACAGGCTAGGATTACATTCGACATACATTAGCCAAGTAGAGCGCGGCGTGCGAAACATGGCTCTTAAAAATATAGAAAAATTAGCGAAAGCGTTAAAAGTTAAAGTTGAAGACTTGGTCAAATGAATTTCGGGGAGCCGCCGTTTATAATTATTCCTAAAAACGGCGGAAATCGTGCGCGTCGGGTGGGCGGGACAAGCACTCTACTAAGTATGTATGCATTTTGTATTCGCATCCCCCTCCAAAAAATCCTCTCTTCCAAAAAATCTTCGGCTTCTGAATTTTTGAACCTCCCCCATGCGCGCGAAGCGCGCGGCGAGCCCGTTTCTCCTTACGCGGCGCTTCGCGCCGCGCGTTCTTCTGTCGGCGAAATGCCTCTGTCTTTGATTATGGTGTCTCTATTAAAACACGCTAGAACCTATTTTGCCCAACACCCAACCCAATGATTACTCGCCCGCTCGCAGACTCGCGGGCTCGCCGCCGCGGACGGCGGCCGCCCTTCGCCCTGCCGCTCTCATACTTTCTTTTTTGGCGGGGGAGGATTTTTTGAATAAGGAATGGCGGCAGGGCGAAGGGCGATTTTAATTGTATTATGATAGGTGTATAATACGGCTAATATATGAACCACGAAGATACCCCAAAAGTACCCTATAGCGAGGCGAAGAAATTTGTAGAGAAAACGAAGAAAGCGGTTGAAGCTGGTGTTTTCGATACCAAAGCAGAGGCTCGAGAAGGAATAAAAAAGCCATGGGAAGATGACACATTAAGATACTTTACGGCTGAAAAGGAAAAGATCGTCGGGCAAATGTTTGACGAAGGCGCTTTGTACATGACTAAACCATGGCTCGCGGTTCCCGAAGAACTGGTGACAAATCCCGCTGTAGCAAAAATCGAAACAGGAGGCGAAGGACAGGGTCTTATATTCGAACATAGAACTAACGCGAAAAAGCGAGGACATCTCACCGCCAATTCTAGCGGGCAAGTTCTGTACGAGTTCAAAGAAGCATATCAAGAGGTGTTTGATTCTGCGGGAGACCCGGAGTTTGTAGCGAAAGTAAAAGCATTAGAAGGATTTGCACTCGGAGACGATGACCTCGGGGCTGCCTTTACTTTATGGCTTCTCCAGAAAATCAAAGAAGGAGACGATATTAGAAAATACGAGCAGTTTGTACGCTTGGTGAGCGACCACGACAAGAGAGGTAGGATTTTTCTGTACCCCAAGGGAGAAAGTACCACGTCTCTCGTGATGACTAACTGGGGGATAATGCTTTCTGCCAAGAACGACAAGAGTAAAGTTGCACAATATTTAACCACTTTCGATTATCTTGCGAGACATCCAGAACATTTGCATGACGGTATCCCAGCACCAACACTTGAGGCGAAACAATCTCTCGACCAATGGATTACTGAAAGCCGAGAGCAATTGGGAAAAGCAGAAGTGCACGAAAACTACATACTCTGCAGAAATTGCGAAGTTTTGAATGGAACTACTAAATGGGACCAGATCGGCGCTGAAGGATACCGGAAGTATGATGGCAAAAAAGCAGTTATTACTATTTCGTCTCCGAACGATGAGGGAAAGAAAGAAATGCAAATATCAACGTTCGGATATTATTACCTCCCCCCGTTCGCTGATTTCCTGAAGTCAAAAGGATTTTCTCCGTGGTATGGGGACGGATATCTCGGTATGTATACGCAAGACGAATACGACGAAAATAATTTTATCGCTGACTATGAAGACTACTTGAGTAAAAATCGAGAGGAACTTGAAAATGCTACAGAATTTGAAATTGTGTTTGATGACAGAGAGTATATGCAAGATGTTATGGATTTTGCATTGAAATCTGGCCTGATTACCGGATACAACACTGCCCCAGAATATTATAAAGCAAACGCATCATATTTGTGGGATGAATACGGCGAGGGATCGACCGCAGCGAAGCAGACAAAATTAAATAGGGACGCCATCGAAGTCGTTCGTTTCCTCGCGAAAGGCGATGACAAAGAAAAAATCCTGCAATATCTTAATCAAATGTTTGGGAAGCGAGCGACGTACCCAGATGGATATAGTGGAAAACAGCACGAGGGTTGGATTGCGCCCCTTATCAAAGCCACTGACAAAGGCGTTAACAAGAAGTTTGCACAATATCTTGATGCAAGCACCAAATAAATATCTATGGCAAATTTACTCCTTTTGGTGGCGATGAACGCGGAAGCAAAGCCCACTATTGAAAAGTTTAATCTCCAAAAAGCGGAATCGATGGAAGGTCTGCCTTTTGAAATATACAAAGGTGAAGGAAACGGACAACATATAACCCTTATGACGAGTGGTTTTGACCCCGAGCTTGGAGTCGATAATGTTGGGACACAAGCGGCTTCGGTTATGGCCGCGTTTGGCATCCGTGAATTTAAACCGGATATGGTCTTAAACTTTGGTACTGCGGGAGGATTTAAAGAATCAGGAGCAGAAATAGGCACTGTCTATCTTTGTGGAGACTTCAAGTATCACGATCGAAGAATCCCTATCCCGGGATTCGACAAATATGGCGTCGGAAATTATGTCCCCGGTGTTCCAAAAGAATTTGCGGCAAAATTTCCTGTGGCAACCGTTACGACCGGCAATTCGCTCGACTCTACTGAAAATGAGCGCAAAGAAATGTTTGAACAAGCAGAACACAGACCCATAGTAAAAGAGATGGAAGCGGCGGCGATTGCTCAAGTCTGCAGCTGGTCGAAAAAGCCTTTTTTGGCTCTAAAGTCAGTGACCGATATTATTGATGGCGAAGGAGTCCCACAGCAAGAGTTTATAGAAAACCTACACCTTGCATCAGAGAAGCTTCAAGAAGCCGTAGGGACTTTTTTGAGCGAGTTTACGGACTTGGAACACACTCGTGAATTCAGAAAACAGATGGGATTGGCTGATGAGCTTGGAGCTAAGGAAATTACCGCCGAAGCGAAGGATCAAGGCTTTAAAATACCCTTCAGATAAGCCGTATTTACGCATTTTGGCCGAAAAGCGCTTGACAAATCTGGTGCAGTCTGCTATGCTACCAACAGATTAAAACTCAATCTATATCAAGAGTGACGCGAGGGAATTAGCCCGACGACCGTTCGCCAACCAGATACGCAAGTATAAACGGTGGCCCTAACCTGAAAAGGAAAGATATTTGCTAAAAACAAAATCTCTTCCTTTCTGGAAGAGATTTTGTTTTGTGTTCTTTGTAAATACGACACGCTTCAATATGAGGACTGTGCGCTTCTGCCCGGAGAATACAGTCCTCATATTGAGGGAAATGGCATACCGCCACAATCACCTCGTTCAATCGGGGTAAACTAAGGAGAAAGACCATGAGCAAGAAAATCTTTTCGTTTGATGCGGAGACCAATGGGCTGTGGGGGCAAGCGTTTTCAATCGGCGCCCTCGTCTATGACGAGAGCGGTGCCGAGGTCGCCCGGTTCGTCGGCCGTTGCCCAATCGTGGGCGAGGTCGACAAGTGGGTTTCCGAAAATGTCCTGCCCAAGATCGCCGACATCCCGGTGACCCACACGGACTACGATTCGCTCCTCGCCTCGTTCGCCGAGTTCTACAAGGCGAACAAGGAAGGTGCGGACGTGGTTGTGCACATGGGATTCATCGTCGAAGTGAAAATCCTGCGGGATCTTCACGAGCGCAAGCTCATCGGCGACTGGGACGCGCCCTACCCGTTTTTCGATGTCTCCGGCAATCTGCAAGCCGCCGGCGCGGACCCCACTTCGGTGGACAAGTTCGTGGCGGCGAACAACCTGTCGGTCGGCGAGTTCGTGGGTGGGACGCATAATCCCCTCTACGACAGCGCCGTCGCCGCGGCAGTGTATCGCCATCTCGTGTCGTAAATCGGTTTGGAGTTTGAGAGGACTCCACTAACAAAACCTCTTGCTTCGGAAGATGTGTATCTTCCCTGATGAGTCCGAAAGGACGAAAAGCATAGTTCTTTGCAATAGGTTGATTTCGGGAATTTGCGCATAGCGTTTGTGCGTAGATTCCCGAAATTAACCAAAGGAGAAAATCATGTCAAAAGCATGGCAGTTTTGGACTGGAAATGCGGTCAACCCAACCGCTGATTACTACGACAAGGTAATCGAGCAGAATCGGCAGGAAGAAATTCGGCTCGCCGCTCACGAAGAAGAAATGAAAATCGTCGGGCGCGAGCTTGGAGTAAAACACGGCTTGAAGTTCATCGGGACTTCACGTCAGTATCCTCCCGGCACAAGCATTCCGAGAGACCCACGACGTATGTGTCTGGTCCCACCCAAGAGCGTTATCAAGCTCGGTTTCGAGGTCGCTTCCGGCGTCGCCGGTTGGCGAGTTCGGCAGCAGCTTGCTGAAGGAGTGGCGCTCTCCGGAAAACTCTCTACTGGCTGGAGTGTCTGGCTGGACGAAAAGGATTTGGCGGACATCACAAAAATCTTCAAGCCGCCGGTTCTTCCGCCAGTCGAGGAACGCAATCTCGAACAGTCGGACGGCACGCTCACCAACTTTGGCGGGCACTACCGTGTGATGGGAAATTCGAAAAACGCTCAGTTCTGGGTGATTCGTGCGGATGGTTCTTTCCGTGAACCCGACGAAGAGGTCGGGCGCGGATATAACCAGAAGTATCTCGGCTCGGAAGGCAACAAACGATGGGACATCGTCGCGCCGGATGAGTTGGCAATCTCGTGGAGCGTCGGTCTTCTGCGTGATGTGTACGTGGGAAGTTCGTGCGAAGTGTTGCATGAGCCGGTCGGCGGACGGACACAACTTCAAATTGATGCGCTCCGGCGTATTGAGGAGGAAATCGGCGTCAAGATCGGATCGTTCGGATCCTTTTTTGACGGGAAGAGTTTGCCTGGGCACTCCACTACTGACGTGGTTGTGGAAGAAGTTAGCGCGGTAAATAACACGCCCGCACAACCGGCCTCGACGAACGCCCTCGCTGCTCTCGCGGCAAAGTTCGCCAAGTAGCTATCGTGAGATAAGAGCGAAGATCTTTGTGTGTTCAATTTGGCCGCATGGTGGAAACATCATGCGGCCTTTTTCTTTTTGAATTGCAGGGAGTCCTCGCGTGCGCGCACGGCGGGAGGAGTGTCGTGTACTCACGACACTCTGGGGCAAGCATTTGCATTCAGCCTCGGGGCTGTTTCCGCTATGAGCGCCCATGGCTAAGGACGAGCGCCGACCCGAAACGAAGGCACTTTCTCTAGAAGCGGAAGCGACACCACTACTCACACTAATGAAAACGAGGAAGGGGGTTGTGCGACGACGGAATCCGAAGGAACGAGGATGAGGAGGAGCTGGGGGAAGGATTCCTTCCTTCCCCCAAACAAGAGCGACGCCCGAGCAAGCGACCCGCAGGGCGCATTTGCGAGGAGAAGCGACGCTCCTATGAATCTAGGCGCTCGTAGCCATAGCGGAAACAGCCACGAGGCGGATGCCGAGTGGTGGATTGCCTTTGCCAATGGACGACAACCACAGAGCGGAAGAAAGCCCAGAGACCGCTAAGGGGATTTTGGGTTGAACGGCTCACTTCCACGAGCCAACGGCTCAAATGGGAAGAAATGAGCCGTTCCCGCCCGAGCCCTGCCGCCATTCCTTATTCAAAAAATCCTCCCCCGCCAAAAAAGAAAGTATGAGAGCGGCAGGGCGAAGGGCGGCCGCCGTCCGCGGCGGCGAGCCCGCGAGTCTGCGAGCGGGCGAGTAATCATTGGGTTAGGTGTTGGGCAAAATAGGTTCTAGCGTGTTTTAATAGAGACACAAAATGAACGTTAGTGAATATTGTGCTCCGAAGCACGCCTGGGAGGCGTGCGTGCAGGAATCGGAAACCTTGCGAGCATATTTTGCGATTTTCTGAAGCAAAATATCCGCAAGGTGTACTGAAACTGTAAGTTTCGATAAATGTAATCATGGTCCTGCTCGGGGCATGCTTGTAGATTTAGTGTATATTTACTTCGTGTTAAAGGGCATGTGGCGGAACCTGGTATACGCGCACGTCTCAGAAGCGTGTCCCGCAAGGGTTGGGAGTTCGAGTCTCCCCATGCCCACTAGTGCGTGAGTGTTAAAAATAGTCCTTTAAGAATTTCTCGAAGTTCTTCTGCCGTGACACGACCGATTTTCTTTGAGAGTCGTTTTTTGGACAATGCACGAACTTGGAATGGGATTGCTTCAGAGTCTTTTGTCAGTCCGCTTATCTTATTCGCGAGCAGGAGGACGCAGGTCGGGTATGATTTTAGTTGTGATGTTATCGGGACGACTATAACAATGGACAATGTCTCATTGAGAGTATCTCCAGATACGATAACGACCGGCCTTTTGCCGGCCTGTTCGGACCCTTTTGTAGGATTTAGATTAGCGAACCATATATCGCCTTGTTGCATAATTACGCGCGACCGACGAGTTGTCGGTAGTCGTCCATGCCCCATTCGGCGAGCTCGAGTATGTCTGCATCGCGTGCCGCGCGCACGAAGCCTTCCCTCAACACCTTCTTCATTGCGTCGCGTTGGTAGCCCTTGATAGCTTCTTCTAAAATAGTGCGGCGCGTTCGCTTTTGGCTTCGTGCGCGTCTATCAACCCACGCGATAAGCTTTGGTGAAATAGTGCTTGTAAATTTAGTAGTTGTTTCCATAAGCATAATTATACGTCTAATCATACGTATACTAGCACTACGCGGGCAGAACGCAAGAGTTTCTGCTACTATAACCCACACAGGCGCGGTTAGCTCAGTTGGTTAGAGCATCTCGCTTACACCGAGAGGGCCGGGGGTTCGAATCCCTCACCGCGCACCAGAAACTAAAAGTCATGTTATACAAGTTAAATAGAATATGACAGAAACATCGAGCGCCACATGCGTCGGGATAATTATGGATGGCAATCGCCGATGGGCGAAGGCTAAAGGGCTGCCTAAGCTGGAAGGGCATCGCAGAGGTGCAGACAAACTGAAAGATACGGTTAGGTTTGCCCGTGAACGTGGAATTAAACACCTAGCGGTGTATGCGTTCTCAACAGAGAACTGGAATCGAGAACCGGCAGAAGTTTCGTATCTCATGGATTTGTTTCGTGAGCTGGTAAAAAGAGAGCTTAAAAAAATGGGAGAAGAGGGAGCGCGTGTGCGTTTTGCGGGTCAGCACGAACGGTTTTCTGACGACCTACAGCAAGCAATTAACGACGTTGAAAAAGAAACAGAGAAGAACGAGGCGATTACGCTGTGGGTTTGTTTGTCATATGGCGGGAGAGCAGAGATAGTCGCAGCGGCTGTTCGCGCTTCAATGGACACTGCGCGAAGTGATTCTGCTGAATCAGCCGCGAAAGGAGGGGAGATTACCGAAGAAACTCTCGCACAGAACCTGTGGACCGCCGGCATGCCCGAGCCAGATATTATTATCAGAACAGGTGGCGAGAAAAGACTTTCAGGATTTCTCGCATGGCAGTCTATTTATAGCGAGTTATTTTTTATAGACACACTCTGGCCCGACTTTACCGAAAAAGAGTTTGATGCGATTCTCGCTGAGTTCGCTTCGCGCGAACGTCGTCGCGGTAAATAATGGAAATACTCTACGAAGACGCAGACATAGTTGCGGTCAACAAACCCGCGGGGCTCATTACGCACTCTGATGGGAGAACGAAAGAAGAAACGGCAGAAGATTGGTTTAAAGAGAAGTATCCAGAAAATACCGGTGGATACGTACATAGATTAGACAGAGATACGTCTGGCGTGCTTATTTTTGCAAAAACAGCAGAAGCGTATGAATTTATGCGCAAGGCTTTTCATGACAGAGATATTCAAAAAACGTATCTCGCGATTGTGTATGGAGTGCTAAAAGAAAAAAGTGGAATTATAGATTTTGACATTGGCAGATCTAGGCAAGATTTCAGGCTGCGCAGCGCACAGCCGAAGGCGAAGGGCAGACTCCGAGATGCTCTCACTCGCTACGAAGTCATCGGTGAAGATGGCGAGCATTCGCTACTCAAGGTAATGCCGGAGACCGGTCGGACGCACCAGATCCGTGTGCACCTGAAGGCGATTCATCACCCGATAATCTGTGACCCTCTATATGCTCCTAACCACAAGTCGGCACTTGGCATAACGCGTTTGGCACTCCATGCACATACTCTTGAAGTCCCGCTACCGTCTGATGGCCGTACTGTAATAACCGCCCCTATTCCTGATGATTTGGCACCTGCGCTCGCGCGTTTTAAATAAACATGTTACAGTGCGCGACACATGAAGAAGGTAATCACACCAGTCAATATTGAGGGACGTGCCAAGCTCGGGGTACGCCCGGGCGACACCGTGCGCGTTACCCAGAACATTGTGGAGCTTAAAAAAGGTCGTGGTACGGATAAAAAAGAAAAGACCATCAAGAATACTCGTAAACAGGTCTTCGAAGGTCTCGTTATCGCAGTCAAGCATGGTAAGGAGGCAGGGGCTATGTTCACCGTCCGCGCCACACTCTCTGGCGTCGGCGTAGAAAAAACTTTTCCACTGTATTCGCCGGTTATTGATTCTATAGAGATAGTGAAGCGCTCGCGAGTGCGTCGCGCCAAACTCTACTTTATCCGCGAGAAGGCGGCCAAGGCTGTCCGTCGCCAGCTCCGTAACGCGCGCATGATGGGTGTGAAGAGCGATGAGACGGTTGTTGTTGACGAAGTACCAGCCGAAGCTGTTCCGGAAGAAGTTCCGGCGACTGAAACAAGTGCAGAAACGGTAGAGGAGAAGAAAGAAGAAGTAGTCGCTTAGCTTTCATACAAAACAAAATCCGAGTTATCTACTCGGATTTTGTTTGTCCACAATTGGTAGACACAAACAGATTGAGACGTGTTAGGATATCTTCATGGGGCAACGTGGACCAAAACCGAAAGGGAAAGTAGAGATCCTGTGGTCTCCGAAATTCGCGTATGCGATTGGATTATTGGTTTCTGACGGCAACTTGTCACCCGACGGCCGACACATAGTTTTTGTTTCTAAGGATGACGAGATGATCCAGCTTTTCCAGAAAGCTCTTGATATAGATATCCATATTGGCAAAAAAGCGAATGGTACGTTGCCAGGAAAGCCGTATTTTGTAGCGCAATTCAGTGATGTTCTCTTCTACCAGTTTCTTATGGACATTGGTTTAATGCCGAACAAATCTAAGATTATAGGCGAGATAAAAATTCCGGCCGAATATTTCTTTGATTTCCTCCGCGGAACATTTGACGGAGATGGTTCTACGTATTCATATTTCGATCCTCGTTGGCGGTCTAGCTATATGTTCTATACATGTTTTATATCAGCAAGTCCTGCGCACATTATTTGGTTAAGAGAAGAAATACAAAAAAGAATTCATATCAACGGGCATATACACATGAGTAGCAAACGCTCTTTAAATCAACTTAAATATGCGAAAGCTGACTCATTAAAATTGCTTCGAGCGATGTATTACTCACGACGTGTTTTATCACTCACCCGAAAAAGATTGAAAATAGTTAAGATGTTAGCTACAGTGGGGGAGAAGCTGTAAGGCTTTAAATGCCCGGGTGGCGAAACTGGCTAGACGCACTACCTTGAGGTGGTAACGCCCTATATGGGCATGGAGGTTCGAATCCTCTCCCGGGCACCAGAAGTAACTTCGCTGGCCCTGAGCTTGTCTAAGGGTTCGGAATTAAAAAAGCCCGGGGTCTATACCCGGGCTTTCGTATTCGGCATGGGGTCTATCTGCCGAAAAGATCCAAAATAACCTGACCCCAATCCGTTTCTACGGCTGTAAGCACGATCAGTGCGAATAGCACGATCGTGCAGAATGCGCCGACCCAACGGTCGGCACTGCGATATCCAATTTCCATAAAGACCTCCTTGGTTGACTATATATAGTATACACCTTTCAGTCTGGTTGTCAATACCCCTAGAAAACCCTGTATAATAAGCCTCTATGGCGCTATTTACTGGCAAGGGAGATAAGGGCACGACCAAGGTGTTTGGCTGTGACCAAACTCGGATATCAAAGTCGTCTGAACTACCAGAAGCGCTCGGTGCGTTAGACGAACTCAATGCTTTTATTGGGTATGTGAAGATGCGCTCTACTGATTCGCCACGCATTGCGGAAGCTTTGCGCGAGATACAGGAGGACTTGTTTATCGTACAGGCGCAGGTTGCGGGCGCTGATAAAAAACTAAAAGAGGGCACGGTAGAGAAGGTGAGTGAGATAGTGAATGAAATAGAAAAAGAAATTCCGCCGGTGAAAAGCTTCTCTATCGCCGGAGGCACAGAACTCTCTGCTCTCTTAGATGTCGCTCGTACTCTCTCACGCAGGGCCGAGCGCAGGATAGTCGCAGTGAGCGAAGCAAAGCTTCGTGGCGTCCCTCCGGACGTCCCGATGCGGGAGCTCGCGCCAGAAACAGTAGCGTATATGAACCGCCTGTCATCGCTTCTCTTCGCACTCGCACGCCTCGCGAACCATCTTGCGGGCGTCGCAGAAGAAAATCCAAAGTATTAAGGCGTGAATCGTGTTTTTGTGTTATAAAAAATCTGTGCGCAGCATGGCGGCTATGGTGTAACGGTTAACACTGGAGCTTGTGGAGCTCTCAATTCGGGTTCGATTCCCGATAGCCGCCCCAAATGTTTGTTCGTGATACCATTTACCAATGAAAAGTCTTTTTTTAGGCATTTTGTTAATCATAATACTCGGATTTGGCGGGCTTGTTTATAGAAACGCCGTTGAGCATCCGAACCGACCAATCGTCTGCCCGATGGATGCTCTCGTCTGTCCAGATGGCACGACTGTCGCGCGGGCAGGGATGTCGTGCACATTTCCAGTATGCCCTCCGCCAAACGTAACTCTCACAGATATCGGAGTCTCTTTTGCGATACCAGATGGACTCGTTGCATCTCTTTTGCCAGACACTGCCAGTGTTGCTGCATATGAGTTGCAGTCTGTCTCTACAACTAGCTCCGCGAGAATCGTTATACGCCGTTACTCAATAGCCTCATCATCAACAGCGTTCGCCACAATACAACAAACCGCAGTCGGCATAACATCTGGTGTGCCAGTAAATCCAGCCTCTTTCTATTCAACTTCTATCGGGAACCATCGGTTCACCACAGTTACCGTGGATCGTTTTGAAGGCAATATAGATACCGCTTTTTATCTAGCACGCGGGACAGATGTATTGCGTTTTGACGCTATAGATAGCGGTGCTGACTGGACTAATCCAAACCTTGAGGTCATGACACTTCCTGCTCATTTAGCGCTAAAGAAACTGCTTGTGACCCTTCAAGGCAGATAATCAAGTGGTATAATATCTACAAGAACTAATTAATTAATTATGAACAATTCAATCTACGAAATATTAGACAACGGAGGTGTGCGCATCGCCCTCATAGGGGCTCTGTGTATTCTGTCGCTTTTTCTACTTGCTCAAACAATAACAGTCGCCACAAACTTTAGCCGTTCAGGCGTGCCAGCTACCGATACGATCACAGTACAAGGCGACGGCCAAGCTACGCTCCCGCCAGATGTCGCTCGAATCTCTTTCACAGTGCAAAACACTGCAAAGACGGTTGCAGATGCGCAGACGGCAACCACCAAACAAGCTAATTCAGCGATTGAATATGTGAAAGAGCAGGGAGTTAGCGATAAAGACATAAAGACGCTCGCATACAACATCTCTCCGCAATATTCGTATCCGAATCCTTGTCTAGGAGGTATTTGTCCACGCTACAGTGATCCGAAAATAACTGGCTACCAAGTATCTGAAACTGTTCAGGTAACTATGCGCGATCTAACAAAGGTTGGCGAGCTGTTGAACGGTCTCGGCAAGCTTGAAGTACAGAACATAAACGGTCCAAACTTTGCACTTGATGACTCTACAGAGGGCTACAACGCCGCGCGTGCAGACGCGATAGACAAGGCAAAGGCAGAGGCCAAGCGTCTCTCCGGCCAGCTTGGTGTACGTCTTGGCAAGATTGTGAACTTCTCTGAATCTTCTGGTGGCTACGCTTATCCAGTATATGGAGCAGGAATGATGGCAGATGCAAAAGCGTCTCCGACACCGAACTTACCAACTGGCGAGAACACCTACAGCGCCTCGGTCTCCATTACCTACGAGATCCGCTAGTAGATACATCATCGCATTGGCGAGTGTTGACGTGGTTTGTGCAATATAGTATGCTCTCTTTATCAGAGAGCCCGCAGGGCTTTTTTATTTAGTAAGAACAACACTTCTTATGACATCCTTATTTAACTATCTGAAGCATGTTCGTGAAGAGTTCACACACATCGTCTGGCCTAGTAACCGGACGGCGATTTCGCACACCCTAGTCGTTATCGGTATCGCAATCTCTATTGCTCTCCTTGTCGCGTTTTTTGATTATATATTTGCTTCTGTGGTGAGAAGCATCGTCGGCTAATCTCTATAATATGGACGAAAACGAAATTGAAGTAGGAATGGCGGACATAGCGCCAGTAGTTATTAAAGAAGTTCGCGATGAGATAGTCCCGAAGAAGGAGGATGCGCGATGGTACACCATCCACACTTATGCTGGATATGAGAATGCTGTTGAAAGAAATCTGAAACAGCGCATTGAATCTCTCGGCATGGAGAACAAGATTTTTGACGTCATTGTGCCGACAGAAAAGAAAATAAGAGTGAAGGGAGGGAAGAGAATAGTAGAAGAGGAAAAGATTTATCCTGGATATATTCTCGTACGCATGATTGTGGATGATGATTCGTGGTTCGTGGTGAGGAACACTCCACGCGTGACGGGCTTTGTGGGCTCTGGTAACACACCAGTACCGATGGAAGAGTCTGAAGTCACAACGCTGATGAAGCGTATGACAGCCGAGGCACCGAAGCACAGAATAGACTTGGTTAAAGATGATCCTGTGGTTATCGCCGACGGGCCGTTTAAAGACTTGGAGGGCAAGGTGGGCGAGATAGACGAGGACCGCGGGAAGGTGAAAGTAATGGTCTCTATGTTCGGCCGCGAGACTCCGGTCGAACTAGATTTTTTGCAGATAAGGAAGCTTTAATTTCGTTTATGAAATTTAAGCGAACACTTATGTCACATTATTTGGCGGGATTTCCCCGCGCCAAAAATGGGACGCCGGAAGCTCCAGGTGTTTGACCCATTAACAATACTCGTGTAAATTCCAATAATCATGGCTACTGTAGTAAAAAAGATAAAGCTTCAAATCCCTGGCGGGGCAGCTACGCCTGCGCCTCCTGTTGGCACGGCGCTTGGCCCTGCGGGCGTGAACATCGGTCAATTCGTGACGCAGTTTAATGCGGCTACGCAGGACAAGCGCGGGACGATCATCCCAATTGAATTGTCAGTCTATGATGATCGCACGTTCACGTTCATAATGAAGAACCCGCCGGCCTCCCGGCTCATACTCAAGGCGCTCGGATTGGAAAAGGGTGCGCACAAGCCGAAAGAGGAAAAGGCCGGCACAATCACCAAGGCGCAGATAGCGACTATTGTGGAAGAGAAGATGCCGGACCTCCAGGCGAACTCTCCCGAGGCCGCTGCGCGCATTATTGCTGGTACGGCAAGAAGTATGGGCATAGAGGTCAAGGGATAATTTCATACCACAAACGGGCGCGGAGTCGGAGACTCCGCGCCCGTTTGCTTTTCTTATTTGCAGCACGTAAAGTCATTCTGGGCAGCATAAACGTTAACGAGGTAATCGGTCATGAAGCAGTACCTTGAATTAGTAAAGAAAATCCTGGACCATGGAGCGAAGAAAACTGATCGGACCGGAACCGGGACGCTGAGCATCTTCGGTCCACAAATGCGCTTTAATCTTACCGATGGGTTTCCGTTACTCACGACAAAAAAAGTGTTCCTGAAGGGAGTTATCTATGAACTTCTCTGGATATTGAGCGGGAGCACAAACGTAAGATGGCTTCAAGAAC
Source organism: uncultured Candidatus Saccharibacteria bacterium (assembly GCA_964638585.1). GTDB lineage: Bacteria > Patescibacteriota > Minisyncoccia > Phycocordibacterales > Phycocordibacteraceae > C7867-001. The sequence goes on from CAZXAN010000006.1 coordinate 15,618, forward strand.
ACGGGGTTAAAATCTGGAATGAGTGGGCCGATGAAAACGGCGAACTCGGACCAGTTTATGGGAAGCAATGGCGGTCTTGGCCCGCTCAAGACGGTCGGAGCATAGACCAGATAAAAATGCTGGTGGAGCAACTCAAGAGTAATCCCGACTCGCGACGCATGATTGTTTCTGCATGGAACGTCGCGGATATCGACAATATGGCGCTGATGCCGTGCCATGCCCTCTTTCAGTTCTATGTGGCAGATGGCAGACTCTCGTGTCAGCTGTATCAGAGGAGCGCAGACTCCTTTCTCGGTTTGCCGTTTAATATCGCCTCCTACGCACTCCTCACAATGATGTTGGCACAGGTCTGTAATTTGGGGCTTGGAGACTTCGTCTGGACCGGCGGTGATACACACCTGTACCTAAACCACTTGGATCAGGCGAAGGAACAGCTCTCTCGGGCCCCGAGGCAGCTACCGACCATGGAATTAAATCCAGATGTGAAGGACGTCTTCAGTTTCAAATACGAAGATTTCACACTTAAGGGATACGACCCATGGCCGGCGATTACGGCGCCAGTGGCGGTGTGAATGTCTGAACAACTCGCGGCGGGACGCAGAAGTCCCGCCGCTTTTTTATCCAGCACTAAATCTTAGTGCTGGATTTATTTCTTTTTCTTCTTTTGTTTAATGTCGCGGTCGAGGTAGAGGCGGGGGAGCATCAGTTCCGGTTTCCACGCTTTCTTTAGTTTGGTTATGTCAGTTGATGACTGATATTTCCCACTCTTAGTGTAGTCAGAGCCGAGGATGGGGCCAGTTTCAAAAAATACTATTTGTGCGATGCGCCTGCCGACGACGAGTGGGATTATGTAGCTCTTAGAATTATTGGTTATCTCCATCGTCCATCGGTTTACATAGCCCACGTCGCCCCAGCCGGCACACTTGCACACCTCTATAAAATTTCTGCCCATTGAGGATCGCGCTTTCATCATGGTGGTTACCGAATCGCGTCCGCCGATAAACTCATTAGTGTGCGCAAGGACGGTCTCGCCGGGGCGGAGCAATATGACTTTATCGCTCGGGCGAATACCGTCCCATTCAAATTTATATTTCTTAAATGCCTCTCGTGCGCTCGTCGCCCGCTCGACGTGCGCGGCGCCCCAGACGTGTCGCATGTGCCTCTCGCTCCAGATGTTGTAGATGCTGTGGTTATACTTTGTCGGCTGTTCGCGGAAGTAATATTCGCCGAGCGTGACGTCGTAGCTCGAGGTCGCCAAGTTTTCGCGAATAAAGGGCTCTATGATAATCGTACCTTTCTCCATCTCTTCCAGTATTCTTTTGTCAGATAAAGCCATTGTGACGATTATACGCTTTTTCGTCGTTTGCGGTAAGATGCACGAATGGAGTTTCCGTTCATACAGAAAGAAGATCCCGAGATATATAAAGCCCTGATGGGCGAGGAGAAGCGACAGGCAGAGGGGTTGGAGTTAATACCGTCAGAGAACTATGTCTCGCGCGCGGTAAAGGAGGCTATGTCATCGTCTCTCACCAATAAATACTCAGAGGGATATCCGGGGAGGCGCTATTATGGCGGCCAGGAATTCACAGACAAAGTAGAGACGCTTGCGATTGAGCGCGCCAAAAAACTTTTTGACGCGAAGTTTGCTAACGTGCAGCCTCTTGGTGGTGCGAATGCAAATATTGCGATGTATTTCGCGCTTCTTCAACCAGGAGACACTATTCTCGGCATGGACTTATCACACGGGGGGCACTTAACGCACGGACATCCGGTAACGTATCTAACTAAGGTTTTTAATTTCATCAGATACAAGATGAAGGATGTGGAGACGGGAGAGATTGATTATGACGAAATGCGGCGCGTTGCGAAAAAAGAGAAGCCGAAGATTATTCTCGCCGGCTTTTCGGCGTATCCGCGTGAGTTGGATTATGCGAAGTTTGTAGATATTGCGCGCGAAGTCGGCGCAGTCTCGGTGATGGATGCTGCGCACATAGCTGGGCTTATCGCGGGCAAGGCGGCGAAGAATCCATTTGATTACGGATTTGATGTGATGACTACTACTACTCATAAAACTCTGCGAGGTCCGCGCGGGGGGATGATTCTCACTCGTGAAAACGAGGAGATAGCAAAAAAAGTAGACAAAGCAGTATTTCCAGGGTTCCAGGGTGGCCCGCATATGCATCAGATAGCGGCGAAAGCAGTAGCATTTAAAGAAGCACTTCAGCCTTCTTTCAAAAAATATGCAAAGCAGATTATTGCGAACACGCATGCGATGGAGAAGGTGTTTAAAGAGCACGGCGCGAGGATGCTCACGGGCGGCTCAGACAATCACCTGATTCTGCTTGATGTGTGGAAGTCGTTTGGCATTTCTGGTGGAGAGGCAGAAAAGCTACTGGATGAGGCTGGTGTAACACTCAATAAAAATGCGATAGCTGACGACACGCGGAAGCCGATGGACCCGTCAGGCATTCGTTTTGGCACACCGGCGATGACGACGCGTGGATTAAAAGAAAAAGACGTAGCAGAAGTCGCAGAGATAATGATTGATGTGCTGACGAAGAAGCAGGAGGCAGTAGCAGGGGCAGGCAAGAAGATTAAAGAACTCGCCCTCGCGCACCCCATCCCCGAATCGTTCGCATAAAAGATTGCTCTAAAGAACGTAGTGTTGTATAGTTATAGTAGAGTTTTTTGTTGGTCAACTTTTCGAGGGGACAGAGATGTCTGTACAACTTGTATCGTCGAATTCGACGAAGAGGAAGCCGAACGAACGCCCCACGTCATCATGTGGCGATGTCCCTCTGAGCCTTTTTCTGGCCACTGGAGGGTACTTGTCCGTATTAGTGAAGGCGAATGCGATTCTGATTGATCTCGAGAACAAAATGGCTTTAAAAGCCGTTTTCAAATGCTTCGATCCCAAACAGGATTCACGAAGGCTATTCATTCCTGGTATTTATATAGGGTCATGTACGGCCGACTGTATACGCCCCGAGATCGAACTGGTTACATATGTGGCACGAAGCGAAGACAATATCACGACGGAAGGACGCGGACTGTATGTTCATGATTTTATCAGACCACAAGACGCGCTACAGTTCGCTCGTTACGGTTTCAGAAAGATCTTGTACTCCTCGGGTCGAGGAACTAGTGAGTCATTAGGAATCTTACGGCGAGGAGGTGTAGAAATAATCAAAGTTAATCCGTGAGATAGTGACGGATTAAAAACCCCGTTGGTTAGCGGGGTTTTTTGTTTCCAGTTATACTAAGTCGATGGAAGAAAGGATACGAAAGCTAGTGAGCGAGATACTCGGAGGCAAGACGCCGCCGATTGTACGCCCACCAGATATGGCTCATGGCGACTACGCGGTCTTTGTAGGGATGGACAACGCAGAAAAGGTCGCAGAGGCTATTAGATCGGAACTTGTAGAAGCTGTTTCAAAAGTTGAGATAGCTAAACCCGGATTCGTAAACATCGCGCTCTCGCGCGAGGCAGTGACTTTTGTTGTCGCAGAGGCAGGTGCAAAGGGCGTGGAGTGGGGTAAAGCAGGAGGCAGGAAGCAGGAGGCAGGAAGCAGGGTGATGATTGAGTATTCCAACCCAAATGCGTTTAAAGAGATGCACATCGGACATCTAGTCGGGACGGTAGTTGGCGAGGCACTCTCGCGGTTGGTAGAAAATGCGGGCGCAACAGTCGCTCGCGACACGTTCGGCGGTGACATAGGACCAAACGTCGCGAAAGCACTTTGGGGATTGCAGAAAAAGGGCATAAACGAGCCGACAACGGCTCAAGAACTTGGTGACGCGTATACAGAAGGCTCAAATGCGTATGAAACTGATGAGAGTGCGAAACCCCCCTTCGCACAAGGCTATGGCGGGGCAAAGGAAGAAATAGATGCGCTAAATCAGGCTATTTATGCCGGCACAGATACAGAATTGATGGATCTGTGGCGAAAGGGCAGAGATGTGTCAATGGAAGAGTTCCGCAGGATTTGGAAACTGCTCGGGACTCATTTTGATTTTGAATTTTTTGACAGCGACACTGTTGAAACAGCCATGCGAGTGGTGAACGACGGTTTCAATAAGAATATATTTGAAAAGAGCGACGGCGCGATTATATATAATGGCGAGAAGAAAGGTGTGCACACGATGGTCTTTATTACCTCGCACAACACGCCGACTTATGAGGCCAAAGACATTGGTCTGGCTTTCTTAAAAGAAGAGCGGTGGCCGTCGGACGAGGCAATTATTGTTACCGGCAATGAGCAGACAGGGCGTTTTAGGACTGTTCTAGCGTCGCTTTCAGAGATTGCGCCGCTTCTGGCGGAGAAAACAAAACACGTAGCGACTGGATTTTTAAAACTCGCCTCGGGGAAGATGTCATCGCGCGAGGGGAATGTGATTACGGCTGCAGAGTTTATTAAAGAAGTTATAGTCAAGGCTGGTGAGAAGAATACAGATCCTCTGATTGCAGAACAAGTAGCTATCGGCGCGATTAAATATATGATTCTGCGACAGTCGCCCGGCTCGGACATTATTTTTGATGAAGAAAAATCTCTCTCGCTCGAAGGCGATTCGGGGCCGTATTTGCAGTATGCACTCGTGCGTGCGAAATCTGTGCTCGCGCAGTCAGAAAGCAGTAGGCAGAAAGCAGTAGGCAGTCCTGAAAAAACATACAAGATTGAACGTGTAATTTTGCATTACCCTGAAGTCGCAGCACGCGCTGCTAGAGAGCTCGCGCCCAACCTCTTGGTTAACTATCTTACCGAGCTCGCCGGCGAGTGGAACTCTTTTTATGCGCAAGAACGTATCATCGGCGGCGACAATGAGGCTCACAAACTCCTCGTCGCTCGCGCCTTTGTCTCTACGATGACCAACGGCCTCTCGCTCCTTGGTATCCCGGTCCCCGAAAAGATGTAAGGTAGTATGGAGTCTATGCCCGAAAAATCTGAAGTTGCGAAGAGAGAAGAAAAGATTCTCGCGTTTTGGGAGCGTGAGGAGATATTCCAGAAGTCGCTCGCGAAGGGGTCTCCGAAGGGCGAATATGTTTTCTATGACGGACCGCCATTTGCCACTGGCACTCCGCACTACGGTCACATCGTTGCAAGCGTTATTAAAGACGCTGTACCGCGCTATTGGACTATGCGCGGGTATCACGTACCGCGAGTCTGGGGCTGGGACTGCCATGGCTTGCCGATAGAGAACATTGTTGAGAAAGAACTCGGGTTCAAGCACAAGAAAGATATTAAAGAATACGGAGTCGCGAAGTTTAACGAGCGTTGCAGAGAGCAAGTGCTTACCTATGTAGATTATTGGAAAAAGTTTATCCCTAGAATCGGCCGATGGGCAGACATGGAGAATGCATATCTCACGATGGACAGGTCGTTTATGGAGAGCGTATGGTGGGTATTTAAACAGATTTACGACAAAGGGCTTGTGTATGAAGACTATCGGTCAATGCACATTTGCCCGCGCTGTGAGACAACGCTTTCACAGCAAGAGGTCGCAGAGGGATACAAAGATGTCAAAGATATCGCGGTAACGGTTAAGTTTGAGCTCGCGGACGAGCCAAACACGTATTTTCTTGCGTGGACTACAACTCCGTGGACTCTACCAGGCAACGTGGCTCTTGCTGTCGGATCTGATATTGAATATGTGAAGATAAAAATCCAAGATGGTCTAGCATGGGTTGCAAAAAAAAGGATGGAGACGATTGCCACAGGTGCAGAAGTTATTGAAGAAAAAAGAGGCAATGAACTTGTGGGTACAAAATATAAACCGCTTTTTGATTATTACGCAAACGATACAACACTCAAGAACCGTGAGAATGGATGGAAAGTGTATACCGCAGACTTTATTACGACAGACACAGGAACTGGGATAGCACACGAAGCGCCAGCCTTTGGTGCAGACGACTGGGAGCTCTCTAAGAGAGTGAGTTTACCGTTCGTACAGCACGTGAACACAGATGGCACCATAAGATCGGAGGTAAAGGATTTTGCCGGGATGGAAGTGAAACCGCGTTCAGACGATGATTCTGTACGACTCGGTACTGATATCGCAGTCCTAAAATATCTACAAGAGCACGGAGCACTTTTCTCAAAAGAGAATGTTACGCACGCTTATCCACACTGTTGGCGATGCGAGGCGCCGTTACTGAATTATGCGACATCATCGTGGTTTGTGTCTGTAACAAAGATTAAGAGCGACTTGCTTAAAAATGCAAAAAGTATTAATTGGTCACCAGCACATATCAAAGATGGGAGATTTGGCAATTGGCTAGAAGGAGCGCGCGACTGGTCTATCTCTCGTCAGCGATTCTGGGCGAGCGTTATACCTATCTGGGTTTGCGAGAAATGTAAGAAACATAGAGTCTTTGGCTCTGCTATAGAACTTGAGACTGCGAGTGGACAAAAAATAAACGATTTACATAAACATATCGTTGATGATGTAACTGTACCGTGCGTGTCCTTCGAAGCCTCGGTGAAGAAGGGTGAGTGCGGCGGCATGATGCGTCGCATACCAGACGTTCTAGACACGTGGTTTGACTCTGGGTCTATGCCATATGGGCAGATGCATTACCCGTTTGAGAGTAAAAAGCAATTTGAATCAGCGTTCCCAGCGCGCTTTATAGCTGAGGGGTTAGATCAGACGCGTGCGTGGTTCTATTATCTACACGTCTTGGGCGGAGCTCTCTTCAATAAAAATGTTTTTCAAAATGTAATAGTAAACGGCACTGTACTAGCAGAAGACGGCAAGAAGATGTCTAAGAGACTTCAGAACTATCCAGACCCCATGAAGATTGTAGAGAAGTACGGCGCGGATGCTCTACGGCTCTACCTGCTCTCATCACCAGTTATGCAGTCAGAGAATCTAAGTTTTTCAGAGAGTGGGGTTGACGAGGTCGCCAAGAAGAATATTGGACGACTTGGTAACGTGGTCGCGTTTTATAAGCTATACAAGAACGAAACTGCTCGCTCTAACACAAGTACAAACATTTTAGATAAATGGATACTAGCGCGTCTTACAGAGCTGATTACTGAATCAACTTCAGGATACGAGAAATATGAATTAGACAAGGCAACACGCCAGATTGCCCCATTTATTGATGATTTATCAGTATGGTATTTGCGTCGTTCGCGCGACAGATTTAAAGAGGATACGAAAGATAAGAGGGATGCTCTCGCCACTCTTAGATACGTGCTCTATACGCTTTCAACTGTTATGGCTCCGGCTATGCCGTTTATTGCCGAAGAGATATACCAAGACGTGAGAGAAGCTAGCAACCCAGAGAGCGTGCATCTTACTGAGTGGCCCGAGGCAAAAAAGAAATGGAAGTTGTTTGGCGATAGCAAAGATGAGTCGTTGATTAGAGACATGAAGCGTACGCGCACCCTTGCTTCAGAGGCTCTCCAGCTTAGACAGAAGGCAAATATTAAAGTGCGTCAACCGCTCGCGAGCCTCACGGTGTCAGAAACATTAAATGACGAACTCGCACAGATTCTCGCAGACGAAGTGAATGTGAAGAAAATTATTTTTGGAAAAGAACTAACGCTTGATATGGCGCTCACTTCCAAACTTATTAAAGAAGGTGATGAGCGCGAGCTATTGCGTGCGGTAGCTGAAGCACGCAAAGCAGAAGGATTCTTGACAAAAGACGCGGTGCGCACAGAGATGCGTGCAGAAGGCCTGCCTGCCGGTCAGGCAGGGAAGTACTCAGTCACTCTTTCAACTGGCTCGGTCCGTTTTGACTTGATTCGCGATGCGACATAAATACGAAACGCGTGGAATTGTACTATCTCGTTCGTCAGTCGGAGAGGCGAGCTCTTTTGTAATACTTCTCACTCCAGAGTTAGGGCTCGTTCGTGCTCTAGCACAGAGTGTACGAAGCACTGGCGCAAAGCTTGCTCACGCACTCACGACTTTTTCTGAGAGTGAAGTGGTACTCGTGCGCGGGAAAGATGGTTGGCGACTCTCGGGGGCTGTGCTTGAAGAGAATTGGTTTAAAAAAATTGGGGACGCCGACCGCCGAAGGCGGTCGGCTCGTGTCTCTGGTCTACTTCTTCGTCTAGTTGCTGGAGAGACAAACGAAGTCGGTCTGTATGAAATAATGAAGAATTTTTTTGAAGCTCTCTCTATCCAACCAGCGCGTCCCTTCGGACGTCCCGATGCGGGAGATGAGGGTGAAGGATTGGAAATATTAACTGATATTAAAATTCTAGCCAGTCTCGGTCTTGATGCCGGAGAGATTCCTTCGTTATCTGAAATCTCCAAAGACCGCTCTTCTTACATCTCTCGCATCAACCGAGGTATAGAAGCTTCTGGTCTTTGATATACTAGGTTTGATGCCCCCAAGACAAGAAGACGATACTGGAGCTCTAGAGAGAGCGAGAGAACGCATTTACACACCCGACGGAGGATCACCGGATGTTCGTACACCGCTTTCTGTCCCAAGCTCTCGCGAGCTACCACACGCATGGGTTGGGGAGACTCTGTCGCGTATACCACGCTTAGAACACAGGCACGTTCGGCTCGCCCGCACATTTCTCATTTGGTCGTTTGGATTTTTCGTAATAGCATTGGCTGCGGCTGGATATTTCTTCTACTTTGGTGGCAACTCGATTTCAGTTGATAAAATAGGGATAGATATACAAGGGCCAACAACCATTTCTGGCGGGGATGTGGTCCCGTTATCTATTACTATTACAAATAAAAACACTTCCGCGATAGAAGATGCTGTTATTGAGATTAATTTCCCAGAGGGTACAAGAAGTGCAGACAACGTGCTCCAGTCGTATCCACGCTACACAGAAAATCTTGGGACCCTAAAGAGTGGAGAGACAGTCACTCGTTCTATAAAGGCAATTATATTTGGCGGAGCCGGCCAAGCCCTCTCATTACCGGTCTCTTTTTCTTTTGGCACCGCTGGCGCAAGTTCTATGTTCGTAAAAAAATCTGCATTTTTACTTGCCATTTCATCAACGCCTCTTTCGTTGTCAGTAGACACTCTTACTGAGACAGTCTCTGGCGCTCCGATCACAATAACTCTAGACGTTCACTCAAACGCGACTGTCCCGATATCAAATGTAGTTCTTGAGGGAGCTTTTCCATTTGGATTCTCTGTTACTTCGTCATCAATACCGATTAACAATTCAAGTTTCTTGCTTGGGACGATAAAGCCTGGAGACAAAAAATCGGTTACGCTTACTGGCGTGCTTGTTGGCCAAGACAGTGAACAACGAGTCTTCAATTTCACAGTTGGGACGGCAAAGACCGCGACAGATCAAACCCTCTCTGTTGTTTATATGAAGCAGGGCGTGCCTGTCTCAATCAGAGCGCCATTTATAAACGCGACACTCGCGCTTAACGGCAACACCGGTACCAACCTAGTGATAAGCCCGGGCAATGTACAGAACGTGTCCATTTCATACACAAATACTCTTGCGACAAGCGTTACAAATGCTGTTGTGACGGTTGCCATCTCTGGTTCAGCGATTGACTATAACAGCGTCCTTGCTGGCAATGGATTTTACAATTCGTCCAATCATACAGTCGTATTTAGTAGAGATACTGATCCGTCTCTCGCACAGCTCGCACCAGACGCATCAGGCATTGGTACATTTACATTCTCAACTCTGCCGGCGGGTTCTCTATCTGTTGCTCCATCTGTAATATTTAAAATCTCTGTGTCAGGCACACGCATTGGACAATCCAATGTACCAGAGAATGTGACATCTACAGTGACAAAGACAGCAAAGGTCTTAACGACTGCGGTTCTGTCTTCTTACTCTCTTCATACTTCTGGTCAACTTGTAAATAGTGGGCCGATCCCGCCAAGGTCTAATCAGGCAACGACATATAGCATAGTTTGGAATGTGCAGAATACAGGCAATGCAATTGCCGGAGGTATCGTGAGCGCGATCTTGCCGAGCTATGTCTCTTACACCAAGCAAACAGCCGGATCGGGAGTATTCTCTTATGATGAGAAATCTCGCACAGTAACATGGAATACTGGCGATTTAGGACAAAACTCAAACGTGCAAGGTACATTCCAAATCTCTATAACTCCTTCAACATCACAGAAGGGCAGTTCGCCTTCTATCGTGGGCACAGCATCTTTTTCTGGGTATGACCGCTTCGCGGGTGTACAGATCTCTGCTAAAGCAGACCCTGTGACCACAGATACATCTAGAGACCCTGGATATGTCCCTGGTAACGCAACTGTGCAATAATCAATCTTTATGGCTGACCAAAACTTGATGGAAAAGATAGTCTCGCTCTGTAAGCGCCGTGGCTTCGTCTTCCCGGGCTCCGAGATCTATGGCGGCCTCGCTGGCACTTATGATTACGGTCCTTTAGGTTTTGCGCTTAAAAAAAATATAGAAAATTTGTGGTGGAAATTTTTTGTTGATTCGCGTGATGACATGCATGGCATAGATTCCGCAATTCTGATGAATTCTAAAGTATGGGAGGCGAGCGGACATGTTGGAGGATTCTCAGACCCATTGGTTGAGTGCAAGAAATGCAAACGTCGCTACCGTGCAGATCACGTGGCAGAAAAATGTCCAAACTGCGAAGGAGAGTTCGGAGAAGTAAAACAGTTTAATATGATGTTTAAAACTTCTGTCGGCTCTACAGAAGACACAGATACCATTGCATATCTACGACCTGAAACAGCACAGGGAATGTTTGTAAATTTTAAAAATATCATTGATTCGTACCACCCAAGACTTCCATTTGGCATTGCACAAATAGGGAAGGCATTTAGGAATGAAATAGCTCCGCGCGATTTCATATTCCGCGTACGTGAACTAGAGATTATGGAATTTGAGTATTTTCTTTCAGAGTCAGAATGGAAAGAAAAATTTGAGTATTGGCTTTCACAGATTCATGCATGGTTTGCCATGTTGGGATTTTCAAAAGAAGATATTAAGGAAATTGAAATTCCTGATGGCGAGCGTGCGCACTATTCAAAGCGCACTGTGGACTTCCACTTCCGTTACCCACACAAGTTTGACGAGATAGGAGGTCTTGCATATCGGACAGATTTTGACTTAAAAAATCATATAGAACAGAGTGGTATTGATTTGTCATATCTTGACCCAGAGAGTAATGAAAAATTCGTTCCACATGTACTTGAGCCGACTTTTGGTCTCGGTCGCCACTTGCTTGCTGTGATTGCTAAGGCATACACAGAAGATGATCTCGGTGGAGAGAAGCGTATTGTGCTTAAATTCCCTCCGCGACTCGCTCCGATAAAGGCAGCAGTCTTTCCGCTTCTAAAAAATAAACCGGAGTTAGTTAACAAAGCACGCGAGATTTATTATGCGCTAAAAAAAGATATTCCGCAGGTTACGTTTGATGACAACGGCAATATAGGAAAGAGATATCGCCGACAAGACGAGATCGGCACGGTTGTAGCGATTACAGTGGATTTTGAAACACTTGATAATGATACAGTAACGTTACGCGACCGCGATAGCGCAAAACAAATACGAGTAGAAATCTCACGACTAGTAGAAACTGTTTCTGAGATTATTAACGGAAAGCTATTTTCGGAACTTCCGAAGGAAATTAAATAAGTTCAAGAATGTCTCTATCCGTCTGAATTATAGCTTTAGTTAAATCTGAAAAATTAATGCCAAGCATGGAGCATAGTCGTTGCAATACTTCTACAGGGATTCTGTTTCTTTGTAGTTTCCATGCAGAAAATGTTGCCTTGTGAATACCTAAGACATCCGCAGCATTTTTCTCAAGCTCCAATCTTTCTTTAATCTTAGCGAAAACCATATTATGCGTGTGCTTATCAAGGAATACGGTAGTTTTTTCGCTAATACAACCGCTCCAGACATGCGGACTGCTTGAGATTCTGATATATCCGTGGTTTTCTAGAATGTTAAGGTAATAACGAATTGAAGTATAGCTTCTTCCAAAATACCGTTCCAAAAAGTGAATGTCACAACTTCTTATTTCTTTGAGCAAGAGTAATATTTTTCCTGCAGAAAGCACTCCACCCTCTTTAATTATGGGTTTGACCACTTTATCGCCGTTAATCCAGCGCAACAATTTCCATTTTTGCGTGCTAGGTTCAAAGTAATTCAATAGATTCTCGGTACGATTTGGAATAATGGTGCTAATCGTATATTCGCTACGCTTATTCATCGACAATACCCCGTGGGCAATTCTATCCTTGGTCCAAATCTCATCTATGGCCGACGCGAGATCTTTACTTTTAGAGCTAAAAGCAATCTTTCCACCTTTCGTCACGCATCCATCAAACATCAAAACACCTCTCGCAAAACTTCTTCGCATGTCTAGAGTTGAGACTTTGATTCTTTCCGGCTCAACTACATCATATGTCTTCTGTCCGCTTTTCATACCAAAAAATTCGCTTAAGTATCTCGCTAAGATTTTGTTTGAAAAAATAACTCGCCATGCTCTTTTTCCTCTTTTGATATTTAAGAAGGATGGACGAATTTCGAAAACGTTCTCTATCCATTTTGTAAACGCACGTACACTGTCTTCGTATTCTTCGGTAAGTTCAATGACGTAATGCGTTTGAGTACGCAAATTGCGATTTTTGAACGTTTCTAGATGATTGAATACATTTTTTGAATGCTTGTTGAGTTGGATTGCTAGATAATATTGTTTGCGTGCGGATGACCTCTGAATCTTTGTTGAGGAAATGATACCCCCTATGTCCGACTGAAGTTTTTCTAATGGTTGTCGTTTTGAAGCCGCAAGAATGAATTGAACACTCAAACTTCCATCGGCAGCGAATGCCCCGACAATTTTGGCGAGATCTTTTGAAAGAACAGAAACCGCATTTACAGGTTTTGCTGACGCAGAGTTGACTTTCAATGTCAAGATATTTTCCTTAATTTTTCTGTATAGAAATTGCGGTTTTGAACTTCGCGCAAGTAATTTCTGGAGCACCACGATTGGGTAGAAAGATGTTCCGCCACGCAGTATATTTTTTATTACTCCTCGTGAGCAATGCAGTTCTCGTGACAGCAACTCGCTTAAGTGCTCTCGTGAGATTTTGTGTGTTCTAAGGATTTCTCTTTCGAGTTTAGAAACAATATCGGCAAGAGCATTCCCTTGCACGCAAATCCATGACCGAGGATGTAAATCGTTCGGTTTGTGTAATGAGAATAGATTAAAACTACTACTCATACTGACTATTCTATCACACCATCTTATTAATAAAGATATCCACAGGTGCGTCACCGCGACAGAGGGGAACAAGAGCGCCTCACCATCGCTGAAGTCGCCGAACGCATCCGCTCATCCATTGAATAAAATAACACAGCGGGACAGGAGTCCCGCTGAAGGTTGTAGTTAGCCATTATTTTTTGTCTTCTCTCCAGTCCCGGTCGAGTCCCGGGTTAGGAGAGTCTGCTACCGAACGGATCCAATCATGCGTCACGGTTACGCGACCCTGGTGTTCCTTGATTGCAGTGCCCAGGCCAATTGTCGCGAATGTCGCGACCCAGGCGATAACCGCCAAAATAGGTAACCAGACAATGATTCGTGCACTCGGAGTTTCACCTGCATGTTGCATGTTTCCTCCTCGGAAAATTGCCCAATAAAGCATCGGGTAGCCAGAAACTACCATGACAAATTGGATTTGTCCATGTTCAGTAACAAGGTTAAACCTTGTTCCGTAACGTGCCGTATTTGCTGGGTATTTTGACAGCCCAGCCGCGACTTGACAGGATAGGTTAAACATGCTATCCTCTACAAAAGGTCTTTGATAAAGCTAACGTGTATTCGCCACGGCAGAAAACGGCTTATTAAACCGCTGGAACGATGAGCGGAACGTGAACGTCAACCGCAACGACAACGACTGGAATGACAATTGGTCTTTCGGCGGCGTCCGCAACTCTCTTCTATTTCTCGCCCCGCATTAGCGGGGTTGAGTTTTGCTTTGCGAGCTGCCCATTCCAGCCGCCAAGCTGTTTGCCGACCTCGTCGAGTGGAATAGAAAGCGCGGCGTACTGTTTCGTATCAAGTGACTTCGTTTCCCAGAGCACCATAAGGAGTACTGTGACGGTGCTCAACTTCCGTATCGCCAATCGCACATATGGCTGCTTCTCATTCCGCGCAAGAAAAATAGCATACGCCGTTGCTTCAATTATTTCTACAAAAAGAATGTCTACTCGTTCTCCCAAGCTGTATCGATGAATTTTGGGAAGGATTTGATAGTATTCACACCATAAAATATATGCAGTCTTCAATCGTTCAAGTACAGGCAGAAGTCGTGGGGGGGGGTTGCTCATGGAGTCTTGGATATGAGGATATCATTTCGGTAGAAAACTTGCTTGAAGTATGGCGAGAATTTAAACGTGGGAAGGGGAAGCGCGCGGATGTACTGGAATTTGAGCGATACTTGATGCAGAATATTTTAAAACTGCACAGCGAACTTTTGGCGGGTACATATACACATGGCGGGTACGAATACTTTAAGATTAGCGACCCGAAGCCGCGCGATATTCATAAAGCGAGCGTACGAGATCGATTGGTGCACCATGCTCTCTATCGCAAGTTCTATCCATTTTTTAACAAGACTTTCATACCTGACTCCTACTCATGTCGCGAAGAAAAAGGCACGCACAAAGCGATGAATCGTTTTCGTGACTTTACGCGCAAGGTTTCTAAAAATAATACTCGTACTTGTTGGGTTCTAAAGTGTGATATTAAAAAGTTCTTTGCATCTATAGATCAGCAGGTGTTAATGAGAATTGTTGGCAGATACATACCCGACGAGCGCGTCCTCGCGCTCGTCGCTAACATCGTCAGCAGTTTCTGTGCAACACCTGGTGTTGCACAAAAAGGCCTGCCACTCGGCAATCTCACGAGCCAACTTCTTGTGAACATCTATATGAATGAATTTGATCAATTTATTAAACATAAACTCAAAGCTAAATATTATGTCCGATATGCTGACGACTTCGTCGTCCTCTCGCATGACAAAAATCACCTGTTAAAAACACTTCCATATATGGAAGTGTTTTTGCACGACGAGTTGAAGATTGAAATGCATCCAGATAAAGTTTCTATCGCCACGCTTGCTTCTGTCATTGATTTTCTAGGCTGGGTGCATTTTTCCGATCACCGCGTGTTGCGTACGTCGACAAAGAAAAGGATGTTTCGCAGGATTAAAGAAACGCACAGAAAACCGGAGACGATGAGTTCATATCTGGGTATGTTGAGCCACGGGAATACACATAAATTTGGAGACAAAATAATTTCTTCTGCGATATGATACGATGCTTCTATGGATAAGGAGATACGGATTTCTATCACGGCGGGGACTGTTGTGACGGTATTGTCCGTACTTGTCGGCGCATACGTCTTGTGGCTTTTGCGTGATCTAGCACTTCTAGTTCTCACAGCCATCATTATCGCCTCTGCGATAGAGCCTGGTATCGCATTCTTAATCAGGTGGCACATACCGCGTTTTGTCGCCGCACTCTTAGTGTACGTTCTAGTCTTTGGCTCTGTGTTCTCAATCTTGTACCTATTCTTCCCTCCAATAATCTCTGATGCAGCCAATTTCCTCTCTGCGATGCCGAGATACTTAGACACAGTAAATCTAACGACCCCTCTCTCTAACGCATCAAATGCGATTGCAGTAACTGGGCAATCTCAGACGCAGTCATTTATACAAGCTCTTCTATCATTCCAATCAATTTTTACGTCTGACTCTGGCAGTGTCTTACAACTTATCGTCACATTCTTCGGCGGTATATTCTCGCTAGTCCTCGTTGTTGTACTCTCATTTTATTTTGCACTTCAAGACACTGGCGTAGACGACTTCATCCGCCTAGTGATGCCTGTGAAGTATGAAGAGTACTACGTTGACTTGTGGAAGAGATCACAGAAGAAGATAGGTCTATGGATGCAAGGACAGATACTGCTCTCGGTCATTGTTGGGATTTTAGTCTATCTTGGGTTGCTAATCATAGGAGTGCCGTACGCATTACTCTTGGCAGTCTTTACTGCGCTCGTAGAGATTATTCCTATTTTTGGTTCATTAATATCTGGAGCGGTGGCTGTGATAGTCGGATTCTCTGACGGTGGGGTAGCTATCGCGGCTATAGTCGCTGGTCTCTATGTGGTTGTTAATCAGTTTGAATCAAATCTAATCTACCCACTCATTGTTAAGAAGATTGTAGGCATACCGCCTCTCTTGGTTATCGTTGCGCTTATCGCAGGGTACACTCTGGCGGGCTTCTTAGGGGTTCTTCTCTCTGTGCCGGTTGCAGCTGTTCTTCTTGAGTTCATCTCAGACTTTGATAAACGCAAGCGTCGTGAGCAGAAAAAAGTCTAATAGAATATGAGTGCGCGCTACATCACCACCACCATTCCGTACGTAAATGCCGATGCGCACATCGGTCATGCGCTCGAGTTTGTACAAGCGGACTGTGTCGCACGCACCGCGCGTTTCCGAGGAGAAGAAGTATTCTTCAACATAGGAACCGACGAGCACGGGATCAAGGTTTACACAAAAGCTCTGGAAGCTGGTCAAGCGCCACAGGCATATGTTGATGAGTTCGCTATGCGGTGGCAGGTGTTTGCTGACGCACTAGGTATTTCCTACGATTTTTTTTCGCGTACAACAAGTGCAGCACATAAAGCCGCAGCCCAAGAATTTTGGCGTCGCTGCGACAAGGCCGGTGATATCTATAAAGCACTCTATGAAATCAAATATTGTGTTGGTTGCGAACTTGAAAAGACCGATTCAGAACTGGTAAATGGACATTGCCCAATTCATCAAAATTTGACTATCGAAATTCGGAAAGAAGAAAATTATTATTTTCGGCTTTCTCGGTATGGTGATGCGATTTTGAAACTATATAAAGATTCACCAAATTTTCTCGTACCAGAGGAACACAAGCGCGCGATGACCGCTCTCATTAACGCCGGGCTGAAGGATTTCAGCATTTCCCGTATTGCGGCAAAAATGCCGTGGGGAATTCCTGTTCCGGGAGACGATGCTCATGTCATGTATGTTTGGTTTGATGCCCTTGTTAACTATATTTCTGCTATAGGGTGGCCCAAAAATGAAAAAATGTTCGATACGTGGTGGCCTGTGATACAGTTTGCAGGGAAGGATCAGGTACGCCAACAGGCGGTCATGTGGCAGGCAATGCTTCTCTCCGTGGGGCTGCCGTTCTCCAGGCAGATATTCATTCACGGCTTCATCATCTCGCAAGGACAGAAGATGTCCAAGTCGCTCGGTAATGTAATAGATCCCATTACGATTATTGAAAAATATGGCGTCGATGCCGTGCGATACATTCTCCTGCGCCACGTGAGTCCTGCCGAAGATTCTGACCTAACTCTTGAAGCTATTCACGACCACTATACGGCGCATCTGACGAATGGACTCGGTAATCTGGTGGCGCGAGTAATGAAACTCGCTGAGGAGCACTTGTCGAGGTCTATTGCCGTTACGAGAGAAGACGAAAAAATTTCAGAAGAATTTTCTGAAAAAATAGAAGCATTTAAATTCAATGAGGCGATGGATTTTATATTTACAAAAATCGCAGAAGCGGATGTTTATATGAACACAACCGAGCCGTATAAAAAAATAAAAACAGATGTTGAAGTGGCGAAGAAGGACATTGAACATCTTGTTCGCGAACTTTATCGCGTGGCGATACACCTTGTATCTATTATGCCTCGTACGTCTGACCTAATAAAGAAAGCGGTGCAGGAAAACAAAAAACCGGAGAATCTTTTTCCGAGATTATAAATATGGAAGTAAAATATGTAGACGCACATTGCCATATACAGTTTGAGCAGTACACAGAAGATGACGTAGCATTAATAGAACGAATGAGAGAGGAGGGCGTTGCGGGGATTGTAGTAGGTGTGGATGCAGAATCTTCAAGAGAGGCGATAACGTTAACAAAAGAACACGAACATTTATACGCTGCTGTCGGGCTACACCCAAATCATGTGTCAGAAGAAAAATTTGATATAGAAGTGTTTAGAGAGTTGGCGAAGAACAAGAAAGTCGTTGCGATAGGGGAGTGCGGGCTTGATTACTATCGTGTCCCTGCGAACGAAACAGCCTACTCCGCTGAAGCTATGAAGGCCAAGCAGAAAGACGTTTTAAGAGAACATATTGCACTATCCATTGAACTCAACAAGCCACTTATTATTCATGCTCGCCCGAGCAAGGGTACACAGGATGCATATCGCGATCTTATTGAGATTTTGGAAGAATCAAAAAATAAACATTTGGATTTGCGTGGAGACGTACATTTCTTTGTCGGAGGCATTTCAGAAGCCGAAACTATTATTGCATTAGGTTTTACGATTTCATTTACCGCTGTCATCACCTTTGCACGTGACTACGACGAGGTTATCAGAACCGTGCCGCTTGCGAGCATTCTTTCAGAAACCGATGCTCCCTATGTCGCACCATCTTCTCGCCGCGGACAGCGTAATGATCCACTCGCCGCAATAGAAGTCGTCGCCAAAATCGCAGAGATTAAAGGCGAGAATCTAGAGACTGTCCGCGCCGCCCTCCTCGCGAACGCCAAGCGCATGTTTACCCTGGAGAGCTGAAGGTTTGCCCTAACGAAAGTCTCATGATAAGCTTCTGCCATTATGGCTAAGCAGGATAAGGATGTGCTTGTTGACGAAACTATCGTAGAGGTAGGCTCTGAAGCCCGCGTGTACGAGCTCGGATTTCACCTTGATCCAGAACTCCCTATAGAGGGTGTAAAGAATGAGTATCAAGCTATACGCGAGCTCATAGAAGACAAGGGAGCACTTGTTGCCGAGGGCGAACCGCAAAAGATACCGCTCGCATACACCATTTCTAGACAAGAGACGTCTGGTAGACGCGACTTTGACTCGGCCCACTTCTCTTGGATCGTTTACGAGACAACTCCAGAGAATCATGCCGAGATTATCGCTTTTGCCGGGGCTAACAAAAAAATCATTCGCTTTATTGATCTCATCACAACAAAAGATGCTGCACGCCACTCTGTTGAGGTACGCGAGCTCTCGTTGAAGGAGCCGGAGAAAGAAGAGGACCTAGAGACAGTTGCTGGCGCAGAGCTAGACGCTGCGCTGGAGAACGTCGTTGTTTAAACTAGCAATTAGACCTTAGGCACTAGGCTCTAGCAAAATTCAATTCTAAATGCTAATATCTTACTAATGCCTAAAGCCTAACCATCTACTCTTTATGTACCTAAATAAAGTATTTCTATACGGTAATCTCACCCGTGACCCGGAGCTGAAGGCGCTCCCGTCGGGCAGTCAGGTCGCGAACTTCGGTCTCGCAACGAACCGCACTTACAAGGACAAGAGTGGTGCTAAACAAGAGGCGACCGAGTTTCATAACATAGTCGCATTCGGTCGCACCGCTGAAGTCATCGCGCAGTACTGCAAGAAGGGTCGTCCGATATTCTGCGAGGGACGCATCACGACGCGCTCATGGGAGAGTAAGGAGGACGGCAAGAAGCAGTACCGCACCGAGATTATCGTTGAAAACTTCCAGTTCGGCGCTGATGGTGGTAAGCCTGGCGCTGGATCGGGATCTACGACCAAGAACGATGAACAACCCGCACCGAATGAAGCCGAGGCCATAAAGTATCCGGACGAGGAGATTAATCCTGAAGACATTCCATTCTAGCAATTAGGCTTTAGGCACTAGGCTCTAGCAAAATCAAATCTTTAATGCTAGTATCCTGCTAAAGCCTAAAGCCTAGCGCCTAACCAACTAATTACATGGCATACCAAGCTGAACGCGAAGAAATAGAGTTAAAGAAATTTGTAGACTACAAGGATGTAGCTTATTTGAAACAATTTACAAATGCTCACGCTAAAGTTCTTGCCAAGAAGCGTACCGGCATTCCAGCCAACAAACAGCGTGACATCATGCAGGCCATCAAACGCGCCCGCTACATGGCGCTCATGCCGTACGTTTCTGCCTAAGTTTTTTGTTGTATAATGGCAAGTATATGAAAAACATACACAAAGGTTTTGTGGGTCCGTTGCTACTTATAATAATCGCTGTTTTAGTAATTGGTGGTGGTATATATTTGTACACACAGAGAAGTCAGACGACAGCAACAGATCCCTTAACGGAGACAGCTGTATCTACCCAACCCTCTGTCACCGTACTTTCACCGAACGGGGGAGAGGCGTGGACGATTGGTTCTACGCAAACGATAAAATGGAATAGCAATAATTTTAGTGGCGGGGTCGTCTATTTTGAACTTATTGACAGTCGATACAATGCAGCTACTGAAGATAATCAAACACATTTCAAAATCGCAAACGCAGTACCAAACACTGGCAGTTATTCCTGGACTATACCTTCAGGCATCGGGAATCAGACTGTTACGTCTGGCTCGCAGTACAAGGTCAGAATAAGTGCTTACAAGACAACGTCAACAGGCCTCCTCGATTATGACAATCTGGTGCAGGGAGATGTGAGCAACGCACAATTCTCAATATCGAATAACTAAGCCTTTTCGACGCGTTCGGTGTAGAGGCCAGAGTCGGTGTTGATACGGACTATGTCGCCCGTGTTGATAAAGAGGGGAACATCTACTTTAGCGCCAGTAACCAATTCAACAAGTTTTGTGCCGCCCGAGACCGTGTTGCCTTTTACTGCCGGCGGAGCGTCTTTTACTTCTAACTCAACTTTCACAGGGATCTTTACCGTCATAGGCTTCTCGTCGTAGGTCATTACGTCTACCAGGCTGTTCTGACTAATCCACTGTACGCGGTCGTGCACCACCTCTTCGGGGAAGGCGAAGCGATTCTTAGGATTGCCTTCTTCGGCGAACCAGCTCTCACCCTTATTGGTATAGAGATAGCGCGCAGGCATATTGCCCACGTTCGCCTCGGTTACGGTCTCGTTCTGGTGAAATGAGATTTCAACGACTTTTCCAGAAACGAGGTGTCGCAGTTTTGTCTGATTGACCGGCTTCCTCTGTTGCATGCGGAAGATGTGTGCAGAGAGCACTTCGTATGGCTCGTTATTGTAGTCAATGACACTACCTTTGAGGATTTCGTTGTAGCTTAGTACGGCCATGTTTCAGAAACTAATATTGAATAAATATCGTTATAAAAAGTACCGCCAAAGGCGGATTAGTGTATGCTAGCAGACATAATGAGTTTATCAAGCTACAAAGAAGATATTGGGGCGCTATCTGACGCTGAAGTGTTGTCGCGCTCTAAGAAGGAGCCAGAACTATTTGCAGTACTCGTACATCGCTATGAGGCGCCACTACTGCGCCGTGCTAAGAAGATACTTTTCTCTCCAGAAGATGCGGAAGAGGCTGTGCAGGACGCTTTTACCAAGATGTATCTATATGCAGACAAATATCATGAACAAGAAGGGGCAACCTTCTCTTCGTGGGCATACACTATATTGAACCGCGTTGCATACACCAAGTACAAGACAAACAGCACTGAACGAAGCAGAATGGCAGAGTTAGAACCAGAGCATTATGAGTCGTTACCAGATGCGCGAGCAGAATTTCTTGAGGATCTATCAATACGGAACGAGGTTATTACGGCACTCGCAAAATTACCAGAGACTGCTGCAAAGATTTTGAAACTTCAATTTATAGAAGGTAAGACTCAAGAAGAGATCGCAGAATCAGAACAACTGTCAATCCCAGCCGTTAAGACGCGCGTGCACAGGGCCAAGAAACTTTTTAAAGAAGTATATGATAAACAGAATGACTTATGAATGATACTCAAACAAATATTGAAAAGGTGGTGATGCGCAGAGTGCGCATAATTCGCATCCTCGCGCTCATCATTTCAACAGTAATGCTTGCTATATTTACTTCAATCGCCGCTTTGTGGGGTATCGGCAGAGAAGTGTGGGTCGCAAAAGTGTTTGAAAACGCCCCAACAGATCTCGAGCTCATAGAACATTTACCAGGTTTCTTTATCTCCGCTTTCGCCCAAACAAACTTAGTTGTCCAGGCGCTCGTGATTCTTACTCTTATATCGTTCATATTTCTCGCCCGCGAGATCGTCCGCGCTCTCACACCAGTTTCTGCCAAAGAGAGTGTCTAGTTCTCGGCGAGTTTTAGTTTGATTTGTTTGAGGAGGTCTTTGGAGATGTCTTTATTATTCGCGAGGAAGGTGCGTGTGGCGTCATAGCCGACGGCGAGCTTTGTTTCACCCATTTTATATGTAGCGCCACTCTTCGCGACGATACCGAATTTCTCCCCAAGGGCGATAAGCTCGCCCTCGCGACTGATACCCTCGTTGTAGAGCAGATCAAATTCTGTGGTTTTGAACGGTGCGGCGACTTTATTCTTCACTACCTTTACTCGTACTCTACCTCCCACGACCTCCTCGCCTTTTTTAATAGATGCTATACGGCGAATATCCAAGCGAACTGACGTGTAGAATTTCAGCGCCTTGCCACCAGGAGTTGTTTCAGGATTGCCGAACATGACACCGATTTGCATGCGTATCTGATTGATGAAAATAACAATAGTCTTGCTTCTGGAGACAATTGCCGTGAGTTTACGCAAAGCCTGACTCATAAGGCGCGCCTGCTTGCCTACGTGTTGTTGGCCCATCTCACCTTCTATCTCATCCTTTGGTGTGAGTGCGGCGACGGAGTCTATTACGATGATATCCACGTTTCCGCTTCGCACGAGAGACTCAACTATGTCTAGAGCTTGTTCTCCAGTGTCCGGTTGAGAAATAAGAAGTTCTTGAAGCTTCACGCCGATGCGTCGCGCGTATTCAGGATCAAGAGCATGCTCTGCGTCAACGAATGCTGCTATACCTCCGGCCTTTTGCGCCTCGGCGACGATATGGAGAGCAAGCGTTGTTTTGCCTGACGACTCGGGGCCGAATATTTCTATGATGCGTCCGCGCGGGACGCCGCCGACGCCAAGCGCCGCATCCAGACCGATAGAGCCCGTTTGTATCACTGGAATCTTTTGCGGAGCGCCAGCGCCGAAGGTGGTGATAGACTCGTCGCCAAACTTTGTGCGGATTTCTTTCAACGCCTGATCTATAGACTTCTGACGTTCGCTTTTATCGTCAGTCGTTGCTGTGACAGTCTTTAATATTTTTTCTTTCTTTGGTTTGCCGAATGCCATGATGAAATATTTAAATGTTTAAAAATTTAAAGCGGGACGAAGACCGTACGAGTTGTTGTAACTGTCCTGCCGAAACGATCGGTAGCTACAAATGTAAGTATAGACCCTCCAAGCGGGAAGGTAAGAGTTGACGAGAAGCTCCCATTCTGTTCTCGAATAAGGGGAAGGCCATTTAGAGTGAACACGGCAGCGCGCTCCACTCTACCTCTTACTGTCACAATCCCACCAGGATAGGACGAATTGTCTGTAGGGGAGTCTATATGAAGGGATGGTCCGACAATAAGAGGCCATGCCTTGGTCAGACCGTAGCCGACTAGGACTACAAGCACGACTGCGATAATATGTCGGAGCATTTTAATGTCAGAACATCTCTTCTTCTGTCTCAGCTACTGCGCCAACAGTGGTGTTCTGTACTGGCGCCACGCGCGTTAGGACCTCTCGTGGCTTTGAGCCGTCTGCTGGGCCAATGACACCTCTTGACTCTAAGACATCCATCAGACGCGCGGCGCGCGAGTACCCGATCTTTAATTTCCGTTGCAAGTAGCTTGTAGACGCACGTCCAGCTTGTTCTACGAATGTGCGTGCTTCTTCGTAAAGATCGTCGTCAATGTCATCATCATCAAAGTTGCCATTTGCGAGACCAATAGCGTCTCCCGCCTCAGAGCTCGCGCCGTTACCGCCAAAATCTATGCTAGACAGATCCCCAGCATTGTGGCTCTTGATATAGCTAACTACCTTCTTAACCTCACCTTCGCTAATAAATGCAGTCTGTATGCGCACAGGTTTTTGCATATCACTTGAGAGGTAGAGCATATCACCTGCGCCAAGAAGAGTCTCAGCGCCAGAGCCGTCTAGAATAGTGCGCGAATCTATCTGTGAGGCTACTTGCAACGCCATTCTGGTCGGCACGTTCGCTTTAATAAGGCCGGTGATGACGTTGACCGACGGACGCTGAGTAGACAGAACAAGGTGAATGCCGACGGCACGCGACATCTGAGCAAGACGCACTATTGACGCCTCTAGTTCTCTAGGGAATGTGTGCATTATGTCTGCGAGTTCATCAATAACGATAACTATATATGGCATGGCTTCTGGCATATCCTCTACTTGCTTCGCCTTAGCTGGCTCGTAGATAGTTGCGTGATAGGAGTCTATGTCGCGCACGTGCTCAGCTTCTAAGATATTGTATCGGCGCTCCATTTCTTTTGCCGCCCACTTGAGAGAGAATATTGTCTTCTTTGAATCTGTGATAACAGGAGTTAGAAGATGCGGTATACCATTGTATGCCGTTAGCTCAACGCGCTTTGGGTCAATCATAATAAAACGCAACTGATTTGGGCCATTTCGGTAGAGAAGGGAGGTGATTAAAGCATGAATGGCGACCGACTTACCAGAGCCTGTTGCGCCGGCCACAAGCCCGTGTGGCATCTTGGCGATGTTAACGTAATGCGGTGTGCCAGTTATGTCTCGGCCTAGAGCAGCTAAGAGTGGCTTGGTGCTCTCGTTCCACTCAGGAGCATTTAGAAGACCTCCCAGCCCGACCATTGCTTTAACAGTGTTTGGCACTTCAATACCGACCAATGATTTGCCAGGGATTGGCGCTTCAATACGCACTGGATGAGCGGCAAGCGCCAGCTCTAGATTGTTTGCGAGCGAAACTATTTTTGACAGGCGCACTCCCTCAGCTGGCTTAACAGCATATCGCGTGACAGTAGGGCCGACTGATACTTCGTCCATCTCAAGATTGATACCGAAGTTTTGAAACGTGCGTTTAATAATATTCGCATTCGCTTTAATGTCTCCTACGCCAGGACGCCCGCGGTCCAATCCAAGAATTGATAGGGGAGGAGGGTCATATTCGGCATCAAAATTTGCTATGCCAGCAACCCCGTCTCTAGCTCCACTAACTGGGCGATTAAACATCGTCACGACAGGTTCGTGATCTTGCTGTACAGAAGAATCGTCTGCCACTTCGTCATCTTCAGTATCGGGGACTCCAACAACACCCATCTCTTCTTCAAACTCTTCTAGACCTTCTTTGCGTGAGCGAGCGCGTTGCCAGAGAGAAGAAACGCTCTCTTTAAGTAGAGCCAAGAGCGCCTCAATATCGGTTATTATCGCGATACCTATAGCGACTACGGCGACTAGCAGTACAAGCGCACCCCAAAAGCCAAAAAAGCCGGACAAAGCTCCTCCGAGCCATGTGCCGGCGACTCCACCAAACTGTGCACCGGGTAAGAGCCCTGCGAACGAAAGAACAGAGGCTGTTATTAGCACAATGCCAGACGTAGCAAGAGGAGCGAATGTGGGACGGCCGAACCCTGCGTATAGACCAATTGCAATAAGGACAATAGGCAAGAGGAATGCACCAATACCGACCACAGCATAACTTGTAGAAAATACGATATCTCCGACTGGCCCCGCTCCGCCAAAGAGTGATAGTACCAACAGGACACCAGCGGCTATAAGTACTATTGCGGTTGAGTAGCGAACAAGCAGGCTATATTCACGAACCTCCTCATCACGCGTCCCGCGAGCCCGCCGAGCCCCGTTACCGTTACCATTTTTCCTACTCATAATTATTTTATAAATACATTGTAACACTAGGTTATTTAATTCTGTACCAGTAACTTGCGCAGAGCACTTGCGAGCGTATACTGTCCTATACAGTATGAGACACAAGAGCACGAGTGAAGGACAAAATACTGATGTAGCTCAATTGTCTACAAGAGGTAAAGAGATGCGTGCAAATGGAGACTTTGTCTTAGAGAAAAGCATATTTAATAACGTATTTGAAAAGGACATACGCAGAGTATTTATATATAAAAAGGCAGAGAGACTTGCTAAAGCGATACATTTAATAACACCCGCTTTTACAGAATCCATATCTCTTAGAAACAAGATTGATGCAATTGCGATCGGGCTTGTGGATGCGGCAATATTGCCATCTGGCACTGCTAGAATGAAGTTGTCGCGTGAGCTTCTTGCTCTCTCCAGCGTTCTTTCTATCGCACGCACAGGAGGCTTGCTCTCGTCTATGAATGCTGAACTAATAGCTAGAGAAGCTCATGTTTTATTGCAGGAAGTCGCAGCCTATGAAGAACCACGTCTCTTTCTGGATGGTGTGCCAACTCTCTCTGAGATAGCGAAACTTCAAAACTCAAATCTACAAGAACCAAAAAAAATTTCTAAACCAACAGCAAGTAGTAAGGGACACATAAAAGACATAAAATCTGTATCGGACACAGGCATAAAGGACAGAAGGGAGGCCGTTTTGTCTGTTATAAGAAACAAAAAAAGAGCAAGTATAAAGGACATTTCTACGCTCATACGAGACGTATCCGAGAAAACTATACAAAGAGAGATAGTGTCTCTAGTTGCATCTGGAATTGTAATAAAAGAGGGTGAGAGACGATGGAGCACATATCAACTAGCCGGATAGGCTTTAGGCGCTAGGCACTATAGAGCCTAACGCCTAGTGCCTAACTAGCTAGTTTTGGGTAAGCTTTGACTCTTTTAGCCGTCTTTGTTAGTATGGTACTTGTGATAGCAACCAGGGCATAGGGGCAGGAAAAGACTGGAAACGGTCTATTTTCTATATCTTATTCCCGGCAAGTTATCCACAAGCCAGCTTAGGGAAATTAGATCTCCGCTATATACTAGATAAGTCCTTAGCGGGGAATATTAAGTTTCCCGAGAGGGCGTACTTTGATAAACAATAGTTTCGTTTTGTAGACGAACTATTCAACCCTTGCCAACTAATCCATGGCGTACTGGTCGATACCGTACGCTGTGGGATAGTGTGAAATTGAAAGTGCTCAGTTCTGGTTCTAACTATGATTATTATGTGCGCTTAAAATATTTAACAGTTATGCAAATTGTAACTACAAAAGCGACCGCAAAGGTTGCGGCAGTAGCGACAGGAATCGCGATGGCGACATCAATGCTCTCGTTTGCACCTATGGTGCATGCGGCAGCACTCACCGACGCGCAAGTCCAGTCAATACTCTCGCTCCTCTCGTCGTTTGGTGCTAACGCAGCGACGATCGCAAATGTCAACGCCGCCCTTACAGGCGCTCCGGTGACAACTCCGCCTTCGACAACTTCTGCTTGTTCGTTCTCACGCAATCTTACAATCGGCTCTTCTGGAGCAGATGTGACTTGCCTACAGAGCGCACTTATTGGAGCAGGCTTCTCGATCTCTGCTGGCGCTACTGGATACTTCGGTACACAGACGCGAACAGCAGTTGCTTCATGGCAGTCGTCTAAGAACATCGCTCCCGCAGTTGGATACTTCGGTTCCATCTCTCGCGCAGCGTTTAACCTAGGCGGCGGTGTGGTAGTAGTACCTCCGGGCACTACCCCTCCTCCAACAGGCAACGGTCTTAAGGTCACGCTCGCATCTGACTCACCGAACGGCACAGTGCTCGTTCAGGCTCAAGCGATCGGTGAGCTCGCGAAGTTTACCTTCGCAAACCCGACAAGCGCTGATATCAAGGTTACAAACCTTGGTTTCAACCGCATTGGCTCGTCAGCTGACTCAACACTTTCAGCTGTCTACCTTTACGCAGGTGCAGTTCGTCTAACAGACGCGGCTAGCATCAGCTCGGGAGCGTTCAACTTCAATGATTCAACAGGTATCTTCACAGTCCCTGCTGGTCAGACTTACACGGTCACAGTTCGCTCCAACATCGCAGGCTCAACAAACGGCCAGCAAGTTGGTGTCAAGCTTGTATCTGTAAGTTCAAACGGTACTCTTGATTCTTCTGTCAGCTTCCCAATCATGGGCGGTCTACAGACAATCTCGTCTGCAACGATTGGCACAGTGGCACTTACTTACACTGGTCCTACGGGCGCGACAGAGAATCCTGGCACCGACGTACGCGTCTTTGAAGGCTCAACGGTTATCTCTAATCACGCGGTTGACCTACAGTCAATCTCGTTTGAGAATCGTGGTACCTCTAAGGACGGCGACCTAAAGAACTTCCGTCTCTATGTAGATGGAACTCTTGTTGGTTCTACCGTATCTCAGGCAAGCGCTGACAAGATTACCTTTGACCTCACGTCTAATCCGCTTCGCCTTGCGACCGGAACACGTGTTATCAAGGTTCTTGCCGACATTGTTGGCGGTTCCAGCTACACGTATGACATTCAGGTTCGTCGTGCAGTTGACGCTCGCTTCGTGGACGTTGAGCTCGGCCAGCCAGTTCTTATGACTGGTACATTCGCCGCCGCAACAGCGAACACAATCGCATCCGGCACACTATCTATCACTAAGGCAAATACTTCTCCTAGCGAGAACGTCTCTGTCTCTTCTACAAACGTCAAGTGGGCAACATTTGAGGTCCGCGCCGCAGGCGAGGATGTCAAGGTTGAGACCTTGAAGGTTTGGGTTGACCAGGGTGGTGCAGATGGTATGGACAATGCCAAGATATTCCTCAATGGTGTTCAGATTGGTTCTACCAAGGACCTCGCATCTGACACCGACCCTGACAACGACGGAACGACATTCGACCTCGGATCGTCATTCGTCGCTCGTCATGGTGTTGTTGAAATCTTGGAAATCTACGGCGATGCAAAGGATGATGACGCTACGAACTACGCAAGCGGAACATCTGTTGATATCGGCGTATCGGTTGCTGCCACAGACACTGAAGGCATGAGCTCGGGTAATACCGTGACTGCTATCTCAGAGGTTGAAGGCAACTCCCGTTCTATGTCGTCATCTACTCTGACTGCGTCTAAGTACTCTGCTTACGCTAACCAGACGATGATTGCAGGCACGAACAACGCAAAACTTGGTTCGTTTGTTCTCTCAGCTGGTTCAACAGAAGGTGTGAACATCAATACCATCGCTATTAACCTATCTGCAGTAGAAGCGGCTACTATCACAGACCTACGTCTTGTTGATGCGGCCACTGGCGTGCAGATCGGCTCAACGAAGGTATCACCTTCAGGTAGTGCAGGCGCAGCTGGTGATAACTCCTTCTCTGTCAATATCGCAATACCGGTTAACGGTACTAAGACGATTGACCTAGTTGGTAACATCAAGTCAAGCGCAAACGCTGGCCCATGGCAGGCTTCTCTTGACGCCACAACAGGCGGAACAGGAGCCGTGACTGCACAAACAGTCAACCCATCTGCTGACGTTGATCTTCAGACGATCACTGTCGGCTCAGCCACTCTAACGGCTGCCGTTGGCGTGTCGCCTGACAACACGATAGTTGTCGCGGGTGCGACAATGGTGAAAGTTGGTTCGTTTGACTTCACTTCACAGTACTCTGCGTTCACAGTGGACAAGATTGCTGTTAAGGTAACAAACAACGCCGCTTCATCTGTCGCCTCTGTTACTCTTAGGTATCCGAACGCAAGCGGTGTCTCTACAGACTCCTCTGCGTCTCTAACGAGCCCTTCGACAATAGAGCCATTCGCTACAGCTACCTTCACTGGTCTCTCGTTCTACATCCCACAGAACACGACCAAGAAGCTTGATGTCTATGTCAACCTGGCATCTATCCAGACTGACACAGACTCTGGTAAGGCGATTACGGTCACTCTCGGTGACGACGGAGGTTATCGCAACACAGACTCGTCTGGCGCTGCGAACACCAACCTCGCATCTGGTGACCTAGCATCTACTGCCACAGGCGGAAAGGGTACTATGTACGTGAGGAAGTCGGTTCCTACGCTCTCTCCAGTCGCTCTTGATACCCAAGTCTTTAACGACGGTACAAATAGGGCGCTCGGTCGCGTGAAAGTCACCGCCGATGCCGCTGGAGACGTCAGTTGGGCTAAGATGGCATTCACGATCAACAAGAGTGCTGCGGCAACCATTGGCGCTACTTCTACAGTCAAGCTATGGCAGGGCTCCAACATCATTGCTGGATTCTTCGCTACTACGACAGCAGGAGACACAAAGGGCGTTGCTCTCCAGTCCTTCCCAGCTGTTGCTGACGGAGGCACAAGCAACCTGAACCTCTCCTTCATCGCAGATGCTGAACAGAAGATTGATGCTGGTACAAGCGCTACGTACGAACTACGTGGAACTCTCGGTGGCAATGCCTCCGGTGTCTCCATAGACGTATCTATCGCTAACCCGTCAACTACTGCCAGCACAACTGCTACAGCTGCGCAGGTTGGTGCGAATCAGGCTACTCTCGGCGGTACAAGTGGTACTCCGTCCCTCGTCTGGTCCGACAGATCAATCGTAAGCTCGGTCCACTCTCTGACCACGGCTGACTGGACAAACGACTATCTCGTGAAGAGCTTGCCACTTACAATCGGCAATCTCGTGTCGCAGATTCCGTAAATCCTGTTTCTGTGTAGGCTTTGCCTTCACAAGACTCCAGCTAGGGAATTGGCCTAGCAAAGCAAAAACCGCCCCCAAAAGGGCGGTTTTTGCTTTAGTTATCCACAGCCTAAATGAAACCTTGTGTTCTATATGGTGGTTAAGGTGTATCTTTTAGTTAAGAGGCATTTAGGCCCCAATTATTTATTTGGTTAATAAACATTTATTATAGTTATGAAAAGCATTAAGACATATATAAACAGTCTCGGGAGGGTGACTCGCGTACTTATTCTCGCGATTGCAGTTGTAATCGCTGGTGCAGGTGCTACTCAAGCCGCGACGACAATCAGCACGAACATCAGCACAGCTGGAACGCTCACTGTGTCAGACTTGTCTACTCTAGCGAACGCGAGCTCAACGATGCTCTCTTCTAGAATAGCCTACTTCGGCGGTACAGCGACTTCGTCGTTTAGCGCTACTGGAGCTCTAACTCTCATCACTGATCTAACACTTGAAAATGGCGAGACGATCTCTAACAGCACAAATGCAGTAGTGTCTATCGCAGGAGCGAGCGATACTGTGAAGATTCTAGGTACAGCCAGTACGTCAGCTCTTAAGGTCGGAGATGAGCCAGCCGCTCCTACTATTAACGGTATGGTTCACGGCTACTGTTCGTTCCCTGATGTCACACTCGCCGCTTCTACGACAAGCGGATTTGCAGAATGCACCTCTTCTGTTACAGGAGCGCTAGTTGTTGGTGACAGAGTATTCGTACAGGCTACGAGTTCGTTTGAGAGTCAGTATGTAATTACCGCGGCTTCAACAACTGGTATAAGTACTATCCAGTTGCGCATTATGAACACTGGTCTAGGAGCAGCAGACGGCACACTAAGCGGAACGTCTGTAAACTTCTGGGCACTTCGTTAGTCATAGAGAGATTATTAGCAATTAAATAAACTCTACTATGCCACGAATGCTCGCACGTGCAGGGATTATAGTGGCGTTGTTCGCGCCGGCGGTCACTCTTGCGGCGTATAACGATGTCACTCTCACGACAGACACTGTATTGAGTGTAAATGGCGTCACACTTAATGTGTCTGGTTCAAGCGCTGTTATTGAGTCAATAACAGTAAACGCGACCAACTTCAGCGCGACACTTGGAGCTGGCTCAACTCTCCAAGTAACAGCTCCTGGTCTTGAACAGATAAACGCAGACACTTCAACAGGTCAAACAAGCTTTATTTGTAATAGTAGCCAGTCGCTCATAAAGTATGTACCGACTTCAGCACTGACTGTTACTATCACGCCGAATGCAACGCTCTGTTCTTCTACAAGTAGCGGTGGCGGAGGCTCAACTGGTGGTGGAGGCTCTCCATCTGTGTCTGCCACGCCGGCAACTCCTGCAACCCCAGCTTCAACAACGACTCCAGCAGTGCCGGCAACGCCTGCCGTACCTGCTACCCCAGCTTCCGGACTTTCGGCAGGGCAGATACAGTCAATCCTAGATGTCCTTGCTTCATTCCAAGTTGATGCGGCGACAATGGCGAGTGTACGATTGGCTCTTGAAGGCTCTCCGGCCGTCGGCTCGGTAACAAGCAATGCGGTTGTTATATTCAAAGCGAATCTTACTGTCGGTTCTCTAGGTAGCGAAGTGAAGGCTCTGCAGGAATACTTGAATGCTCACGGTTTCAAAGTTGCCGAGAGTGGTGCAGGTTCTCCTGGTAAAGAGACAACACGATTTGGCTCTGCAACCAAGGCAGCTCTTATCAAATATCAAAAGGCTAAGGGTATAACCCCAGCTTCCGGGTACTTCGGTGCGAAGACGCGTGCAGCCGTTAATGCCGGCTCATAATTGTAATAACTTCTAAAACAAACGCCGTCCCGCCTATTTGGCGGGACGGCGTTTGTCGTGATATGCTTCTGGTCGTATGAACAAAACTTCAATTCTTATTGCTGTGAGTATTTTGGTTATAGTAGGCGCCCTAGGAGTTGTGCAGTTTCTGTCAAAGAAACAGCCGATACCTGCAGAGTCGCCTGTAGCAACCTCTACTCCTGAACAAAACGTAAGTACAACAACAGAAGTTGTCGTCAAAACAACTGTGACTACAACTAAGCGCCCGGTTGCTAACCCATTGCCAATTTCCTCTGGCGACACAGTCATTTCATGGAGTTTTGCTGGCGCTTATGCGAACAATGTGGATTTAATTGCGAAAGCAAATACAGAAATAAGACGTGTTTCAGGACTGTTGGGCTCTGGGCAATATTCTGACACAGCTCTATATATCGGTATCGCAAATCAATATGACCTGCTTGGAGACGGCAAGCAGGAATATGATTATCTAATCCGCGCAGTCAAAGCGGACGTCAACGTGACATCCGGTCTGCCATGGCACAATCTCGGTGTCTTGATGGAGAAACTTGGTGCGATACAAACAGCGAGAACAGCATATGAGAAGTCAACTCTAATTCAGCCAGGATCTAAATTTTATCATTATGCTTATCTAGAGTTCTTAATTAATAGGTTAAAAGGCGAGACATCTATTATTGAAAAAGCGTTCTCTACTGCGATAAAAAGTCTAGGGCAAGACTCGGACATAATTCAACTACAAACAGAGTGGAAGAACTCATGATGGATCGTCTTGCAAAAATATTCCCATATTTGCTCATAGCACCTGCGGTTTTACCGCTTGTATATGTTAGCGGTGTCTTATATCCATACATCGCCCCGAAGACGTTTTTGCTACAAGGCGCAGGAATACTAGCCCTATCAACCTTCACTTTCTTAGCGTTGTCTGGGCGCCCTTTTTTCTACTCTCGTTTGCGTGCAGTCGCTACATGGATCCCGGCACTGCTGCTATTAGTTGCATACGCGACATCACTTCTAGGTATTGATTTTTATCAGAGTTTTTGGGGGTTGTTTGCTCGCGGTGACGGGCTATTAACATCAACCGTTATCACTATCTTCTTCTACCTCATTCTTATTTCTGCCGACCGGCAATTATTAGAACGTCTCATGAAGGTTATTGCAGTAGTTGCTGGCATCGTAGCTCTGATTGCAGTTTTGCAATGGATAACAACTCTTGCAGGAGATAACGCGTGGTTCTTACCGCCAGTGACAGGTCGTATAGGCAGTACGTTTGGCAATGCTGCATTTCTAGCCGGATATCTCGGCATGTCGCTTTTTGTTATTCTTGTTGCACTTAGAGATTCTGCTGGCACGTGGCGTCACATATATAAGACCGCAGCCGTTTTGTCTGTGTTCGCAATAATATTCTCTGCGACGCGCGGTACTATACTCGCTCTCATATTGACTACTGTCGTTGCTCTTGTGTTTACAGCATTGAATGGAGAAAAAATATCTAAGAAGCGAGCGCGATACGGGATTATAGCGTTTGTAGTTCTCACAGTTTTGTTTTTAGTATTCCGCTCTGACCTCGCACAAAGCTCTTTTGAGCCGATAAAACGTATCGCATCTATATCGCTTTCGGATGGCACAGTGAGCAGTCGCCTTTTCGTCTGGTCGCACATAACTGAAGAGGCTCTCAAACGCCCGCTAATCGGATACGGAGTAGAACATGTCACACAACTCTTTGACAAGGTTTATGATCCTAGCAAGATTGTAGAAGAGTGGTTTGATCGCTCGCACAATGCGTTTCTGGATTACTTTGCGCAGTACGGCATATTAGGTCTAGTTCTGTTTCTATCTATAATAGGCGCTTTTGCGGGCTATGCCTTTAGGCTATATATGAGGGACGAGAAAGGCCCTATGAATTATGGCTTTCTATTTATTCTATTTATTCTCGTATATTCTGCACAAAACTTTTTCGTCTTTGACACACAATCTTCGCTCTGGCTCTTGTACGCCATATTTGCATCTTTAATAATCCTTTCTTCTGACGCACCAGCAACTTCTATCAGCAAGTTTGTTAGATTACGTTTTGCGCCTGTAATAGTATCTGTAGTGATAGCTCTTATCGTCATACCTGTCGTCATAACTCCACTGTATGCGAACGTATTAGTCACACGAGGCTATCTATTTCATCTGGTTGATGTCAAAAAAGCTAACGAATATTTTGAGCGAGGTCTTGCTCTAGGGACTTATGCAAATCTAGAATATGGCTATCAAGCATATGAAATGTATACAACGCATCAGGCAATACAACTAAGCGGTAATGACAGAGTGCTTGCGTATCAGTTTGCTCTTGATTTACTCACAAAAAACTATGAGAAGTACCACTATGACGCACGCACAGCAACATATCTAGGGCATGTGATAGACAATGCACCGCCAGAAATAACAGTTGATGATTCTTTTGATAGTGAGGTACTCGCACGAGCTATTGAGCTCTCACCGCTTCGTTCTCAAGCGTGGTACATGACGGCGAACATATCCTTGAGAAAAGCTGGAACTCTGCCTGTAGGTTCTAAAGATAAAGAGAGATATTATCGCGAGGCGATAGGTGTTCTAGAAACCTATTCTGCAAAAGAGCCTTCGCTACCTGTGCCTCGCTATATCCTCGCTACGATATATTACGCGCTTGGCGAAAAAGCGATTGCTAAAAAGTGGGCTGATGAGGCGCTACCTCTCTACGTATACACAGACCCAGCTGCTGCTAAGCCGGCAGTTAAATATTATTTGGCGATAGGTGACTGGAGGAATGCGGTACGCTTTCTCTCAGACCTTTTTGAATATGATCCTTCGGACTATAACGTCTTGTATGACTTGGCAAAGGTGACATATATGGCAGGCGATCCAGACGCATCACTACGAATCGTGAACGAATTACGCGCTAAAAATCCAGGTATACTAGAGACAGATCAGAACTTCTTAAAAGCCATTACTACATATGAACAATCCAAAAAATAAAGAGAGTTTAATTGCACGCGAGCGTCGTATGTTGCCGTTTTTTGTAGAATTCGTTAAATTCTCTAGTGTTTTTGCTGTCATAATCGCCATCGCACTTATCTCTCTGCGCGTAGCCAGCGCTTCTCTATAGGTTTGCGTTTCTACACTGTTCTGATAGAGTGTTTTTGTACGAACCGAAGACAGCAGGCATTTATAAGCCCTGCCGAGGTGAGAAGTCGACTCTCCTTTAGGTACGTTCGTGCATCTAACTAGCTAGTAGGCTCTAGGCACTAGGAATTAGCTTAATGCTAAAGCCTAGCGCCTAATGTCCTAGCGCCTAATCATATGGCTATAAGCAAAGATAAAAAGAGCGAGATTCTCGCGAAGCTGACAAGCGCTTTTAAAGAAGCGTCTTCTATCGCATTCGTGAGCTTCTCAAAATTGACGGTGAAAGATGCATCGCGTTTGCGCAAAGAGCTTGCTAGTGCAGGAGTGCGGTATTACGTCGCAAAGAAAACGCTTATTCGTCTTGCGCTCACACAGCATGGCTATGAGGGCGAGATGCCAGAGTTGCCAGGAGAAGTGGCTGTCGCGTGGACGGCTACGGACGGCGACGTAACGGCACCCTCTCGTGGCGTGCATGACTTCGGTAAGAAGATGAAAGGTGCGATTGTGCTAGTAGGAGGCGTATTCGAGGGAGTATTCCAGGACGCGCAAAAGATGATCGCTATCGCCACTATTCCGCCGATGCCCGTGCTTCGCGGCATGTTTGCTAACATTATTAACTCTCCCATCCAGCGGTTCGCAATATCGCTTGCTGAGGTGGCGAAGACTAAGAACTAAGTATGAATCAGGAACAAATTATAGAAGCAGTAGAGAAGATGACCGTTCTAGAACTCAACACGCTTGTAAAAGCGATTGAGGAGAAGTGGGGCGTTTCTGCAACGGCAGTCGCCGCCGCAGGACCAGCAACTGGCGCACCGGCAGAGGAAGGGAAGTCTACAGCTGATGTGGAGCTCACCGAAGCAGGTGCTTCTAAAATTGCTGTCATTAAGGCAGTGAAAGAGGCTCTCGCCCTCGGCTTGAAGGAGGCGAAGGATCTCGTAGACGGCGCTCCCTCAATGTTAAAGACAGGAATGAAGAAGGAAGACGCAGAAGAGCTCAAGAAGAAGTTGGAGACTGCGGGTGCAAAAGTTACGCTTAAGTAACTTTTGAACCGGAGGGCGACGGCCCGAGGTGAGGTCGCGCAAAATCCCAGCAGGGATTTATGCGTGACAAAGAACGCTTAAGTAATCTTCAAATAAATTACAGCACAATCCCGCCTGTTCTTCAAGAACAGGCGGGATTTTGCGTTTTTTGGCGAGAGCGACTACACTAGCCTCACTATGCACACATTAGCAAAGCTATTCGGCTCCGAAGCTCGTCTTAAGACAATTCGTCTATTTGTATTTAATCAGACAACAGCATTTACTCTTGCAGAATTAGCCATACGAACAAAACTATCAAAAGACGCGGTGCGTCGCGAGCTAACTACTCTTCTTGCTATAGGCCTCATACGTAAGAAGGGATCTCAAACACCCGTCCGTTATCAAGTGAATCCTCGCTTTGAGCATCTTGGTGCGCTAGATATATTTATTCGCGAGACAACCTCTGTGAGACCGAAGAGCATTGTTGCGGCGCTTAGAAAAGCAGGCACTCTCCGTCTAGTTGCACTCTCTGGCTTTTTTACCAGCATTCTCGAGCCACAAATTGACCTGCTTATTGTCGGAGATAATCTGGAGGAGCGTGTTATCGCGAGTACTGTACGCTCGCTTGAAGCAGAGTTTGGCCGCGAAATTCGCTACGCTTCTTTTGCAACTGCCGACTTCCGCTATCGATTAGGCATATATGATCGCCTCTTGAGAGACGTTTTTGACTATCCACACCGCATCCTGATAGACAAAATAGGGCTCTAAAAATGATATACTCTATGGCAGACGCTCGGTCTGCCTTCGCCAGCTGGCGAATGGCGGAGCGCGAGTAATTATTCAATAAACAAAGAGCTATTTATTATGTTTTTCAACACATGGGCGGATGCACTTAACAGTTCATTTCAGGGTTTGTTTTCTGGAGTGATTGCGTTCATCCCCAATTTAGTTGTCGCAATCGTTATCTTCATAGTCGGTTGGTTGATCGGTGTAGGTCTCGGTCGCGTCGTTGAACAAATTATTGGCGCCCTTAGGGTTGATCAGGCACTCAAATCAACTGGCATAGAGCGTCCGCTCTCTCGCGCCGGTTTCGAGCTCTCATCTGGCAAATTCCTCGGCTTTCTCGTCAAGTGGTTCTTCATCATAGTCTTCTTGGTAGCAGCACTAGATGTGCTACGCCTAACGACAGTGAATCTATTCTTAAGCGAAGTAATACTAGGATACTTGCCTAACGTAATCGCAGCGGTCTTGATACTTCTAGTCGCAGCGGTTGTAGCAGAGGCTGTACAACGCGTTGTTGTCGGCTCTGCAAAGGCAGCATCGCTCCACGCTTCTGGATTCCTTGGCAAAGTTGCGAAGTATTCAATCTGGATATTCGCTCTACTTATGGCGCTCGGCCAGCTAAACGTAGCTACAGGGTTTGTCCAGACTCTATTTACAGGTATCGTTATAGCTGTATCGCTTGCTCTCGGCCTTGCATTTGGTCTAGGCGGTCAGGCAACAGCGGCTCGCTATCTAGAGAATCTGCATTCAGAGATTAAGAACTAAGGTCCTCTATAACAAAAACCGCCACAAATTGTGGCGGTTTTTGTATAGCCTTGTTGACAGGGATTTAGGTTTCCCATATACTCTTAGATACGTGTCTACGAACCAAAAGAACACCAACTTTTTAGGAGCGGATAGGCCGTAAGGCCCGCGCGTTATACAAACGCACGAAAACCGTCCCTAGGGGCGGTTTTCGTTTCTTAAGGTTCTAAAGGGGACACAGATTTTTGACATACGAATATGTGAAGGTAAACCCAGCACTAAATTTTAGTGCTGGGTAAAAGTGTGAATTAGAAAGTCCAGCACTAAACTTTAGTGCTGGATAAATTGTGATATTCAGGTCTCCGTACGAGAGACATAAGAGTACACGGT
>CAZXAN010000007.1:0-33749 GCA_964638585.1 uncultured Candidatus Saccharibacteria bacterium
CTGTATCCCTTGTCCGTCAACATTGAGAGGACATGGAGAATGCCGGCGGTGAGAGTCGTCTTGCCATGGTCAACGTGACCGATGGTTCCCACGTTCATGTGTGGCTTCGCACGATTAAATTCTGCCATAATAAATCGGTTAATCTGGTTAATAAATCACGAATTAATCCGACGTAAGTCGGAACAAACTCCAAGGCTTGCCGACTCACACGAGCAGAAAGCCAAAGAGCGACGCCAAGATGCGTTAGAGACACTATACGCAAATGTAACTAAAAAAGCAACTTAGTATGCGGGCTTATCCACTTTGCCAAATTTAAGCGCATTAAGTTCATTAAGACCGCGTCGAATATCAGACCCAATCCTCTTCGCCTCTCTAATATCTCTAATCATGTCTGGCGAATTCAGCCCATTGGCTATTGCCTCTTGTTCCTTTTCGTGAATCTTTCGATCCATTTCATTGAGAGAATCAGCGATATCATCTAGTGGAAACAGTGCCTCGTTGGTATTTATTGTTTGACGCTCCAGTTGTTCTACTCTTTTGGAACTGTCCTTGCCCTGCTGCGGAGTCATGGAATCAATAGCATCATTTTCTTCTGCTGGACTAGGAATATACGGCTTCTCTATGCTCATAGTATTAAAGATTTAATTCTAATCCCCCAATTCTACCACCAATCTGAGCCAAAAGTGCAAGTATAATTCACAAGCCACCTTACCTTAATTCGTCCTATAGGCCTAAGGCAAGGTGAATTACGCTTGGCAAACTATTCTTAGCAATATCATCTTGAATATGGATGTTTTTTGTTTTGTTTTCGTATGTGTCTAACCTCTTTCGCTCCGATGAATATTTCAAGTCGTTTTTTCAAATCTACGCAGGTATGACACATTCCTTCCTTTTCCTTCCTTTTTTGAAACACAAAAATGTTCCAGTGCCAGGTCATACAGATGGGCGGCATCGAATTGCGAAAAAGAGATGCGACGTTTTGTATTCATGTACTAAACTTCTTCTTTTAGTAGAGGGTGTTCTTTGAGATAGGTAGCGAGCGGTACTTCTACGTCACCAAGCTTAGAAATGACATCATTCCATACGAGCGAGAGCAAAATATCATAGTATTCATGCACGACTACATTTCGAAAACCGGCAATCTTCTGCCACGGAATGTCGACCTTGTCTTTCGCTACATCAGAAACGCGTTTTGCCGTCTCGCCCATCTGCTGCAGCTGCATGAGCACCGCATCTTGAGTTTTGCTGTCGTCAAGAAATTCTTCGTAGGTTAGCGTGCCGACATACTGACGTATGTTCGCGATGCACTCGAGCATTTGTGCGATGTAAGGACTATCGCTTTTCGTCATAAAGAGGTCTAAGCTCTGGAGCGATGTACGGACGCAAGAACTTGTTCATACTTCCCTCAGCAACCAAGTCGACATCGCGTCCAAGCTCCTGTTTGAGCTGTTCCTGCAGATCCATGAAGGAATAAAGACCCATGCTTGGATCGATTTCAACAAGCAGATCAATATCGCTGTCAGAACGCGCTTCGCCACGAGCGAATGAACCGAATATACGCGCGCGCTTCACGCCGTATTTTTTAAATACAGGGTGTGCTTTCTCCGATATTTCAGCAAGCGTTGGATTCATGCGTAGATTGTACCATATTTGCAAAAAAAACGGCCGCCGATTCGTCTTTGTAAGACGAACGGCGGCCGTACCCTCGCACAGCAGATCATGCTGTGCAATGGTCGAAACCGATGGAGGAAAAGAGTAAGATGCATGGGAAGCCGAAACAGCGTTGGCGCTTAAGACGTTTTTCAACTTTGACGATTGTCTTAATCGCCTTGCCGTCTTTGTCGGAAAATGTGACATAAAACGCTGTAGGCCATCCGCGCTGATGAAGAACTGGACTTACACCCATACGCGCGTACCGCTGTTCGTTGCGGGCATCGCGGTTCTCATTCAGCCGCCTCGCGGCCACCGCAAACTCTTGTTGCATATATTCCAGCGAACAACCTTCCAGCGCTTTATTAAACACTCTGCTAGCCATACTTTTCTCCTTTGGTTGATGAGAAAGAGCTACAAACACTTCGGCCCTTCACTTTCGGTGAAGGGCCTTTGTGTGTCTGGTTATTTTTATTTATCTAGACACAAGAAGAACCTCCACCATAGGTGGTAAGTAGGAGTCCTAGAAGATTCACCCGCCTGTGCTTCATGAGCTCATAATACTGCCACGGGCCGGGCATGGTCAACCGCCTGCTGTAGATAACAATAGCCCGCCGTTCCTCCTGAACGGCGGGCTTTATTCAACTCGGATGTGATACCCAGACTTGCGCGACGCTGCTAGCTCTGCGCGCAATTCTGAAGCTGTCACGTAGCTCTTTGTAAGACGTACATTTAAACGTTGCCCCAGCGAATCCGACTCTCGGACGACGCGGTTTCAGCATCACCGGTAAGTGACCGAGCTTTTGACAGGCGATAAGCGCTTGGTGATAGTCAACACACACAAGTCTCTCCGCATGCTTTTCATCTGTCGTATGCCCCGTCTCCTTTGATACAGATTTTCCGAACAGTGCTTGCATCATTTTCTGACTTCCCTTTCTATCGGTTGAAAAAACTCCTCCTGATTTAAATTATCACAACAATTAAAATCCTCCAAAAATAAAGCCCCGCGGCGCGGGGCTTAATGAGGAAACTAACAGATTCACTTTCTGTTACCGTGCTTGATGGTCGCTAGTATCCTGTCCGTCACAGGAAACATGTCTGCTGTTCCGCAATTGCAGTAGTAGTGCCGCACTTTCGCACCGACAATTCTTCTCAAATTCACAAAGTACATCGGAATCTGACACTTTGGGCACACTGTTCGATCGTTCTCATTAATCATACCGATCTCCTTAAATTGAAACCGGCCCTCCTGGAGGGCCGGTTTGTGAGCGAGAGTTTCTTATTTCTTACACACAAATCGACCTTCCAGAGCTGGAGGTAAAGAAATAAAACTTTGTAAACCAATGGCTGTTTTGCATGATGTGATTAGTATAGCATACAAAACCGGCCGTTGGTGGATACCAGCGGCCGGTGGAAACACTTTTCAGGCAAAGATTGCCGATGGAGTGCCTTCGTATCGGTATCCTTTTGGATATGTCGTCTTTATCTCGTCTGATACTCCGAAGAACTTCATGTTTCGGTTGAATAGATCCAGCAGAGCCTCATCTTCTGATGAACCGTCTCCCTTTGATAAATCTGGACGGCCAAGAAAGCTAGCTTCCCACGCGATTCTCTGCGGAGTCCCGTACCCAGCTTTCTCCAGCAGAGTCCCTTTCAGTTGGATCTTTAGCTGCACGTTCTTTTTGGACATGACATTATCTCCTATAAAAAGGTCTTTTTTTATCCTAGCTGCACACTAAGACTATAGTTCTGTTAAGTCAAACGGCGGAGCTACGCTCCGCCGTTTTTACTTTTTTGAACATCCTGACCAAGGGTAGCCCTTGGCAAATTAATTACTTGCGAGAGGCAATGATATCGTCCGCGATATTCTTAGGCACAGTGTCGTAGTGGTCGAATTCCATTGTCATTGAACCGCGGCCCTCGGTCATCGAGCGGAGCGTGGTGGTGTAGCCGAACATTTCAGAGAGCGGCACTTTGGCGTGGACGACCTTGTTCAGGCCGCGCTCTTCCATCCCCTCTATCTGCGCGCGCTTACCCGAGAGATTGCCCGTGATGTCACCCATGAACTTATCAGGAATAATTACCTCAACACGCATAATCGGTTCTAGAATAACGGCCTTTGCTTTGGCAGCTGCCTCCTGAAAAGCCATTGACGCGGCGATCTTGTACGCGATTTCAGAAGAGTCGACATCGTGATACGAGCCGTCATATAGATCGACTGATATATCCACCATCGGGAACCCTGCCAAGAAACCTCTCGCCATCGCCTCGCGCAGGCCCTTCTCAACTGGATTAATAAACTCCTGAGGGATAGCACCTCCCTTGATGTTGTTGATGAACTCAAAGTGATCTTCGCGGACAATATTTTTCGCCACCTTCTTCTCTGGATCTACCGGCTCCATCTTCTTCATGCGGATCTTCACGTGACCGTACTGACCCTTACCTCCTGTTTGTTTAATATATTTACCCTCTGCTTCTGCAGAGCCTAGAATAGTCTCGCGATACGCCACCTGCGGCTTCCCTACATCCGCGACTACGTTAAACTCACGCTTCATTCTATCTACCAAAATTTCTAGATGCAGTTCACCCATGCCCGAGATAATAGTCTCGCCGGTCTCTTCGTCTGTTTTAATTCTAAACGTCGGATCTTCGTCCGAGAGTTTGTGAAGCGCCACGCCCATCTTCTCTTGGTCGGCCTTGGTCTTCGGTTCTATGCGGAGCGACACCACTGGCTCTGGGAATTTAATTTCTTCAAGAATGATCGGACTGTTCTCGTCACATAGTGTGTGCGAAGTCTTGGTGTCTTTGAGACCCACAGCGGCGGCGATCTCTCCGGTAAACACTTGTGCGACTTCTTCGCGCTTGTCCGCCTGGAGACGCACGATACGACCTACACGCTCTTTAGTTCCGTTCGTTGAGTTGTATACATATGAGCCGGCAGTGAGTGTGCCCGAATAGACGCGGAAGAAGGTCAGCGCGCCGACGAATGGATCAGTCTGGAGCTTGAAGGCGAGCGCGCAGAAAGGCTCATCATCTGATGCGTGACGCTCTATCGGCTCATTCGTCTTTGGATTAATCCCCGTGACAGGCTTCAGATCTAGAGGCGACGGGAGATAATCAACAACAGCGTCAAGCACGAGCTGTACTCCCTTGTTCTTAAGTGCTGAGCCTGTGTAAACCGGGAAAATCTCATTGTTAATAACCGCCTTGCGCAAAATCGCCTTTAATTCATCAAGCGATGGCTCCTTTCCATCTAGATAAGCGCTCATCGCCGCGTCATCATTCTCAACGATGCGTTCAATAAGCGCTGCGCGATACTTCTTCGCATCTTCAAGTAGGTTCGCCGGTATCTCGCCTTCAATAACCTCTTCGCCCATATTCCCAGAATACGTATATGCCTTCATAGTGAGCAGATCTATCGCTCCCTCGTGTTCCGCTTCTAGCCCGATAGGGATCTGCATGCGAATAGCCTTTGGCGAGAGTCGATCCAAGATACTCGCATAGGAATCTTCAAACGATGCTCCGGTGCGGTCCAGTTTATTTATAAAACATACGCGGGGCACCTTGGCTTCGTCGGCATAGCGCCAGTTAGTCTCTGACTGTGGTTCTACTCCTGCGACACCGTCGAAGACTACGATGGCCCCGTCCAAGACGCGCATGGAGCGCTTAACTTCAGCTGTGAAGTCTATGTGTCCGGGCGTGTCGATGATATTGAAACGAAACTTTTTTGAAATGTCTTTCTTGTCCTTCTCGCCTGTCTTCGTCCAGAAGCAGGTGATGGCCGCCGAGGTAATGGTGATACCGCGCTCGCGCTCCTGCTCCATCCAGTCGGTCGTCGTAGAACCATCGTGCACCTCGCCGATCTTATGCTGACTACCCGTATAGAAAAGTACGCGTTCAGACGTAGTCGTCTTCCCCGCGTCGATGTGCGCAATAATTCCAAAATTTCGTACTTTCTCAAGCGGATAGTCTCTGT
Organism: uncultured Candidatus Saccharibacteria bacterium; assembly: GCA_964638585.1. Lineage (GTDB taxonomy): Bacteria > Patescibacteriota > Minisyncoccia > Phycocordibacterales > Phycocordibacteraceae > C7867-001. The sequence goes on from CAZXAN010000007.1 coordinate 5,627, forward strand.
TCATAAAATTTTAATAAATAATCCGCCATCTGGCGGAGCGCACATTTATAATAACACAATCCTTCGACAAGCTCAGGGTAATTTTGCTAACGCAAAATTACCACGCAAAGTGGGCGAAGGCTTTGTTGGCTTCGGCCATGCGGTGCATTTCGTCCTTCTTTTTAATCGCATCACCTTCGTTCTTCACCGCGAGTAGGAGCTCGGCGGCGAGCTTCTCTGCCATCGGCTTCCCTTTTTTGGCGCGAGCCGCATTAATCAGCCAGCGGAATGAGAGCGCTAGGCGGCGTGCCTGTGGCACCTCGCGCGGGACCTGGTAGTTCGCGCCGCCAACTCGGCGGCTTCGCACTTCCATAAGAGGCGAGACATTGCGAAGCGCCGCTTCAAAAGTTTCTAGCGGATTCGCGCCGTCTTTTTCAATAATAGCGAGGGCCTCATAGACCACGGCACGAGCCGTATCCTTCTTACCGCTCCACATAACTGCGTTAATAAAACGAGTAAGAGTCTCAGAGCCGTATTTCAGATCGGCTCGCCAGACACGCTTCTTTTTAAGTGGTCTACGCATAATTATTTAGGGCGCTTCGCGCCATAGCGCGAGCGAGAGGTGCGGCGCTTTTCAAGACCAGCAGTGTCTAGCTTGCCTCTGATTATCGTGTACTGCACGCCGATGTCCTTCACACGGCCACCGCGGAGCATAACGACAGAGTGTTCTTGTAGGTTGTGGCCCTCACCAGGGATGTAGGCAGTTACCTCCATACCGTTGGTCAGTCGCACGCGGGCGATCTTACGAATAGCGGAGTTCGGCTTACGAGGAGTCTTCGTGGTCACCTTTGTACACACACCGCGCTTAAAGGGAGAAGGATAAAAAGTTGGACGATTCTTGAGTGCATTAAAACCGCGAGCAAGGGCAGGCTTACTCGTCTTAGACGATTTGTTCTTACGGCCTCTCTTAGAGAGCTGATTGATGGTGGACATTTAGAAAAAGAAGACCCGCGAGGGTCAATGTCAATATAAAGGAATAGCTAGATAAATGCAAATCGCCTGCTATTCGATAGGCTCGCGGTATGGATCAGACGAATATTCCTTAATAATAGGAATTGGCGGAGGAATCGGCTTCGGCGATGGAATGACTGGAGGTTGAATAATCCCCGGCAGATTAGGAGGTGGCTGTGGTTTTTCTACGCCCTTCGTAGCCATAAGCGAAGCAGGGTTGATTTCAATGTGAGGCTCCTCGTGATCTTCAAGCAACTTAGGGGTTTCACCCCTCAGTGAAATCGGCTTAGGGACTTCGCGAGTGATTGATGACAAAACACTTCGCAAGTCAGGTCGCTGGCTCGGCGCGCGGAACGGCTCATTTCTTCCCATTTGAGCCGTTTGCCGAGGCGCCTGAACTTGCGGAGGTTTAACCTCCGCAGGAGTAATTATTGAACCCTTCCGCATTTCCTCCCGTATCGGAATAAAGACTTCCTTGTTCACGTCTTCTATAATATTTCCAACTACATCGTCTGACACTGACAATTTACTAGAAAGAGTCTCCATGAATTCTTCTGGACCTATGACACCGAACAGCGCGAGAAGAAGTTGGTGTTCGATAATAGCACCTTGATCAACATGCAAAACATACCGGTCCATGATCGTCTGTGTAGCATCTCCATGCTTCCCTTCTTTAATAAATCGTTGAATTGGCAAAGGTAATGTCGGAAATATTTCTTGAAGACTTTGATCTAACGTGAGTTGGTCTGTCATACTCGTATATTACATTATGTCGACGCTGGACCAGCTGGTGTTGATGGAGGCGGTGATGGTGGCGTTGTTGGCGTTGCGCGTCGTCCTTCTTCCGACTCAATCCATTCTTTAATCTTGTCCACATCATCCTTACCAGCATCTTTAAGAATCTTTGCGGCCGCCTCGCGACGCGCGCTACCTGTCGCCGTGGTCACATCATAGGGACGCAAAAGTGTTCTCTTCTTCTCTAGCGATTTGCCGTAGGCAGTTTGGGCGGCTGATTTGAAACGTTTATCTTCATTCTTAATCTTCTCACGAATCGGGGAGAGCTTTTCGGCCTCTGTTTCGCGCAGTTCTTTATGCTCGGCACTCATGCTATCTAGTACTTTTGCCTCAGCTTCAAGTGCCGTCTTATCTCCTCTAGCACGGGCTGCTTCCACCCTAGCTTTCTGTGCTTTGAGATCATCTCTGCTCTTGTCAATCAGTATTTTTGAGGCGGCAAGTTGGTCATTTTCCTGCTTTTTTAGAGGGTCCATGATTTTCTTATTCTCTGCCTTTTGCGCATCAGTTTGCTTTAATGTCTTCGCGTAATCAGTACGGACTTTAATCAGTTCGTCTTCTCTCGCGCGATACCCTCCTTTCTGTGCTTCGCCAGCATCAATGCCTCCAATCGCTTTCAAGCCACCACCAGCCTTGATACCGCGAATATCGAAATTAGCTTTGGCACCGCGGTCTAAACCTCCAGCAATCATTCGACCCGTTTCGCTCTGCCCAAATCCAGTTGAACGAATCTTGCGAGCCGCAAAGTTAGAAGCACGACCGACTGTGCGACGGCCGACAAATGCAGTTGCGCCAAATGTGAGCTTGCCGGCGAGTTTGGAGGCGCCGTCGGCGCCGAAGGCAGATAGGCTTTTAGATGCAATGACGACAGCAATGAGTAGCCCCATAGCTACTAAGAATGAGAGCAGGAGTGGCGCGAACGCGCCAACATTATTGACAGCAGTACCGATCCATCCGTCACTTGCACCCGCGACGTTAAACCCGGTTAAGAATTGTGTATCTGTGATTACAGCCAGCGCAACATACAACAAGAGAAGTAAGACTGGCGCAGTGATAGTCTGCTCAAAGAGCTTGCTCCACCACTTGCTCGCGAGGCCAGAGAGATTTGGGATCGCCATGCCGGCAAAGCCTATAGGTGCGACAATTATTAAGAACAATAAGACAACGAAACGTGCGATAAGTATGAATGCGAGAGAGAACATCACAAAGGCAGTGATTAAAAACAAGATTATCGCCATAAAGCCTATAACCCACGGATTGCCTCCTTTGAGTATATCCTTGGCTCTTTCGTTATTTTGAACGCTACCGTAGATAGAGGTGAGACCGAGCTGAGACATTAGCTTGGTAGAGACCCCATTGTTCTCTATTTGTTGCAGAGTGCCGGTTGAGAGCGAAGCCTTAGAGGGGATAGTACCGCCCTTAATTTGCGTATAAAATTGTGTGGCAAATAGATTACCGGTATCAATAATCACTTGGGTAAAGAATAGCGAGAAGTTGAGAAAGACTGCGGCGAGAAGAAGCTTGGGCAACATAGATGTGCCACCGCCATACCACTTCACGTCTAGGATTGTGCAGATGCCTATGGCTAAGAAGCCGAAGATGAGGAATATGTTGCCTATGTCGCGCATGATGCGCCACGTGACACCGACAGCAGTTAAATTCTTAACATAGTCACCCATCACAACAACAGTGTAGTAGACAGCGTAGTCTAGCGTGACGGCAGCGGCGCCCACGAGCCACGCAAAGAGGGTCATGATACGGATCATTATGCCGTTGTATGCCTCATCGCCAGCTTGAGCTGTATAATCCGTAGCTTTTTTATCGGCACTACCAGCCGCTGGATTCGTTACACTTGACGCGAGACACTGCCAACCTTCCTCTCCGTTATATTGGCACGTGCCTGTGCCCTTGGATGTATTGCAACTTGCACCCTCTATCTTTGTCGTAGCACAGTCATCAGCCGCATGCGCGATGGGCGCAGCGCCCACCGCGCCAACAACGAGCGCGAGAGTTATGAACGAGACGGTGAGGAGTCGCTTCATATTAATTATCACCGCTTCCGTCTCCACCACCTCCTTGGCAAGCACTCTGCGGTTTGGTGCAGACAGAAGTTTTGAGAGCTTGCGCATTTGCGTTGATTAGATTCATTTGAGAAATAATGGACGGACTGGCAGAAACATTTAAAGAACCTTCAGGTATCGCCCTTGCCCCACCTGAAGCTTGTGTTACCTGTAGAGAAGCGACATCCTCAGCCGATGGTGCCATATTCTGAAGTGTCTGTATGTCTGCTGGATACTCTGCCATAACGTTTGTCGGCGTACTTGTATTGATTGCAATAATCTGGTGATTTGAATTGCAGCCTCTGTCGCAATATACGACTGTATTAGCAGGGGCATTTAGCTCGCATTGGATCTTCTCAACCATCGCGCGCGCTTTGCAGACTACTGCACCTACGACATCAGCATCCATTTTATTAATCACTGGAGTGATCTTGGAGCTAATCGCCTCTCGTGCAGAAGTAGCTTGCGCCGTGGCGGCGGCGATAAACGCATTATTCTCGCTCGCTTGGCATGCGCCCAGATCTGTTTCGCTTGATGCCGATGCCACAGCAGAATCGCAGAAACTCGCAAGGCTCGTGACGCTCGCGAGAGCTGCATTTGTCGCGGTGCGAATGTCGACCCATCCTTTTTCATATTGGTCTATCAGCTTTGACTTTTCAGGGCCAGATATAGAAATATTTGCAGCACCTTGTAACACTCCACTGTTTGTCGCTTCTAAGTATCCAGACGTGAAGCCAGACGCATTTTGCGTCGGAGTGAAGTTCTCTAGAGCTGATCTAGAACCCGCGACTGAGCCTGAACCAGATCCCAAGAGGCCTCCTGTAGCTCCGCTTAGAGAAGCTCCGCCGAGGATCTGCTGTGCGAAGCTTACTGTCTGCATAACGCTTGCTATGTTGCCCAAAATACTATTGACTTGCGGACCCACATTCCCCATTCTCGTTATTATGTCTTGCTGTCCTCCAAGTACTTTATTAAGAGTATCCGATATAACAGATCCCGGAGTTCTTATCGTACCGGGAGTGCCGTCTTTGTTTGTACAGAAGTCTCCTGGATTTTCTCCCTCCATGGCAGTCCCATCATTAACAAAATCAGTATTATCAGTCGTAGCCGCGCCGCACCAAGACGTAAAGCCCTTTCCCCAATTGAGCTCTGCTAAGCGCGCGCCGGTAGCCCCACCTGACCCACTACCGACTAGACTCGCCATCTGTGCCTGCGAATTCTGGTAAAAGGTATATGGGTTATTCTGCACCTGCGTTGTGAGAGCGAACCACGCAGACACTCCGCCCTGCGACCATCGGCCCGCTAAGAATGCAGGCACGTTTGGCGACGTCCTGTATAGGGTGTTCATATTATTGGCCCAGAAGCCGGCAAGGCTTGTCTTAGAGAGGTAATTATTTTTTAAAGAAGATGCGACAGACGCGGCAAATGGCGAATTAGAGTTGGTCCCGAACTGTCGTAAATATGCGAGCGCCTGCGAATCGCCGACAGTCTGCATAGACTTCTGCACATCTACTACAAATTGAGGTATGCCAGTACCGTTTGCCTTACCAATAACAAACGACACTACGCCTGCGGTGAGCGTCTTCATCATGTTGCCGGAGAGAACGAATGCGAGAGGAGCGAGAACGTATGTGTTAATTTGTTCTGCGACGTTTGCAGCTGTGTTTGTATATGTTGATATCAAGTTTAACGTTTCCTTGAGTCGAGTTATCCAGTCGCCAGTAGGAACATCCATCGCTAAATCAGCGTCGGTTACCTGCGCATAAACCGGTTGCGGTGCGATAAGAAATGCTTGAGGCGCAACAAGTGAAACTGTTAGAAGTATCGTTAGAGTAGCAGTGAAAAATTTCTTGTTCATGGTTTTATGTCCATCATAAGATTCACAAACGAGGCTCCTGGCGTGTCGCGAGAGAGAGTAACTCCAGCCGACTTATATATTGCGCCAATGTTCGTAAAGGCTTGCCCTAGATTAATCACAGCCTGTGGATACTGTTTGAGCGCGAGAATTGTCGCAAGCGGGTCATCGTTTACACGCGCGAAGTCGCTTGTGATCTGGCTAATGCGCATCATAGAGTTAACAAGCAAAAGATAGTCCGTAACAAGCTCTCTCGGCACGCTTAATACGGACAATCCTACTGCAGAGTCTCTGTACCCTTTCGCAATCCCAGAAATGTATGGTATGGCAGTAATGTCATTCTTCTCTATCGCATTTTTTAGATAATTCAATTCACTCATAGTCGCGTTGGATTTGTTGTTCTTTAGAACTGCCTCTGCGCTTATGGCAAATGCCAAGAGAGCCTCCGCGCCGGACCCAGAAATCGTGATGTCCTTTGCAGATTTATAATCCGGCGCTACAGCTACTGTTGATGCCAGAGAGTTTAGCGCCTCGCTCGCGACATCGTTCATCTGTTTTTCTGTCAGGTCACCGCCTCCATTCGCCTCCTTAACTGTCATAAAGAGTGTGAAAAAACTTTTCGCAAATGCAGCAGTAAGAGTGCCCTCTGCTGGCGGAGTGAGCCCGTCTGCTGTCAAAGATTGTTGTGTTGATGTAGCGATTGGGATATCGGCAATCGCCTTTGGCACGATAAGCCCCCTCGCGACCGCCTCGCCGTCTGTCATGCCAAGATTGAATGTGTCTATTATGCTTGGTGTCGTGCCATAGAGAGCTTCCTCCCAGTCAGAGAGACCATCACCGTCTGTGTCTTTGGTCGCTATCGCCTGCAGTAGAGCTGACTCTTCTGACGCTTCTGCAACCCTAGAGGGACTACGCGCGAGCCAGTATGCACCGGCTATAAGTACAACAGCAAATAGTATTGCTATAGGAATATGCCAGTTTTGGTTTCGTAGAATCTGCCCCATACTATATATAAGAGTATACCAGTCGCGCACGTAACAATGGCAGTTATCTACATGCTATTCTGTGGTTATGCGTATTGTGTTTATTTCAATACTTATTGTCTTTGTAGCCATCTCAAATGGCACTCTAGTGAATGCGCAGTCGTTCAACCGCACTCTTAAAGTGGGCTCACGTGGCGAAGATGTGCGTGAACTGCAAAAGATGCTTAATTCTGATTACTCTACGCGCATTTTAGGAAATGGTCCTGGCTCTATTGGTAAGGAAACGCTTTATTTCGGTGCTCTCACACAAGATGCTGTTATTCGCTTCCAAGAAAAATATGCCGGGCAAATACTCACTCCGAATGGTTTGTCTGCTGGCACTGGCATCGTCGGTCGTTCAACTCGCGCAACGCTCATAGCGATGAGCGATTCTCCACCGATCGTCTCGCCACCGCCCATAAGCATTGGGCCGTCAGAACCCACTGTTCCTCCTGCGAGTTCACCAACTCCAGCTCCGTCTTACATAACTCCGACTCCTCAGTCGCCAGGTCCAACTCCACAACCAACCAATCCAAATCTGAAAAATATAGACAGACTCTTTGCCACAATTGATAGAGTCCAGGGGAAACAGGGGCTGTCTGCTAGCGCCATATCTAATATAAAAAAACAAATTGTTAAAGAACTCGCTACTACGACCGATTTGCGAGCAACATTTCTGAAACAGGTACAAAACAAATCTCGACAGTCTGTTAACAACGACCCAGGCACAGGAGGGTTGCTTGCAATGATAAGACGTTCTTTTGAGTTTCTATTCGTTACAGAACATGCGTATGCTCAAGGGTCAGACCTCCCATTTGGTGGTGAACTACTGTTTTCATTCTACTGCGAGGATTCTGCAAACTGGTGGCTAACTATTGTGCCATTTCCACCAGATTACGTAGCTGAATTATCTTATTACGAATTTTCACAAGCTCATCTTTCGTTCAACATTCCGCTTACAACATGGTTACTTGGAAAGTATGAGCCAGGTGGGATCTGCGTATTCGGCTGTCCGTATTGTGTAGAAATTGAAACAGAAGGCACTATCACTCCAACGGTGGGGTCTTCTGCGATGTAAGTACAAGTCCTTCGACTTCCTTCGACAAGCTCAGGATAAATTGCTCAGGGAAATCCAATCAGAAAGTGCCAGATCTTCGGCTCGCGCCTTTTCTGGAATATCGCCTTGCGGAAGTTTATCGCCTTGCGGAAGTTTAACTTCCGCAAGGTTACTGCGGACGAGCTTACGCTTGTGGGCAAAGCCAGCGTGCAAGAGCGCGAAAAAGAGCTTCTCTTTTTCGCGCGATGCAAAGTTTTTGCGAGAAATGTTTTTGATAGTTAGCACTGCTGAATCTACGTTCGGCGCAGGCTTGAAGGCGCCGCGCGGGACAAGAAATTCGCGCTTTGGTGTGCCATATGCTTGAACCGACAAAGAGAGAATGCTGTGTTTTTTATCGCGAGCCACTATTCTGTCTGCAACTTCTTTCTGCACAAGAAGTGTCACGGAGCTCGGCTGGTTTTCTGATTCAAGAAACATTCTGAATATTTCTCCGGTCAAATAGTATGGAATATTCGCCACCACCTGATATCCCCTATTTAGTACGGTCGTAGTATTTAGGGGATAGTTGCGGATGTCGCCATGGATGAGTTCAAGTCTATTTTCTGTAATTTCATTTGCAAAATCTGCCTGCAGTTTTTCAAAAAGTTCTTTGTCTGCTTCTATTGCAATCACTTTTCCCGCGCGTTGTAGCAACGCGCGGGTTAGCATCCCTGTCCCTGGGCCGATTTCTAACACGACCGAATCCTTGTCTACGCCAGAGACCAGTACAATCCTCTCCGCTATTCGCGCATGCATCAAGAAATTCTGTCCCAGTGACTTTTTGGCTCTCATATGTTGTATACTTACAGTATATGAATGAACATCATCTTACGCTAGGCAATTTTGACCGAGACAATGGAGTTCGGCATATTCTGCGCTACGGACATGGGTTTGAACATGCGGATCTAGAACACGCAAAAGAGATCATAGGCGCCGCCATTGAACACGTTGAGCATAAAGAAAAAACAACTGGCATGGGTGCAGATCATCTGGATACTGCTATGAAATTTTTAAATAAAGATCACGCCGGATGGAAGGCATTACCAGATTTTAAAAAACAGCATATTGAAGCGGCTCTCAAAGAACACTTCAAAATTCCTGAGCCAAAACAAGAAGTTGCATAGGTTTATATAATTATTTCTCCATCGGTCTCGTCAAAGACCGCGAGAGAAGAGTCAATGTCTGCGAGAAATGAAGAAGGTTGTGTAATAGTATCAGCTCCGTAAATCTTGCGGATGCTCGCGAGCGTTAGATATAAATGCTTTTTTGCACGCGTAATCGCAACATAGAAGAGACGTCTCTCCTCTTCTTCATCTCTGTCGCCACTATCACCCATACCTTGGTGCGGGAATAGTCCTTCTTCCATTCCGCTCACGAACACTGTGTCAAACTCAAGACCTTTTGCCGCATGTACGGTCATCAAGGTGACTCCTTCGCTCAAGGTGACTCCTCGCTTCGAGGTGTCACCTTGAGCTTTAGGGCGATCCAGTTCGTCCTGATCACTCGCGAGAGCAGATTCGGCAAGAAAGAGCGCTATGCCCTCTTTGCCAGGTTGGCTATCGTGCCGTGCGGCGACAGAAGCGAGCTCTTCAACATTTTCAAATCTTTCTCTATCTTCTTCACTTCCTTCGTCAAAGAGCGCGCGGCGCATACCGCTTTTTTCTATAACTAATTTTACAAACTCTGACGGCACTAACGTGTCGGCAGCGCTCGCGAGCTCATTAATAACTCTTTCAAACGCCTCTACTTTTAGAAGCTCGCCAGCGCGGAGGGAGTCGCGTCCACCTTCCACAAGCTTGCCGAGTGTCACCTTGCCGAGCCCGCGCGACGGAGCCGCCGCCGCGCGCATCTTATCCACCTCACGCGAGGGATCCATAGCGAGGCGCATCCACGCGAGAGCGTCTTTGACCTCTTTCCGCGCAAAAAACTTTGTCCCGAGGAGCTTGTAGGGCACGCCAGCTCGTAGTAATCCCTCTTCAAGAGCGCGCGATTGGAAATTTGTTCTAAAAAGTATTGCTATCTCCTCTGGCTTCTTCCCTTCCTGCATCATCCGACGTATCTGAAGCGCGATCCAGCGCGCTTCGTCTTCTGCATTCACAGCGAGATGCACCACAATAGGGTCACCCGCTACGTTTTCAGTCGTTGAGTATTTCTCTTTGCGATTTTTATTCTTCTCAATTACAGAATTGGCTGCATCCACAAGATTTTTTGTTGACCGATAATTTTGCTCCAAAATAATCGTCCTTGCTCCTAAATATTTTTTATCAAAATTTATAATGTTCTCCATTTTCGCGCCTCTCCATCCATAGATAGCCTGGTCGCCGTCTCCGACTACAAAAAGATTCTTGTGTTTTTCTGCAAGTATTCCTGCTAATCGCTCCTGCAAACTATTTGTATCTTGATATTCGTCTATGTGGAGATACTGCCACCGGCTCTGCGCGAGAATTCTCACATCCTCATGCTCTTCTAGCATGCGCACCGGCAGAGCTATCAGATCGTCAAAGTCTAATGCCTTCTCTTCGCTTAATGTCTTCTCATATCTCTTCCACGCTTCTGCTGTAATGCGATTGCCAAAACTTGAACGTCCATGTTTCTCGGCGAATTCGTTGACACGCATCCCCTCGCCCTTATGGCGCGATATTCTGCCAAGGACTACCCTTGGCGAAAGTTCTTTCACCGATACATCCAGCGCTTTGAGTGCGCCAGCAATCGCTTTCTCTGAATCATCACGGTCGTATACGCTGAAGAATCGCGGAATTCCGATCACCTTCCCATAGCTCTCCAGAAGTTCCCTGCCTAGCCCGTGAAAAGTTGCAACAAATGGGGTGCTGAAAGAATCTTCACCGATCATGGCGCGAACACGCGATCGCATTTCTCGTGCAGCTTTATTGGTAAACGTAACTGCGAGAATCTTGTCGGCAGGGACGCCCTCTCTAATTAGATGATATATACGAGTGGTTAAGACACGTGTCTTACCGCTCCCTGCGCCAGCGAGAACTGATATAGGTCCGTTGATAGTAAGCACTGCCTGTCGTTGTGCGTCATTTAATCCTTCTAGATACGTCATCATCAGAATATAGCGCATAAAGCGTTCTCCACAGGTATTTTTGACCTTTATTGACTATGGGCCACCTTCGGCTATACTACTTGTATACCTGATAAGAAAGTATCCAAGGAATAGCCTATATACAGCGTATATAGGCTATTCTTGTACCTCGCTGAAACGCCGATTCACCCTGTTTTCACATTAAATTCAATCAACAACTTCTCATATTAGGATTCTTCGGTCTTGCAATCGTTGCGACCACCGTGCCAAATCACGCAAACGCGTTTTGGCCATTTTCTACAAATGCTGACGCCGCAACTCCTATTTCATTTCCTAGTTCTGGGACTCCGGCGCTTGTGGCGGCAACAAACTCCGACCCAAATCCTAACAAGGGTCTCGGCGACAATATCCAAACTAGCGGAGGCAAGGCGCTTCTGGCTTATGCTGGCCCATCTGGGACAGTCGCAGACGTTGTAGATACTCCATCTTCAGATCGCATTTCTGTATATGTTGTGCGTACTGGCGACACTCTTTCTGTAATAGCGGACATGTTCGGAGTATCTGTAAACACAATTATCTGGGCAAATAACCTTAAAGGAGTTAAGGATGTACACCCAGGGGATACTCTTATTATACTTCCCGTCACTGGCATAGAACGTAAGGTAGTAAATGGCGATACTCTTAAGTCTCTTGCCAAAAAGTACGACGCAGACGCAAACGAAATCGCCCAATATAACGGTCTAGATATAAACGAACCTCTTGAGGTAGGTTCAACAATACTAATTCCTGGTGGAGAGATTATCGCTCCTGCGCCTGTAAAACGTCCTGCACGTAGCACATCAGGTTCGCTAGTAACTGGTAGTGGTAATTATTTGCCTGGATATTTCACCAATCCTGTACCAAACGGAATCATCACTCAAAGACTGCACGACGGCAGAGGAGTTGATATCGGTGCAGCACGCGGTACTCCTATATATGCAGCCGCCGATGGTACTGTCATAATCGCGCGCAGTAATGGCGGGTGGAATGGCGGGTACGGTAACTACGTCGTTATCACACACCCTAATGGCACTCAGACTCTCTACGCTCATATGAAATCTGCCATAGTATCTCCAGGGCAGTCAGTCTCAAAAGGTCAAACTATAGGATACGTCGGCTCAACAGGGCGCTCTACTGGCCCTCATCTACACATTGAAGTTCGTGGTGCTGCAAATCCATTTGCCTCTTGCCGAGTCGGCTCCATCTGCTCTCCGAAATAATTTATTCAAACCCGAAGAGACCGCGAGGGCGGTACTGGAGTGCTTCGTGGACGAAGGCGGGAGTGACAGAGTCTGCGCCAGCGAGGTCGGCGATTGTGCGCGCGACACGCATGGTGCGATGGAAACTTCTTGGTGATAGGTTGAGTCGCGAGGCCGCACTCATGAGAGTCTCTTTTGCCGCGGCACTGAAGCCGCTTTTTTCGTCTAGTTGACGGCTTGAGAGCGCCGCATTGGTCATTCCACTTTTACCCGTTCTTTTTTCTGCGCGTGTTCTAGCAGCGATAACGCGCTCGCGGACTCGCGCGCTGGCCTCGCCTGTTGAGAGCTTCGCGAGCGTATCGTGTGGAACAAGAGGAACTTCTATCCAGAGGTCAAGACGATCAACGATAGGGCGCGAGATTCTCCGCGCCTGCTTCTGCGCCGCCCTCTGCGATTCGCGCGCATTTGTTGATAGAGTGTCGGCTGGGTTCATCGCGGCAACAATCATACAGTCGGCCGGGAATGTGATAGTGGCACGCGCCCGCGATACAGTAACAATCCTATCTTCTAGCGGCTGTCGCAGAGCTTCTAGCGCACGCGATTCAAATTCTGGAAATTCGTCTAAAAAGAGCACTCCCTTGTGTGCGAGTGTCACCTCGCCAGCTTTCGGGAATGCTCCACCGCCCACCATCGCTACATGCGAGAGCGAGTGATGCGGTGCTCTGAATGGTGGCCAGTAGACCGCCTCGCCATCTTTTAGGAGTCCGGCTGTTGAATGTATTGCCGTCACTTCCAACATATCGTCGTCAGTAAGTGGTGGGAGAATACCGGCGAGTGCACGTGCCAACATCGTTTTACCAGTCCCAGGTGGCCCGTAAAAAACGATGTTGTGCCGCCCAGCCGCCGCTATTTCAAGAGCGCGTTTCGCGCTCTCCTGCCCTTTCACGTCTGCTAGATCAAGTGCGGGAGGCGGTGTTGTTATCCTTCGGTCGCGTACCAATCTCGGCAATAATTTTTCTCCCTTTAAATGCTGCAAAAGTTCTGCGAGTGATTCTGGCGCATAAATAGCGGTGCCGTCTGCCAAGAGAGCTTCGCGAGCATTCCCCGGTGGTACAAAAATAGTTTTAATCTTTTTACGTTTGGCAGCGAGGACCTGGGGTAAGACCCCCTTTACCGCGCGAAGTGTCCCGTCAAGTGCGAGCTCGCCGATTAAAAGAGTCTCTTCAATAAGTTGTGTCAAATCGCCTGCCGCTATTAAATATGCAACCGCTAATGCGAGATCGTAATGCGAACCTTCTTTTTTTAAATCTGCCGGCGACAAAGACAAAATTATTCTCTTGTTTTGTTGTTTTGGCGGTTTATACCCAGAGTGGCGTATCGCCGCACTTACTCTATCGCGCGCTTCGTCAACAGCCTTGTCAGCGAGCCCGACAACGGCAAAGTTGTGTAGTCCGCGAGTTAAGTCAGCTTCTACAGTCACAAGCTCGGCGCCAGAGCCTACAGGCTGTGCGGCCAGCGTCTTCGCGTATCCGTGTTTGGGAAGCGTAGCCTTGGCGGAGTTTCCTTTTGGAAGTTTTGTTGGCCGCGCTGTGCCCTTCGTAGCCTTGTGCGAAGAAGGGGGCATGTTCTTCTATAAATGCTCCATGCAGGTCGTCGCAGCAGGATCTGCCTCAAGACGCGCCTCTTCAATTTTCTTCTCACACTCTTCGCAAATGCCGAATTTCTTTTTCTCAATTCTTTCTAATGCAGACAGTATGCCATCATAACGTGCTTCAAGATCGGCGAGAATTGCTGTATTGCCCTCTCTGTTCATCGTCACATCTGCTTGGTCCGCCAAGTCTGCCTCCATACCAGTCTCTGACGGCATAGGCTCCCAGTCTCCGGGGACTGCCACGTTCCTACGTCCAACACTACTCATCTCTGTTTCCAGCTTAGCCTTGTCTGCCTCTAGTCTCTTTCTAAAATGCTCTGTTTTCATTGTATGGAATAATAGCAGACAATTACTTGCGTGCACCTGCCTGCGCAGGCAGGCGCGAGGTTGCGAGCCGTCCTATTATTTCTTTAAAGACTTCTGGGTCACGTGCTATAACAAGCGTTGCTTGATCCCAATAGCCATACAGCATAACGCTCCTGTTTTGAGAATCGCGATAGACACGCACGTCGTGATTGTTCACTACCTCATCGCGGAATCCGAGGGCAGAAGTCTGGCTTTCTGAAGTCGTTGTCGCGACAGGAGTTGTTGTCGAAATTACAGGGGCGGGATACGCAGGGAAAAGTCCTGATAGATTACTCGGCATTGTGCGCTCCCACGAGAGCATGCCGGCAAATGTGTCGCGATATGCCAACACAGAGAGTATAAAGAACGCACTCTGGCTACCACCAGTACCATATCCGCTTGATTTGCCTGTATTCACGATGCCGGCCATACTGCCCTCTGCACTAATATTGCGCCGTACGATGTCTGGCACAGATATCGGCAATGCGGTAAATATGCTGTTGCCCTGCATTGTAGAAGACGCTGTATAGATAAGACGCACAGTGCTCGGAGCGAGATTGTGACTTACCGATTGTGAAATCGCTTGCAACAAGAGGTTGCCTGTCCCGGAGACTTCTTGCTTCTCATCAACAAATATAGGAGCGACAGCTCCCTGCACGAGAATCGGCACTGGCGAGTCTACAAATCGTATGTAGGCGAATAAGACTCCGCTAAGGCCTAACAAGACAAGCACAAAACCTGTGATGATATAAATAAAATTTTTCTTAGACTGCACTTGTTCTACTTCTACAATTGGTTGCTGTTCAGAATCTTGTTCGGCCGCGATAATAGTCGCCGGCGCCGCACCAGTCTCTTTTACGTGTGCAGTAAAATCGCTCTCGTACGTCTTGATGGGTGGAGCGCCGATGGGCTTTTGTAACACCATCGACGGTACCGGTATCGGTGCTAGCTTGGGCTGGACACTTTGTATCGGGAGCGACGACGGGGCTACGAGCTGTTCACTCGCCGTCGGTTTCGTTTCAATAAGAGGAGCGAGGTCGGGCTTTCCTCCATCCTCTACCGTCTTCATGTCGCTCGCGAGCGTACGGATATATTTTTTCGCTGTGCCCTGCGTAGCCTTTGGCGAAGTAGGGGTGAGTGGCACTGGTTGTATCGCGTCGGTATCCATCACTCTCTATAATAACGCACCCCGCGCACCTATGCGCGCGTTATGCTCGTGAAGTGATCGTGTACTTGCGTGGGTCGTCACACATGTCGGTGAAGGCGTGCGCGGCTTCTTTAAGCTTGCCCGATGAAGATTTACCGAATGAGATGACCTCCACTTGGATGCCGTGCATGTCCAGATATTCAATGAGCGGGATAAAGTCGCCATCGCCAGAGGCGATGATGACCGTGTCTAGCTTCGGCGACATCTTGACCGCGTCAATCGCGATGCCGACGTCCCAGTCAGCCTTCTTGGCGCCATCGGCGAAAATCTGAAGATCTTTCACCTTTGTTTCAATACCTATTTTTGTCAGCGCTTCAAAGAAGTTAGACTCTTCACCGCTGTCGGTCTTGATAACGTAGGCGACCGCGCGGACGAGAATACGCCCGCCAACGGCTTCGTCTAGAACCTTGGAGAAGTTAACCCGTGCTTTGTAGAGGTGTTTCGCACTATGATAGAGATTTTGCGTGTCGATAAATACGCCCACACGCTGAGCTGGATGTTTGATAACTGCCATAAATAGTTGGCAGGAGACAGAAAGCAGTTGGCAGTATTATGCAAAAAACTTTCGACTCCTGATTTGTTTAATTTATTAAAATTTTGCGGCTAGCCCGCGCAGAAGCATTATAGCATTCCTGCCTACTGCTCCTGCTATCTGCTTACTACTTCTTAAGTCCGAGTTTCTTAATAAGAGTGTTGTAATGTCGCTTGTTAGATGTCTCTAGGTAGCGCAGGTGCGAGCGACGGTCAGCGACCATCTGTAGAAGGCCACGGCGAGAATGAAAATCTTTTGGATTTTTCTTCAAATGCTTCGCGAGCTCGTCAATCTGCCTAGAGAGGAGCGCGACCTGAACATCGGCAGAGCCGGTGTCAGTATCGTGCCGAGCGGTTGTCTTAATAATAACCGCCTTTTTCTTAGTGGTAAGCATGTTCTTCTACCTTACCATATCTTGTGAAAACACGCAAGTCTTGTGTAATGAGGCGAGAATGTGCGATGTGCAAGAAACGTTGTACATTCTCGCCTGCGTTTTGCGAAATTATCCTAGTAATTTTGTAAAACGGCATATTGTGCGAAGTGGGTGCTACAATAGATCTATGGAAGCAGAGACTGCCAAACGACAATTCTTAGAATATATAGAGATAGAGCGCGGACGTGCAGTTAAGACTGTTGAGAATTATGATCACTACTTAACTCGATACTTCGCGCAGATGGGAATAAAGAGTGTGAGCGACATTTCAGAACAAAATATCAGAGAGTTTAGACTATGGTTAAACAGACAGACTGGTACGGCTGGAGAATCAATGAAGCGTCGTACACAGAATTACTACATGATCGCTCTCAGGGCTTTTTTAAAGTTCTTGCGCAAGCGCGAAGTGGAGTGTATATCGCCCGAGAGAATAGAGCTCGCGAAATTGCCCGAGCGCGAGCTCGACTTGATTACACCAACAGAACTCAAGCGCCTTATGGACGCTCCGAAGGGCCCCGAAGAACGCGACTTGAGAGACACTGCGATACTGGAACTGCTTTTTTCTACCGGTCTGCGCGTCTCCGAGCTCTGTGCGCTTAATTCTGATATCGATCTCACCCAGGATTCATTCTCGGTACGCGGTAAGGGCGACAAGGTTCGTGTCGTCTTCCTCTCCCCCGCCGCGAAGAGCTCTGTTGCCGCATATTTGAAGGCACGTAAGGATATGTCCGAAGCTCTTTTTGTAAACGTGACGACGAGCAAGGCTTCTCCCGGCCGTCTCACACCGCGCTCTATAGAAATGATTATTAAAAAATGCGCTGTGAAGGCGGGGATAACAAAGAAGGTCACCCCGCACGTGCTTCGCCACGTCTTCGCCACCGACTTATTAAACAATGGCGCCGACATCCGCTCTGTCCAACAGCTCCTAGGCCACGCCTCTATAAACACGACGCAAATCTACACCCACATCACCGACAGCCACTTAAAAGAAATACATCGCAAATATCACGGCCAAAACAGGGACTAGAGTAAGAAAAACCCTCGGCATCGCCGAGGGTTTGGTAGCCTCTACTTTCACTTAAGCCATAGTCTACTGGGCGGCCTGCATATGCCCGTGATGAACGGAGCAAATTCTTGTCCGGCTTCCCAAAATTGAAATGGGAACCTGGCGGCAGTTGGCCACTTTGCTACACAGGTAATTATATCCCCCTTCCTGAGTCCGCGATATTCATTGGCTATTCGGTCGAAATTTTCTGCCAATATGTGATCAAATCGACCATTTAATCCATGAACGTCGCATTTGGCCTGAATAACGCGTCTGCCAACTTTTTCGCTATCGCCATCTTCAACAATCGTGAACGCCTGTGTCACAGGACAACTAACCCAATCCTCGCGCGTGTCACCGAAGAACAGCGGTGCCACCACGCCGTAGCACATGTACACGATTGCCAGTACGAAGATGTAAGCAATAGCATCGATTTTTCTCTCAGTTTTCACGACAATTCTCCTTGAGTTATCCAACCAGTCCGAACGTGAACATCCGAGCTATTTCTCTAAAGGCCGCCACTTGGTCGCGCAGAGCCTTTTCGTCTTTTACCGGATTCCCTGTGCGCACTTCTGAGTTCCCTATCCAAGCAACTAAGAACCCAACCGGGCAAATGCCCACCATCGTCCAGAAGCATGTCTTCATCCACGGCAACATCTCTGCGGTATCCCCCCATGACACAATGAACACAGCGAGAATTGTTCCCAGCAAAGGGAGGGGTGCAATGATGAGAAACAGACAGGCAAACCAGAGACTACTCTTGATTCGAAGTACTGTAACCGTCTTCATTTCTTTCTCCTTTCGTGATATCAACGAACAATCGAATTGCTATGGACACTGTATTAGAAATGAGTTGAAATATCCATTTCTAAGGCTTTTTTAGATATAAAGTAAAGAAACTCTTTACTTTCAGACCTGCTTCTGTTATGCTCTCTTAATGCTATTGGCCAAAGAAAATTCTATAGAAAGTCTCGTCTGCTCTCTCCTACAGCACGGGCCGACTGATACTATTTCGCTTATCAGCGAGATACAGAAACAGCGTCCGGGGACAACCAAGCAGGGGGTGTATGCGTCCTTGCGACAGCTTAAACGAGAGGAGATTGTCGTTCTGCACAGCAAGAAAGTGTCGTTTAACGTCCGTTGGCTGAAGCGGATGGACCAGTTCATCAGAGAGACCGAGCAACATTACGTCGAGAGCGATTTTGGTCGCGACAACTTCCTTACTCTGAAAGAAGGCGAGAGAATTTCATATTTCTATTCAAGCCCGACCGAGACTGACAACTTCTGGGGGCACATGCTCGTTCTCCTCGGAGAGAGTTCTGTCCCCGAGAGTGAGCCGGCATATCTCTACAATCCGCACGAATGGTTTCTCATCGCGCGGCGCGAGAGCGAGCGCGAATGTTTCGACATCATTACTAAAAAACGCAGACTGCTTGTCACTGCTGGTGATAAAACTCCTCTTGATCGCGCTGTTGCAAGCGAATTTGACGGTGATAGAAGCCAATATCACATGCTCGACACTCCACTATTTGAAAAAAATAACTACTATTTCAACATTGTCGGTGATTTCATTATTGAAGTGTGGATTGATCCGGCGATCGCTGTTCATATTGAAGAATTTTATCGCAAAGCAGAGGGACTTGATAACGAGACTGGCCGCGAACTCACCAAAATCGTCGCGGGCAAAGGGAGAAGCAAGCTCACGATCTCGCGAAACGCGAAAAAAGCCGAGCGGTTAAAGAAAATGTTGCGGAAGAATTTTTATATTCCTGCATGAAATAGCATTTGCGCTCTGTTCCCTATCAGGTAGCATTGCGGGAGGAAAGAAAGGAGTGTGAACATGGCTGATAAGCGAAACATAATCATCGAAGTGCTGTCTGACGTAGACTCTTCGCTATCTCCGCAAAAAAAGCACGAGCTGGCCGAATGGTACAAGAAACAGAGAAACGGCATTGAGCCGTATACAAAACCTCCCGAGAAGCTCGAAGAGCCAGAGAAACGCGAAGAAAGACCATCGTGGCTCGCGCGGAAGGTGCCGCCAGGCATAAAAACAGAATTTCGCAAGATCATGGGGGTTATGTTTTACGACCCTCGGCGCCACAAAAAAACTTAAAGCCCGGAATCCCTCCGGGCTTCGTCTTTTAAGTAGTTATCAATATCCTTATCTTTGCCGACCGACGAAAATAGGGATATTTTATTCGCCAAAGAGTTCTGGGTGCGTGCCAATGTTTGTGATGGTGACAACTCGCAATTCGTCGTTGCGCTTATAGATTAGTAACAAATTAAAACCCAAATGGCATTCTCTAAATCCTGCAAACTCGCCCTGTAGTTGATGATCCTTGACTCTTTCTGGGAGAGGTCCTCCGTTTTCAAAACAATGCAGTATTTTATTTAAAACCTCTGGATTGAAATTGCCCGAGTGTCTTAATTTCTTTAAACGTCTGCGTGCTGATACAGAAAGCGAGACGTGATAGATCATGGGAAGAATTCTTTCATTATTTGATTAGCAGTGTATCGCTTCCCGTACTTTTCAGCATGTTCGGTTTCGCGAATCATGCGAGCCTCAAACTCCGGGGTGAATCCGTTCACCGTCCGCGGAGTGAATGGCATTGCTTTGTCTTGTGCCACGCGATAGAGGTACATATTCATGCCAGTAGATAAATCGAGTCCCATCTTCTTAAAGACGAGCTGCGCCGCCTTCTTCGTCGCCACTTCTGTACGTATATTTATTGTTGTTTTTGTAGCCATAGTTTAAGTATACACATTGTGTATACAAGTGCAACCTTACGTGGCCTTTCCCCACACGAATTCGAATAGTGAGCGGAACATCGTCGCGATTTCTCGCGAGCGGATGATGATGCCAACTGGCTCGCTGTCGGTCCGGTAGAGCGCAAACGAGACGTTATCGCCATAGATATAACAGTCGAGAGGGACTGGAAATTTGTTTTCATCAACCGTCTTCACCTCGCGGAGCGCCCAGTCTGCTGTTTTTAAATTAAGTAGTTCTGATGTCGTATTACCGCTGACGATAATCTTGATTGAGATGTTTCGGTTGATTCTCTGCGGGATGTAATAATTTTTTGAATATTCTTCTATCGCTGGATGTATTCTCGCAACACTCACGAATTCAAGAATTGGTTTCTTCTCGCGCAAGTTGTCCATATATAGCTTCTTCAATCCTTCAACTCCCTCATAAAAAACTATTTTTGGTTTAACAGTCGCAGTCTGTAGCAGGAGTCGTAGGCCCGGTATGCTCTGTTCTGCGAGAACAAGCTCCGCGCGTTTCTTATCCAGATACACCTCAGGGTCTTCCGCGACGAGACACCGCCGCTTCCCTTTCCGCGTCTCTGTGAGCAATCCCTTCACCACAAGTTCCGGCAAGAGTTTGTATAACATCGGTCTCTTCACTCCGGCCCTTTCAGCCAAATGCTTCGGCAATAACTCCCCTCCAACGAGAGCCGCCATATAGATTTTTGCCTCTAAATCAGACAATCCGAGGCCTTTTAGTGCTTCATCTTGCATAAGTGTTGTCTTTTGTGACACTTTTACTATAGCATTATGTACTTGATATTAAAAGCTCGTATGCTACCTATAGTATTAACTGTTCTTAAGGAGAACGAAATGACTGAAAATGAGTTGAAGGCCTGGGTTGAATTTTTCGCTTCTGTATTCGAATATACTCTTGATCCGACAGAGCTACACATCGGGATAAGGCCGGACCACGAGTGTGTGCCTATTGTGGTACCCAAAAAGGAGATGAGTTCTGGCCTATATCGAAAGTGGCCACATAGTTCTCAGTACCCTCCACCCGAAGCCCCAATGACCACTGTGTACAAGGTAGCGCTTGAAATCTTCCCTTACACAAGGCGGACACCACAACCGCAGGACTACTGGAATGGTTCCAATTTCTTCGGTGACATCGTCGACAATTGTACGCGGCCTTCTCGGCCGTATGTTGTGTGGATTAAAATCCCAGATATACGAGCAAATGTCGAGTGGGTAAAGGAGTGGGAGCAGATTTGGGCAACACCTGGGCCGACACTCGAAGAACAAATGATGCTCGATCTGTTCTGGTGGCATCAGCATAAAGTTCCATTCGGAAAAAACATGCACGAAGGATGGAAGTCAGCAGACTGGGCGCGGGGGTGGGGCGTTCTGTGCAAAGGTTCTAGATTTAGAGAAGGGTGCGGGAAAGAAAAACAACGCAACGATAACCCATCGTTTAAATACTTTGGGCACAAACCGACGTATTTGATCCCGATGACTGGATGGGGCGAAGGTGGCTGGAGAGTGAGTTATGGAGGGTATAAAGATGCAATAGCTACGATGATACCTCCATGCCTGGTTAGCTTCTGACGATATGCCGCCTCGGTACGAGGCGGCTTTTTGTTATACTTCACGAATGCGTATAGTCTCGTGGAACGTGAATGGATTAAGGTCGCTCGCCAAAGATGAGTACTGGAATACTTTTTTGAAGACCGTGAAGCCGGATATTTTTTGTTTACAAGAGACGAAGGCGAATCCGGATCAGCTCTCTGAAGAATTTTTAAACGCGGCGGGATATTCTGCATTCTTTTCTTCATGCCAGATTAAGAAAGGCTACAGCGGCGTCGCGTTGTATTCAAAAGCGGAACCCCTAAATGTGACTTACGGAATGGGCATTACGGAGTTTGACCAAGAGGGTCGCTTCATAGGCGCAGAATACGAAGACTTCTGGCTATTGAACGCCTACTTCCCAAATGGCGGTAAGGGCCCCGAGAGAATTGACTACAAACTCCGGTTCTACGATGCGTTTCTCTCGTTCTCAGAAAAGTTACGCGAACAGAAACCGGTCATATTCTGTGGCGATGTGAACACTGCACACGAAGAAATCGATCTTGCGGAGCCAGAAAAATATGAGAATAGTACGGGATTTTTACCAGAAGAGCGAGCGTGGATAGATGAAGTAGTGAGCGCCGGATATATAGACTCATTTAGGCACTTCCACCCGAATACTAAAGAAGCATATTCATATTGGGACTTGTTCACACGCGCACGCGACAGGAACGTCGGCTGGCGCCTAGACTACTTCTTCGTCGCCTCCGAATTCATCAAACGTATTAAAAAAGCCGAGATTTATGCAGATATATATGGTTCAGATCACTGTCCAATATCGATTGATGTTACTGCGTAACGGCTCCGCTGTGCCCTGCCGAAGCTTCCGAGCGTAGGAGGGACCACTGCCCTGTCTCGATAACGATGGGATAAAATAAAAGCAGGTGGATTACCCTGCTTTTTTAAATGGCCACATAGCGGCCCTATTTCGATGTCCGCCCGGTTATTTCAGATAACTTTTTCGGGCTGATGACTACATAGCCGTAACACTCGTTCCGCGCCTGCGTGCCGAAGCGTTCATAGCTAAAGACATTCTTGCCTGCTTGTTCCTTAATCACTGAGCCTCCGGTCCTCACCGAGCAGAACTGAATTGGCAAGGCTAGATTGGGATTAAAGATTCCCACCTGGGCATCCTTAATGATCATCCACTGCCCCACTTCTGCTGGCTGTGCCACCGACAGCACAGCTACAAAGATCGTCCATAAATCCATTTACTACCCCTTCATCATGTTGAGGTTGATTGCGATATGCCCAGCCTACAAAGTATCAGACGTTTACCCTGCGTCAAGATTTCATTTCTGGGACTTACACGTCGCCACGTTCCATAGAGGCAGGTATCCACAACTTGTCGCTATAGCGACATCTCTTGGATACCTCCTCCTCTCACTGACCGGTCTCAATTTAGATACCGTTCTTCAACTCCAACGCTCGTTTCATGATTTCATCACCGATAGTACCCCAATCAACGTACTGTCTGAAATCTTCGGGAGCAATCAATTTTATCTTCGTAATATCTCCATCTGGATCAGAAACAAATTCAGAATATGGTTCAACGATACAAAACGATCTCACTTGCCGCACCGTCCTCCCGGAATCATCAGTCAGATCTTGATACCCTATATACTCTTGATGAAGCACCTTCATATTAGACTCTTCTTGTACCTCTCGAATCACGGCCTGCTGATACGTTTCTTCAGGTTCAATAGCACCTCCTGGTGGAGTCCAGCATTTTTTCTTTGGGTTATACACGATAACTATCTTGTCTCCACAAAAGCAAAAGGCGTGTACGCCGTGAATCACATTACCATCTCCTAGATCCAACGTCGGGTCGTTCTCCACCCAGTGGGCTGAATACGTTTTACCTTTATATTCATATTGAGATTGAATCTCCATATTAAAAAGATAGCATTTCTAAATTAAGAAAAAGAGCGGCGGAAATATCCGTCGCTCTTTCTTGACGCATCTCGCCCCTACACCTGACCTTTTGGCACAACAGGAACTGGTTCAATAACATATCCAGGTGGTTTTTCGTCGTTAACACAAGCATAGATATGTTTGTAACCTTTTTCAATTATCCAAACCCACTTTCGCTTATGTCCGTAGTCCGTAACACCCGAGCGATGTGGATCCGCTGCCTTTTCAGCAACCTGACTTGCATCACTGTGATCTTCAAAAAGACCCAACCTTTTTGCATTCTTGCGGTCATGCTTCTCAAGCTCCAAAAGCTCGTACATCACCATTAGCATCTCCTGTGAGTTAATCGAAAGATCTAGTCTCTAAAAGTTTCCGAGAGATTCAGAAACTTTATAAAGGGGAGATCCTATGATCTCCCAATGCGGTCTCGCCCGAGGGTTATGGTTTACCTCGGATCCCCGCTTACTTCCCTGCTCGACGAATCCATGTGACTCCTTCGATATCCGGGACTGCCAAACATTCGCCGCCGTCTTGGGTAGCAACAGGCCAACACTTCTTACCATTCTCGGTAATTGTCTGGAGAATTTGATGATCCTCGCTTATCTCCACGGCTATACCGTCGAGCCCCATGCCTTTAGCCACTTCTATAGCGACATTGAGCATCTTGAGAGCGTGTACGCCAGCACCTGGCTCTCCAAAGCCAGTGCACATTGGACACCAATCGAGAGCAGTCAGAGGAATATAGAGCTTTTTGCCCACTATTTTTATTCCACCTTCGCGAAGTCCAGCAATCAATTCGTTAATCCTCATTTGTGTCTCCTCAATGTGCAAGGTAAGCGTTATTGCTTACCATCTGACGACATCATAGCAGATTATTAGCTGGCTGTCAATATCTTGATACGAAAAAAGCTTAAAAATAAGCCTTGTTACCTAGTTTTATGTAGATTCTATATAATGTTGTCAGAATAGTTGACAGTAGGCTATGCTTCGTGTAAGGTGGGGGTATGGAAGAAATTGAACGGCTCTTGGAGCTCTATGGCCTGAATGATAAAGAACAGAAAGTCTATATCGCCTGTCTCCAGCTTGGACAGGATACTGCCTATAACATCGCAGAGAAATCGGGCGTGAAGCGTGCCACTACCTACCTAGTGTTGCGTAGCCTAGCTAAAAAGTCTCTTGTTAGTACCAGCATTACCAACAAGTCCCTTCTTTATTCGGCCAGTAGCCCACAAAACTTGGTCTCCCAGCTAGAGCATCGCAAAAAAGAAATAGAACAGTCGCTCCCCTCTCTTATGGCGCTCTACAATAGCCAGCCCGAGAAGCCGACGATAGAGATCTTTGAAGGGCTGGACGGTGTGAAGCAGATATATGAGGAGATTTTGTCATATATCAGAACGGGAGATGAAATTCTTTTCTATGGCGACCTCACCCATTTCGAAGATCATCCTGCCCTACTGAAATCATGGCTTAAGGAGGCGATATCGGCATCCGGTAGAATACGAGAAATCATAAATGGAGACGAAGTACATGTGAAATATAAGAGTGATGTGGAACAAAACCAGAATCCTAGGCACGAAGTGCGCCTCTTACCATCAGGCACTCATAAATTCATGAACGACAATGCCGTATTCGCTGACAAGCTCGTTATTTTTTCTACACAAAAGCATTTCTTCGCTACAGTTATCAAGAGTAAAGAAATTGCCAATTCATATAGAACGATGTTTAATCTCGCTTGGAATAACTCCTAAAGGACATAGTTATCCACAGGGTGTCCTTTACAATGTCCTTTATCAAAGTAGTATCAATATTGAAGCGGTGGTTGGTGGAGGTTCTGTCAGGCGCCGCGCGGATGTTCTTTCATAGCTCTTTCATCGGCGCCAGAGCGCGATCATGCGGTGTTCCTGCCTACACTTGGGGTGATCCCCATTACAAGCCACAGCGCACGGACTCTCTTCGTGAAGAGCGCCAGACGCATATCAGTTGTCGAAACAAGGCTACCCCATTTCTCGGGTCGTTGGCACCATTTAACGCCCCTGCTCCTTTTACGCTGACGGCCACCCACTGGGTGGCCTTCGTTGTTTCCCGTGTAACTAGCCCCTCGACAGGCTCAGGGTTAACAGACGTGGTGTTTCTCCATTATATGCTTTATTTCCTCATCTTCAGCTACTTCACGACGCGACTTCCCTGCTTCGCCAAGCTTCTTTAGCTCATCTTCAGGTAGTTTTAATAGCTCCTCTGCCCTTTTGTCTAAGTATTCTTCAGTATTTAAATCTGCATTGTCCAGCACTTCTTCTAGTAGCGCGTGGAGAGCGTACCCGATTTTCGGTCCCGGTTGCACGTGTAACTTCTCCATAATCCGACTACCATCTGTTTTAAGCATAGTTACTGATATCGGGTCGCGTAGTGCCTGATCTACCATGGCCTTGTACTTACGGAATCTGAAGGGTTGTTCCTTAGGCCTGCCCGTTCCTATTCGGTCGCAGATGCGCAGATTGAGTAGATCTTCTATGTTCTCCTGTCCTACATTCGTAATCATCCTACGCACAGCCGAGAGGGTAATCTGCTCTGGATCAGAGAAAAACATGTGCCATCTGACCAATTTGCTCACTTTTTCTATAGTTTCACGTGAAAAGCGCAGGTCCTCTAGAGCCTTCTTTGTTACACGTGAACCCACAACGTCGTGGCCGTGGAAGGTCCAGTCATCCTTTTCTTCTGATCTCCTGCGTGTCTCTGGCTTAGCGATATCGTGATAGAGGCCGGCGAGGCGGATATCAAAGCTCCAGCCCTTGTCGGCGGCATGTTGCATGGTGCGAAGGTTGTGCTCGAACACGTCATAAGAGTGTGCCTGGTTTTGATCTATTCCTATGCCTCTTATCAAGTCGAGCACGATGTATTCCAGAATCCCAAGTTGTTGTGCTAGGACGAGCGCATTCATTGGCTTATTTGAATTCAGAATGCGCACAAGCTCGTCACGGACTCTTTCACGTGAAACTGTAGCTAGATGCTTACCATTCTCGTTTATTGCCTTGGCTGTCTCTCCGTCAATGCCGAAATCTAGCTCGGCTACTAGACGCACGGCGCGAAGCATGCGCAGAGCGTCTTCGTTGAATCTGTCAGAGGCGTTGCCCACGGCCCGTACCAGTTTGTCCTTTATGTCCTTTAAACCATCGTATGGGTCAATTATCTGTCCTATAGACTCGTCTAACGCGACAGCATTGATGGTGAAGTCGCGTCGCGCGAGATCCTCTAAGAGGGAAGTACCGAACTCTACCTTGTCTGGTCGTCGCTTGTCAGAATATCCTGATTCAAGTCTGTATGGAGTAATTTCAATAATCGCGAGACGCGGGTCTTCTGATCCTGTCTTAACCCCGACCGTGCCATATTCATTTTCGTAAAAAGATTCTGGGAAGAGAGCCTGTATCTGCTCCGGCAGGGCGTTGGTAGTAACGTCCCAATCCTTAGGTTCTAGGCCGATAATCAGGTCGCGGACGCACCCACCGACCAGATATGCTTCATAGCCTGCATCTCGCAGACCTTTGCTCACTATAGAAACTTCATTCGGTACGCGATACTGCATTTTTAAATCGTATCACAGCAATCTCACTTTTTAACATCCGAACCATGATATACTGTTAACAACATGAGAACTCTAGTCCTTGAAAGAGCCGAGGCAACACGACTAAGGAAGAAAGGGTTTAGCTATAAAGAAATATTAAAAAAGGTGCCTGTTGCAAAGAGCACTCTTTCCGAATGGCTTCAGAAAATGCCTCTTACTGATGCCGAAAAAGCCATTTTAAAGAGGAGAAAAGAAAGTAATATCTCTATTGGGAAGATACGCGCAGCCGCCGTACTACATGGTTTAAGATTAGACCGTGATGAGGCTCTACGTCAGACGGCCAAAATTGAGTTCAGGAAATTCAAAGGAGATCCATTTTTCTACGTTGGATTGTCTCTGTATTGGGCTGAAGGTGCGAAGAGAAATTCTCTCTTCAGCTTTACAAATTCTGATACTGAAATGATGGCCGTCATGCTCGCATGGATGGAACGGTT
This sequence comes from uncultured Candidatus Saccharibacteria bacterium, assembly GCA_964638585.1. Lineage (GTDB taxonomy): Bacteria > Patescibacteriota > Minisyncoccia > Phycocordibacterales > Phycocordibacteraceae > C7867-001. Next base: position 33,277 of record CAZXAN010000007.1, read on the forward strand.
CTTTCAGGTTCAAAGAAAGAACGTACGAGCACGTTTATACATACACAAGCCCTATGCGCATGAAAATTGTGAGGGGTATTGGTCGCGGGAGATCGGCGTACCGCTCTCGAATTTTAGAAAAACAATATATAAGCCTACAGGTCTTCTTGTGAAGAAAAGACCTGGTTATATGGGGTGCCTACGTATAGAGATTGGTGGTGTTGCGTATCTCCGAAAGTACGTTTTTTGGCAAAAAATGATGCTTGAAGAGTATAGAAAACAAGGCTATTGTTAACCTGTTCTTTTTTGCGCCCGTAGCTCAAAGGATAGAGCACTTGCCTTCGAAGCAAGGGGTTCCAGGTTCAAGTCCTGGCGGGCGCACTAGTAAAGAAAACATGCGACATGGTATGATGTCGCGCAGGCGGGTATGGTTCAATGGTAGAACATCTGGTTGCCAATCAGATGATGGGAGTTCGATTCTCCCTACCCGCACC
>CAZXAN010000008.1:0-32342 GCA_964638585.1 uncultured Candidatus Saccharibacteria bacterium
TATCTGGCGACATCGTGAAGGTTCAGCCAGCCGGTAAATATTCTGACCCGATGGGGCTTTATATCCCTATGGAACCAGACCAAGCATTTCTCGAATACGCGGTAAAAGCACTTGCCGATCACCCGGAAGCGGTAGAGACAACGCGCACTATTGATCAGATGGGAGTGTTGCTCACTCTGACTGTGCATCCAGAGGATATGGGCAAGATTATCGGCAAGCTCGGCAAGACGGCAGAGGCGCTTCGTATTTTACTCAGAGTCATCGGCATGAAAGGGAACGCGCGTGTGAATCTTAAAATCAACGAGCCTGTCGGCGGTAAGCGTTCTGCCGAGCAGGAAACAAAGACCGTTGACCAAGTCGTTGAGGAGTTATAATCGTTCGGTGTAGCTATTCGAATCGAGCGCGATATTTTCTTGCTAGAAAATTCGCTCCTCTCGGCTCGTCAGCCTGCGAGACTCGATTCTCCTAGCCACACCTCACTTTATGAAATTCCATTTAGTTACATTATTTGAAGAAGCATGCGACGCATATTTAAGCGCGTCGATAATTGGACGTGCAAGAAAAGAGAAGAAAATCGTCATTAAATACCAGAACCCCCGCGACTTCGTCGCGGGGAAGGCGGACCCCTCCAAAAGAGTCGGGGTAAACAGTTATAAAAAAGTAGATGAGCGCCCATATGGCGGCGGTCCGGGGATGGTGATGTCAGCCTGGCCTGTCATCCATGCTGTTCAGGCAGGACTGATCCCGAGAAGTCCTCGACGAGGGAAAGCGAAAAAGAAATCCGTCATTATCTGGCTCTCTCCGTCAGCCAAACAATTCACCAACAAAGACGCTGATGCTATCGCGAAATATACCGATGTCGTGCTCGTCTGCGGGCGCTACGAGGGCATTGACGAGCGTGCGAAGAAAATTTTGAAAACTATGGCGACGGTGAAAGAATTTGCGGTGGGCGAGGCTGTCTACACCGGCGGGGAGTTGCCGGCCATGTCTATTATTGACGCCGTCACTCGCCGTATCCCAGGCGTCTTGGGTAAAGATGCTTCTATAGAAGAGCGTCGCATCGCCTCATCTGCTGTCTACACACGCCCCGAAACGATTTTATACAAAGGCAAAAAATATAAAGTCCCTGCAGTCTTAAAAACGGGCCATCATTCCAAGATTGATGCATGGCGAGAGAAAAAATAGCCATAAATTAAAATAGTGGTCGCAACGGGCGACCACTATTTGTTTTCACGCGGGCACTCGTCCTGACGCTTCATTGCGATCCGAATCGCGTACTACATACCTGCGACTCGGAGTCACGAGAAGCGTTGAGTCTAGCGCTTCGGGTGGCAAGAATGTCACAAAAACGTAGTATCTTCGGTGATAGACGGCGGCAACCCATTCTCCCTTCACAAAAATTGCCAACCGTACTCGGTTATGGGATTGGTGCTTAAGAACAACGATATCGTTGCCAGGGCACCGCTGATTTTCTTGAAAGAACCTTCTAACCCGTTTCCGTACTAAATCCACTTCGTGCTGTTCAAGTTGATAGCGTTCAGCGGCTCTTTTTCGCGAATGCGCATCTAAGCGCCTCTTTCTCACAGCGTCTCTAGACAAAAGACCTCCTATTCAGCCTCCCAAGTGAGGTACCTGTTCTATACCACTTTCACTAAATTTGTTCAACACCAGGTGTAGCACAACACCACTATGTTCGTTAATTGCTACGACCGTGGGAGTTAACGAACATCCAGAATGTACGTATTGACAAATGGCGTGAGAAGCGCTAATATATAAGTAACGTCGCGTAGTTCCTTTCCATTTGGCATGCAGGTTTGCGGCGTTGCCTGCGGGTCCAAGGAGAAATCATGCGTCAAATCGATTTAAGTATTCCGCCAAATTTTACTCCATGTGTTGCTGGGCCTATTCCCCTTAACTACTTTCAACTCGTAAAGAACGAGCTCTACAAGATTCAGCGACGATTCGGGAAGGTGTATCGGACGAAGGTTGGAGGCATTGGTATCGCGTCGAAGAATTGCGTCTTCGTCACGACATCGAAAGATATTCATCTCTTCTTCGGCTCTATGAGCCTACCGGGCCAGCAATATCTCGCCCTAATGCTTGAAGAGGAGTTTGCAAACGGCAGTTTTAGGGAGATTATGATCCGTTACAGTACCGACAAGGCAGTGCTTGTAACAGACATTGCTGAAACAGAAGCTTTGGTTTTCAATTTCGCTCCCGCCAACTGATCAACGACAACCGGCGCCAGCCCCGGTATATGGGCTGGTTTTTGTTTTGTCTAAAAAGGTCAGCGATTTAAGTGAGCGTATCAAAAGTTCACCACGGTCGTAGGTTACTTTTGATATCCCGACAGTGACTCGGTCGGCCAAAATGTGGATTTGATTTGTTTGTTCACAGAGGGGGTTGCACAAAAAAGAGGGGTCTGATACATTACAAGTACAAGATACGAGTGAGTAATGGAGGGCTGGGGAAGCAAAGAAAGAGTTACATACGGGAACCGAAAAGAAACGCATAAGCGCAAGCGGATTTATTTCCGTGCGTTCGCATTTATATATGTTCTAGTGAGAAAAATTATCCACTTCACGCCACCCTCACATGCTTAAAAACATCGTCCAGAAGACCTTCGGTGCATACAAGGCCCCATCGGTTCCGCTACCGGACCTAGTAGGGCACCAGAGAAGCTCTTTTGACTGGCTACTCAAAGACGGCCTTACAGAACTCTTCAAAGAGTTTTCTCCCATCTCTGATTATTCTGGAAAAAAGTTTGAACTCCAGTTTGAGAGTTTTGAAGTTGGAGAGCCTAAGTACGACGAACAGTTTGCTCGCGAGAACGCGCGCACATATGAGGCACCTGTTAAAGCGACAGTTAAGCTAATCAACAAGACTTTTGGTTCAGAGAAGCGTCAAGAAATTTTCCTCGCCGACATGCCGATGATGACTCCACACGGCTCTTTTATTGTTTCTGGTGTAGAGCGCGCGATAGTGCCACAGCTTGCGCGCTCGTTCGGAGCATTCTTTGTTTCTGAGCTTATAAGAGGCAAGGCATACTTCGGTTCTAAGATAATTCCTCTCAGGGGCGTCTGGATAGAAATAGATTCTGAAGCCGACGGAGCGATCTTTGTGAAGATTGATAGAAAGCGCAAATTCCCTATCACACAGCTGCTAACAGTATTTGGAGGTGGTCTAGGAGAGGCGGTTACCAAGCATTTTGCCAAGGACGAGCTCGCTCTAACGGCGATTAAGGCCACTCTTGAGCACGACGAAGCTAAGTCGGTAGAAGAGGCATATATAGAGATACACCGCCGTATGCGCGACGGCGACCTCGCCACGCCAGAAAATGCCAAAAACTTCGTGCAATCTCTCTTTTCTCCAGAGCGCTATGACGTAGGCAAGGTCGGTCGACACCGCTTGAATGCGCGCTTCGGCTTGCCGACAACAGAGAAGGCGATGGAGAAGCGCACTCTCGGTCTACAAGACTTTGTTCGTATCATTTCAGAGATCACCAAGCTGAATGCAGACACGTCTGCTCGCCCAGACGATATTGACCACCTCGGTTTCCGCCGTGTGCGATTTGTAGGAGAGCTATTGCAATCTCGTATGCGCGTCGGCATGAGCCGTATGAAGCGTAATATTCAGGACAGAATGAGCACAATAGAGAGCGAGACAACACTGCCGATGGCGCTTGTGAATCCGCGTCCATTTCATGCTTCAGTCCACGAGTTCTTCACTGCCAACCAGCTGTCTCAGTTTATGGATCAGCAAAATATTCTCGCAGAGCTAGAGAACATGCGCACACTATCAGCGCTCGGTCCTGGCGGTCTCACACGTGAACGCGCAGGCTTTGAAGTGCGCGATGTGCATCCATCTCATTACGGACGTCTCTGCCCTATACACACTCCAGAAGGTCAGAACATTGGTCTCATCTTGCGTCTCGCGACACACGCTCGCACAAACGACTTCGGCGTTATTGAAACTCCCTATGTCAAAGTGAAGAACGGGAAGGTGACTGAAGAAATTATTTACTTAAACGCGCTAGATGAAGAGCTTGAATACGTTGCGCACGGTGCTACAAAGCTAGACGGTCACGGCAGGATCGTCCCAGACTTCGTTGAGGCTCGCCACAAGGGCGACCCGATAATCGTCCCTCGCGAACAGATTACGCTCATGGACGCTTCTACCTACCAAATGTTCTCTATCGCAACCAACATGATTCCATTCGTTGATCACGACGATGCGAACCGTGCACTCATGGGTAGCAACATGCAGAAGCAGGCTACCCCTGTCCTTATCCCAGAGGTTCCTCTAGTAGCAACAGGCATTGAGGCGCACGCGGCGCACAGCACAGGTAGACTCGTCCTCGCTCTAGAGAGCGGTGAAGTGACTCATGTAGATGCCCGCAAGATAGTTGTTACAAATAAAGAGAACAAGAAGAAAGAATACTATCTGCAAGGTCTCACGCAGACCAACCAGAATTCTGCCTTCATGCAGAGGCCTTCTGTCGTGCTTGGCGACAAGGTTAAGAAGGGAGATGTGCTCGCAGATAATTCTTCTACCGACCAAGGCCAGCTCGCGCTCGGTCAGAACGTGCGCGTCGCATTCATGAGCTGGAACGGCGCGAACTATGAAGACGCCATCATTATTTCAGAAAGGCTTGTTGAAGAGGCCAAGTTTACAACTGTACACATTGAGGACTTTGACTGCGTGGTGCGCGACACCAAGCTAGGTCCTGAAACGACCACGCACGACATCCCGAACGTCGGCGAGATGCGCCTTAAGAATCTTGATGAAGAAGGAGTTATAAGAATTGGCGCAGAGGTACGACCAGGCGATATTCTCGTGGGCAAGGTGACGCCAAAGGGTGAGACACAGCTCACTCCAGAAGAGCGTTTGCTCCGCTCAATCTTTGGCGATAAAGCAAAAGACGTTAAAGATACCAGTTTAAGAATGGAGGGAGGCAAGAAGGGTCGCGTTATCGGCGTGCGTATATTCTCACGCGAGAAGGGCGATCAACTAGAGACCGGAATTATTAAAAAGATAGTTGTTACTGTCGCACAGGTTCGTAACGTCTCGGTCGGCGACAAGCTCGCTGGGCGTCACGGTAACAAGGGTGTTATCTCTCGCGTCCTTCCTGTAGAGGATATGCCGTACGACAAAGACGGCAATCCGATTGACTTGATTCTTACTCCTCTCGGAGTGCCAAGCCGTATGAACCTCGGTCAGATTATGGAGATGCACCTCGGCCTCGCGGCGCACACGCTTGGCTATCAGGCTATTGTGCCTCCATTTGCGGGAGCGACAGCAGACGAGATTAGAGATGAGCTAGAGAAAGCTGGTTTTGCGAGAAGCGGTAAGATGCAACTCTTTGATGGTCACACTGGCGAAGCGTTCGCACAGATGATCGCAGTCGGCTATATGTATGTGCTGAAGCTTCATCACATGGTTGAGGACAAGATCCACATGCGTTCTATCGGTCCTTACAGCCTCATCACACAGCAACCGCTCGGCGGCAAAGCGCAAAATGGTGGGCAGAGATTTGGAGAAATGGAAGTGTGGGCACTCCTCGGCTATGGAGCTGCGTACACTCTGCGCGAGATGCTCACGATTAAGTCAGACGATATTCAAGGCAGATCTGCAGCCTTTGACGCGATAGTGAAGGGAGAGGCGATAAGCCACTCTGGCACTCCTGCGTCGTTTGCCGTTCTTACTAACCAGATCCGCGGTCTAGCACTAGACGTTGAGCCGATGAATCTTCCGCCAGAACCGGAGGCGTGAATGAAATATTTAAACATTTAAAAATTTAAACCTACACAAATATGGCATTCACACCAAGACGACTACCGCCGAAAGACACATGGAATGGATTACGCCTAACGCTCGCATCGCCAGAGCGTATTCTCGCGTGGAGTAGCGGAGAAGTAACAAAGCCAGAGACCATAAACTACCGCACACAGAGAAGCGAGAAGCATGGACTCTTTGATGAGAAGATATTCGGCCCTGAAAAGGATTATGAGTGTTATTGCGGTAAGTACAAGGGCATCCGCTATAAGGGCATTGTCTGCGATAAGTGTGGAGTTGAGATCACTCGCTCAATAGTGCGCCGAGAGCGCATGGGACACATAGAGCTCTGCACTCCTGTCGCGCACATCTGGTTCCTGCGCTCAGTACCGAGCCGTATGGCGCTCGTGCTTGGTGCGTCTGCAACCGATATTGAAAAGGTTGTATACTTCGCCGGTTACATAATCACCAAGATTGCTGAAGAAGAGAAGAAGCGTTTGCTTACAGAGCTAGAGAGCGAATACAAGTCCAAGTACAAGTCGCTCGGGAGTGACAAAGAGCGCGATGCTCTTAAAGAGAAGATGACTCTAGCAAAAGCAGAAATAGAAGGAGTCGTAGTAGGAAAAGTGCTTGACGAGCTTGAGTACCACAGATTCTCTGTGCGTTACGGTGGTTTGTTTGAAGCAAGAATAGGAGCAGAAGCTATCTACGATATTTTCTGCAAGCTAGATTTAAAAGAGCTAGAGAAGACTCTCTCTGCTCGCTATGCACACGCAGGTGCCGCAGAACGCGAGAAGCTCGCGAAGCGCCTATCGCTCATCGCTGGTCTTATAGCTTCGGGTATTCGTCCAGAATGGCTCTTCCTCACGCGCATCCCAGTTATTCCGCCGGCGCTTCGCCCAATGGTCGCGCTTGAAGGCGGCCGTCACGCGACCTCCGACGTGAACGATCTCTACCGCCGTGTGATCAACCGCAACAACCGTTTGAAGAAGTTGATTGATATTCACGCACCTGAAGTTATTCTCCGCAACGAGAAACGCATTCTACAGGAGGCTGTTGACGCCCTTCTGGATAATTCTATCCGCAAGAGTGGCGCATCTGCCGGTGCAATGACTCTCGCTCAACGCCGACCGCTTAAGTCGCTCGCAGACTATCTTAAGGGTAAGCAAGGCTACTTCCGCCAGAACCTTCTCGGTAAGCGCGTGGACTACTCTGGCCGTTCGGTGATTGTTGTCGGTCCTGATCTAGAGCTTGATGAGTGCGGTCTACCGAAACACATGGCGCTAGAGCTCTTCCGCCCATTCGTTATTGCGGGGCTTCTTGAGCGTGAGCTCGCATTCAACATCCGCGGTGCTGGTAGGCTTATTGAAGACGGCGTGCCGGAAGTGTGGGAAATTCTTGAAGAGGCAATTAAGGGCAAGTATGTGCTCCTCAACCGAGCACCAACTCTCCACCGACAAGGTATCCAAGCATTCCGCCCGAGATTGATTGAGGGCGATGCTATCCAGCTCCACCCGCTCGTTTGTAACGCCTTTAACGCAGACTTTGACGGAGACCAGATGGCAGTGCACGTACCGCTCTCTGAAGAGGCGCAGTGGGAGGCGGAGAACATCATGAGCGCCAACAAGAACATCTTGAAGCCGGGTTCTGGCGACATGATTGTGCTCACCGGTAAGCCGTTGGACATCATTCTTGGCGTCTACTGGCTCACAAAGGCAGTTGATAAGTTGAAGGGCGAGGGCGACCACTTCGCTTCGCCAAACGCAGCTATTCTCGCATCTGAATACGGCGCGATAGACGTGCGCGCGAAGATAAAGGTCCTGCCGGTAGAGGGCAAAGAGAAATATGCGACCTTTGATGGCCACCCATTTGAGACAACTGTCGGTCGACTCCTCTTCAACACTGTCCTACCAGCTGACTATCCGTTTATTAATGAGACTATCACTAAAAAAGTGTTGTCAAGAATTGTGACTGATTGTATCGCGCGATACGGTCTAGAGGCTGTGCCAGATATTGTGAACAAAGTTAAACGATTCGGATTCCAGTATGCGACTAAATCAGGCGTGTCCTGGTGTATTGACGACGTCTCTGTGCCGGAGGGTAAGACGGAGGTTGTCGGCAGGGCCGCCGAGAAAGTGGCGAAGATTAATGCCGACTATCAGAATGGTTTACTCTCTGAAGAGGAGAAGCGTCGTATGAATATTGAAATCTGGCAGGGTGCGAAGCAAGAGGTTGAACAGCTCGTCGCCAAAGAGCTTGACCCGATGGGTTCTGTCGCAGACATGGTGAAGTCTGGCGCTCGCGGAACGCTCGGTAACCTCACTCAGATGGCCGGCATGAAAGGTCTTATTCAGAACACTGCCGGTGAGACTATTGAAGTGCCAATCGCATCGTCCTTCTCTGAAGGATTGAATCCGGTTGAATACTTTATGTCTACGCACGGTGCACGTAAGGGTCTTACCGACACGGCGCTCGGCACCGCCAAGGCTGGATATCTCACACGCCGACTCTTTGACGTTGCACAAGATTCTATTGTTACAGAAAATGATTGTGGCACGAAGCTTGGTGTAAAGATTAATCGCGTCTCGGCATCCGGCATCCAGATTAACTATGCAGAAGCACTTCGCGGTCGCGTGCTCGCAGAGGACGTAAAAGATGCAGATGGCGCTGTATTATTCAAAGCAAAGCACTATCTATCGTCAGCAGATGCAGAGACTATTGATACAACGTCTTCTGTTACGTCTGTTGTGTCTCGTTCACCTATGTCCTGCGAGACTCGCTACGGCATCTGCCAGACCTGCTACGGTATGGATCTCACCACACAAGAGATGGTGGATCTCGGAGAAGCAGTGGGCACCGTGGCTGCACAGGCCATCGGCGAGCCGGGCACACAGCTCACTATGCGCACCTTCCACGCTGGAGGCGTGGCGTCGGTTGGTGGCGACATCACGAGCGGTCTCCCGCGCGTTGAAGAAGTGTTTGAAAAGCGCTCGCCGAAGAATCCTGCTGTCATCAGCAAGTCGGATGGCATCGTTTCAGAAATTAAAGAAGAGGGCAGAGAAAAAGTAATAGTCGTTGCTCCAACAGCAGGGCAGGGTAAGAAGGATGGATCGGCGTTTGAATATCTCGCGCCATATCCTCGCGTGCCTCTTGTTAAAGAAGGTGATATCGTCGTGCGGGGACAGATCCTCACTGATGGCTCGGCAGATCTTGACGACCTCTTTGAGTATGCAGGTCGCGCCGCGGTGCAGGAATATATCATCACGGAAGCATCCAAGATTTACGAATTGCAGGGCGCGAGCGTGTCGCGCAAGCACTTGGAGGTTGTAGTGAAGCAGATGTTCTCTCGCGTGAAGATTACTGACGCCGGAGACACCGACTACTCTGTCGGCGACGTGGTTGAAGATTGGGAAATAGTGAAGTCGGTTAAGGAGATGGAGGATGCGAACAAGATCGTCCCGCAGTCGCGTGACATCGTGCTTGGCATCAAGGAGTCTGCTCTCTCGCGCCGCTCGTTCCTCTCTGCTGCATCCTTTGAACAGACGACAAAGATTCTCATCAACGCCGCGCTTCGCGGCTCTGTAGACCGCCTCCGCGGACTTAAGGAGAACGTCATCCTCGGCCGTCTCATCCCGTCTGGGACCGGCTTCAAAGGTAGCAAGAAGTTTGATCATATCGCGAAGCTCCAAGCCGCGCGTCCGGCGGCTTCGCTCCCTTCACGCACCACCTCATTCGCCCCGCGCACTCCGCGTACGATAGAAAAATAGGGAATACAAAAACCGCCGAAAGGCGGTTTTTGTTAATCCACTTTGCAAGGTAAACTGACCGTATGAAAGACTCGGTGCAGGAGTCAACTCATCTTTTCTTTATTCACATGTATCCAATTCTGTCCTATAGGACGAAGATGGATACAAGCATTAGCGAGTTATGAGAGGGTAGGAAGGTGAAAATGTTCTCGTAGACGCTTATCCGACTCAAGGGCTTCGGCTACGAAGGAAAGCATCTCGCCCGTTCCGCTTCTAAGGTGCGCGCGAACGAGACCGACGAATTCGTCACAAGGATATGGATAGACCCAAACACTGTCCTGCAACCGCAGAAATCCAGCTCCAGCAAGTAGTGAGCGGAGTTGTGAACGAGCACGACGGCGCTTCTCACGTATATCAAACATTACTATCCTCCATTTACCATCCCAAAACGCCGGCTCTGGAATGCGGTATTCGCTCGCGTAAATTGTTTCAATCATTGTGCGTCCCTTGTCAGTCAACACAATGTTGCGATGGCCACGCTGTCCTGATGTATGCACGAGTCCAGCATGTTCAAGCTTTGATATTGCTTGCGTAATCCTGCGATAGAGACCTTTTCGATTAGCGGCACCGCGGTCAAGTTTTTTCAGAAGTGACAAGGTTTTCGGTGCGACAAGGGCGACACTTATCACACCGCCGAGCGCTAGTGTTCTGAGAATAAGATTTCGCATAGGCAGAAGCCTGTTTTTCGTCTCCGTTCGCATCTTCTTCATGTATCTAATTATATCCTATAGGACAAAAATGGATACAACTAAACAATCAATTCTGTGTGCACGACCTCGTTCGCCCCGCGCGTCCCGCGCACCATAGAAAAATAGGGAAGTATAGAAATTAAGACAACGCGGGAACCCATCGGGTTCTCGCGCTGTTTTGAATTTCATCCTGGACGATAGTTAGCTCGCCAGTCAGTCTTGTAGTCTTGGCTGGCCGGCAATATCGCAAGGCAGTACAGTATAAATATGCCGACGATTTTTAGGATCAGAATTTCCACAATGGCCTCACTCAATGACGGCACTGAGAATTCAGTGCCCAAACTATAGATTGCCATGTAGATTCTGTATTGTCAAGCATTTTGGAAATGCGGTAAACTAGGTGCATGAAAGACTCGGTGCAGGAAATTAAAGACAGGTTGAGTGTGCAGGATATTATTGCACCGTATGTGAAGCTTAAGCGAGCGGGGAGAAGCCTCGTGGGGCTCTGTCCGTTCCATAAGGAGAAGACGGGGAGTTTTCATGTAAGCCCGGAGCGCGGGAGTTGGCATTGTTTCGGTTGTGGACTAGGGGGTGACGGATTTTCTTTTATAGAGAAAGTTGAGGGCGTAGATTTCAAAGGCGCGTTGAAAATGCTAGCAGAAAAAGCTGGAGTGACGATTGAGTATTCGGGTGGCGCTAGTAAAGAAGATCAGTCTAAGAAAGAGAGATTGCGCGCGCTGATGAGTCGCGCGAGCGAATGGTACGCCGGCCACCTCGCCGGTAGCCCTGCAGAAGCATACGCGAAGAAGCGCGGATTCACCGACAAGACTGTTACTGCTTGGCGACTCGGATTTGCACCTGATTCTTGGAGAACACTTTTGGAGGCTCTTACAGCCGAAGGTTTTACAATTCCCGAAATGCTTTCAGCTGGGCTGATTAAAGAAGCAGATGGGAAGTCGGGCACATATTATGACCGGTTCCGCAATCGGCTCATGTTCCCGATTAAGGATAGCGCGGGCAGGGTAGTTGCGTTTACAGGTCGCGCTCTCGCCGATGACGATCTGGCAAAATATCTAAACAGTCCCGAGACAGAGCTCTATCATAAATCTGAAATCTTATTCGGCATGGACGCGGCAAAAGATGCGATACGCGTGCGTAAATTCACTATGCTCGTGGAGGGCCAGGTAGACGTCATCCTCGCGCATCAGGCTGGATTTGAAAATGCGATCGCCCTATCCGGCACAGCATTATCAGAAAAGCACTTGTCGCTGATGAAGCGCTTTAGCGAGAATTTGATGCTGGTACTAGATGCTGATAATGCTGGTCTCACGGCGACTGCAAGATCGGCACAACTCGCGTTGAAGGCAGGCTTAAGAGTGAAGGCCGCTCGGCTGCCGAGTGGTAAGGACCCGGCTGACTTAATAAGTGAAGATGTAAAAGAATTTACCAAGCGGATTACAGAGGCGAAGCCTGTTGTAGAATTCTTTTTGGCTGAACTTGCAGAAAAAGAGCGCGACCAGCACAGGCTCTTACGCGTTGTTGAAGCAGTCGTGCTCCCTCTGATTTCTGCAATGCCGAGCCCGATGGAGCGCGAACACTTTATGCAATCAACAGCTCGCTCGCTCGGCCTCTCTAGCGAGGCAGTTCGTGAAGCGATCAAGAACCTGCCGAAACAACCGGTTGTCCAAGGTTCGACCTTCGCTCAGAATTCTCAAGGTCGAACCTTTTCGCCGGTGCGCGCCACGCGTGATATCCGCTCTGAACAGCTCTTGGCAGTTATTCAGGCTTATCCAGATACACCACTTGCCGAGAGGCTGAAAGCAGAGTATTCTAGAATTACTGAAGCATCGGTGCCCTCTGAGCCTCTTTCAGAGCCTGCGCTGTTCAATGCGGAACAGGCGTTCGGCGAAGACCCTGGAGAGACAGCGGCGGATGAACTTCTGCGCGCCTTTGAAGAAGCGGTTATCCGCGAGGCGTATCAGTTAGCAGTAAAAGATTTACGGAGAGCAGAGGCCGCGGGAGACACGGCCGCGGTTCATAGTGCGCAGGATGTGTGCGCGAAGTTATCGGCGCGCCTTTCAGTATTTGGAGCATAACCTTTCCACATGGCAAAAAAAACAATTTCAAAAAAGAAATCCGACAGCCGGCGGAGCGTAAAGAAATCTTCTAATAAGAAGACTGTTAAACGCGCGATCGCGAAGAAAAAGTCTACTAGCAAGCGGAGTGTAAAGTCTAAACGTAAGCCTACCAAGAAGCAGGTAGTTCGTGCCGCCGCGCACGGCGCAAAGGCCAAAGCGAACTCGCAAAAGGCGATTTCTGCAGAGGTGCTTATTGAGAAGGGTAAAGAGCGCGGTTATGTCACATACAGTGAGATCCTTAAATCATTCCCACACGTTGAGAGTGACATCAGTTTTCTAGAGTCGCTCTATGAGCGTTTTGCAGTCGCCGGAGTTGACGTACTTGAGGGAGGGATGCTTGAAGACGCAGCTGATGAGTACCTCGCTACGCGCAATATTAAAGATCGTCACTCTACGAGTTACGATTCTATACAAATTTATCTTCGTGAGATAGGCCAATATCCACTACTCACTGCCGCAGAAGAGCGTGAGCTAGCTAAGAGGATAGAGAAGAGTGATGCCGAAGCGCGCAACATCCTTGCTCGTAGCAACCTTCGTCTTGTGGTCTCTATTGCTAAGAAATATGTCGGTCGCTCACCAGACCTCACTCTCCTTGATCTAATTCAAGAGGGTAATATAGGACTCTTCCGCGCGGTAGACAAGTTTGACTGGAAGAAGGGGTACAAATTTTCAACCTATGCGACTTGGTGGATACGTCAAGCGATAACTCGCGCACTCGCCGACCAGTCGCGCACTATCCGCATCCCAGTGCACATGGTTGAGACTATTGCTAAATATAAACAAGTCTCGCGACGCCTCTCACAAGCGCTGGGTCGCGACCCGCAGGCAGAGGAGATTGCCATAGAGATGGGTGTTGAGCCAGAAAAGATTTATCAAATAGAAAAGATTAATCAAGACACTTTGTCACTTGAGAATCCTGTCGGTTCTGATGATGATGAGAAGTCTACGCTTGGAGATTTTATTCCGGACGACAAAATTCCATCCCCCGTACAGGAATCTTCGGAGCGCATTCTCTCTGAACAAGTTCGACAAATTTTGAATGACCTGTCGCCTAAGGAGCGCAAGATTCTAGAAATGAGGCATGGCCTTATGGACGGCATCTATCACACGCTTGAAGAAGTCGGTCGCGAGTTCGGCGTCACGCGCGAACGCATCCGCCAGATCGAAGCCAAAGCACTTGAGAAAATCCGTACCCACGACCGCGCCCGTCACCTGAAGTCGTACTAAATAACGTATTAATAACAAATCGAGCCGTCCTTTCGGGCGGCTCGTGTTCGCGTTATCTTTGGCTTGACCAGTAGCCTTGCTCCGGTTTGAAAGGGTTGACGAGGCACTCCACGTTTGCGTTCGGGTAGGTTCGCTTGAGTGCGAGGCCTAGAACGGCCGCCAGTCTTGCTCGCACCTTAGTGTCCCTTTCCGGTTTGTCGAACAGGACGACTTCGACGACGATTTCCTCGTCATCGAGGTCATGTCTCATGTCCGGTGGGAAGAGGCACGTCACTTGTTTATTGTTGACACCGAGCTCCTTGACGCTCACGACTGCGCCTATAACGTCGAGACGTAGTTTCTTCAGATGGGCCTCCATTATGTTGCTCGGCAAATTCGAAACTCTTATTACAGGCATGCCACTTCTCCCAAGTTGTCACTTTAAACCAGGACGCATCCTGGGTAGCAGGAAATCCTGCCAATACAAATTTCAACCTGCAAATATCATACACCACTCCCATTTATTAGCAAGGTGTGGTGCTAGGGTAGGGTATCCACACTATGTACCGGTCGGCACATAAGAGTGGATAGTGCGTGATACCATATTTCTATGGGAACAATGGAGCAAAGCGTAAAACGCGAACGAAGAATAGGAGCATTTCAGCAGGCAATGCTGTATGCCGCGCTAGGAGGTGTCATGATTGCAACTGGTGCGGTACCAGATTTCTCGAAAATCATAAAGTATTACATGGGTGCCAAAAAAGGTGCCCGATTCAACTATCAAGCGAAAACAGTGCTTGGGCGACTTGCCACGAGAGGACTCATTACGTTTGAAGATAGAAGCGGTCGCCGTTATGCACGGATTACTGAAAGAGGAAGACAAGTGCTCGAATTAGAGACCAGGAAAGTCGTAGATGTAAAAAAGAAGAAATGGGATCGACGATGGCGCGTTGTCATATTTGATATTCCTGAACGTCGCAGGGGAGTCAGAGTAAGACTTCGACGATTCATGGAGGAATACGGATTCATACGTTTGCAGAATAGCGTATGGATCTATCCGTATGACTGCGAAGACCTTATCGCGTTGGCGAAAGCGAATCTTCGCGTTGGTGCCGACGTTCTTTATATGATTGTTGAACGTCTTGAGCGCGACAGACATCTGCGAGAGCATTTCGCACTGCCAGCTTGGTAATCAGGTATCCAAGCTATGTACCGGTCGGCACATATCGTGGATAGTCTATACTTAACGAATAATCATGAAGCGTAATAAAAATACAGTTAGGAAGCGTCGAAAGGTGCCGATTAAGCATTGGAGCCATTCGAGCTTGATGGCGTTTTTGAGGAACCCGCTCGCTTGGTACAAGCGATATGTGGAAGAGATTTACGATACGCCAAGAAATCCCGCGTCTATCGTTGGTAGTGCTGGGCATTATGCTCTAGAGCATTTTTATTCTGGCGCATCGAAAGAGGTGGCGACGAAACTTGGTCTTGAATATATGCGAAAAATTGCAGATTTTGAAATTGAGTTCGGCAAGGCGAAGAGTTTTGTAGCAAAGAAGAAAAAGAGGGAGGCAATGGAGGCCGATTATCTAAGGGCCATTTCGTACTATTTAAAAAGAGCACCTAAGCACAAAGTTCTTGGTGTAGAAGCCAAAGGAGTGGTTGAAGTAGAGGGACTCCCGCTACCGATTAAATCCATATCAGATTTAGTCATAGAGTCGCGTGTAGAGGAAGGCGCGGTGGACATTGTGGACCACAAGTTCGTCGCGAGCTTTAGCAAGGGTGGTGCCGCCAAGTCGCTCTTTGTGATTCAGGCGATATTTAACTATTACACAGTGCGCGAGTTATTCGGGAAGCCTGTACGTAGGTTTATCGTCTATGAATGCAAAAAAACAAAAAATGCCGACGGTAGCTCACAGATGAGGCGGTATGTTATTAATTTTAAAGATCATGAGCACAACTTCAAAGTATTTCACCGCCTTATCAACGACGCGACCGAAGAAATCTCGCGTGCGCGCAAATATCTCCCGAACCCCTCCGACATGTTTGAGGGCGATAACTCGTTTGATATTTATCGTCTAGAATTGGTGGATGACGATGAATTCACAAGGTGACACCTTACGGAAACCGTAAGGTGTCACCTTGTGGCTGCAAGAGCCTGGCTTAAGAGCTGTTCAACAGCGTCGTAGGGATAAGCGCCAGCCATGACCACTGGCGGTTTGCCTTTGACGAGGATTATTGAGTAGGGTGTGCCGTCTGCGCCGATATCAAGAGCGTTTTGTCGGTCTGCCATAATGCGCGCGTCAAATGTCAGAGAGGCGTTTGCATAACAGATTGCGAATGCGTCACCAGATATGCCGGCACTCATAGCGAGTGTGCCGTAGGTTGAGGGATCAGCCGATTGGTTAGCATAGAGAGCCTGCGAGAACTTCCAGAACGCATCGTTGCCGGCGACAGTCGCGGCACACTCGGCCGCCCTAGCGTGCGAGAGCGCGTTGGGGTGGATCTCGGTGAGCGGGAAGTGGCGATAGACCCACGCGACATTTCCTTTAGTACCCTCATTTGCGATAATTTGATGAAGAGTGTCGTTCATCCCCTTGCAGTATTCGCAATCATAATCAGAATATTCAATGATGACGACTGGCGCGGCCGGGTTACCGAGGATGTGGTCGCTAGCGCTCACAGGTCTCACGAGCGCCGGATTACCGGCGCTCGTCTCTATCTTAGGCATAGAAACATACACCGCCACGGCGATCATGATTCCCGCCGCCACAATCGCCACTGGAATCTTCAAGCTGTTATTCATAGAGGCAACGCGTGGGTCATCGCGGGGGGCCTGAACGCGCCCGCAGAGGGCGCGGCCCAGAGCGAGGTGTCCATTTTAATATCGCGGATATCGCGAAGGTCTTTATATTTTAAGACGCCGTGTTGAATCGCGTAGTCATAGAGCTCGCGCGTAAGGCGTACGTCTTCTATGCAATATTCGGCTACTAAATCTCGTTTTCCCTCCCGCCACCAATCGCCGGCCTTTAATCCATCGCCTTTCTTACCTTTCTTTAATGTTGCTTCTGCAAGAGCTTGCAGTCTAATTCTTCTACCCAAGACTTTTTGCACCTCACTAAGCAAATCAAGCGAGCGGATGTGCGACAAGTCGCCCGGGTAGTAGCGGTTTAGGAGTGGAATATCAAAAGAATCAGAGTTGAAGCCGATAAGCATATCTGCGCGCTCCATTATCGGCCAGAGCTTGTGAAGGTCTTCTTTAAAATAGGATGTGTATTCGCCGGTATCAGAATCGTGGATGGCGACTACGGTGAGCTCCTGTTCATTCACGTCGATGTGCCCGCGCACCATAGAGTCTGAAATAGATTCAATATCAAATGTAATAGCACGCATATTATTAGTTAACAGTCTTTATGCGCATAGGCACTTCAGAAACAGACGCGGCGATCTCTTCGCCAGTGGCGAGCACCTTAATACGCACAGTCTGGCTGGCAACCTCGTTTGTACCATATGCGGAAAATAGAGGTATACCACGCTTCACAGCGTCTTTGATCTGGTCGCCGAGCGCGCGATCAGAGAGATTGACAAAGACTCTGCAACCCTGTTTGCGCAGAGTGTCGGCAAAGGTTTGTGCGGCAGGTATATCGCTCTCGTTCGGCGTGCCGAGGTAGAGTTGCGAATAACCCTCGTTTAACCCGGGTTGAAGGCCATGAGTCTCAATAAAGTCTCCAAGCGGTACTTCTCCTATCGCGAAGCCGACTGCAGGGATAGAGTCGCCTCCCCAGAGAGCCACGAGGCCGTCATAGCGCCCTCCGCCAAAGAGTGCTCGCGGATTCGCAGGGTTGGTATCAAACACTTCAAACACCATGCCAGTGTAGTAGTCAAAACCACGTGTGACGCTCTCGTCAAAGACTACGTTGCCGACTCCGCGCCCTTTGAGTGCATTGATGACTTTATTTATCTTAGTCACCTCGGCTTCTACCTCGCTAGACGTGCTCGGGTTCGCGATTATGTTTAGCGGGTTGGTTGCAGTTACCGCAACAGATGCCGCAGAAAATGCCTCTGGTGTCATCTTGGACTTTTTATCAAGCAGACGAAGGTATTGTCGAGTCTCTGTGGCTTTGAGCCCAGCAGCCTTGCAGGCCACGTTTAAGAGAGAACGAGAGTTGATACGTATTACAAAATCACTTTCGGCTGCGTTAAAGGCTTTAAGAATCTCTGATGCGAGTCGCACGATCTCAATATCTGCCTCGCCCTCTGGCAGACCAATAAGGTCAACGTCGGTCTGGTAGAACTCGCGCAAGCGCCCCTTTTGTGGTCTCTCGTAGCGGAAGCGGTTGCCGATAGAGAACCATCGGAGAGGGAATGCGAGTTCACGACGTTTGCCAGCCACCATTCTTGCTAGAGTCGGCGTCATCTCTGGACGCAGTGTCACACGGCGGTCGCCACGATCCATAAATGTGTAGGTCTGCTCGTTCACAATCTCTTCAGAAGTTTTTGCCTCATAGATCTCGGAGCGTTCTAAGGGCGATGCGTTGTACTCTTCGTAACCCCACTTTTGTAACACCTCGCGAGAGCGTGAGAACATCCACTCCATCCTCGCCCAGTCGGCAGGGTAGAAATCGCGTACGCCCTTGTATGGATCTGTAGATAATGGCTCGGACATAACCCAACTATACCACCACACCAACTTTTTCAGAAAAGTTGGTGTGGTGGTAAATCAGACGCCGGTAGGTTTTTCAGAATCGCCCTCGGGGACGTATTTAAGGATAAGGTCGCGCATCATCTCTGGACGTGGTATACCGCGCATAACGAATTCAACATCCTCAGCAGCTGTCTGAGCCTTAATATCGCCGATACTAAGCAGAGATGGTAAGAGTCCTGACACATTGGTCGTTACATCTTGAATACGAGAGAGAAAAAGGCTTGAGACTTCGCGTGAGAAGAATCTTCGTTGTTTGATATTCACAATGCGCGCATTGGTGAGTACCCACAAGTTGAGGAAGTAGCGGGTAAATGTGCCCCACGCGCTTGTCCACGCCAAGAGGAGCCAGACACCGAGCCCTGCGCGCGAGAGTTGTGTTGAATAGTCAAAAAAATCTGCATATTTAGTCATCTGTGGCGAGAGGACAAGTAGCTTTGGTATTACAAACGGCAGAACAGCCATTATTGCGTATGGTAAAAGTTCAAGAATAAATAAGAACCAATGCTTCCTAACTTGCAGTACCACATGTTCTCCGGGTTCCAGTTCAAATTCTTTCATATTGTATTCATATGAGGCGTGTGCCGGTGAGAGTGTAGATCATAAGCACAAACGAGATGAAGAGATGCAGGCCAATAGCTGGAAATGCGATTGAAGATGCGTGAGAATATTTAAGCCAGTGATAAATAGCAACGACAGTGTAGACAGTCCAGAAGAAGAATATGGCATAAAGTGCCCACTGGAGTAAAGATCCAGAAGAGACAACTCCATTTATATTAAATTGATTAAATAATGCTGTTGGTGGCGAGAACGCTTGTAGCGGTTGGTCGGACATTATTTAAATGATACAACAATAACGCGTGGTTTGTCGTACTGGTCATTGCGTATCTCAGCCGAGAGGCCTTGGTCGGTAAAGAGCGCAGCCGCCGTTGCGGCGGCTGCGCTGTCTATCTCTATCCACGCTTGCCCGACTTTCGCCAGGTGTTTCGGCAATTCAGCGGCAATTTTGCGCATAAGTTCAAGCCCGTCAGTGCCAGAATAGAGCGCTAGCGCAGGTTCATAATCTGCAACACTTTTCGGTAAAATCCTGTCGGCAGGAATGTATGGCGGATTAATCGCAATAATATCAAATTTTAAATCACCAAACGGCTCGAACAAATCACCGATGCGCACATCAGCACGCGTGTCCTTCGTAGCCTTGGCGAAGTAGGGTGACGCATTCAAGTTATTTTCGCGAATATTTTTTAAAATAGTTGCCTCGTGCGCAGGGTCAATCTCACCGAAATAAACCTGTGCATTTGGCAACTTCGCGAGCGCCGCGCAACCGATCGCTCCGCTCCCAGCACAGAGATCCAAAAGACGCAGAGGCACGCCGTCTTCAGGACACGCATAATTTTTTGCTAAAAATTTGCTGTCTCTCCGGCCGTCGCCGTCCGAGACGTCCTTCAGCCGTCGCGCCACTGCGTC
The DNA here is from genome assembly GCA_964638585.1 of uncultured Candidatus Saccharibacteria bacterium. Lineage (GTDB taxonomy): Bacteria > Patescibacteriota > Minisyncoccia > Phycocordibacterales > Phycocordibacteraceae > C7867-001. The sequence goes on from CAZXAN010000008.1 coordinate 19,784, forward strand.
TTTCAGTAACAGATCGGTCCAATATTCTGTCTCTGTCCGTGGGATGAGCGGATGCGAGTCCAGGTAGATCTTTAATCCGATAAACGGTTGCCAGCCGATGGCATATGCCTCGGGTATCTCCTCATTTTTATCGCCTAGCATGCCCAGAAGTTACCACGAAAAGGGTTATACAGAGATATACACAGCTTTTGCACTCTTTTGTCCTCAGAATTCGCTTGACTTTTAAAATGTACGCGGGAAAATATATATAGTTCGTTCTCGCTCGGAAGAACCTTAATAATTTATAGGTCCTCTAGTGCGACAAATAAAATGATCGCTACCAAGGACCACCTTATATATCCGAGGCTCATTCCTTGAGAATGAACGGGGTAAAAGCAAAATCCCGCTTTTAGCGGGATTTTGCTTTTGACAAAACTATTTTACTGCGGCCATATAGTTCTGTCGTGAACAACAATATCGAAAACCTTCCCGTTCGGATCTTCGGTCACGTTACCAACGGCATTACTAATGACCGTGTATCGTGTCTGGAGAGCCTTAAGATCTTCTCTCTCCACCGCGTTCTGCTTTCTCAAATGTCTTATGATTTGAAACATGGGGGTAAGTGCTTTTAACGCTGGCTGGCGGATCGAACTCTCACGTTCTTCTTTTGAGAAGAATTGCGTAATGGAACGCAACGCATTGAGGTTATAGGTCTGTTCGAACCTGCTAAGCAATCTTTCACACACGATAACTCTCTCTGCGCATATTTCAACTTCCGTGTCGCGATCGCTTACCGGATGTTCGGCTATCCACGCTGCGTCGCTCTCATTCTGGACCCTCCTTATCTCCTCTGCAGTTGATAAGATTATGCCTTTTGGTTCTGGTGTAGGTAGTTCTTCGGACATAGTCATAAGTATACCTCACAAACAGAAACTCCCGCGCGTGAGCGTAGGAATTTCTGTTTGCGAAATGACACGATAGGGATAGAATAGATTTTAATGGATGAAGGATTTGACGAATGGAACGATCTGAAAAAATCACTAAATACAGCTATCAACTTTCCACGCCCCAAGAGAAGGCAAATATGGTGGTGCGCAATAGGGTTGAATATTGGGTCTGAACAGAGTTGCGAAGAAGGATTTGAAAGGCCTGTTTTAGTCGTTAAAGTTTTCGGCTCTATATTATTTTGGGGTCTTCCCATCACAAGTTCTGACCCTGATGGTCGCAAGGCTACCAACCATCTTTTTTATAGAATAGATGGCATACCATACGTCAGTAACACTGGAGTAATAAAACATCTACAAGGGTATGTGGCCTTACATCAGCTCAGAGCATACGACAGCCGTCGTCTCAAACGAAAGATTTTAAGAATGGATGCCGAGTTGTTTTCGCAAATAGAAGGGAAAGTAAGAGAGCTTTTATAGAAAAAACGAAAGACCGTCTTGCGACGGCCTTTCTCGGAACCCCAGAATGAGGTATGTGGCTAGTATACACCCATAACGCATAACGTCAACCTAAAATTATCCACAGCTCCTTTATTTTCTCAGGTAAACAAAAATCCCGCCGTGAGGCGGGATTTTTGTTTCAGAAACTTTTAATAACCTCCGCGACCGTAGCCACCCTGTTGGCCACCGTATCCGCCGCCGTTACCACCTCCGAAACCGCCACCGCCTTCGCGTCGAGGAGGTCGATCACCCTGTGGGCGAGCGAAAGAAACGGAGAGCGTTCTGCCATCCATCTCCTTGCCATCCCATCGGTCAATCGCCGCCTGCGCCTCTGCTTCAGAGGCCATTTCCACGAAGCCGAAACCGCGTGAGCGACCGGTCATACGATCAGAAATAATGCTCGCAGAAACGACCGAACCGGCCTCGCTAAAGGCCTTCTTCATATCATCTTCTGTCGAGCGGTAGGGAATCCCACCTACGTAAAGCTTGTTCCCCTGCACCGCACCTGCTGCTGGACTGTCCATGTGTTATTGGATTTAACTGATTAACCTCGCCGAAACTGAACACTTGCGGTTGTTTAAAACCGAGCGAAGCTCTAATACTCTGCGAGTTGCGTATAATATGACAGAAATGTCTATAAAATGCAAGACAAACGTTGGGGATAAGCTGTTTTTATTCAGCCCAAATGACAAATGTGAATATCTTCTCACCTCTGCCGAGCTCGCGCTCATATACGGCCGGGCGACCTCTGTCGTCAACGCGCGATACCCTGTCTCTACCTGTGACACCTTCAATCTCATTTCTATCCTGCTCTGAAGAAACTTTTTGACTTATCGTGGATGCGCCATCAAGATGAGAATATATCAACCCAAGTTGTTCGTAGTCGTGTGCGTTCGGATGTTCATTTGAGAGTGGTCCGCTCGGGTTACTTGTGTAGTCCATGCAGGTGCCGAGATTGACGTTATTGAACGCTTCGTCTTGGTGGTCAAGCCCAAATGTGTGCCCGATTTCCTGACACATAACGAGACGTCTCCAGGCGGGTGTGTTATAGGCAGGTTTATTAAAATACGTGTCGTTCAGTTTCACAGTCCCCTGTGTTATATGACTGCCACTCACCCATATTTGCGCAATGCCGAGCCAGCCGTTATTACCGTATTTATTGTTACAGACTTCAACTCGCCCATTTACCGGCCGACAGTTTCTATTTGATCCACTGCTCACAATCGTCGTATCCAATACAGACGATACGTTCCAGTCGGTAGAGGCTGTTGTGAGATATCCATCCCATGCTGAAGAGACATTATCGCCTAGTTTAAGAGTGAAAATATCTGCTGTACGCGCCCAGTGATAGCTACCCCAGGAGTGATTGGCATAAGTGACTGTCGCGAACGCACCTGCTGATAATAAGACAGCTCCTGTAATGGATATAATACTTGTACGGCAAGATATTTTGATCATGTACATGATTCTACCACGAATTACAGAACTACTTCCACTGCCTAGTTGTCCACCTATGTGCTTTGACAGCTTTTTGCGCAAAGGTATCCTATTAGGAGGCGAGGTTAAATTTTTAGAAAAGTTATCAGTTAAGAATACGGACTTATGACGTTGACTTGGACATTGCGCCAGGCGGCAATTGTGGCACTGATAATTACAGTTGCGCTCACCGCTTGGTTCTGGGGAAACCAGCGTCACGTACAGGCCAAAGATGATTCACTAGCAGGGCAAATATTGTGTTATATAAACGACACTTCTGGTCGTCCGATTCCTCGTTTCCGCGTTGATGAGTGTCCGGCGCAGACGACTGCGTGTTCTAATGGTATTGATGACGATGGTGACGGACTTATAGATTGGGCCGCTATCGGTGGCGACCCTGGATGCGAAACGTCTCTGGACACAGATGAGTCTGACAATCCGCCTCCTCCACCACCTCCACCTCCACCACCGCCTGCGCCGTTAGTAGAAAACACACTCGCACTCTGCACCGATGGGGTTGATAACGACAATGACTCTCTGATAGACCTTGCTGACCCGAACTGCTCTAGTTTCGTTCCGAAGCTAGTTGTAATAAAAACCGTCATAAACAACAACGGAGGCACATCAACCATTTCCAATTTTCCGCTTTATATAAAGAAGGCTGATTTAGCTACAACTACAGTCATTTCTGGAGCTACAACCACGGTTGCTGTCGGCACTTGGAAAATAGGAGAAGTTTCAAATTCTAGTTACACCACGACATTTGGGGGCGACTGTAGCACTAATGGTGAGTTAACTCTTGTGGCCGGAGACGCCAAAACCTGCACTATTACAAACGATGATATCGCAACTACTACACCTCCTGTACTTGCAGCCTGCGAGGACGGTATTGATAACGACGGAGACAGCCTTATAGACAGCCTAGACACTGGGTGTTCTGGCTCCGGAGATACTGACGAAACTAATGCGCCAAGCGGCGGAAACAATACAGGAAATAACACCGGTGGTGGTAGCCCAAGTAGTGGCGGAGGTGGCGGCGGCGGCGGTGGCCGTGGCGGAGGTGGTTCTGTTTTGGGGACGGCGACGACAAGTGTTCCTGTAGTTCCACCGCCTGTAGTCCAACCGATATTTAAAGGACCGTGCGATATGTACCTCACTGCCTTCATTGGCTCTAACTATAAGAATGATCCAGAACAGGTTCGGAGACTCCAAGTGGTTCTTCACGACTTTGAGGGCGCTAAGGTGAATGTAAACGGTGTTTATGACGCAGAAACTCTCTCTGCAGTACACACGTTCCAGACGAAATATATGAGTGAAATCCTTAAGCCGTGGGGTATAAGCGAGTCCACAGGACTTGTATATCTAACAACACGCAAGAAGGTAAATGAAATCTATTGTCGCAACACAAGACAATTCAATCTCTCGCCTCAAGAGCTTAATACAATTCAACAAACGAGAGCCAAAATAAAGTCTGTTGTGCCATCACCAAGCGCGCCAACGTGTCCGCCCTGTCAAGCCACCTCAACTGCCAGCATAGAACCCCAAAAGACCGCTATCCCAAATATAAATGTTGCGACACAAACTGCGGCTGCCATAGAAGCAGTGAGAGAAACTGCAGATAAGGGAGGATTCTGGGAAAGAGTGTTGAATCTATTTAGAAATTGACAACGAGACTAGATGAGCTAACATACCGCGAGATTGTCCCTCCTAAAGCGAGGGACTTCTCATTTTATAGGTACATGGAGCTCCAAAGTGGGCCCGAAGCTACAGCTTTACGCTGGTTTCCCCTACGTTTCGGGTCCACTTTAGAGCTCCACTGCCTGTAGTACGCCACTGTCTCGTATATTATTACAGAATTTCTCTTCGATTCTAAGGATATCCACTGCTTATCCACATATTTCAACACATTTTAGCAGTTTTTATCTATTGACTTACTTTGTGCACAGGTAAATAATAGCATCACGTTGCGACGGGCGTGACGTGGGAAACCAGCGACATGAAAAACATGATCGCTATTTCACTTACCACACAAATAAAAACGAGTGCAGAAAAAAAGCGAAACGCGTAACACGCGGAGCGCTTTTTTTGTTAACCTTCGCAGTCCTTAATTCACAGCTAGAAGTTTTTTGTAAAAATTTGTAAGTGAAGTCTACGACACACGGCGTACAACTGGGCGCGCCGCGCGTCGTGGACTGCACAGGATAGAGCCTTAACCGGTTCTTGAATAACAAGGTCCACGGAAGGTCGATGACTGGCATCGTGCCATCCTTAAGGAGGCATGATGTCAGGATTATTAAAAGGTTATTAAAGTTAAAAAATAAAGAATATGACAAAGAATCTTACAGCAAAGACGTTTGCAGTCGCGACAGCGGCAGCGATGGCGCTCTCTTCGTTCGCGCTCCCGCTCGCAGCTTCTGCGGCAGTTAATTCCACGAAAATCTCTATCACAACCACAAACCGTGGCACTATTGACAACACAACTTCGGCTCGTGCTCACACAGGCGAGAACAAAGCCAAAGGTAGTGAGGGTGGAAACGGTGGCAGTGGTGGTGACGTAACGTCAGATGGTGCTGAAAACAACGGCGGTGCGACTGCTGGTAACGGCGGTAACGGCGGTGCTGGTGGAGCAGGTGGACTCGTAGAGACCGGTAATGCTTCGGCAGAGGCTGGTACAGAGAATGATCTTAACACCACTGATGCTGAAGTAGCGTTGGACTGTGACTGTGGCGATATCAATAGCGTAACTATTGAGGTAGATACGAATAACAATGACATCGCAAACAAGATTGATAACCGCACCAAGGCACGCGCCCACACAGGCGAGAACAAGGCCGCAGGTAGCGAAGCTGGCGATGCTGGCGACGGCGGTAACATTGCGGGTGGCAATGGCGATGAAAACAATGGCGGTGCAGGTGCTGGCAATGGTGGCACAGGCGGAGCTGGTGGTCTCGGCGGTACAGTCTCAACTGGAAATGCAACAAGCAAGTCCGGTACGATCAACTGGCTGAACACTGTTCTTCTTCGCGTTCGCCTCTAATTCTCGAGAACACTTCTCGATTGTTAGTGCGTTCTTAGAGGGTAGGTATGCATTCGGCATACCCCCTCTGGAGAGTCCTTACTTGGGACCGTTCGACAATGCTCACGGCAAGAGGGTTCTCCCGAGGGTTCCTTAATTAATAAATCAACAAAAAAATGACCAAAATACACACAGATTCAAAGACTTTATTTGTAACAGCGATGTTACTTATAGCGGGCGTGATTTTCTTTATGCCACAGAGCACCAGAGCCGAGGAGACATTCAACTGTCTTAGAAGCGCTAACGCGCTAGCACGCGCGACAACGGGGCAGTCACAGGGTCTTAAGCGAGCGAGCTCTACTAGCAATCTGCTCACACACCTCACTAATGCGAGTACCAACGGTGCAGGCACGAGTAATAACTCAAATGGAGGAGCGCAGGCTGGTAACGGAGGCAACGGTGGGAATGGTGGTAATGGCGGGAATGCCGCTCCGGGCGGATTAATCAGGGCTGGGAACGTTGTATCAAACGCGAATGCTCTCAATATGATTAACGCGACGATAGTGCGTATTGGCAGTAGATAATTATTATTCGCGGAAACCAGCAATTATGACTACAACAAAAAAGATCTTGACTTTAAAAGTGATTCTCGCAGTAACCGTCATTCTGACTGCGAGCCTTTTCGCTATAAGCGCATACGCAGACACGCGGTCTGCGCCTAGTCGCGATCGCAGTGATGCGACCGGCCGACTGACTGACCCAGTCACTCCTCTGCCTCCGCCTGTTGTGCCAAAGCCGCCGGCACAGACAGGAGGTGGCATTCAGAACTCGACTGGCGGTACAGCCAATTCTGGTGGTAACCAAGGAGGTAATGTGGCGACAGGAGACGAGAGCGTAGAGATGACAGTCGTCAACGTCGGACCGACGAACACACCGACGGTAATCATAGTGACACCGCCGGAGGACGACCCGCAGCCAGATCCTCAATGTGAGACCGACGCGCGCGGGCGAACGACATGCCCGCCCGATGTCGGAGGACGAGCTAGATAATCTTTAATAATTATTAAATACCTGCGTATGACAAAAAAATTAAGCATCTCCATCGTTTCGCTTCTCGTCGTGGGAGCAGTCTTAGCGTATGCGAGCATAACAGCATACGCTTCCTCCTCACTTCTAGGCGGCGCGTCGTTCGGCGTTGGAAACGTTATTCTCGTCTCGGACACTGTGAATCCAAACAGCGGAATATCGTTTGATGATGCCAATGGAGAGACGTTCTCTAGCCTCTCCGTTCTACAGACAGACTTTAATGTAACGGACGACAATTGTGGAGCAGGGTCTCCGAGATTCGTGATTTCTATTGATGCTGACAATAACAGCGTCTCAGACGGCAATGTGCTCGTGAATCTCGGGCCAAGTCCAGCCTTCAATACTTGCACGCAAAACACGTGGACAAATTCGGGAAATTTGATAGGCAACAACGATACGGACAGATGGGACTTTACTGGGCTCGGTGGAGTTCTCGGCGGGTACAGCAACGCTCCGGCAAGCGTCTTGAACGGAAAAATTCTCAACATATCTATCATAGCTGATGGTGGTACTGATGCTGCGGCGTCAGGCACGAATGATGGCGAGCAAACCGTACTAATCGATAACGTAAACATCAGCGTGAGCTCGACGTTTGACTTCGAGCCCGCAACGGCCGCAACACTAATCGTTGATAACAATTCGCCTTATTGTCCGGGTGCGACGTACACTACGATTCAAGCCGCTGTGAACGCGGCAAGTTCAGGCGACACAGTGCAGGTGTGCGCGGGGACATATGACGAGCAGGTTGTTATTGATGGGAAAGACATCACTCTACAGGGTGCAGGAGACACAACTATTGTTCAGCCATCTGCGCCCGTAACACTCGTGACGCTCTATACATATCCGTCTGGAACATTCTGGCCAGGGACCGTTCTCGCGCCGCTTGTTCTAGTCAAGGATAGCGCGAGCACCACAGTAAAAAATCTGAAAGTAGATGGGGTCAATGTAGTCAGCGCGCCTGTAGGCGCCGCGCGAGTCGCTGGCATTCTCTATGGCGAATCTGGCGGAACCGTTGACAGTGTCTCTGTCACAGAGATGGTTGTAGGTGCGTATGCAACGCGAAGTTATGGCATTGACTTAAGCGCTGTTGGGGCGGCGCGCGCGATTGAAGTAAAAGATTCAAATATCACAGATTGGTCGCGTAACGGTATCCAAGTGCAGGGCGGTAGTCTCACAGCCAACATACATGACAACACGCTTGTTGGGCCGGGCGACGTACTTGTCGGAGCCGCTGTGCCAAACGGTATTCTCTTTATCCACGGCGCGGGCGGAAATGCTACAGGTAATACAATCAGCGCTTTACATCACAGCATGAGTGGTTCGCGTAGCGCCGGTATTCTATTCTACGACCCATTAATGCCAGGAGTCGCTGCCGAGAATAACGACGTCTCTGATACAGATGACGGTATTCTTGTGGGGCATAACGCGAATGACGTCATTATTCGCAATAACAATCTTCACGATAATCTGGAAGTGGGTATCCATCTAGAAGATGGAGCTACCAACTCTGTCGTCACCGGTAATACCATTACTGGCAACACAATGGCTGGCATTCGCTTTGCTGGAGCGGCAGACCCAGGTGGTCCGAGTTTGGCTGATACTCCACCAGGAGCCGGCAACGTCGCAAATAGGAACAACATTTCTGGGAACATTGCAGGAGTTGTGAATTACGACAGCACACCACAAACGTTTGATGCCACATGTAACTGGTGGGGCAATGCAAACGGTCCATCCGGAAGTGGTCCTGGAACAGGTGACTCTGTGAGCACGAATGTTGATTTCTCAACATGGCTCACAACATCTGATCTTAGTGGCCCGTGCAACGGTCCGTTGCCGCAGGTTACGGTAACTATCGTCAAATACATTGATGGCGTACACGCGGATGCTACGAGTGCGAACAGCTCATCCTTCCAGATGCTTGAGACATGGACTGCGACCAATTTCAGCGGAACCGACGTCCCATTCACCTTGAGCCCCGTCGGCCTCAATATCGCAACCCCGTACGAAGCGAAAACGCAACCGCCGTTTGACTCGGGCGCGAACATCACGATGCATGAAGTTACTGACGGTGCTGTAGTTGGTGCAAGTTGCACCGACGGAAAGCCATTTGCGCTTGTTGGGTACTCGAGTGGCGACACACTGGCAGAAGCAGAATTAGCAGGCCCAACCCCAGGGGAGCCGAATTTAACGGGGATGATCACCGACAAAGTAATAATTGTTTGGAACGAGAAATGTACGGCGCCACCGGTAGTCTTACCGCCACCGGCGAATGCATGTGATACGCCAAGCGTCGCTCCATCCGGCTACACTCTGCTTAACGGTACTACAGGTAGTGATGTTCTGACGATAGCTCCGTTCACGATGTTCGTCGGCCTTGGCGGGTACGATCAGGTGAAGGGACCTGCAGACGGCAATTACATCATCTGCACAGGAGGCTTGACTGACAAGATAACGCTCGGTAACGGCGACTTCACTATAGACGCCGGAAATGGACACAACAGCATCACTGTGGGTAACGGCAATGGCGTCATTAAAACAGGAAGCGGGAACGACTACATTAAGACCGGCTCTGGAGTGCAGAGTATGACGGCTGGTAATGGATACAACAGCATCACTACCGGCAACGGCGATAAGAATATAACAACAGGTTCAGATAGCGATCAGATTGTGACCGGTTCGGGCAATGACGTTATTAACGCCGGAGCAGGGTACAACAATGTTAAATCCGGCGCGGGCAGTGACACAGTCACCACCGGCGCCGATAACGACTATATAGACGGCGGTATCGGAGCGGACACCTGTAACGCAGGCGGAGGCATCAATAACGTTCTTAATTGTCCGTAAAGGCAAATCTTGTCTGGCATAAGGAATTGTGGTAAAAGAACGTGTCTTTGTTGGGGCAGGAAGAGAAAACATGTATAAACTAATGTCAAATTCATCATCGCGAATAATGACCGCACTTCTCGTGGTTAGCCTTATATTTGGCCCTATCTCCCCTGTTGTAGCCATCGCGGACACTGCGACTACCACAGACAGAACTTCTATAGATGAACGGCTTGCCGACAGAGGGAGTGATACCACCGCTCCTTCTATAGACACGCACAGTAATATAAGCGTAGAAGCGACGTCCGAGTCTGGAGCTATTGTTTCCTACACTCCGCCAGCGACTAATGACAATGTAGATGGCGTCGGGGTCGCCACCTGTACGCCCGCGTCCGATTCAACATTCGCTATTGGTTCAACTGTCGTAGAATGTACTGCCACAGACTCTGCGGGCAATATAGCGACGCCCTCAATATTCAATATCTTAGTCGCGCCCCTGCCGGAGCTTCCTGTAGCTACTACGACTGATCCAGGAACATCAACCAGCACTCCAGAGACTGCTACATCCACTCCGAGCGGGGCAGAGACCGCTACTTCTACGCCTCCAACGGGCTCACCGCCAGCAGATACACCGCCTCCTGCAGACTCAACGCCACCGCCAATTATTGACCCATCCACGTTTTCTACTTCTTCTACCACTTCAGCGATAATAGATCCTTCAGAGTCTGATACTGACAACACTGACTTTGAAAACATTACTGACGGGGCTCCGCCTCCGGGGCCAGACGACACGCGGCCAATAGTTGACGTGAGCGCGACTTCCACCGAAGCTTTGGCGACGGTGCCGATCCTTATGGTGGCGACTTCAACCGATGGGACGGGCAGTAAATTCGGCGGGACGATATTTACAGGGAGCGCTATCGCTTCTACCACTGTAAAAAACATCTTGAACATCACGCGGTCTAATGTGGACGGCGCTGGCGTCACTAACAGCTCTAGAATTACTGCCGACACCGACAATATCGGAGAAGTTACTACGGCTGATAACACGTTCGCGTTTACGGGAGAAAATAGAGGTCAGGGCGGAGTGGGCGACGCCACTATTCACACCGGCAAGGCTGTTTCTTCTGCGCGCGTGTTAAACGTTGTTAACACCAACTTCTTTAATTCAAATGGTCTCGTACTCTTCTTAAATCCACAAAACGGCGACAGTCTAGACCTGCGCTCTGCCGACTTGTCATATCTGGTAGCGGGCGGAGTGGGCGCATCTCCTACACAGCTCGGCTGTACGATTCTCACTTGTCTTAACAGCTCAAGCTTAAAGATTCTAAACAAAAATGATGCAGTGGTGGACAACGATGTTCTAGTGCGCGCATCCACCGGCAGTAACTCTGCGACTTCAACCGAAGAAGGCGGTGTAGATATCCAAACTGGCGATGCATATGCATCTGCCGCAGTTCTGAACCTTGTCAATACAAATTTCGTCAACTCCAAATATCTCGTGGCGAGCTTTGACAACTTCGGCGACATGCAGGGCAATATCACACTGCCGGATGCGTCCTTCTTCAGTTCGTTTTTCAAAAAAGGCAATACACTGCCCGACCTAAACTCCAGTTCATATATCGTTTCAAACGATAATGATGAGACATTCGTGGGCACAACGAACGCGGAGGCAACGACCGGAGGTAATGTCGCGAGCACTACGTCAGAGGCAGACGGTCATGGCGAGGTAACGACAGGTAAGGCCTTTACGTCTTCAACAAGCTTTACAGCTGCCAACCAGACATACGTCGGCGGTTCGTCGGCGCTCTTCGTTTTCCATATCGCTGGGACATGGACTGGGAGCATCAAGGGGCTTCCAGAGGGACTCTCGTCGCGGCGCACAGAGTATGGCATTGAGATATACAGCACGGGAGCAATAAGCCCAACCTCAGGCCCGCAAGGCATTTATAATTCAGCTAACTTTATCGCCTCTTCTACCAACAAGGCGATTGTAAACACAGATGTCAGCGTCTTTGCTGAAACCGGCGACAATTATTCCCTTACTGAAAATGGAATATCAAAGATTAAAACAGGCGATGCCTACGCGACCGCGAACGTCGTTAATATGGTAAATACTAACGTCGTCAATAGGAACATAATGTTCGCCGTCTTTAACATTTCAGGCGATTGGAGCGGTGACATTGATTTCGGAGGGCACAGTCCGAACTTGGCTGTTACGGCATCCGTTGATGCGACAGACCCAACGACTCCCGATTCAGATGTCACTTACCGCTTCAATGTAGCGAATACCGGAGATGTGGACGCAGAAAATGTCATACTTTCAACTGCATATGATAAAAATTTGCTCGCGTTCTCTAGGAGCAATGTTTCAAATTCAAATACAGTAACTGGGACAAATTGGAATGTCGGTAGAATTGTGACAGGAGGGTCAAAAGAAATAATAGCTACGGGACGCGTCTTTGCCCCTGGTCTAACGAGCGGGTTCACGATGTCGCTTCCTGTCACAGCTACAGTAACAAGTAGCGCGCGAGATCAGGACACGAGTGATAACACACAGAGGATTAACATCAATGTTGCCTTAGCCACGACCACTGGCACAGGAGGTAGCTCTGGTGGAGTAGATCCGCGCGATAGGGGAAGTAGAGATGGTAGTGGCGGGACTGGTACTGGGGGAGGTAGCACAGGAGGAGGCAGTCCGAGCGGAGGTGGTACTGGCGGCGGAGGCGGGGGA
>CAZXAN010000009.1:0-30206 GCA_964638585.1 uncultured Candidatus Saccharibacteria bacterium
CGCCTCCACCTCCGTCGCCACCGCCGCCATCGCCTCCTCCACCGTCGCCACCACCTCCGTCACCTTCAGCAAACGCCGAGAGAGCACCGAATGACACCAAATCATTGTAGTGCACGACAAAGCCTCGCGAGAGCGCGAGTACCATAAGTATCATTACTATCGTAGTTGTATATCTAAAATTTATGTATTTCATTCCAATTTCCGACATACCTCTTTTTTGAGATATTCCGGAAAAAGGATCCGTCGGGGGTGTACTTACACCCCTGACAGTCCCAAAGTTGCCTACCTGGCTTTCTTCTCAATCGTGTGGACATTCATGATGCAATCCGGCACAGGATTGCTGTCCCACTCGGACTTAAAAAACCGCAATTCATGAACGCCAGTTGCATTGAAGCGTGGTGGCGACACGACATCGCCATTTATTTCAACAAGCCGTATCGCGTCCCATTTATTGATCTGGGCCCGCGTGAACTGCAAGGCATCGTATAGTCCCTTCACACTGATGTCGCCGAGAACCTCTTCTTCAGTGATTATGGACGCACCTCCTTGCGCTTCTGGCGTCATGATAAGCGACACCCGAAACACATGTTCCTCTTCACTACGCTTGAGTTCTCCTGCAGCATACGCCTTGCGAAACTGCCCACCGTGCGTTTTAGACACGTGCGGTACACCAGCGAACTGCTTCTGTCCGAGCTCCTCCTTCGCGTGCGTGAGTTCCACACCCGGAAGTTTGAGCGCCCTGTTCTCCCAATTGTTCACCTTCAAGAAGTTAACATCGGGACACGTGGCGATGGGTCCGCCGGTTGGTGGCAAAGTGTACTTCTTGGCTGGCGGAGTTGCACCTGGTTTTGACGCCGGTTTTGACGCACCAGAACGTTTCCCATAGATGTTGTTGCAAACCTTGGGGATTCCCACCGTCCATGCAGTTCCGTTCCATTCCACCGTCCACTCCTCGCTCGGCGCCGAATACTCCATGCTGTTTTCACGCGGTGGTTTTTTGAACTTCACCACTACGTTCCTCCATAGAGCGGACTTCCCAGAACGCATGAAGTCAAGCCTCATGCCGTTCGTGACGTGGGTTGCCACCCCCGGCATTTTCATCGCTTCAGTCAGAAGCGAAATGACCGGTTCCGGCCACCCAGCCTGCCGAAGCACTCGAGGAGCATCGGCAATCGCGGCCTCACGGCTTTGATATGCCGGGTCGGCATTGAAGTGCTCCCATGTTGCCTCGGCGTGAGCCGAGCGCATTGTCAACATCAATACTGCAGATACCACAATCAGTGTTACGACCACCGCAAGCGCGATGGTAGTTACAACTTTTTTCATGTCGTAGCTCCTTAATGCTGCGCAAGCAGCGTTGGTTACAGGTGAACTTTCGACTTATTACCCTCGAAAGAACATTTCTCCCCCCTCATATTGCGGAGAGTCATTCCCACTCTAGCTAGCTAGAGATGGAATGACTGTCAACAAAATCTGCTGTAACTACTGTACGGTCTGTAGACTCTCCGAGCGAGCGATCGCATGTGATGAGAGTGAGCACACGACCTGTGACAGAGAGCTGGACGCCATCTCTGTTCACACTCTTCCGTGTGACGCTCCTCACCACATAGGTATATGCCGTACCAAGCGAGTACACCGTTACAACATCTCCAGCCTTAAGTTTCTGGATACCATTAAACGCCTTGTACGCCTGATTGCCAACTACCGGTAGATTGCTCGTGTGGCCAAAGAGTACAATGTTCCCAACCTCGCCGAGTTTGGCAGAAGTCGGATATCGTACAGCGCCCTTTAACAGCTCTCTGTCCAACGCTTCTATACTTGTTGATGTCGGGTTCGTAATGATCGTAGAGAGATTAATCTTTGCTATCTCTATCTTCAACGGCGTCTCTACAATTATTTGTCTCGGCTCGTCCGCTTCTGCAGTATCTGGCCTGTTAACAGAACGTGCATCAGCAGATACGACTTTCGCATTTGAAGCCTCTGGCAACAGGTCAAGCTTGGCGAGAGTGGCTGTACTGCCGAAAAATACAATAACGAAAAGGGCCAGAAAACTCAATTTCCGTCCATAGATTCGCTGACCGGCTTGTATAAGCCTTACAATAAGTTGAATAAATTTGCCCATATGTTCTTACTAAGATATACACTATCGCATTGATTCTGTCAAGCTCATGTACGACTGTAAGAATCTATTATCATTAACGGCTATGGTTTTAAGTCCGCTTACAAAGCTTGACATTAAAAGTCACGCATGGTATATAGGATATAACATATGGAAACACAGAATAACTACACTATAAACACGCCGGCACGATTGCCGGTCTCTGCAGTCAATAGTCTTGCTATTGTCGGCTTTATCGCGCTTATAGTAGCAGGCATATTACTCGCAATATATTCAACACGTTTTGTACCTAACGTTGTAAACGGTGTTGGCAATGCAGCAGTCTATCTCGGCTCTATCTTCGTGCCCAACAATGAGCCAGCATTAACTATCGTACCGCCAAGCACAGCCTCAACTACAATATTCTTCGGCTCTCCAAGTAACATTTCAACTACAACTGCCACCACAACCGTTGTAAAAACTCCGCCAGTCAATACTTTGCCTAAACCTCCTAAGACTCCTGGGCCAAAAACGAGCGCCACATATCCAATGGGCACTTCTACCGTACAGGGACCTCTTTACGGATTCTCAGATTTGACTGCAAACATCACTGCGGTTGGATATCTAGAATCAGCTTCAGCAGAGTCGTTTGTCGCCACCACAACAATACGCGCTGGTATGCGTCCGGCAGTTAAATTTACAATTAAAAACATAGGTACAAACGTGACAGGATCGTGGCGTTTCAGCGCTATTATACCTACGCAGAGCTTGTACAACTTCCAGTCCACTTTTCAGCAATCTCTAGCTCCAGGAGAGAGTATTGACTACACGCTTGGTTTTGACCAAGCAATCGCCGGTTATGGCAAGATGATTTCAGTCACATCAAACTTTGACCATGCAGTCACAGAGTCAAACTTCAACAACAACAGTACTTCAATACAAATTACAGTTCTAGGCTCATAATCTGGGTTATAATCGGGAGATGCAAAGGCGATATTTCTGGTTCGTTTGTATTATATTGTTTCTACTTTTAGCGAAACTGACAATAGGTGTCGTAACCACAAATAGCTTTTTAGTAACTACAGACCTGTGGTTTGAAAATCTTTTACTACTGGGACGAACACCTTTCTTCTTACAGCTATTCGGTTTTATAACAATCTTAGGCAATACAGTTGTTGTTATTGGAATAATGGTAATTGTAGGAGCTTGGCTATTTTTCTCTCGTTTCCACAACGCATACATAGTTGGTCTTGCTACTACACTTGTTGGCGCGGGCGCAACAAACTTTATTATGAAAGCCTTCATAGAACGGGCTCGCCCGAGCGGGCTTATTCCGACTACTATAGAGACGTCTTCTTCTTTTCCTAGTGGCCACGCCACTTTCTCGCTAGCGCTTTACGGCTTCTTAACTTACTTTCTCTGCAAACATTACCCAAAATACAGCGCGATTTTTATAACTCTCGGTTCGCTGATTGTTATTGCCATCGGCTTTAGCCGATTATATTTGGGTGTCCACTTCCCTAGTGACGTCCTCGCCGGCTTCGCCCTCGGCGCCCTCTGGCTCCTTGTTGGTATTGAAGTTACAAAAAGATTAATCACTTGGCGGTTGAACCGCCAAGTGATTACAAATCCAGGTTAGCCATTTTGGCGTTGGACTGGATGAAGGACTTGCGCGAGGCAACGTCGGTGCCCATAAGGATGTCAAAGATGCGATCGGCCGCCTCGGCGTCTTCAATATGCACGCGCTTCAGCACACGGCGAGCAGGATCCATGGTCGTTTCCCAAAGCTCGCTCGGATTCATTTCTCCCAAGCCTTTATATCTTTGAATATTCACTTTCGCTGACTTGGCTGGCTTTGCAGACTTGTCAGCGTCCTCCGTAGCCTCGGCGGAGGAGGATTCGTCCGTATCATCACCCTCCTGTATCTCAGCCACCTCGCTCGGCGCGACGCCAAGCTCTTTTAATACAGCTTCCTTTTCTTTATCAGAATACGCATATGCGATCGCCTTACCCTTGCTTATTTTATACAGCGGTGGCTGTGCGATATAGACAAATCCTCCCTCTATAATCGGTTTAAAATGTCTGTACAGGAGAGTGAGCAAGAGTGTGCGGATGTGAGCACCGTCAACGTCAGCATCGGTCGCGATAATGATTTTGTGATAGCGGAGTTTAGAGATATCAAATACGTCGCCGATAGCCGTGCCCATCGCTATAACGAGAGCGCGAATCTCTACCGATGCGAGCATTCTGTCTAATCTTGCTCTCTCAACATTTAGTATTTTTCCGCGCAATGGCAGTATCGCCTGCGTGCGACGGTCTCTGCCCTGCTTGCTAGAGCCACCGGCCGAGTCTCCTTCCACTATAAAGAGTTCGCCTTCTTCTGCGCTCTTGGTCTGACAGTCAGCGAGCTTACCCGGGAGCGTCATGCCCTCTAGAGCACCTTTTCGTAGCACAGAGTCCTTTGCCGCCTTTGCGGCCTTGCGCGCCTTCAAAGCGAGCAGAACTTTATTTATGATAGAGCGAGCATCGTCCGGATTCTCTTCAAGAAATGCGTTAAGTGCTTCGCCAAACACTGTCGCGACAGCACCTTGAGCCTCTACCGAGCCTAACTTGCTCTTAGTCTGTCCCTCAAATTGTATTTCTGGGAGTTTTACTGAGACCACAGCCGTAATACCCTCAAGCACGTCGTCTCCAGTAAAATTCTCATCTTTTTCTTTTAATATATTCGCGTTTCTTCCATATGTATTTAGCGAGCGAGTAAGAGCTGTCTTAAATCCGGTAATATGTGTACCTCCTTCACTGTTATAGGTATTGTTCGCAAATGCAGTAATTCTTGACGTGATGTCGTCTACATATTGCAGAGACACTTCTACCATTACTTTGTCTAGCTCACGGTCAACGTAGAAAATGTTTTTGTGCACAGGAGTCTGATGGTTATTGTAGAAAGCGACTAGCGACTTCAAACCACCTTCAAAGAAGAAGCTCATTGAAGCCACATCAAGTTCTGCTGGGTTCAAAAATATTTTCTCTGTTTCAAATGCGTCTTGTGCAGTTCTTGCGTCAACGACTCTGATGCGAACGCCCTTTACAAGGTACGCCTGCTGGCGCAAGTGCGTTACGATCTTGTCCCAATTCCATTCAATACCCTCTTTAAAGATTGTTATATCTGGCTTGAAGAGAACGATAGTACCGTGTTCTTTAGATGTTCCAACCTTCTTAACCTTAGCGATCGGCTTGCCGATTTTATATTCTTGCATGTGCATCCCGCCGTCTTGATGCACTACGACCTTCGTATGTACTGAAAGCGCGTTTACTACAGAGGCGCCAACACCGTGCAAACCGCCAGAAATCTTGTATCCACTATCTTCACCGCCGAATTTACCGCCAGCGTGAAGCGTAGTCATGATAGTTTCAAGCGCCGAGACTTTTGTTTTTGGATGTATTCCAACTGGGACACCTCGACCATTGTCGGCGACGCGCACGTACCCGTCAGGCAGGAGTGCGACCTCAATATTGTCAGCATACGCACCCATAGCCTCGTCGCGAGCATTGTCAAAGATTTCCCAGACGAGATGATGGAGACCGTCGGGACCCGTGGTCCCGATATACATACCCGGGCGCTTGCGCACCGGTTCTAGCCCCTCAAGGACTGTAATGGACGACGCATCGTACGCTTTCGCGGCGCCTCCGGCGCCGCGCTTTTTAGGCTCTTTATCAGTCGCTTTTACCATAAATCTATTGCTCTCATTATATCACAAAAGTGGCTTGAATTGTGGATAAAAACTGTTCAACGAACCTCATAGCCGGAGCTTGCAAGAAGGCCAGTAATCCCAGCCATAATTGGGTTTACTTCGTCATCGGTGAGGGTTCGCTCTGAGGACTGAAAAACGAGGCGAAATGCGTATGAGACTCTGCCATCTTTCTCAAACTCATCAAACTTGTCCAGGCGCACTAGTAGCTCGCCCGCGTTATCGCGAATTAGGGATTTCGTAAACCCTTCATCTTTGTCGGTCGGAATCCATAGCGCGATGTCGCGCGTGATAAATGGGTAGAGAGAAAAAGATTTATACGCGCCAAGCGTATAGCGCTTCGGTTCATAGTCCTTGCCGTAGTCCTCTAGTTTAGCAACTGACAGATTATCTGAAGTGACAGCCGAGTCGCCCCATGCTTCTACACGTTCGGTCATTCTGAGTTCCATGTATTCGCCAGATTTAGGAAACACGGTTCCAACTTCAAAAAGTTTCGGATTCTCTCCCGGCGCAAGAACCAGAGGCGCATATTGTTTGGCTCGTTCAAGTGCTTCTTTCAAATTTTCTTCCAGACTTGTCCGGAGTGCGGGCTTCGTTTTATCAAGCGGATTGGCTAGGTACACGTCGCCTTTCTTCGCAAAACTTTGCGTAGAAACTTCTGTATAACCCTGCTCTACAAGCTGGTCTTTCATCCTTTCTATCCCTCTAAATCGTGCCTGATCAAGCATGTTGGACGTAGTACGCCCAACATTAGGTGGTGGCAGTTCAGTCGCTTGGATTTTATCGTATCCAATGATTCGTCCGACTTCTTCTGCAATATCTTCTGGAATCGTAATGTCCTTACGCTCTATAGGAGGAGTTACAACGAGCGCATCACCTTCTTCTTCAATTACGAAACGCAGACGGCGAAAAACATCTTTTACTTCTGCCAACGAAAAGTCGGAACCGAGTATGCCGTTGATGCGTGCGAGCGAGACCGATATCGCTGGCGCGTCAGACGCGCCGGCGTCTTCGACGTTCTTAAGCGAGATATCCAGAATCGCAGAGAGCTCTCTCGCGAGCCCATGTTCAGTATTGCAATCAGCGGCGCGATTCGGTAGAACCTTTACGTCCAGCGTCTCGTCCTCAACACTATCTATTTCAAACGCATGGAAAGTGAAAGCATCGGCAATCTCCGCGACGCTAGGTAGTGGCTTCTCAAAATATGTCTGTAATGCTTCGCGCGAAATTTTCATACTTGTTTCTCGCCAAAAGCGTAGTTGAACCGGATATCACCGGAGTGGAACAGGCGCACGTCAGGAATGCCGTACTTCACCATCAGGAGCCGCTCGAGCCCACCGCCGAAGGCGAAGCCCGCCACCTTTTCTGGGTCAAGACCGGCAGCCCGTATGACGTTCGGATGAAACATTCCGGCCCCAGCCATCTCCAGCCATCTACCTTCTTTGCCTGGTGGGACGAACCAGACGTCCACCTCAACCGAAGGCTCAGTGAATCCGAAGAAGCTCGGTCTGAAGCGCAACGTTACGTCCTCACCGAGAAATTCTTTATAAAATTTTGTGAGCGTGCCTTTCAAATGCGCTAGCGTCACCGAACCTAGAGGCCCAACAGCGAATCCGTCTATCTGATAGAACTGCGCCTCGTGCGTCATATCGGTCGCCTCATTACGAAACACCTTACCGGGGTTAATTCTGCGCATCTCTGTTCCTCCTTCTTTGGCAAGTCTCTCCAGCTCTCGTATAGAAACAGACGTAGTGTGGGTACGCAATACCCTATCTTTTTGATCCTTGATCCAAAACGTGTCTTGCATGCTTCTTGCTGGATGGTTTGGCGGGATATTGAGACCTGTGAAGTTGTGGAAATCGTCTTCAAGCTCTGGACCATACGCGATGCCGAAGCCCATGCGACCGAAGATATCTGCTATCTCTCGCACAGCGATTGTAATCGGGTGAAGACGGCCTTTTTGTCCTTGAGATGAATCCATGCAAAAAGAATACCAAAATGTTATGCTGTTTGCCATGAGCTACGAGGCTTTTACCTACCCATTTCTCTTCCTGACGATATTCTTTGAATCCTTCCTGTTAGTCACCTTTATGTCTACTCCGGCTAGAGCTAGCCGTTCTCGCAAGGCGAGCGACAAGACGCCAAAGGTTGCTGTAATAGTCCCTTGCTGGAACGAAGAATCTACTGTAGCAGGCACAATAGAGTCTCTTCTCGCACTTGAATATCCAAAAGAGAAGCTCTCAATTATTCTCGTAGACGACGGTTCTACTGACAACACTCTTGTAGAGATGTCACGCTTCGCAGACAGTCCTCAAGTGATGATCTTGAAAAAGGAGAATGGTGGCAAACACACAGCCGTAAATATGGCTATTGAACACGCCAAAGACGCAGAGCTTATCGGGTGCTTGGACGCAGACTCTTTTGTAGACCCTAAGGCCCTGCGAGAGATCCTCAGTTGTTTTGACGAAGAAGACGTGATGGCGGCAACAGCCTCAATGTCTGTGCACGAGCCTCGCACTGTTATGCAGCGCGTGCAATATGTAGAATATCTTCTTGGTATTGCGATGCGCCATATCTTTTCTGCCAGCAACAGCATCTACGTAACACCCGGACCATTCTCTTTCTATAGATCACAAGTATTTGAGAAAATAGGAGTGTTCCGCCATGGACACATGACCGAGGACATGGAGATGGCACTACGTATGCAGCGCGCAGGATACAGAATTGAGAATGCAATACGCGCGCGCGTCTACACAAAGGCGCCAGAGACACTAAGCAAGCTATTTAAGCAGCGCATACGATGGAACACCGGATTCTTACGAAACGTACTCTACGATTATCGTGACCTAGTCGGCAACCGTTCTCGCGGGGCTCTTGGTCTTATCATCTTGCCATTTGCACTTATTTCTATGCTTTTCGCGATTGGGATGTTCGGTTCTTCTATTGTACAATTTGTACAAAATACCTTGCATTCTATTGTTATTACAAGCGGTATCCCTATTAAATATCTGATAACAAACCATTCTATTTCTCTATTTTATTTGCCATATTCAACCACTTTCATACTTGCCGGTATATTAATGGCGATAATTATATCTCTAATAATTATCGGAAAACGTCTTTCAAACACGGCCGGACACGGGACACTGGTGCCGAACATAGTTTTGTACGTTGTCATTTATACGCTCATCTCTCCGTTATGGCTAATATGGTCAGTGGCAGATGTAGCTCGCGGAGCTAAAAATACTTGGCGCTAATCTTGTATGTCACTCTTAACCCGCAACGTACTAATGGCGCTCTTAATGACGATACTTATAATCGTTACGGTAACTTACGCTGTTGGATACCTAGACCGTATTCGCCTATCTGAGATAGAGACAATGCAGAACACAATCTCTACAGAGACTCTCTCCCTAGAAACGCAGTTCTCTCTACTAGAGGCTACACCGTGCGACAGCAGTGCCTCCTCAACTACCCTCTCAAGCGAGCTTGCAGACCTAGGTAGCCGTCTCTCATTTACAGAAGACCAACTCGGTAGTCACAACGAGCAGGTTGTACAGCTAAAAAAGCAATATTACTTGCTACAAATACGAGACTATCTCATTAATAAAAAACTCTCTGCCGCCTGCAAGATAAAACCTGTCACGGTCTTGTATTTCTACAGCAACACTGCCGACTGCAGTGACTGCGACAAGGCAGGCTTTGCTCTGTCTTATCTGCGCAACACTTATCCGTCCCTTAGAGTCTACTCATTTGACTACCGCCTTGACCTAGGCGCACTCCGAACCCTAATTACAGTAACAAAGGTTAAGGATACCCTGCCTGCGTTCGTAATAAACGGCAAAGTGTTTTACGGATTTACCTCTCTCACCGACCTCGAGAAACAATTCCCGAAGGGGTCACTCTCGACTACAACGCCGAAACTTTGAGTAGGCTCTATGACGTATCAAGATTTTAGAGAAAAAATTAAAAATCTTCAAAAATATCCCGGCACCGTGGCTATAGACAGATGCCCACTTGTAACACCTGGATTTCCTGGCGCTTTCAATATGAGTTTCGGTGAGGACCCTATATTAAAAGAGTTCGGCAAATACCAGTTTTTTGACCACGACGCTGCATTCTCAACAATTCAGCAGGTTATCAGGCACAATGACGTATTTGGAGGAGTTAAAATACAGCCTGAAAAATATCTTGGTCTTTTTGAAATGGCGGATATCTTTGGTTTGATTATGTTGAAAGAAAACGTTGATTTTAAAGACTTACAGGAGAAGCAAGTCCGGGCGACTATAAAACTTCTGACTGACCTGGGGATACAAAAAAGCGATATCTATCCAAGATACTGCAGTGGTGGTTCGGTGAAAAAACTGACGAACGGAAAGTACAGTTTTGATTTTGAAATTCCAGAAGACGTGCTGACTCTAAACAGTCTCATTGAGACTGGCATACCAAAAGCCAACATCATAAGAGATTACTCTAGAGACACTCTGCTTGCACTCAACCTTGCTTCTGGAAATATTGCGTGGGGATATCGAACTGAAATCGAAGTGAAAAGTAATGACAGGCTTGTGGACGTAGCAGCTATCGAGCTCTTTTTGTGGGACCCTCTATTCAATGAGGGTGGCCAAATAACTGGATTGAAGGATATTAGTTACACGCTAGCCCTGACGGTAACCGGGGTAGAAAGACTTTACATGGTCGCACATGGTTTACCAGATGTTAGAGAAATTGATCACATAGAAAAACTGTATAACTTTGTTAAAGACGAAGGCGATGTTGATGTCGAGTATTTGCGCACACTGCATGCCATAATGGCCGATAAAGAAGAGTTTGGTTTTGAACTCGGGAAACATCGGCGAGTGTACATGAATAGAATGGTTCGCGATATTAACGTACCAAAAGAAAAAATCCGGAACCTTCTTGCGATGAATGTCGAATTGCAGCCGTGGCACCCAGAGTTACAAAACGGTGTTGAATCGACGATGGCCTATATTAATCTACAGCGGACACGCTAAACACGCTGTTTTTGTACTCCCAATGAGGAATGAGATGCGCGTATGCTTTTTCTAGCTCAAGATAGTTCTCTTTCAAGATTATCTCAAGACGAATTTCGGGATGTGTAATCCTAAATTTCTCGTCCCGTATCCGCGAGTATTCTCCCCAGAAGTTCTTGACCTCCACATATGTGTCGGTTTCCGGCAGATAAAAGTCCGGCGTGTAGGTGTGACCACCGATGTCAAAAGATTGTGGCGTATATTTCCATTTTATTTTCAAATATGAGTAGAGCCGTGCCATGTTAGCTTCCCACCTGCTGTAGAAATAGATAGTATCGCTCACATCTTTTCGGATTCCGGCTTTTCCGCGTGAGGCTTTCGGCGAAGTGGGCTGACTACCGGCAACTACAATATTGCAATGTCTACTGCAAAATCTTCTTGCACGGTACCGTTCATAAGTAAATACTTTCCCGCACTTCGGATTTGCGCACACGGCAGTAACTCGCGGAACTTTTAAAACCCCTTTAAAGGGACTAGCTCTACCTGTTCCCGCTTTTGCTATTTTCTTCTTAATGCTTTCAGGCCATTCTCGTTTGCTGTTGTTCACCGTGGCTGCACAATTCCGACTACAAAATCTTTTTGGGTCTGAAGGAATTACTGTAAAGGCTTTGCCGCAACCGTCTCGTGCACAAAGTCTTTGCTCTGTCTTTTTTATGTGCTGGTAGACACCTTTTGCAATATTACTTTTGGTAATTTGTGCCTGTTTGTTTCGATAGTCCGGTGAATCATAAAACGAATACCGCATACTTTACCAGTATAACATTTCCGTCTGCGAGAGCCGGGGGCGGGGCTTGAACCCGCGAACCTACGGTTTACAAAACCGTTGCTCTACCAACTGAGCTACCCCGGCATTTTTCTATGCTCCTATAGATTACCTACTCACTTATATCACGCACCTCCGGATGCGTCGCATCCAATTGTTCTTTAAATTCAGACAAGGTCTTTACAAATTCTCTTGTGCTCTCAACTGGTACTGCATCTACCTCATTCTTAGCATGCTGATGCCTTATAACCCGTGTTAAGAGCTTCTCTACTGACCGAACAGCCACGAGCGACACGTGAACGATACCATGCCCAACTTGGCCTGCGAAATGCCGTACTTCACTGCGCAAGAATGCGCCAAGATCTATGTGCGCAAGTATAAATTCAATACGCTCAACGTGCTTATCTAGACGAGAGCGATGATCTGCAAAGTAGCGTACGCCACTACGCGCTTCGTACCCAGCGAGCAAGAAAAAGCCGGTGAGAAGAACAAAAGTTATTAATGTGAAGATAAGATACCACATTGCTAGCGTGAAGAGATTCGCGCGAAGCGACCTACTTCTACTCGTTCGCCAAACTTCTGCGTTGCTTCGTTCAGTAGGTCGCGGACCTTTTTGCTCTCATCCTTTATGTACACCTGTTCTAAAAGAACCTGATCACTGAAGTAGCTACTCAACTTGCCCTCAAGAATCTTCTCTTGCATCTCTTTTGATTTGCCATCAACTTCTTTTTGGAATACTGCTGTCGCCGCTTCTTTTGCATCTACCGGTATCTCGTCGCTTGTTACATACGCAGGGCTGGTCGCAGCAATCTGCATAGCGAGTTCGCGCGCAAAAGCGACAAACTCTGGGTTCTTAGCCACAAAGTCAGTCTCACAAGAGAGTAACACCATGGCGCCGATATTCCCATCGTGGACATAGCTCCCTATCGTACCGGCAGCGAGCGAGCGCTCTGCCTTCTTCTCGGCCGATGCCGCAGAGTGCTTCTTGAGTATAACTACGGCCTTATTTAGATCGCCATTGGCTTCTTCAAGCGCCTTTTTGCACTGCATTACAGACACGCCTGTCGCTTCTCTAAGTTGTTTAATAATGTCAGTAGTGATTTCCATAAAAATAGGCCAAAAAAATCCAGGCGTTAGGCACTAGGCTTTAGCTTAAAACAAGTATATCAGATCCTAGCGCCTAATGCCTAGAGCCTAGCTTGTCTGGCCTGTCTTGAACGCTTCCACTAATTCGCCGAGAATAAGCTCAACTGTCTTGCGCGAAGTATCATTCGCGACTATCGGATACGTCGCTTCGCGCAGATCGCAGTCAGAGCTCATTATCGCGATAATCGGTATACCAGCATCATTTGCCTCTTTTACAGCGTGCTTCTCGTGCTTGGTATCAACTACAAGAAGAGCGTCCGGCTTCTTCGTCATTGTAGTGATTCCGTCCAAGCGCTCTGTAAGCCTTTTCTGTTCGCGTCCAATCATAACAAGCTCAAGCTTAGTGTGCTGTTTGGCTAGCGCGCCAGTCGCTGACTTCTCAACTAGTTCAGCAAGTCTATCAACACGTTTTTTAATTTCAACCCAGTTGGAGATAGTACCGCCGAGCCAGCGTGCTGCCACGTATGGTGCTGAGATTTCATTCGCCGCCTTCTTAATGAGAGCAGAAATTTCTACCTTCCCTCCTACAAAAAGTACTGTTTTCCCTTCCTTCGCCAAAGTACTCATTGCTGTCTTGGCCATTTCTAGCTGTTCAGAAGTCTTCACGAGGTCAAATATCTCCTGGCGCCCCTTAGTCCCTACCAGGAACGGCTTCATAGACGGGTGTCTGCGGCTCTTAACCTGCGCGAAATGCGCCCCCGTATCAAAGAGGCGCTGTATATCTGCCGTTCCCTTTACTTCAGTCATTATCCCGCCACTTTACCTGAACTACGCCATTGGCGCAAGTTATTAGCTCGCCTTACGAAGAGACTCTATAATATCGTCAATATTGCCTTCCATGATTTTGGGTAGGTTGTGCCACGACTCTTTGATTCGGTGGTCGGTGATTCTGTCTTGGAGATAATTATACGTTCGGATTTTTTCTGAACGGTCGGCAGTGCCTATCTGCGCCTTGCGCTCAGCCGAGTGCTTCTTGGCTTCCTCTTCTTCGTGCAAGAATTCCAGCTTAGCGGTGAGAATCTGCATCGCTTTTTCGCGATTCGCTAGCTGGCTTCGCTCGCTTGAAGAACGCACGTCTATGCCTGTCGGCTTATGAATAAGCCTCACAGCAGTCTCTACTTTATTTACGTTCTGTCCTCCTGCCCCTCCCGAGCGCGAGAATTCCATTTCTATATCTCCTGGACTAATCTCAAAATTTGGCTTTGCTCTGATAGGCAAGACGGCGATAGAAGCGGTACTAGTGTGAATGCGTCCAGACTTCTCGGTGAGTGGCACTCGCTGGACTCTGTGAACTCCGGTCTCGTAGCGCAGCGCGTCATAGGCGCCCGAGCCAGCGATTTCTATCGTCAAGTCATCAATGATTCGCGTTTTCCATCCATTCCTCTCTGCATATTTCTGATACATCTCCTTTAAGTCGCGAGCAAAGATTGTGGCCTCGTCGCCACCAGCGCCGGCGCGTAGCTCCATCACCACCGATATCGGCTTCGCAACTTCTTCTTTTTCTTTATTTAGAATCTGCTCTATTTCTTTGAGGATTTCAGCCTGTCGTAAACGAACACGCTCTGTCTCTTCTTCAGCCATCGCCTTCAACTCTAGGTCCGTCCCGGCAGCGTGAGTAGCATCAGTTGCCTCTTTTTCAAGACGCTCATACTCCTCTGCGAGATACGCAGTTTCAAAATTCTTTTTAAAATCTGGTGAGTATTCCATAGTTATAGTATACGCCAAGCGACACGTGTAGCATTTTTCAACGAGTGGCTGCAGTGCCCCGAGCGAGGCTGAAAAATGCTACACGTGTCGCTGTAGACCTACTTTTTCTTAGAGGCTCTCTGCTTGAAGCGCTCCACGCGACCAGCCTTATCTAGAGTACGGTCTTCGCCTGTGTAGAAAGGGTGCGACTTACTGGAGATTTCTACCACTGCCTTCGGATATTCCTTACCCTCAAATTTCACCGTCTCGGTGGTCGTAATAGTTGACCCAATAAGAAACTGCGCGCCAGAGGCGAGATCTGCAAATACTACGAGTCTGTATCCAGCTGGATGTATATCCTTTTTCATCTCGGACATCCTAACACACTAATTATCCGAAAGGAAGTCTATGTTCTTTTGTATGGATTCTGCAAGAGAAAGAACGCTTTTGGCATATGATCTGCCAGCAGTAGCCCACGCGCCACCAGCATAATACTTAGCTGCAGCAGTGCTCTCGGCCGTGTAGCCTCCATTCCCGGCCCCAAGGTCGCCAAGATATATAGACATAGCTACTATAGCGTCTTCAGCAGACCACGGGTTCGGTACAGAGTTCCCACTTGTGGCGGATATGCGAGACTCGTATAAACGCCAAGTAGACGGGATGAATTGTGCGGGCCCCATCGCTCCACCCCACCCGCCGGCGCTCGCTATCGGGCATGAGACAACTTGTCTGTGCGGATCAAACCCGAGTTTATACGCCAAATCAAGAAATGGTGGTACATCGCGCGTCGGGCTCATCACTTTAGCAAATGATGTTCCAGAGTTTTTCCCTACTCCAGCGCCTGTAGCATTGTTCGTCAAATAGCATTGTCCCACGTTTTTACCAAGATTAGACTCCTGAGTTAATACAGCGAGTATCATGGCTGGTCGCACACCAGTCCTGACCTGCGCCTCTTTTGCATAGTTCAGTGCATCTTCAAACTGTATTGCAGCCGCGTCACGCAGCGGGAATAGAGCCGCTCGTATCGCTGCCGCCTTAGCCTGTCTTTCTGCTAGGATTTTTTTATACTCTACTTCTTGATTAGCAGTGATGGTGAGCAGTTGCTGTTTCTGGGTCTTATTGTTTGTAATCTGTTTCTTTGTCGTTTCTACAACATATTTGGCGTCAGCCGTCTGATTCTGCTTTGTAGCTAAGTCGGCCTTCTCATTTTCTGTTTGAGCTTTTGCATTGCGAATCTCTGTGAATATATCTTTCAGATCGGTCTGAATAGACGCAAAAGCATCTAGATCGCTAAAAAACTCTGAGACGCTTTGCGAGCCGGCGACAATGCCAACTAATGAATAATCGTCCATCATTTGCGTCTGTCGTAGAATCGCAGAGAGAGATTCTTTGCCTCTCTCAATACGGCTTGACAACTCTTTTATAACTACATTCTTCTTTGCTATTTGAGTAGACAGCTGTTTAATCGTGATATTTTTTGCATCTATTTGCGCCTGTGCAGCCTTAATTTGAGCATTCAAGAGTGTGACGTCGCCTTGTAGAGTGCTCTTCTTGGCCTGTGTGTCTTTAATAATTTGTTGCTGTATGGCTATCTCCCTCTGTAGCTCGTCATATTGGGCCTGCAGAACCGCACGTTCTTCTGGCGTAAGGTCCTGTGCAACAGATACGGCAAAACCGCTCACGAACAGTGTTATAAGAAAAACAAAAGCTATAAATGTCTTACGAAACATCTTCCTAGTATAACAAAAATTACTTCTCTTCTTTAGCTGGCTCCTCTGCTTCTGTCTCTTCTTCTTTGCCCTTCTTCTCAACTTCAATAGCAGAGATATCCGCCGGTGCGACTTCTTCTTTCTCTTCAACAACCTCCTGTACAAGCGCAACGACTTCTTCTGGTTCGCTGATAAGCTCAACACCTACAGGTAATTTAAGATCGCTTGCGTGAATTCGATCGCCTAGCTTTGTGAGAAGCGAAATATCAACTTCAATATTGTGGGGAAGGCTCATCGGGTCTGCCTTCACTTCTAGTTCATACAAAACTTTCACGAGATTTGCACCAGCTTCAACTGCAGGTGATTCGCCTATAAACTCAAGAGGTATCGCGACCTCAACTTTTTCTCCCTTTGTCACTGCATAGAAGTCAACGTGGCGAGGCAAGTTGGTGAGAGGGTCTAGATCTACTTCGTGTATAAGAGTTGGGAGTGCCGCGCCGAGTCCATCAAGAGATACTATCGTCGCCTCACCAGCTTCACGCAAAATTTTTGCAAATGCGCGTTCTTCAACTGTTATCGGAGTTGACTCTTGGTGTGCGCCATAAACAACAGCAGGAATAACTCCTGCGCGACGCATCGCCGGCGCCTTGGCGCCGGCGCTATCTCTCTTCTCTACCTTTAACGTAAGCATAGTGGCTAGAGTATGCCGTATCTACGTCATTTGTGCAACTTCCAAACTTATCCTATTTAAGCAATAAGATAGCTATACTACAAAAGCTACTATTGCGAATACTGTTATACAGGCAGAAGCGACATGCCACACGCTATGATTGAGAGCGTAGTTATTATTTGTAGCTTTATAAAAAAACCAAAATCCGATTAGAACAAAGAGTAGCGCCGAAGCAAAGTACGGCTCTTTGAATCCTGAGAGATAGAAGTAATAAAGATTGCAAGTTATTAGCAGTGTACTGAGCAGCATGTCACTTTTTTTAAATCTTTTTTCATTGTGTAAATGATACATCGTCGAAAGAAAGGTGCTGATTAAAACAATAGACGCATATATATACAAGCCAAAGTACAAAGCCATTACAAATGGAATGACGAAAGAAATATTACTCCAAATTTTCATTTAAATAGTATATCCTTAATTGGATTCATAAATTTTCATTAAAGTACTAATTGTCCTCAGGCTTGAATGAAAGACCTCGGAGGTCTTTCATGGGTTATACTTGCTCAATGGAGTTGTATCATTTAATAAATCACAGCATTGAGGGACATGACTTGTTTCTAGATTCCCAGGATTGTGCACGGCTTGTCCATAATCTGTATGAGTTCAATGATACGAGACCCGCGGATAACCTACATCGCCTTTTTGATCCTAGAATGAAAGACCTCCGAGGTCTTTCATTCAGACGGGCTCGGAATAGGTTAGTTGAGGTACATGGATGGTGTCTTATGAAAGATCACTATCATTTGCTCATTTCCGAACTTGTTGAAGGCGGCTTATTGAAATTCATGATGAAGGTAAATGTTGGCTATGCAAAATATTACAATGAACGATATAGGCGACACGGATATGTCTTTCGTGGCAAAACAAAGAAAATACTTCTTGGAAACGATGCTCATTTTTTATATATACTTCATTACATACATCTTAATCCACTCGATTATCTAACAGGGGCAACTAAATGGCGAGAACGAGATAAACATGGCATCAAAAGTGCAAAAAAGGCATTGGAATATCTTAGTGGCTATCGTTGGAGCAGTTACCAAGATTATTGTGGAAAAAAGAATTTCCCGTCGCTGATTACCACAAACTTGTTTGGTGGCATGTTTGGTAATTATCAGGATGCAATCGTAGATTATTTGAAGGGTGCAGAATCTTTCTCGACTCTTGACCTAATTCTTGAATGAAAGACCTCGGAGGTCTTTCATAGGGCAGAAGAGACCTTGGCGAGACGGGCGAGGAAGGCGGTGCGAGCGCGCTCCACGTTTTCTTCTTTACCCTTCCAGACGCCGAGCGCCTCTTCTTGAATAGCACGAGCAAATGAGAATGTGAGCGGCCATGGAGCATTCGCCTCTTTGGCCTCGCGAATAATAGCGGAAAGATTGTTTGTTGCCTGATCAGGCGTTTGACCTCCTGATAAAAAAACAATGCCCGCGATCTGCTTCGGCACACTATTCATAAGTGCTGACACCGTGTCTTGAGCTACATCTTCTGGCGTGTCTTTTTTGCCACTTTCGCTCCCAGAGAGAGCCATTGACGTCTTGAGAATCACGCTAGCTAGGTCAACTGAATTTTCTTCAAGCACAGCAAACACTGTTTTTAAAACATCCTGAATCACTGCGGCGACGCGAGTGCGGCTGTGCGCACCATCGTACAAAACTTCGGGTTCTATGATTGGCACCATTCCAGCCATCTGCACCGCCTTTGCATATTCCGCAAGACGCTTCGCGTTCTCGTGAATCGCTTGTGCAGAAGGGAGCTCGTCGCCATCAATTTTAAAGACCGCGCGCCATTTGGTGAACACTGCTCCCTGCTTTTTATACTCCGTCAGACGCTCGGGTAGGCCTATCAGACCTCCAGTGATGAACTCCTTTGGGCTCGACTGGAATGGCTCGGTCCCGAGGTCTACTTTTACTCCCGGCAGAATGCCACGCTCTTCAAGAGATTTTGTAAATAACTTCTTATCGTTACCCTTTTCTAGCAACGTTTCTGAAAAGAGAATAATGCCAGACAGATAGTTCTCGATGCCGTCTGTTCCAAAAAATAAGTCTCTAAATTGCCGACGCATTTCGGGACTCGTCGCGATGCCATAATCAGCGAGACGCTTGGTCGCTGTGTGCACACTCTCGTCTGCGGCGAGAATGCCCTTGCCTTTGGCAAATAAAGAACGTGCAATTGCGACAAGATCTGTCATACAAAAATATATAATTGCATGATAACATCTCTGTATGGACTTTATTGCAATAGGCGACACAGTAGTTGACGAGTTTATTAAGCTCAAAGAGGCGCATGTTTCGTATGATGCAAATCACGTGGATCGCATTTTATCAATGCCATTCGCGACGAAGATTCCCTACGACTCTGCGAGTATAGTGCCGGCAGTGGGGAACGCGGCGAATGCGGCGGTGGCAGCCGCACGACTTGGACTCTCGTCAGCATTTATCTCAAACGTAGGGAAAGACACTTTTGGTGAGCAGATTTTAGATACTTTTAAACGCGAAAATGTTGATACTAGGTATATCGCAATCAACGATACAGTCCCTACGAACCATCATTATGTGCTCTCCTACGAAGCTGAGCGCACCATCCTAATCAGGCATGAGAAGTATCCGTATATTATTCCAGAAAGACTCGCCGCGCCGAAATGGATGTATCTTTCGTCGGTTGGAGAAGACACTGAAGCCTTTCATCACCAGATCGCAGAGTGGATTGCAAAGCATCCGGAGACAAAGCTCGCCTTCCAGCCTGGGACATTTCAAATAGCGATGGGCAGAGACAAACTCGCTGACCTCTACAAGACCGCTGAGCTTGTGGCAGTAAACAAAGAAGAAGCAGAAAAAATACTTGGACTTGGAGAGACTCCTATTGAAGAATTGTTAGAAAAGATGCGCGGACTCGGACCAAAGATTGCATTAATTACCGACGGACCAAACGGAGCATATGTGTCTGACGGAAATGAAACTTTGAAAGTACCGATGTATCCCGACCCTAAACCGCCGACCAACCGTACTGGTGCAGGAGACGCGACCACGTCCACATTTGTCGTTGCGCTTGCTCTAGGAAAAACTATTTCTGAAGCTCTACTCTGGGGCCCGATAAACTCAATGTCCGTAGTACAACACGTAGGCGCGCAGAAAGGGCTCCTCACTCGCGATGCATTAGAAAAATACCTTGCAGACGCACCCGCTGACTACCTAGTTACACCGATTTAAATTAAATTATCAGTTCTTGTTATTTAATATTGACTGCTTAAGCTCTTCGTAGCTTGCCTCTGAGTCGCTATGAATAATTATAATCGTATTGTTCGTAGCGATTTTAATAATCGTAGTAGCAGCCATAGCACCAAAAATTGTGACTATCAAAACTGCTAAATAAGTATTTATTTTATCTTTCATTTTTTTATTAGATTAGAGATGGCTTCTTCTATGTGCACTACATCAATCTTGTAGTGGGCAAGTAGTTCATCTGGAGTACCCGACTGGCCGAACTGATCTTGCACCCCCAGAATGCACATTGGGACCGGATGATTCTGCGCGAGAAATTCGGCGACCGCGCTTCCGAAGCCTCCAGCGACCTGATGTTCTTCGATCGTGACAACACGACCTGCGCGCTTTACTGCATCAAGTATTGCTTCAGTATCAATGGGTTTAACAGTTGGCACATGCAGAACTATAGATTCAATTCCCTTTTCAGAAAGCTTTTTTGCGGATTGAAGAGCTGTGTAGCTCAACGAACCGGTTGAAAGTATTGCGACTCTTGGTCCGCCAGCTGGCGGATCAGAATCCCAAAGCGTAAGAGCCTTCCCGATTTGGAACGGCGTTTCATTTGTTGTAAATACGGGCGTGCTAGCTCTGCCAAAACGTATATATATTGGTCCGTTTGTTTTTGCCGCTGCTACGACAGCCTTTCGTGCTTCTTCTGCGTCACCGGGAACTATGATCTTCATATTCGGCAACATTCGCATCATGCCAATGTCTTCTAACATCTGATGTGTCGCTCCGTCTGGACCTACAGAGACGCCTGCGTGCATACCACAAATCTTTACGTTCGCATGATTTAGCGCAATTGTCGTGCGTATCTGCTCATAGTTACGACCCGGAGAAAAAGCTGCATAACTCGCCACAAATGGTATCTTTCCCACGGCCGACATACCGCTCGCGACTCCAGCCATATTCTGCTCTGCTACTCCCATTTCAATAAATCTTTCCGGAAATTCTTTTTGGAACCACTCGGCGCGCGTGCTCTCGGCCAGGTCGGCGCACAGCACTACAACGCGTCCGTCTGCTCTACCAGCCTCCACGGATCCATTGCCGAAGCCGTCTCTAGTAGGCGCTTTTTCTATATCATCGGCAAACACTTTTGCAGAAAGTTTTGAGTCAGTGTTAAGCATATTCGTGTTTGAGCTTGCCATCCATTGTGCGTAACTGTTTTAAGAATCGCTCACCCTCTTCCTTAGTCGGCGGTTTGCCGTGCCAGTGATAATCGTACTCAATCTCTGGGACGCCCTTGCCGGGAATCGTGTGTGCGATGATAAGCGTCGGCTTCTCTGTTATCGCCTTCGCCTCGTCTATGGCCTCAATAAACTGCCGGATGTTGTGGCCATCGACTTCAAGCACATGCCAATTAAATGCGCGATATTTATCTGCCAAGGGTTCAAGAGGCATCACATCTTCTGTATTGCCGTCTATCTGGATGTTGTTGCGGTCCATAATCGCTGTAAGATTGTGCAATTTGTTTTTACCAGCAAACATAATCGCCTCCCAAGTGTTCCCCTCTTCTTGCTCGCCGTCGCTCATCAAGCAATACACATGTCGGGACGTACTACGTCCCGACATCATGTCCATACGAAGGGCATAGGCCATTCCAGAGGCCTGTGAGAGACCCTCTCCCAGAGGCCCAGAGGTTGTCTCAAGGCCAGGCAAGCGCAACCTCTCTGGATGCCCCTGCAGTCTGCTACCGAATTTGCGCAACGTGAGACATTCATCAACAGGGAAATAGCCTGCGTGCGCGAGCGTTGCATATAGAAGAGGGCAAATGTGTCCGTTACTAAGTACTAGCCTGTCGCGATCCTGCCAATCTGGCTTTTTAGGGTCGTGATTTAAAATATGAAAATAAAAAGCGGTGAAAATATCTGCCATATCAAGAGGCCCAGCCGTGTGACCGCTCCCAGCCGCTACAAGCATTTTAATTATCGTCTCGCGAATTTCTTCTGCTCGTTTTTCGAGTGCGCGAACCTGTTCGTCAGTAAGTGCCATCTTTTTATTATACACGCTACACGCCAAAAGACGTTTGTAACGCTTCAAATTCTGATACAACTTTATCAGGGTCTTTTGCGCGCACTATCTTAGAGCCGACGACGAGATTGGTTACTCCTACGTTTAGTAGTAATTTTGCATTTTCAAGCGACACTCCGCCGTCTACTTGAATCGGGACTTCTTTATGCTTCTGGTGAAAAGCACGGATTTTTTCCACAACGCGTTTATCAAATATCTGTCCCTGACTTCCTATCTTCGCGATGCCCATAAACTGCACATATTCAATATTGCCAAGATACTTTTCAAGCAGTGAACTATCAGTATCTATATTGATTGCTAGACCAAACGAAACTATATGCCCAAAACGCTCGCGAGCGGAGAGAAGAAGGCGCTTAGGATTAGTGTCGGTTTCTGCATGAAATGTTAGTCGCGTGGCTCCGAGCGCGAGCCACTTTTCTCCAGCACTCATAGCATCAAGACACATGAGGTCAATCTCGTAAGAAATGCGGTCAAGGTATGGCAACATGCCCAGCACTAAATCTGATTTAGTGCTGGGTGAATAGGGCCAGGAGGCCGGCGTAGCGAATTTACCGTCTACAATATCTATTTGAACACAGCTTACAGACGGAATATTTGAAAATAACAAAAGCTTCTCCTCAAGATCTTTTTGTGAGGATGGGAGCACTGCCGGTACGACCAGACTCATGCCCAATATAATAACATTTAAAATTTAGCGAGACGGCGGGCGTGGCGTGGAGAGTCTGAAAAAGGCGTTTCTAAGAAGATGCGCACGGCTTCGTCGGCGCTCTCTCCAGAGACGAAGCGCGCGCCTATTGAGAGCACGTTTGCATTATTGTGGCGGCGGGGAAGTCGGACCGCGTCAAATCCGTCCTCTGAATGCCCTCCTTCTATGTCAAGAGCCGCGGTTACCTCTCGCGGGCCGTAGAAGACTGCGGCGCGAATCCCAGGGACGCGGTTCGCGCACATAGCCTCGCCTTGACCACTACCGCCGATAATAACTCCGTGTGAATCTGGCTCAGACGCGACTCGCTCTGCGAGTCGCGTCATATAATCCGGATAATCATCTTCTGGTTCAAGCGTAAAGGCTCCCAAGTCTTCAACTTCGTATCCAAGAGTGCGGACGTGTTCAACAAGCGCGTTCTTCATCGCGAATCCTGCGTGATCAGATGCAAAATAGATTTTCATGCCTGTGTTGCGGCCTGCGCCGAATTCTCACCCGTTTCCGCACTGGCGGAATCGGCTGACGAATTCGACATGATTGCCGTGGATGCGGCAATCACATGTCGCACAAGACTTTCGGTGTATCCCATTTCATTGTCATACCAAGCGAGCACCTTAACCAAGTTGCCGTCTACAACTCTCGTCATCCCGAGATCAGCGATTGATGCATACGGCTCACCCACTATGTCACTTGACACTAGCTCTTCGTCTGTTGTTTTAAAAATGCCGGCCCAGCGCGGCGCTGCAGCAGCGCCGCGCAAAATCTCATTCACTTCTTCCCTACTTGTAGGTCGCTTCGCGATAAAAGTGATATCAGCGATTGAGCCAGCCGAGACCGGTACGCGTAAACTAATGCCGTCAAACTTACCAACCAGTGGTGCATACGCTTGCGCCACTGCCGTCGCAGCGCCTGTAGAAGTCGGTACAATATTCATCGCCGCCGCTCTTCCCTCTCTGACGTCTATTTTTTTTCCGCCAGAGGCGGATCCGCCTCTGGCGGAGACAGGCCCATCAACGATAGACTGTGAGGCAGTGTATGCATGTGTCGTTGATAAAATCGCTTTCTCAATTCCAATAGCCTCGTCCAATATCGCGATGATCGGGCTCGCAGAATTAGTTGTGCAAGATGCGTTTGACGATACCTGGCACGTTTTCAGCTTCTCCTCGTTTAGACCCATAAGGACAGTCTCGCCACCCTCTCCTTTAGCCGGAGCCGTTATCACCACGCGCTTCGCGCCAGCGGTTATGTGTGCCTTCGCCTTTTCATATTCTGTAAAGAGGCCGGTGGACTCTACAACAACATCTATGTTCATATCTTTCCATGGCAGATTCGCCGGATCTTTTTCAGAAAATACTTTCACTTCTCTGCCGTCAATTATCAAGGCCTCGCCTTGATATGTAACAGAAAAGGGCGCGCGTCCGTAAACAGTGTCATGAGCGAGTAAATACGCCATATTTTCAAGAGAGCCCAGATCGTTCACAGCGACAATCTCTATACCGCGATTGTGCGACAACCGTGCAAACGCTCTCCCTATTCTTCCAAATCCATTAATAGCAACGCGAATAGCCATGTAAGTAAAAAATTAATTATTCAAACAATGTATACATATATAAGTATATCACCACCTTCTACTCATTCTACTCACTAACCTCAACCTAGGTCCACATGTCGAACACTCGGTGTTCGACAGATTCTAATACATTTGCGATAATGGGGTGATATGAGAAACATACAGATTAGTGTTGGCGAACATTATCACGTTTATAACCGCGGTACGCACAAGAATACTATTTTCCACGATCGAACAGACTATTCGCGCTTCCTTTTTCTCATCGTATTTTTACAGTCTCCAGTTAGTTTCGATCCGATCTCACGACGCGTGCGCTTTTTTGTCGAACACTCGGTGTTCGAAATTGATGAGGGAGAGGTCATGGAAATTAGTGACAAAAGATACGTGGATCTCGTGTCGTTCTGCTTAATGCCAAATCACTTTCATTTAATTCTTAAGGAGACTGAGGAGGGTGGCACTGCGCGCTATATGCAACGTGTCCTGAATGGCTATACAAAGTACTACAACACTAAATACGGGATCTCGGGACATTTATTTCAAGGACCCTATAAGGCAGTACACGTAGAAGATAACGATCAGCTCCTCTATCTGTCAACATACGTCCATCGAAATCCAAGGGAATTGTCCGGTTGGAAAAATAAAGAGCAGAAGTACGAATGGTCGAGTTACCAGGATTACATTAATAGTAACCGCTGGGGGAAACTACTCTCGACAGAGATCGTGCTGGGTCAATTCCAACTTAACGCCGAAAATGAGTACGACGAATTCGTACAAACCAGTTCTGCTAAGCTAATCGACAATGAAGTACAAGACTCCTAATACACATTGTGTCGAACACTCGGTGTTCGACAGTCGTACCAACTAATCTATGGGCTGTCAGGGATCGAATTGTCGACTGTGAGAAGTGGTGTGATGTCCGCAGGAGGAGGTGTGGTGTCAATAATGGGTTCCGACTGAATCGTCGCATCAGCTGGGATAGGAGTCGACTCTGCTGGTGATATCGTATCAACTGGAACTGAAGCTGCCGCACTTTCTTCTATTATTGGATTATCCGTAGTTGGAGTAGGAGATGTGGAACTTGGCGGTAGTTCTGAATTTGTCGTAGTGGAGGTTGCTGTATCAATAGCGTCGGATGTCGGAACTGCAGGAATGCTTGGCGGCGGCGCCTCGGGGGCCGAAGCAATAGCGCCACTCGATTGAACCATCTGGAGGAACTGAGATTCAGTTACGCAGACACTGCCGACACAGAGTTTCTCTGTCTGCACTTCTTGTGAGTGGATTATCTTTGTGTATAAATCCACGATACCGTTTTGTGCGTCACCTAGTAGATCTACGAAAGAACCGCTGGTTGCGCTTGAGACTGCCCCGCTTTCAAGCGCGGCGACCCGCGTCTCGAGCGCCGTCATGCGGATATCCTGCGCATCAAATTTATCAGAAAGCATTTGCATATTTGAAACAGCGTACGTCGCGAGCTTGTAGAGACTCACCTCCTTACCGTCGGCAGTCAGAACGTCCGACGCAAGTGTGCTGGTCGCACCCTCCGGCACCCTGAACTTTACATTTAACTCCTGTATCGCCTTTATGGTAGGAACGATGAGGTTCGTGTAGTTAAGCCCCAACGTGTGTGGGACCTCTTGCATCGTGCCATCCGCGAGCATCATGGTTGTCGTGCCGGCGTCGGTCACTAACTCTGGAAAGAAATTTTGTATCTCCTGCGCTAAGAAACCGTATTGCAGACCTGACGCCTGTTGTCGCGCGTCCTTCCATATATAAGTCACTGGATTTAACTGCCCAATCGCTTCGAGTCCGGAGATCTCTCGGAGCGGCTGAATATCTGTCTTCAATCTTTCATCAGAGCTTGATGTCCACGAAGTGCCACCGTAGGATACATATACTCCTGCCGCGGCATTATTAAACACGACATAGTTACCGTTGGCGTCTGGCCCGGTCTGCCACAATTTCGTTGGAGCACCGGAATTCGTTGTGACGATTACTCCTGTACTAGCTCCACCACTACCGACAACCGATAGTCTGCCCGACAACGCAGAGGTCGTCGTCCCGATGCCGACGTTGCCTGCTCCTGTTATCGCCAGCGCATCAACAGTAGTGCTTTGGTTAGTTGTACGGAACTTATAGCCGACATTACCAGACCCTACAACGTAGGGCTGGATTCCCATATAGTACTGGGCCGGATCATAGTAACTAAAGCGGATTGAATCAACGCCAGAAGCATATGAATTGTTAATTTCCAACTTCGCCTGTGGACTCGTCGTCCCGATGCCGACGTTGCCGAGGCCATCAATGACCATTCGAGTCCCCAGTCCTGCGCTATATGTGTCGAACCGCAAGCCAGTTTTGTCGTTCGTTGTACTTTCTTCATATGCATAAATACGAGGCGAGACGCTTGTCGTAAATCCGGTATGAACCCCGAAACGGAGCTCTGCGGTATTGCCAACTGCTGAGGCTGCTGATGTGTGCACGAATGCAACGGCGTCGTTGGCTCCTGTAGTTTTCACCTCCAGAATATTCCCCGGCCCCGTCGTCCCGATACCGACGTTGCCTGTACTGGTGATGCGCATTACTTCTGCTCTGGTCGCTGAACCATCTGGTGTCGTTTTAAATACCAAATACGAACCCTGCGCAGAACCGCCTGTCCATGCCTGGGATGAGAAACCTTCAATACTTAAAGCATTCCTGTCTGTACCTCCATCATACTTGCCGAAAATGAGGAAACCCAATCGCTGGTCGGCAGCGGACGGGTCGGCGACTAACCCGGCAAATATTCCTCCGCCGCTCCCTGCCGCTGGTGTAGCAGTATTCGTTGAGAGAATGCCGTTTGAACTCGCGGCGTTCACGTGCAGAGGCTTTATCGGAGTCGTCGTCCCGATGCCGACGTTGCCAGAGGAATTGATACGCATGACCTCACCCACGGTCCCGCCAGCGTTTGCAGTTGAAAAAGTCAAATAACCGGCAAAATTTGCTGATGTTGCATTTTCTTTTAAACCAGCAATCGCCGCAAACCCATACGGGTCATACGGAGAACCATAACCTGAAACTCCACCCAAAGAAATTCTTCCACCTGTGTTCGCGGCTAACGCATCAGTCGAAAATATATTAAGTTGGCTATATCCACCAGTTAACGCGGGGGTAGCGGCACTAACCTGAAGTTTGCCAACCGGCGCCGTCGTCCCGATGCCGACGTTGCCTGTTGTTGCCGCGATCCATAGACTGTTATGCGGTGCCCCTGCATCTATTGTGAACGGTGTCGTGGCGGCCGTGGCGGCCATAAATTCAATCTTTCCGCTATCTCCAAAATTGAGTTGCGACTGGACTGTGCCTGCAGAATTTAGAGCGATAACACGACGATTCGTACTATTGGTCTTCAATCGCAGCTGAGCCGCATTCCCGTCTGTTGATTCAAAATAGCTTAAAATGTTGCCCGTCCCCGAGACATGAAATTTATCGCTTGGTGTCGTCGTCCCGATGCCGACGTTGCCTGTACTGGTGATGCGCATTTTTTCCGATAGCGTTGAATTGTTTGAAGTCTGAAAGAGTAGATCGCCCGTAATGGAACTTGCGCCATGCACTAGGAGCGTTGAGAGTGCGGCAGCAGTGTGTATACCACCGTTTTGATCAGCTCCTCTGAAAAGAAGGTCTGTGAAGTTACTGTCGGCGTCAGATGTTGTGTTCGTAATTTGAACGCCACGATTAGTCGAGTCTGCCAGCGCGCTCGACGCACTACTTGTGTAAGCAACACTTAAGATAGATGTTGGACTCGTAGTCCCGATGCCGACGTTTCCACCGGCATCAATTCTCATTCGTTCTGATCTCGTTGTTCCTCCTGTTGCCGCAGTTTCAAATGTCATATACGTCCCCTGAGCTGAATCCGTCCACGTTTCTGCAGCTTTCATAGTTATGACGGCCTTATTCGCGGTAGAAAATCCGGTCGCACCATATCCGCGTGCGCCTAGAACTAGAAGATTGTCATTTGCCGCCGCCGCGGTTAGAGAACCGATAGAGCCGTTGGCTCGGCGACCGATGAAGTTTGCGGCGACAGCTCCGATACCGTCAAAAATCATGCCAGCCGGATCCGTCATTCCAACAATGTGCAGATTTATTTGCGGGGTGGAGGTCCCTATTCCGACGTTACCGTCGGCGAGTATTCTCATCTTTTCGGTTAAACCGCCAGTGCCATTAGTCAGGAAAGCTAGATCGCCATCAACAAGATTCTCTGAATGATTGGTGAAGATTGTGGCGATCTCTGCTCCTGTTTCTACGTTTAAACTTATATCCTTAGTACGGAACTGCAGTTCTGCCAAATTATTGGTGGTCGTATTTGTGTTAACGATAGCCATGCCACGAGACGTCGACACGCCTGGGAAGGTAATCGCCGTACTCGTCGTAGAAACCTCCAAGAGCGATGACGGATTCGTCGTCCCGATGCCGACGTTGCCGCTTCCTAATATCGTGAAGTTTGCCGTAGCAGTCGAGTTGGAAACTTGGAATACGGTTTCAGCGTCTCCTAAAGATGCGAAGGTTGTCCCGGTCTTCTTGAAACCGCGGATAAGTACTGCTGGTACTGTGTCTGTGGGATCGGTCGTCCCCATCATTCCATCCAGTTTCAGACCCGATTTGGACGATGTGTCATCAGAGAATCCACGAACGAGCAGTCCACCCGATGTGCCGTCACCGTTCAGTAGAGCACCAAATACGTTCGTCGGGTTAAGCGTTGTCATTCCATGGGCAACGTTAGTGGTGTCAGAGAGGTAGATCCGATTAGTAACCCCATTTCCGTCAAGCTCCAGTTGAGATTGTGGACTCGTCGTCCCGATGCCGACGTTGCCTGCAGAGGTGATGGTCATTCTATTGTTGCTGCCCCCTGTCCAAAAGTTTATTGCTCCGCTGGCGTCACTTGCCGCCAAACCAAGCCCCCCGACGCCAGTGGAATCAATAAGTCCCGAAGCCTGAACAAACCTTCCACTGGTCGTGTAGCCACTACCGAACGTGTACATGTGAGTATTAGAACTTAGAGACCTTCCGGAGATAGAGTTATAAGCAGCCGTACCTGAATTGAGATTCTCAACACTAAATTTCACAGGCCCGTTGCTGTCTTCAAAAACATGCAATTTAGATGTTGGACTCGTCGTCCCGATGCCGACATAACCGGTGTTCGTCACGATGAAGTTGGTGGCGGTTGACGAGCCGATGACGAACGCGGGACCACTGATACCGTTCGGATTTACACTGAGTAATCCCCATGGTGTTGAAGTGCCAATGCCGACGTTGCCGGCGCTGGTGATGCGCATCGCTTCGTTTAGACCATAATTAGAATCTGTGTTACTCAATCTAAATACAATCTTATTGTTCGATGCGGTTGCCGCCCCTACTGAATCGATATAGAGGCCAGTGCCATCGGTTGTAATTCTGTCTTCTTGAGTTGACGCAGTCGGATGAAGTAACAACCGTACAACCCCTGACGATGTTAGGTCAAGAAGTGGTGCGGCGCCAGCTGCATATGACCATGGAGTTGTCGTCCCAATCCCCACACTTCCGGTCGAGCTTATAAAGATTGTTGACGTCGCCTGCGCGACGCCTGCATCATTACCGACGAGGAAGTTGCCTTTGGCGAGTTGGTTTGTTTGAGGTGTGAAGCCAAAGAGACTTGAGGAAGCGACTTGATATAGAGAGCCTGAGTTCCCTGCTATGAGAC
>CAZXAN010000010.1:0-27825 GCA_964638585.1 uncultured Candidatus Saccharibacteria bacterium
CGAAAGGCCGCGAAGAAGACAGCAAAGCGAAAGCCAGCAAAGAAACGAAAGGCTGCAAAGAAGCGCAAATAGTTCGGTCTAAGAAAAATCCCGTCCGCCAGCTGGCGGACGGGATTTTTCTTTTGATAATTGCAATTTTGTGATATAATCGCGCCACAATGCTCGGCCTCTCTAACCTTTTTTCTAAGAATCAGTCTGCGTCATTTCTCAAGAGTGCCGGGCCGATAGTCGTGGCAACGAATAGCCTCAAAGACGAGGTGCACGCCCTTTCTGACGAAGCGATCAGGTCACGTTTTAGCGAGATAAGTGCTCGCGCTAAAGAAGCAGGAGCGACGCCAGA
The DNA here is from genome assembly GCA_964638585.1 of uncultured Candidatus Saccharibacteria bacterium. Taxonomy (GTDB): domain Bacteria; phylum Patescibacteriota; class Minisyncoccia; order Phycocordibacterales; family Phycocordibacteraceae; genus C7867-001. The sequence continues at coordinate 341 of CAZXAN010000010.1, forward strand.
CGCTGACTTGCCACTTGTGTTTGCTATGGTGCGCGAGGCGGCAAACAGGACTCTCCGTCAGTTTCATTTTGACGTACAGCTAATAGGAGGTCTCGCTCTTAAGTCTGGAAAGATTGCCGAGATGCGTACTGGCGAGGGTAAGACCTTGGTCGCGACTTTGCCGACGACATTTCACGCTCTCGCAGGCAAGGGAGTGCAGGTTGTCACTGTTAACGACTACTTAGCGCGTCGCGACGGCGCCTGGATGGGTCAGATATATAACTTTTGCGGTCTCTCTGTTGGTATCGTGACCAGCACAGGCGCATATATGTACGACCCCGCGCACGTCTCTTATGAGGAGGATGCAGAACGCGATGCAGAGGGCTCATTTAAAGTTTTTTACGACTACCTGCGTCCTGCTACCAAGAAAGAAGCATATTCAGCCGACATTACATACGTTACAAACAACGAACTCGGCTTTGACTACTTACGCGATAATACTGCTTACGACGCTTCGCAGATAGTACAGAGAGGTCACCACTACGCGATTATAGACGAAGTAGACTCTATTCTTATAGACGAGGCTCGCACACCACTTATTATCTCTGGTCCATCAGGAGACTCTCAAATGTTATATGAGAGATTTGCAGAGATTGTAAGTCATATGAAAGAAGTTGATGACTATACAGTAGATGAGAAACAAAAAGCTATTCAGATCACAGAAGAAGGAATGAAAAAAGCTGAGATAGCCCTTGGGTTAGAAAACTTGTACACAGAGGGTGGAGTAAGGTATGCGCACCACTTGGAGACGGCAGTGCGCGCGAAGGCGCTCTTTCAGAAGGATAAGGAGTACGTAGTAAAAGATAATGAGATTATTATTGTTGACGAGTTTACAGGCAGAATGCAGCCGGGACGCAGATGGAGCGAGGGTCTGCATCAGGCTATAGAGGCGAAGGAGGGAGTGAAGGTGCAAGAAGAGACGCGTACATATGCGAGCGTTACGTTCCAAAACCTATTCCGTATGTACAAACGCCTAGCCGGTATGACTGGCACAGCCCTGTCATCAGAAGAAGAATTTTATACAGTGTATGGTCTAGACGTTGTAGTGGTGCCAACCAATAAACCGGCTGCTAGAAAGGATCATGACGACCTCATCTTTCAGACTAGTGTTGGTAAATACCGTGCTGTGGCGCGTGCTGTAAAAGAGAAATATGAGAAGGGTCAACCAGTTCTAGTAGGTACGGTATCTATAGAAGACAATGAAACAGTTGGGCAGTATTTGCGAGATGCGGGGATACCGCACGAGATGCTTAACGCTAAGAATCACGAACGAGAGGGCGAGATTATTGCAGAGGCAGGCAAGGAGGGGAGAGTGACTGTAGCTACCAACTTGGCAGGAAGAGGCGTGGACATAAAGCTAGGTGGGGCACTCGCGACAGCAGAGGAGCGTGCTGTGATTATTGAGAGAGGGGGTCTTATGGTTATAGGTACAGAGCGTCATGATGCGCGTCGCATAGACAATCAGCTACGCGGTCGCTCGGGCAGACAAGGCGACCCAGGCGAGACGAGATTCTTTGTATCTCTTGAAGATAAACTTATGCGTGTCTTCGCATCCGAGACTTTGAAGAAAGTGATGGGACGCTTCGGCATACCAGAGGACGAGCCGATAGAGAGCGCTATGATCACCAAGTCTCTTGAGACTGCCCAAGGGCGTATTGAGGGCTTCAACTTTGATGCGCGCAAACAGGTACTCGCCTATGACGACGTGATGAATACTCAACGTCTCGCGATCTACGCCCGTCGGCGTTCTGCACTTATCGGGAGTGATGCAGAGGTAGAAGGACTTATTAGAGCCCAAATCGGAGATTCTGGAGAAAATATTTCAATGCTTGAGGCCAAGAAGGCAGATTTTGGCAGTGAATTTGTCCCGCACCTGCGTCGCCTCTTACTGCAAGTCACAGACATGTTTTGGTTGGAGCATCTAGAGACTATGGATTATTTGCGTCGCTCGGTATCGCTAAGAGCTTATGGTCAGCGAGACCCACTGATAGAATACCGGCGAGAAGGTCTACAGCGCTTCAGACAACTTGAAGAAAATATTCGTATGGCAATCGCAGACGCTTTGCCTCGTCTTCAGAACATGAATGATGCGCGTATTCGCGCAGAACAAGAAAAGACTCGTGCACAGCTCGTTGCTGCTGGAGCAGAAGAGGGTAGCGCACCACAACCGATTAAAAAAGTATCTGGTTATGGACGCAACGATATGGTTACGATAAAAAAAGGCGACGAAACTCAAACGCTCAAATATAAAAAAGCTGAACCATTATTAAATGAAGGATGGGTAATCGTTCAAGAATAAGCAAAAGATTTCAATTCGTGTTAGAATAAAGTCAATGGCTTTCGTAGACCAAATTACAATTTATGCATCATCGGGCAAGGGCGGTGACGGTGTTATCCGCTGGCTGAGGACTAAACAGTCGGCGCGCGGCGGTCCATCCGGCGGAGACGGCGGGCGCGGTGGCGATGTAGTCTTGGTGGGCGTACGTGATCTCGCCGCGTTATCTAACTATAGGTACGAGAAAAAATTTCACGCTGAAGATGGTGAAGCTGGCAAAGGCGAATTAAAACACGGTAAAAACGGTGAAGATATGTTGCTTAAGGTCCCTGTCGGCACGTTCGCGCGTGTTGTAGAGACTGGTGAGGAATACGAGATTACCAGAGAAGAAGATAGGATTGTTTTATTCAGGGGCGGAAAGGGAGGTCTCGGCAATGCGCGATTTAAGGGTCCAACAAATCAGAACCCTTTTCAACAGACGGCGGGTAGAGCGAGCAAGGGAGGGGATATTGAGCTCGTACTTAAGATAATCGCTGACGCCGGGCTTATTGGCCTGCCGAATGCTGGGAAGTCATCTCTCTTAAACGCACTCACTAGAGCCAAATCAAAAGTGGGGAATTACCCGTTTACTACACTCGGACCGAACTTGGGCGACTTCTACGGATACGTGCTCGCCGATATTCCGGGACTGATTGAAGGTGCATCGTCAGGTAAGGGGCTCGGCATTAAATTTTTAAAGCATGTAGAGAGAACAGGTATTCTATTACATCTCGTCTCGGCAGACCAAGATGACCATGTTAAGGCATATGAGGAGGTACACAAGGAAATAGAGCTTTTTGGCCACGGGCTAGTCGATAAACGCGAAATCATCGTTTTGTCTAAAATGGACTTGGTTTTGCCTGAAGAAAGTACAAAAATAGCAAAGTTATTAAAAAAAGAGACAGGGAAGGATGTAATGATAGTGTCAATAAATGAACCTAAAATGCTTAAAACCTTTGCCGACAAGCTCATCAAAATGCTTAGAAATTCCAATAACCAAACTACAAGTACCAAACAAATACCAAGCACCAACGTTTAAAAACTTGAATTTTTAACATTGTTTGGTTCTTGCGATTTGGTTCTTGGTACTTTTTAATGTATCTTTCTTACTATGTACAGCCCAACGATAGGTCTCGAGATTCATGCAGAGCTTAAGACGCGGACGAAGATGTTCTGTGACTGTAAGAACGATCCTGACGAGGAGAAGCCAAATATAAATATCTGTCCGGTCTGCATGGCGCATCCGGGAACCCTGCCTGTTATTAATAAAGAAGCAGTGAAGCACGTGCTTCGCGTTGGCACTGCGATAGGCGCTTCGTTAGCTGACGAAACAGAGTTTGACAGGAAAAGTTATTTTTATCCAGACATTCCTAAAGGCTATCAAATAAGTCAGTACGAACACCCGTTAGTTAAGGGCGGTTCGCTTGCGGGAGTTCAGATAACTCGCGTGCATCTAGAAGAAGATACTGCTCGTTCGACTCATGCTCATGACAAATCGCTTGTCGACTTTAATCGCGCCGGCATCCCACTAATGGAGCTGGTTACAGAGCCCGTAATACACGATGCAGAGACGGCTGGAAAGTTCGCCCGCGAGTTACAACTTCTGCTTCGTACACTGGGCGCTGGCGAAGCCAATCTGGAGAAGGGAGAGATGAGGATAGAAGCAAATATAAGTGTTAGGAAGCAGGAGGCAGGCGGTACTAAGCAGTTTGGAACTAAAGTGGAGGTGAAAAATTTAAATTCATTTCGTTCTGTTGAGCGAGCTATTGCTTATGAAATTAAGAGGCAGATTGCCCTAATAGAAGAAGGCGGAAAAGTAGTACAAGAAACGCGCGGGTGGAACGAGGCGAAGCAGGAGACATTCCATCAGAGATTTAAAGAGGGGAGCGCGGACTATAGGTATTTCCCGGAGCCGGATTTACCGAAGTTGTTTCTATCTGAAATAACAGAATTTTTACCAGAAGTTCTTGGGGCCTCTTTGCCAGAACTTCCTTGGGATAAAAGAAACCGTTTGATGAACGAGTATGAACTTAAAGAAGAGATAGCGGAGCTCTTTATGCAGGATGTTGAATTAGGAAAGTTCTTTCAAAATGTCGTCTCAGGAAAAACTCGTGAGTTTGTAAAGCTTGCGACAAATTATATTACGACAGACCTAGTTGCTCTTATGTCCACCAAAGGCGGATCCGCCTCCGGCGGAAAAGAGAAGAAAAAAGTTTTTTCTGATGCGAACAGTTTTATAAAACTTATGGAAATGTTTCTTTCTGGAATACTATCTTCGCGCGGAGTGAAAGATGTTCTTCGTGAGATGGTTATAAATGGTGGAGACCCAGAGACAATTGCTAGACAGCATAACTTAATCCAGATTCACGATTCTGCGACACTTGGCACTGCAGTAGATACGATACTCTCTAGAGAAGTTAAGGCAGTAGAAGAGTATAAGGGTGGCAAGGTCTCAGCACTTCAGTATCTTATTGGTAAGACTATGAAGGAGAGTGGCGGAGCCGGCAACCCAGACACTATACGCATGCTTATTGTGGACAAATTAAAATAGTCTATAATGCAGCAATGGACGAGATACTGATAGAGGAAAAAAAGTACATATCGTCAAAACAAGCCGCGAAAGTGACTGGCTACGCCAAAGATTATATCGGCCAGCTTTGCCGAGAAGGACGCGTACCTGCGAGATTCGTAGGAAGAAGTTGGTACGTCTTAGAGTCGGCTATACAAGATCACCGCTTTGGTTTAGATACCAATCTTCAAGATATGGCCCGGACTGCACAACCAGTAGAACAACAGCCTTCACAAACCTGGGAATCACCACGCTACGAAGCTACTCAGGGAGAGATCTTGCCATCAGTAAATAAGCTACAACAAGTAGAGATAGAGACAGAGACGCAAGCAGAGATGCCACAAAGTGTAAATAATGTAGAAGAAGTAACAAATAACATTCAAGAATCATGGCGTGAATGGTTCAGTAATTTTGATAATAAAGTTACAATAGAGCCAGAGCCTATAGAGGAAATAGCCACGACGTCAGAAGTCGAGGCTCCGATCGAAAGCGTCGGAGAAGAAGAAAAAGTAGAGATAGAAATAGAGAAGGATGTTTCTATACCTATTCACACCGTCTACCAGCTCCCACCAGAAGAGTTGTTGCCACACAGAGGCAGGTCAAATAAGATAGAAGAACAAGAAGAGGAAGTGCCAATCTATAAAGAAGTTGCCCACAAAAGGAGATTTACAGGATTAATAAGGACCGTTAGAGCTCTTGGAGTAGTTGTTGCGACAATAATGGTCACGTTAGCTATTGCCGGTAGTGGCGTTGTAGATAAATATTTAGTCTCGCTTAGCCCAGTTAATATAATTGCTGGTGTAAGTGTCTATAATAAATAGTTTATTTAAAGTATATCTCGTCTTGTTTAAACTATTAAATGAAAAGGCAGAAAAGATCATCGACTCAACCTATTATAAAAGTGGAAAGTAAATAAAACAAAAAATGACTGCGTATACGCCCATTAGAGCAATGTGAATATCAGAATGCGTAGATAGAGCGGGTACCAGTTACAAGTACGCACTGAACATGTTCGTATACTATATAATAGGATAATCTGGGCAGCTTACCCGCCACCGTTCACTGTAGGCAACTCTTCGCACATTGTTTAAAATATTTTGCGAAGAACGTAGTAGTCTCCGTGCGAATTTTAAGCGTGCGGATGCGCGACATAGCTAGCATATACAGTGTCTATTTACGAATGCGTGTGTGCTGAATCATGGTGCAGATCTGAAGAATCTGTGTCGATAGCCGTTACTATCTCTCGGAATGCGATTATTCGCAGGTCAAAAAGGCGTTTTGGTCATCATAGAGACACATTTCGCTAAGCATAATGACTCTGCAGACGTAGCGAGCACGATCTTGTTGGAGTTTATATAAATTACCAGTGGTTATTATCGTTGATGTGTTAAATATACATCTCTCACGCTGACACTCTCAGCGTTGGTTGATGTCCTCGAATATTCTTATCCACAGCCTAGTCATAGGAAGTGGCGAAATAACTAGTTATTATGTAGGTAATTCGTCTATCCGACATGAACCTTCATTCTCAAGTTGAAATGGTTTCTGCTAAAGAGGCTTCAGAAATTTCTGGATATAATTCTGATTACATTTCGCGTCTCGCACGTTCGGGAAAAATTATCGGGAAGAGAATAGGACACAGCTGGTTTATTGAGAGAGGCTCGCTAGAGAGCTTCATGATGGCACAGTCCGATCACAAGATAGATCGCGCGCGCGCACTCGCGCGCGCGCGCGGAGCAGAGTACCGAAAGGTTAACTCTACCCTCAGGCGTGCTGGCGACAAACTGTCACAGCCACTCCAAATGCCAAAGACAGTTTCTGATTGGATTAATCCAGTGCGTGAACATGCCCTCGCAGTCTCTCTCGCTTTTGTTGTACTGGCTTTTGGCGCCTACGGCGCACAGGCATCGGTCATTAAATCTTTGGCAAATCAGGTGGCGGTGATCGCAAGTGATGTTAAGTACGGATTTAACGAAACATTCGGCGACATACCATCTCGCATAGCAAAAAAAATATCGGATATAGAAATCACTGTAGTTCGGTATGAAATTAAATCCAATGCCGAGTTCGAATACGTTCCTCTACCAGAAATCAGTCTGGACCCGGTACGAACAAATCTCGCAGTCGGGCGATCTGAAAACACGACTTTCAAACTGCCGATTGAACAGAACAAAATTATACGCACCGAAATATTTTCTATGGGTGATCTGCGGTCTGCATTTGAATTCTTAACATCTCCTTCAAAAATCTCGTTGGCGCTTCAGCACGCATATGTGACAACCGGCGAACGCATTTATGAAAGTTTATTTGCATCTCTTCGTTCTTATGAATCATTTACAAAAAAGGCCGGAGAAAAAACTATTGCGCTAGCAACTGACGCTCGCGACACACTCGCTTCTCTGCCAAAAATAATAAATGAAACTAATCTTGCTATCGGCAACGCCGTTATCTCTGCCACACACGCCTCCATCCGCACACAAATATTTCTCTCATACAGCCTTGCAGACACTGCTCCTCGCATATCTAGCGCAGTATTTAATGCAGAATACGAGGCAGCCACTCACTTTGTTAAAGGCATCAATTCTGCTACCGACAGATACATCGCCCTTATCAATCACGCAAAAGAAATCAGGCTTCCACAGCTAGAATTGAAACCAGATTTCCGCAGTGTACAGGACGCCTATCTCGCAGTCTTAGGTAAAACGGCCTTAGCACTGGAGTCATTCGCTAACATACCAAAGGTAGCAACTGTCATTTCTGCAACCAAGTCTGTCACTGTCCCTCTCGCTACTCATCTAGAAAAGCAGTTTTCGGTCGGACTCGCAGCAGTCGCTCCGGCTCTAAACATCGGCGAACAAACCGCTCTGGCTACATACAGCGTTATTCATGATCTTTTTAAATCAACATCAAAAACTTTTGCCGCTCTTTTCTCTCCGTCACCGACAGTCATAGTTCCGACCGGAACACCGAAGCCTCGTGTCATCACTAAACAGCCAACAGCAAACAGCAAACAGCAAACAGTCAACTCGTACCCCACATACACCACCATCGTCAACGGAGTTTCAAAAACCGATCTGGACCAATCACTATCAAATCTCCGCAATGATCTTTTGTCAGTCGTGTCAAACGTCACGAGACCAATCGCGAATCAAACTGCGACAAACGTAACTACAATTCAACAGGTCAACAGAATAGAAGATCTCTCCAATCTAATCGTTAGAAATGGCGACTTCAGGGGAGGGTCTATGACAGACGGAATCTCTGTTGCTGCGAGAACGGGCTCCTTTGACAATCTCACTGGCGGTACGACAGCTCTCGGAGCGACCACAGTAACTGGCAATCTCACAGTCTCTGGCACTATCAGTCCAGCGGTAATCTCTGCAAGCACTTCTATCTCCGCCCCCTACTTCGTCGCCACTTCTACAACCGCGACTTCAACATTCGCTGGCGTTTTAGCGATAGGCACGACCACTCCATTTGGCAACAGCTTCTTAACGGTTGGAACGTCAACACCGTTACTTTACGTCTCAAACAGCACTGGCAACATCGGCATCGGCACATCAAGCCCAGCGTTCACACTCGATGTGAACGGAATCGTGAACGCCTCTTCACTCTATGTGAACGGATCACCATATATCGGCAGTCAATGGACCACGTCCGGTTCTAATATTTATTACAACACTGGCTCTGTCGGCATCGGGACGACATCTCCATACTCCAAGCTCACCTCCTGGGGCACAGGCTCACTATTTGAAGCAGTTACAAACGCATCCACCACCGTATTCTCTATCGGACAAGCGGGCGCCACCACCACCGCCTTCGCCATCTCTAACCTCACCCATGCGCTTCTCTCAACAAATGCAAACGGCTCTGTCGTCGCCACCACCTCTATCGGAGTCGGCTACCTCACAGGCACACTCCCAATATCTAACGGAGGCACAGGACTCTCCTCATTCACTGGCGACAGGATGCTCTATACCAACTCGGCAGGTACCGCCCTACTCGAAGTCGCCACCTCTTCTCTCAACATAGGCGGCAACGCAGGCACCGTCACCAACGGCGTCTATACGACCACCTTCAATGGATTGTTTGACACAAGACTTTCCGCAACAACCACACTCCCTCAACTCACTACTCTCGCTGGTGTCACAACTCTCGGAACATACTCCGGTCTCATCGCTGGCAACAGCGGAGCACTATATGGAACAGCATCCTCAACTCTATACGGCACAGGAACAGGAGGCTACGTCCTCTCTTGGAACGGTGGCACACCAACGTGGGTCGCTACATCAAGCATCAATAACGGAGTTTCTTCCATCAATATCCCAGGCAACACACTCACAGGCGCCGTTACTTTTGCAACATCTTCAACCGCATTCAATGGCCTCACATCTTCTACCACAATTACTAACAACTCAGGCACTCTCACATTTACCAACACACTCGCAGGCATACTAGGGCTAGGAGGCGGAGGCACAGGACTCTCCTCATTCACTGGCGACAGGATGCTCTATACCAACTCGGCAGGTACCGCCCTACTCGAAGTCGCCACCTCTTCTCTCAACATAGGCGGCAACGCAGGCACTGCCACAACTCTCCAAACAGCCCGCAACATCAACGGTACTTCCTTCAACGGTTCTGCAGACATCACAATTACTGCTGCATCAAGTACGCTCCTTGCAAACGACAACACATTCTCTGGCTCTAACACATTCAGTGGCACGAACAACTTCACCACTTTGCCAACTCTCGGCACGCTCTCTGGTCTCATCGCGGGCAATTCTGGTTCTCTCTACCAAGTCGCCTCATCAAGTCTCTTCGGCTTCACACCGTCACCATTCCCATTCACAGCCACCACCTTCGGCGCTACAAACGCTAACTCTACTTCTACTCTCATCGGCTTCACACAAGGTCTCTACGCTCTCGCATCGTCAACAGTCGGCGCTGGCACGCAGGCAGGTGGATTCACCATCAGCGGTGGCGCGACGACAACTGGCAGTGCGTATTTCGGCGGGAATGTCGGGATTGGGACCGCGAGTCCGGCAGCAGTTTTGGAAGTTAACGGCGCTACTAGGATAACCAACGGTGATTTCACAATGATGGATACGGCCAATGCTGTCAGAGAGTTCTTTATCTACAGAAATTCAGTCCTGATAGGAGGATTCAGTACGAACAATGCCGTGTTTACTGTATCCGGCGCTGCTAACAAGAGGATTGATTTTAATGCAAACGGGAACACTCTTGGGGCCCACATGACCATAGATACGACTGGCAACGTCGGCATCGGGACGACGAGTCCGGCGAGCAAACTCTCTGTCGTTGGTTCGACTTACCTCGCGGGCTCGCTCTTCGCCACCTCAACCGTCCAACTTACCAACTACACGAGCGGTGGACTCGCAGCAGATTCTACCGGCTCTCTCTACACCTTCGCTACCAGCACGTGGACATTCGCTTCGTCAACTCTTCTCGCTAACTCCAACACCTTCTCTGGTTCTAACACATTCAGCGGCACAAACAACTTCACCACTTTGCCAACTCTCGGCACGCTCTCTGGTCTCATCGCAGGCAACTCTGGCTCGCTCTATCAAGTCGCGTCATCTTCACTCTTTGGCTTCACACCGCAAACGAATCAACTCGCAAAAGGCAACTTCCTCGTCGGCAACGATGCGGGCGTCGCTCAAGCGACATCGACAATCTTTATCTCATCAACCGGGAACGTCGGCATCGGCACGACGACCCCGTCATCTCTGCTCTCTGTATGGGGCGGGGCAGGGGCAGTCGCTACGTCAAGACTCTTTGAAGTTACAAGTAGCGCCTCCACTACACTCTTTAGTGTTACGAATGCTGGCACAGCTTCTACCACTAATCTTGTTATTTCTAGCGGAGGAGGATCAGGTACCCGTTGTGCCCAGTTTGGCGCTGATGGCACTCTCTCGGCCAACGCTTCTGCCTGTGGCAGTGGCGGCACATTCTCTTGGACACCGACCACCTATGCGGGAGTTACAGTGAACGCTACATCAACTCCTCTGTGGCTTAAAGCTACCTCTCCGTATTCGCTAATCGCTTCTTCAACCTTTGTCACTTACGCGTCTTCTACACAAATGTCGGTATCACAAACGGCGTACTTCCCAGGTTCTGGAATCTGGAATAGTAGTGGCTCTGTCGGCATCGGGACGACTGCACCAGAAGCGACTTTACAAGTTGGGGCTGGCACACATTTAAACACTAGTGCCAAACAATTCAGCGTATTTGGTGCAAATCAGACGACCGCGAGCGGCATCGCGAACGCCAGCATTCTCACTACGGACGATATCGCTCTCGATAAAGGAGGAAGCCTAGGCCTTGGTGGCAAGGGCGGCGGTCTTTCATATCTATTCGCCACAATAGCGGGACGTAGCGAGAACAATATCTATGCGGGATACCTACAATTTGCGACGATAGATTCCGGTGGTGCTCTATCAGAAAAGATGCGCATCACCTCGGCAGGCAAAGTCGGCATTGGGACGACGACGCCGAACTGGCTCTTACAGGTGGCGGGGACGCGGCCGTCGTTCGCGCTATCAGACACGAGCGCGGCCGCGAACTTGAAGCACTGGCTCTTCTCAAGCATGGGCGGGAATCTATATATAGGTACAAGCACAGACTCATATGCTACAACGACCACTTCAGCATTAACTTTCTTGAATAACGGCATGCTCGGCATAGGTACCAGCACCCCGTATGCGCTTCTCTCGGTAAATGGCCTCGCCGCAGCAGGCTACTACAACGCTGATAATGCGGCGGCCACTTCTACATTTGCCGGCGGGTTAAACGTGAACTCCGGTGCGTTCATGTATGACTACGGCGCCAACAAGACATATGTTGAGCGATTGAGCACAGGCCCGCTCGCTTTTGAAGCCGATTCGGGTTCTGTCTCTTGGATTGACATGCTGTTTACGACCGCATCTGCGACGGGCACTGTACAGAGCTACTCTGCTCAACTTAATTCCAACCAACTGCTCACCGTCTGGGGCGAAGCAGACGGCTCGGCCGGTCTCACTAAGGCGCGAGTGGTGGTCGGCACTTCTACCGATGCGACGCTTGATAGCTCCAACATCCCCTTCGGTTCGTTCGTAGTCTCTGACGGAGCGCTCTGCGTGGATAATGCCGCTGGTGTCGGGTGTACCGGCTCGGCGCTTAATCGCGGAGGTGTCTATGTGACCGGCACTTCTACCTTTGCCGCGAACGTCGGTCTCAGTACTACAACGCCGTACGCCAAATTGTCTATAGTAGATAACACCACAGCTCTACGCGACATCTTTGCCATTTCTACTTCGACTAGCGGTCTCGTCTTCAAGGTTGATACATATGGTCGAACGTATGGCGATGGTGCCTACAGCTCTCCTGCGGCCGACTATGCCGAATACTTCTATACAAAGAGCGCCGATCTTAAGTCGGGCGAGGTTGTCTGTATTGATGTCGTAGAAAAAAATGCGGTGAAGCGATGCGAGCGCGGGGCAGACAATAATGTGATGGGCATCGTTTCTACCAAGCCAGCCGTTATCGGTAATTATATTAAAGCGGCTGAAGAAGATCCTGCTCACTATGTGATTATCGGTATGTTGGGTCAGGTGGACGCCCATGTCTCAGTAGAGAATGGCCCGATAAATATCGGCGACTCGCTGACATCGGCGTCATCAACTCCCGGCTACGCTATGCGCGCAGATGCCGGCGACTCAACGGTCGGCATCGCTCTGGAATCAATGGCGACTAGTACGGGCAAGATAAAGGTTCTGATTTCTCGGCGCAATAAGTCTCTGGCTGTAGAAGAGGTTGAATCTCTGGTAGTGGACCGTATCGCCAATATGAAGATAGAAGACAGCGTGCGGCAGATGATCGCACAGTCAATCGAAAAGATAGTCTCCCTGCCCGAGCTTGTCGTCTCCGGTTCTGTGCGAGCGAGTTCGTATGAGACGGCGAACGCATCTAATATGAGCTTCGCCTTCGGTACAACTACGGTAACGGCAGAGATCCCGTCGGTTGTCCTGACCGCCGATGGGAAGGGAGTTGATATCTATAAACTGGCGACCTACAACCTAGCGAGCATCAAGACCCTATCAGAAAAAGTTGATGCACACGAGTTGCGCATAGTCTCACTGGAGAAGCGTGTTGATGCTCTTGACGGCGGGACAATATCTACTGACAGTAGTCTTCCTTCATTTTCTACAACGAGTCTCGCTTCAGCACTGAATGAAGTTGGTGCTTACATAAGTAAGGGATTTGCGCAGTTCGGGACGCTTATCGCAGACCGGTTTGTCGCGGCTGTTGACTCTGCCGGTACTTCGTCTGCAGGCACGGTGATTATTCTCGCAGGCAATACAGTTTCTCAAATAACGAATGCGTATGTAAAAGCTACTACCAAGATATTCATCACTTTTAACTCCCCTGTAACAGGCAGTTGGTATGTCTCTGATAAACAAGAGGGAAGTTTCAAAGTAGTTCTGGCGGAGGCGCAGACGACCGACACATCGTTTGACTACTTCTTAGTCCAGACCGAAGGTCAGATGGCGACAAGCACGCCATCAGTAAGCAATGAGCAGGAGGCACCAAGCAGTTCACCAACGAGTACTCCGCCGCCAGCTCCGGCTATCGATACGCCCACTAGCAACACTCCAAATACAGGAAGTCAGACTTCAAATACAGATTCTGGAAGTCTGACTTCTGATACCACGCCGCCCGTCGTGACGCTCGTGGGTGGGGCGGCCTTGCAGATCAACGTCGGTGATCCTCCAGCTGGCGGATTTACGGATCCGGGGGCGACTGCGACTGATGACACGGACGGCGACATCACGACACATATAATAGTATCAGGCACTGTAGACACAGCTACAGCAGGTCTCTATTCGCTTACATACACCGCGACAGACGCGGCGGGGAACAGCGCGAATGTTTCGCGCGTGGTGACTGTTCTCGCGCCCGTCACGCCTGAACCAGCACCAGCACCAGCTCCTGAACCTGAATCAACGCCAACACCAGCGCCTGCTCCAGCTCCGGAACCGGCTCCAGCACCGGCAGACCCAACCCCAACGCCATGAAAAATGATAAAAGTATCACGTATAGAGTATCACGTATAGAGTATGGAAACTAAACAGAAAATTCACTCATTCACAGATCTTGAAGCTTGGAAGAAATCCCACGCTCTTGTTGTCAGTATTTATGTACATACAAAAAAATATCCAAAGGAAGAACAATTTGGCATAACAAATCAAATGCGGCGCGCAGCAGTTTCAATCACTTCAAATATTGCAGAAGGTTTTAGCAGGATTTCTCCATACGTCAGAACTCTTTTTCTATTCCTCTTCTTCCCCTTAATACTCTATACTGCATACTTTATACTTTCCTCTCCCGCTCATGCCGCCTCATACATCAACACCGCCGTTCCCTCTAACAAAAATCTCACCTCCGGCACCGGCGGCCCCTCCGGCCTCGTCCTGCGGTATTCTTTTGACGGCAATAAAGTCTCCGATGTTACAATAAAACTATGAGTGACACCTATTTCATCAGAAATTTAAAATGCGCTTATTGCGGAGAGAATAATGATTTTGGGAAAGATGCAATGGAACACGGACATACCGGTCTTCCGTATACTTCCGAATTTGGAGGCAAGTTTATTTGTGATAGTTGTAAGAGACAAAATGAGATAGTGATGAATATTGTTGTTGTTGCGTCCGAATCGCAGGGGAAGTTGATAAAAGATTTTGATGGATGGAATACAATAAAGAAACAAGCGCATGCGGAAAAACCGCGGTTATATACTGTGCGTGAAATTTGGTGGTGCAGGCTCGGAATAAATATCGGCACCGAACAAGACGGGAAAGGAGATCTATTTCTTCGCCCGGTTGTAATCATGCGTGGGTTCGGTGCTGATGCGTGCCTCGTTGTTCCTCTCACGACTTCGGCTCGCGAACACGCCCTCCGCATACCTGTCGGTATGGTCGAGGGGTACCCTGCGCGAGCCAACATATCTCAAATGCGAATCGTTGATGCGCGCAGATTAGTTGAAAAGGTCGGATTCCTTGAGAAAGATATTTTTGCAGCATTAAGAAAAGCCGCCAAAGCTTTGCTATGACGGCTTTTCTTAACTTTCTCCCCCTTGCGGGGGTGAGGCCGAAGCCAACTGTCCAGTAATAATATATGAACCCATCTAAAAAGTCAAACGGAAATAATGTGAGGCTGTGGATAGCCAAAGGCGTGGTCCCGCTAGCCTTGGCCACGCTATCCCTCGCACTGGCGCTCTCTCCTTTTGTCGAACACTCGGTGTTCGACAGTGTGTTCGACAGTTTTGGAGTAAGGCGAGCTGAAGCGGCTTCCTTCGTCAATACCGCCGTCCCGTCCAACCCTAATCTCTCGAGCGGTCTCCAGCTCTATTATTCTTTTGACAGTACAAAGGTCTCTACCACTACAGTCACCGACGAGAGCGGGAACGCGAAGAACGGGACGTATAGAAAAAAGATAACATTTGATGCGGCGAGCGCGATACAGCAACACGCATCCTTTAATTTTGACAATGGTCCGTTCACTTGGAATCATACGACAACAGCCAACGCAGACAGAATTCTTATCGTTACTGTTTCTTATAAAACGATTGCAACACCGTCAACGAGCGTTACCTACGGAGAAGTCCCGATGACACTCGTTTCTTCATATAACTATTCAACAACATACGCTGTAGAAATGTGGTACTTGAAAAATCCTCCCTCTGGAACGAAGCAAGTGGCCGTTTATGCGAGCGGGACTCGGCCAGTTGTCACAGGGTCATCTTCTTTTTATGGAGTTGACCAGACACAAACTATTACCGGCTCAACAGCGGGCACCAGCGCCACCTCAATCTCGGTAACAGTAAATGGAACGAATTCCAGCCAAATAGTTGTTGACTCTAATGCAGACTTAGGCGTATGCGCTACAAAAGATGCAAGTCAAACACTGTTGTATTCTGGCTGCAATGATCACTTTGGCGGTAGCTCGTGGAAGGTGGCGTCGGAGTCAAATACTACTATGCAGTGGACAGACGACGCTTCTTCGGCGCGTGGAATTATTGCCATTCCTTTAAGTGGAACGGGTGGGAAAACTCCCGGCAAGATAGGCCAAGCCCTTAAATTTGACGGGATAACTGCGAGCACGACAATCGGTAACGTCTCATCAACTGTGAAGTCGGTCGCATTTTGGGCGAAGGTCGCCACCTCTACCACAGCCCAGAATGTAATGGACCTAAACGGCAATGGCATCAACGTCCGCATTGTGAGCGGCGTGGTTACTGCGAATGGCTTCACCAGCCCCACTATATATGTAGATGGCGCTGTATCTTCAACCCTGAACAACACCAACTGGCACCACGTCGTCATCACCTCTGGCACAGCAGTGAACGCCAGCAACGTCTCGCTGGGCGTCGCATCTAGCACTTACTACGGCGGCACCCTAGACGACCTGCGCATGTATAACCGGGCGCTCACAGCGGTAGAAGTAACGAGACTTTACGGCCTCGGCGGCACTTCTTATATCAACACCGCCGTGCCTTCTAACACTGCAAACGCCTCCGGCCTCGTTCTGCAATATTCTTTTGATGGTACGACCGTTTCTACCTCAACCGTGAGCGATGTGAGTGGGAATGGGAAAACGGGTACGGGACAGATGATGTCTTCAATCACATTTCGGGCAGCAACATCATCAAAAGCGGCGGAAACTGTTACACCCATCACAATCGATAAACCAACCGACACAATACAGGGCGATGTGATGATAACGACAATCTCCATACGTCCGAACACCGCAACCATCAGTCTGCTTTCAGGATGGACGCTAATTCGTAGAACGAATGGTACAGACGGTTCGATAGCCGTTTACTGGAAGGCAGCGGGGGCGAGCGAACCAAGTAGTTATACATGGACAACTGGTGGCACTCCGTCTGCAACCATCGGTGGCGTTCAAAGTTTTAGAGGCGTAAACAATACGTCACCAATTAATGTTGAAAATGGTGGTACCGGTGGGTCAACGAAGACCCCTGCTACTCCAAGCATTACCACAACATTAGCAAATACGATGTTGGTCACCGGACATGACTCTGCTAACAGCGGTTCATGGGCAAATCCACCGACATGGGGAGGCACACAAGGCTTTCAGAGGGATATGGGTACCACGCCTGCACTTATGCTTCAGGGTAGTTATGGTTTGCAGGCCGCGATAGGTGCTTCTGGTACTAAAACTGCGACCGATTCAGGACCTGATTCGGCGGATAACACCAATACCCATATCCTCGCACTTTCTCCCGGTCTACAGCAAATCACTCGTGCTCCCGGCAAAATCGGCCAAGCGCTCAAGTTTGACGGGATAACCGCGAGCACGACAGTCGGTAACGTCTCTTCAACAGTGAAGTCAGTCGCATTCTGGGCGAAGGTCGCTACAAGTACCACACAGCAGAACATCATAGACTTAAACGGCAGTGGGGCGAATATTGAAATAATAAACGGCGTGGTCACCGCCAACGGCTTCACCTCTCCTACTATATATGTAGACGGCGTGGTCTCTTCAACACTGAATAACAAAAACTGGCATCATGTGGTCGTCACCACAGGCACCAATGTGAATGCAAGCAATGTGAATCTTGGAGTAGTCGGCGGCACCTACTTCGGCGGTACTCTTGATGATTTAAGAATGTACAATCGCGCATTAACAGCGGCAGAAGTTACCCGCCTCTACGGCCTCGGCGGTACTTCCTTCATCAACACTGCCGTGCCTTCTAACACTGCAAACGCCTCCGGCCTCGTCCTGCAATATTCTTTTGACGGTACGACCGTTTCTACCTCAACCGTGAGCGATGTGAGTGGAAATGGGAAGACGGGAACAGGACGGATAACGTCTGCTATCGCATTTCGCGCGGCGGCAAGTGCAGCTACAGGTAATGGAGTTACGACCATCGTCATTGATAAGCCGACCGGCACGGTGCAGGGCGACGTAATGATTGCTCACATTGCAGGACGTTTGGACGCAGGTTTCCCCGCCATAACTCCGCCGACTGGATGGACACTGGTGCGCCAAATAACTGGTGGCGAAGGAATGTCCGTTTTTTGGAAGGTGGCGGGAGCAAGCGAAGCAAGTAATTATACATTCACTCTTGCGACAGGCCCGAATCAAACAGAGGGTGGGATAATGAGCTTTAGTGGTGTAGACAACACCTCGCCGATTAACACTGAAAACGGCGTGTACACGAATCCGACGCTCACTCCGGCTACTCCGAACAGTACTACTACTGTAGCCAATACAATGTTGGTCACAGGACATTCAAGTGCCAATAACGATTCTTGGGCGAATCCGCCAACGTGGGGCGGTACACAGGGCTTTCAGCTCAAGTCTGCCATTGACGGATGGAGCAATACGCTCCAAGCAAGTTATGCCCGGCAAGTCGCAGTAGGACCAACTGGGACGAAAACGGCAACTGATTTAGGGCCTGATGGAGCAGACAGCACGGCTTCGCATATCTTAGCGCTAAATCCAGGCAGAATTACTCGTGTCCCCGGCAAGATCGGGCAGGCCCTCTTGTATGACGGCATCATGGCCTCCACTACGATTGGGAACGTTTCTTCAACCATCAAGTCGGTAGCATTCTGGGCGAAGGTCGCTACAAGCACCGCGCAACAAAACATCATAGACTTAAACGGCAGTGGAGCGAACATTGAAATTATAAACGGCGTTGTAACGGCGAATGGCTTCACGAGCCCTACTATATATGTAGACGGTGTGGTTTCTTCAGTTCTAAATAACAAAAACTGGCATCATGTCGTTGTCACGACAGGAACAGATGTTAATGCCAGCAATGTAATTCTCGGAGTAGTCGGCGGTGTCTACTTCAGCGGCACGCTGGACGACCTTCGAATGTACAACCGCGCATTAACAGCGGCAGAAGTGAAACGCCTATACCAGCTCGGTAACTAACATGAGAATACTTACACATAGACAATTCGCTGATGTTTGGTGCTATGATTTATTTACAACGCCTTTATGTCTCTACACATAAAAACACCGTACGGAATCGCCCTTCTCCTAGGCTGTCTCTCGGTCTCTCTTGTTGTAATCGGTCAGTGGACGGGTGATTTCGCATTCGTGCCTCAAAATCAACTGGCGCAGGTCTCCGGTGCCGGTTGTTCCGCCACAACACTCAATGTCTCTGGTGCCACAAGCGACGGTGGTTTCTCCTATGCAATCTTTAGATCTTTTGGCACTCCTGCCGATACCAATGCTCTACCAACACAATCCGCCTTACGTTTATTTGAGAACGGAATAGAGCTTGGTCGAGCTCATACCGCCCACGCCGATATCCGCAGCCCTGGATTGGGAAGGTTTAGTCACTATTCCGGTTCGACGGAGTCCTTGCGCTTCTCAACCTCCGACAACTCCGATCCGCGTACTAATGGGAGGAGTTACTCGTACTGTACCGGCTCTGACCCAGCTCCAGCTCCTGCACCCGACACAACTGCTCCCTCTGTCTCTATCACAGCCCCATCAAACAATTCCACAGTCTCTGGTTCTTCTGTCTCAGTCTCTGCAAATGCTTCTGATAATGTCGGCGTAGCGGCAGTACAATTTAAACTTGATGGCGCTAACCTAGGCTCTGAAGATACGTCTTCTCCATACTCCACTACTTGGAACACCACTACGGCAACAAACGGGTCTCATACTCTCACTGTCACAGCCCGAGATGCAGCAGGGAACACGCAAACATCTACCGTTACCATCACGGTGAACAATATCGTTACACCTGCACCACCTCCGTCCCCCGGATGTACACCCGCATCTCTTGGTGTCTCAATTGCGACGAGCGACGGCGGCTACGCATACTTTATTCTCGGAACGTTTGGTGGCACTCCCGACTCAATGGGGAATTATACAGTCTCCAGTCTCCGCTTTTTTGAAAACGGAGTGGAGATGGGGCCGGCTCACACTAATCATGCTGATATCCGAAGTCTCGGAGCAGGGCGCTTTAGTCACTGGGGCACTCCGGGGACAAGCGAGTCAATACGCTTTTCGACCTCCGACAACTCCGATCCGCGTACTAATGGGAGGAGTTATTCATATTGTACTGGCTCTGATCCCGCTCCCGCTCCAGCTCCTGCACCTGCTCCGGCTCCAGCTCCAGCACCCACACCTGCAACAGCACCAATGGCCGCACTGGTTCCCAGTAACTGGGAGGGCAATGGGGGCAGCCATAATTATTCTGGACAGACGATCAACGGTATTGACGGCATCCCGCGCATCCAGCAGTTCGATAACTTTGAAGGCAGCGGGAAACGCGTATGGCTGCATCGCGTGGCATCCGTAGATGCCGCTTATTATAGTGGTCAGCGTTCAGAGTTTTCTTGGTACTCACCGATGTACGGCAATCGTATGCAGTTTGGAGTGGATTATTGGTTCGCTTTCGCGATCCGTCCGGTGGTCGGCGAATGGTCCGTTGAAGATGGTCAAACGTGGCAGGATCAGATGGGCATATGGCAACTCCACGGCTATGTCGATACTCTCAACGGTCCAACTTTCATTATGCGCCACGATGTCACAGCAAAACCTGGTCCAATGGTAGCGAAGATCGGCCACGGAGATGTTAATTACGCATGGGACACCGCCTCCGTCGGGCAGACACTACCAGAAGGTGTTTGGACCAAGTTCATCATCCACGTGCGTCCTGGTTCAACAGTGACCTACTCCCCGGTCCTTCAAATCTGGCGCGATGGTTCCCTAGTGATAGATCGGTCTGGCGCGAACGGTCAATTCATTAGCGGAACTAGATCACAGGGAGATTATCCCAAGATTGGCTTTTATCGGGCTCTGCCTACCGTTTACGGGCCGAGCGGTTCGCCTCGTAACAGCCGTGCGGCGTACTACAGTGAGTTGTACATGGGTCAGGGTGCCAACTTGTACAACAATGCCGTGGCCTCACTCCAGGGGATTGGATCTACCATCACACCTCCACCCTCCGACACGACTCGCCCCACCGTCTCTATCACAGCTCCATCAAATAACTCCACAGTCTCTGGTTCTTCAGTTACCGTTTCTGCAAATGCTTCTGATAATGTCGGCGTCACAGGCGTGCAATTCAAACTGGATGGAACAAATCTTGGCTCTGAAGACACTTCGTCTCCATACTCCACCACTTGGAACACTATTACCGCAACAAACGGCTCTCATACTCTCACTGCCACTGCCCGCGACGCGGCAGGGAATACTCAGACATCAACAATTACGGTCACTGTGAACAATGTCTCAACTCCACCGCCAACCGGGGGTAGCGTCCCTGACTTGCCAAGCGTATCTACACCAGTGATGGACAAGTTTGAACAGGTGGCAACGTTGGGAAGTACGGTATGGAATAATTATTGGGGACTTCATCAACCTAGAGTCACGCATCATGCGGACGGGTCTGTGCGGGTGCTTTACTCAACACAGAGCGACGGCGGTGGTGGGTCAGATTCGCGAGAACACTGGGCGGTTAGTAAAAAAACGGCAGAGAATGGCTCTTGGTCGTTAGAGGCAACCGGCACAAGCGGGGATTATTACCTACTTCGGGATATGGTGACGGATAGAGCCCATGTTGTTGGTCTTGAATATTACAGAGGCTCTAGTGATGGAAACAGCGAACGTTGGCAAACGTGGTCCTCTCCTTCTTTTAATCAGGTTGCTGTCGCAGGCACCTGGGCACAGAATAATCCTGATAGTTCTAATTACGCCGGAGCTGGTATAGGGCCGGATGGTACTGTCGTTATGCGTAACTCTTGGATGCCGGGGGGTCGTTATGACACAGCGAACACAGACTCGCATTATGTATCTGGGAAAATGGACAGTGGCGGTAATTGGAACTGGAATCCTAAATTGTCTCATACTATCGGACGGCGCAATGGCTACGATATTATCTTTCCCGGCGTAGTGAATAACAGCGGTTTTCTTGCGTTACAACAACAACAGCCCATCAAGACTGCTGCAGGGTGGAATGCATCATCAGCATCATACGTTTTTGATGGTGTCAGCATATATAAAAGTGGGTATACATCAGATTCAAGTTGGACAAGATCGTTTGTTATCGCACCGACTACACCTAACTCCTCCTATACAGGCGATGTCGGATCCTTGTCGCGAATGTGGGATGCTTATGTTGACAGCCAAAAGAGGGTCATTGTTACCTCCTATCGCAACGACCCAAGGAATTCATCAGCGAGCGGACTTTACGTAACTGTTTCAGATGTGAATGGGAATGTTCTATTGGATAAAAAGTGGGGTGGTTTGCCGGGATACGGGAAAGTCCGTGTGTTTGAAGATTCTTCCGGTAAGTTATGGATGCTGTGGACGAATGAGGGATCGTCGGCAAGTCAAGTGTACCTTTACCCGATTACCGTCACTACGTCTCCGTCTCTAGATTTTCAGACTTCAACCTATATTGATTTAAGCTCATCCATTGCGCCTTATAGATTGCGTGGATCCGGGGCCGTATATCTCGCAGTTCCGCGCGGCGGGAACCAGAGGAATAATTTTATTGACGGGATGATGGTTGCTTATGGCACGACGTACCCAAGTGCCGGCAGTGGCAATGATAGAATCTTCTACTTCCGCATCCGCCTACCGGGAGGGATAGTCTCGCCGCCGCCATCAGACACCATCCGCCCAACCATTTCTCTCACAGCTCCATCAAACAATTCAACAGTCTCCGGTTCTTCTGTCACAGTCTCTGCCACCGCTTCTGATAATGTCGGGGTAGTCGGTGTGCAATTTAAACTAGACGGCGCTAACCTAGGCCCTGAAGACACTTCGTCTCCATACTCCACCACTTGGAACACTATTACCGCAACAAACGGCTCTCATACTCTCACTGCCACTGCCCGCGACGCGGCAGGGAATACTCAGACATCAACAATTACGGTCACTGTGAACAATGTCTCAACTCCACCGCCAACCGGATGTACCCTTATCCTCATTAACGCCGCCAGTGCTGTGAGCGACGGCGGTTTTGCATACCGACTATCTGGAACATTTGGCACCACTCCTGACTCAACTGCTAATTACACTATTTCCACTCTTCGTCTATTTGAAAATGGTACAGAAATTAGTCCGTCTCACTCATCTCATGCAGACATCCGAAACTCTGGAGCAGGTCGATTCAGCCACTGGTCCGCCACAGACGGGACAAGCGAGTCAATACGCTTCTCCGCTTCCGACAACTCCGACCCGCGCACAAATGGGAAAAGTTATTCGTACTGCACCGGCACTTCTACCACAACCCCACCAATAGTTGGAGACTTCAACAACGACGGCAGGGTTAACTTCGCCGACCTCGTCTTTATGATTACTAATTGGAACAAGAACAGCGTAACGCACGATCTCAATCGCGATGGTGTCGTGAACTCTCTTGACTATGTGATAATGGTACTGAAGTGGACACCATGAACCAACAACTCCGGCTACTGTTACTTCCTGCAGCCCTAATTGGGTCGTTTATTGTCTTTCTTGTTCCAACTGCGGGCGCACAGATCGTTCCCGTGGGACTCACTCCGACGAATGTATTTAATTTTGAATCAGATGTGACTCAAGGAGGCTGGCTAGATGTGCAAGGTTCTGACGGCGACGGTTGCGCTTCAATTGTTACTGGCACTGGTCAAAACGGTTCTAACGCCTTGCGCCTGCACACGCTAGCAGGAGGTAACGGGGTTAGACGTTGCGACATGACGCTCGTGGACTATCCGAACAGTGTTGCAAATGGTCTTATGTGGTATAGCGGAGAGCAGTGGTGGGAACATTCGGTTTATATTCCATCTGATTTTAACTCCGAATCGTCAGATTATTTTCATGTGGTCTTTGATTTTCACGGTGACTACCTCCCGGTAAATGGTTTGGTGGCAACGCAATCAAATTTTGAAATAGAGTTCCGTAACAATGATATTGCAAATGGCGGGCTGTGGATCAGCGGACATGGCGGGGCACTATCTTCAAATAATTTACATCCTGGGAAGTATCCAGCGCCGTATGGATATCATGTCGGCAACTGGTCCACGAATACTTGGTACAACTTCGTAGAACACGTAAAGTGGTCTGCAGGCAATGATGGATTCATGCAAGTGTGGCTGAATGGGACAAAGATTATTGATTACTCCGGCCCTACTCTCTACAGCAGTGGTGGGGCGACTGTCGGGACGTATATGAAGCTAGCGAATTATCATCCGACCAAGACGCGTGCTTCGTCTGTAATCCATGATCGCGTAATTCGCTATGATGTTGGATCACCCCCTCCTCAACCTCCACCTCCACCAACACCCACCACTCCCACCCCATACACAGGAACGCCAATATCAATACCAGGCACATTTGAAGCAGAGAACTATGATAAGGGAGGGGAAGGTGTCGCCTATCACGACACGGCTTCTGCAAACGACGGAGCGGTATACAGAACAAGCGAAGGAGTTGATCTCCGCACCAAGCAGGACAACCTTGGCGGATACGAGATATACAACTTTGCCACCGGCGAGTGGGTCGGATACACCATTAACGTCGCTACGGCTGGTCTCTATAATATAGAAATTAATGCAAGCAATGCATGGTCCTCGTCAGTTGCGTTCCACGCAGAGGTTGACGGAATTAATGTGAGCGGAAGCGTCCTCGTCCCATCAACCGGAAGCTGGTCCAATTATCGATGGATAGGGAAGAACAACATACAACTCTCTGCAGGCAGACACATCCTGAAGGTCGTTTCTGATACTCCATGGTTCGGACTTGATTCTATAAGAGTGACTGCTGTTCCAACAGCTACAGTTCCAGGCGCCCCAGCCATCGGTACTGCCACCGCAGGTAATGCCCAAGCGACAGTGAGCTTCAGCGCGCCATCGTCTAACGGCGGCAGCGTAATCACCTCGTACACTGTCACTTCAAGTCCCGGTGGCATCACCGCGAGCGGTGCATCAAGTCCGTTAACGGTGACAGGCCTCACCAACGGCACTGCCTACACCTTCACAGTCAAAGCTACTAACTCTGTAGGCACAGGAGCATCATCAGCGGCTTCGAATGCAGTGACTCCTGTGGCACCGCCACCACCATCTACTTTTTCTGTACGTCTGTTCGCTTCTGGCTTTGAAGGTTCGACCGCACTCAGTGCCCCAAGCAGATTCTCCCCAACAAACGCTTGGCAAGAACTCGAAGGTACCGACACTACGACTGGCTATTCGTGGTCCGACAAAATCTGGGGTAATAGACTCAAGTTTCAATTACTTGTGAATACAGTCATGGATGCGTCAACAGTCAATAACTACATAATCAACCGAATTGAAACCGTAACTGGTCATGACGGAAATCCGACACGCGCTATGTACAGCGAACTGCGGACAAGGGGAGGCGGCGCGACACAAGATCCGCTCATGCTCGAAGTTGTTAACGAAGAGGGGGACATGTATATCAGCTACTGGCTTAAATTGCAGCCAGACCTGTATCAGAAGATGGACTCTTGGCGCGCTTTTTTTGCATTGAAGACAAGTGGCGACTATCGTGTTGAAGCATATGTTGCAGCCTGGAACGATCATCAATGTACACCGACCAGTGGCGATCTGTATTGGAAAGTTCAGGGAGATAACGAAGCGAACGGTGGTCTACCATATCAGCGATTTTGGCGAGAGGATAACTGCTCTGTGCCTATTCCAGCTGGTGAATGGTTCAAGGTTGAGGTCTTCTGGCATCGTAGCAGTGGTGCTGATGGACGCGTGTGGATGGCAATCAATGGACAGACAATCGCTGATCACCGTGGACCCAACATGGGAAAGGGACTTAGTAACTCACCTGCGCCCATCAATCGCATCATGATGCCACTTCTCTACACTGGCTCTGCATACCCGGCGTTTCAGTGGCTTGATGATTTAGAAGTCTGGAGTGGCTTCCCGCCAAGCGGATCACCCCCACCTTCTCCAACGCCAACTACTCCCACTCCATACACTGGAACCCCAATAGCAGTGCCGGGAACATTTGAAGCAGAGAACTATGATAAGGGAGGGGAAGGTGTCGCCTATCACGACACGGCTTCTGCAAACGACGGAGCGGTATACAGAACAAGCGAAGGAGTTGATCTCCGCACCAAGCAGGACAACCTTGGCGGATACGAGATATACAACTTTGCCACCGGCGAGTGGGTCGGATACACCATTAACGTCGCTACGGCTGGTCTCTATAATATAGAAATTAATGCAAGCAATGCATGGTCCTCGTCAGTTGCGTTCCACGCAGAGGTTGACGGAATTAATGTGAGCGGAAGCGTCCTCGTCCCATCAACCGGAAGCTGGTCCAATTATCGATGGATAGGGAAGAACAACATACAACTCTCTGCAGGCAGACACATCCTGAAGGTCGTTTCTGATACTCCATGGTTCGGACTTGACGCTATACGAGTAACTGCGTCTCCAGCCCCAACAACGCCAATCGTGGGCGACTTCAACAACGACGGCAGGGTTAACTTCGCCGACCTTGTCTTTATGATTACTAATTGGAACAAGAACAGCGTAACGCACGATCTCAATCGCGACGGCGTAGTCAATTCGCTGGACTATGTAGTGATGGTGCAGAGATGGACGCAATAATAAATATAATTAACATCATATGAACAAATTTATACAAAAAATAGTCGTTACGATTCTCATCTTAGTGTTTGTTATAGCCTTGGCAGTCATGCTTGCCAAAACTTTCACAGGCGTTCCAGCGAGCAATCAGTTAGCGCAAGTTCTTCAGACTGCGTCACTATCACTCTCTCCGTCCACTAATTCAGTCGTTGTCGGCAACACGTTCACGGTGAACGTCATACTTGCGACAGGTAATCAGAACGTATACGGAACAGACATAAACAGTTTACATTTCAATCCGGCAGTACTGCAGATCGTAGATGCTGACTCCGCGACCGCAGGAGTCCAGATCTCTACAGGATCGCTCATGCCGATAACAACGATGAACACAGTGGATAATACGGGAGGCTCGATGCAATTCTCCCAGCTCGCCAACCCGGGCACGACCTATAGCGGTTCGGGCACACTAGCTTCAATTACATTTCGAGCGATTTCAGCAGGAACGTCCAACGTCACATTTGATTTTACTTCCGGCAGAAGCACTGATACGAACGTTGCTGGGCTAGCAGGAGACATACTTTCGTCTGTTGGCAGTGGCGCATATGCGGTAACAGCGACGACTTCTCCACGCGATATGGTAGCTCCATCGGTGCCAACAAGTCTATCCGCCACATCAGTTTCAACTTCTCAAATCAATCTGTCGTGGATAGCTTCTACTGATAATGTCGGTGTAGCGGGTTATAAGATCTATCGTGGCGGTACACAGATGTCCACCGTCACCAGTGGTACAACCTATTCCAATACCGGTCTTACGGCAAGTACCGTCTACAGCTACAAAGTCTCTGCCTACGACGCCGCAGGCAACGAATCTGCACAGTCTGCTTCTGCTTCGGGCACAACCGCGTCGCCTGCAGTAACTACAACGCCGCCTCCTGGAGGTGGTGGTGGTGGCGGCGTTGTAGTT
>CAZXAN010000011.1:0-15276 GCA_964638585.1 uncultured Candidatus Saccharibacteria bacterium
ATATAGCATTTTGATATTAGTTTTAGTTGGAATTACACTTTTATTTCTTGGAAATAAAAAAGATGTTGCAAATAATATTTCCGAAGACAAATATTTAACTTATAAAAGTTCTGAATATGGTCCAGAATTTACTTATCCTAAATCATGGGGCGAAGTTGACATTAAAGCTGGCAACAAAACTTGTCCAGAAGAAGATACTTATCGCACCAGTGACACTCTAAATGTTTTTGATTGGGAATTTTCTTTTCTAGAAACTATGTTGCCGGGTTCAGATAGCATTATTCGTACTGGCGTTCGCACCTATGAGCTTGATCCAAAGAATATGAACACATGTGGAGATGAATTTCTACTAAAGATTGCAAGAAAAGAGATTCTACCCGAATCACTTTCCTCTTTTCAATTAAATTCGATCACGACTAAAAGCGGGATGTCAGGCACATATAACCGACAAGCAAGCCGTTTAAACACAGAATCTAGAACACAGTACACATTTTTCATAAACGAAACTTCTGGAATAATACATATCATTCAGCCATACATAAGCTTTATCCCGTACTTTGATTCTCCAGAGCTAAAGGAGATGGAACAAAAATATGATGGAGATATGTTCCAGTATTTACTGAAAGGAAAAACATCGGAAAATATTCGTAAGTACCTGGAAGAATTTAAAGAGATGGCGGAGAGTTTGAAATTTTCTTTGGAATAATCGTTAAATGTAAAACTGAAACAAATTGAATTTTAAAGTGGTAGAATTAAGTCATTAACAATTATTGAATAATTATGGAGATTTCAATCGTGGCAACTAAGGTATTGGGGATGTATCTGGTCGTCAGCGGTTTGTTCCTCATCTTCCGTGGCAAGACAGTACCGCATTTGCTCAAAGATTTTTTCGGTCATCCGGCGATTGTGTACCTAACTGGCGTTATCCTTATATTCTTGTCAGCACTTATGCTCACACAGAACAATATCTGGGATGGCACGTTGAGCACTCTTATCACAGTGATCTCATGGCTCATCATGATTAAGGGCTTGGCTTATATATTCATCCCAGAAATGCTTCAAAAGATGGTGAGCAAGAAGGTGTTGGGCGCACTAAACCTCTATGGCCTAGTTGCAATAATTGCTGGCATCTACCTGTTCTATCTGATCTAAATAAGTCTGTAGACCGAATCATCAAGTTACAAGTGAAATATCGTGACGTCATGACCGTCATATACAATAACGGTATTATAAGATATGAATAAACTGAATATACTAGGAAAGTCTATATTAGCCATAATTGCTATTGGTATAGTTATTGGTGCTGGATATTGGTATACATCAACACAAAAACCTGTAACAACAGATGACTCTATAAAGGACTCTATAGTCGGTTGTTATGTGGCAAACCTTGCAAAAGATGTTTATAGCCTAAAGGTTTTGTCGCAAGAGGGCGAATCATTTGAGGGTGCTCTATACTTCAAAAACTTTGAAAAAGACAGTTCAATAGGCCTTTTTAAGGGCACATACAAAGACGGGATTCTGCTTGGAGAGTACACATTTCTATCAGAAGGGAGTGTCTCTGTCTCGCAAGTAGTATTTAAAAAATTAGGAAATGATTTTGTTAGAGGATATGGTGAGTCTGATCCAGAGACTGGGACCCATTTTGCTAACCTGAACGAGATTACATATGACACATCTGTCGTTTTCAAGCTAAGAGAGGAGTGCATGTCTCCGCCGACAAAAGACGACTTAATAGTGGTGTATACACCGCTTGCAAACGCATTAATAGAGAGTCCTCTCTCTATCTACGGTATGGCGCGCGGTAACTGGTACTTTGAAGCGTCATTCCCAGTAATGTTATACGACAGCAACGGCAATCAGATCGGTATTATGCCAGTGCAGGCACAGGGCGAGTGGATGGTCAGAGAGTACGTGCCTTTTAATGCCATGTTCAAATTTACAAAACCGACTACAGCAACTGGCACACTGGTCTTTAAAAAGGACAACGCATCTGGCTTGCCAGAACACGACAATGAATTGCGCATCCCTGTAAGATTTAAATAAATAATTTTACTTAATGCCAATATGTGAGAGAAAAGTCTCTAGTTCTTTACCTTCTATCGCACGCCATCTGCCAGAGGCGAGATTCTCAAGACGAATATTTAAGATACGCATACGCTCTAGCTCTACGACTTGGTTATGTAGCGCTGAGACCATGCGGCGGATCTGATGCTTCTTACCCTCAGTTAGTGTGATATTAAAACTTCTCGGTCCCGTTTTACGGACTGTGCAAGGCGCGGTGATGTAGCCCTCAATATTCACGCCACCCTCCATCGCTTTTTTAAAAGACTCGCGCAGGTCGTCTTGTGTACGCACTCTATACTCTTTATCATGTTCATATTCTGGGTTCAGCAACCTGTCTGTAACACGGCCATCATTGGTTAAAATAATTAAGCCACTTGAATCTTTATCCAATCTGCCAATAGGGAACACCCCTTCCATTTCTTTATTCTTTTTCACGCTCTCTTTAATATCTTTTTCACCCATTTGTGGCGAGTGTGTGATGACGCCGACCGGCTTGTTGTATGCGTAATAGAGCAGTTTCTTCGGTGACTTCTTGTCTCGTAGTTCTACCTTATCTGTCTTGTTAACCTTATCGCCCAGCACGGCGACACGACCATTTATAAGCACCTTACCCTGAGCCACCAGCTCGTCAGCGCCTCTGCGCGTCGCCACACCCTGCTTCGCAAGGTATTTATTAATCCGCATCGGGTATTCGTCTCCATCTTTTGGCATCTGCTTAATCATGAGCGCACTATACACGATAAGGTATAATCTTGAACATGTATCTAACGAAAATAACCGTACGCGATTCGATGATTGAAGGGAAAGGGGTGTTTTCTCTTGAAGACATTACGAAGAATTCCATAGTATGGAAGTTTGATCCTTCCCATGACGAATCGATGTCCACTGCAGAACTCGATCGGCTTGATGAAGATGCCAAAACGGCTCTTCTTCGAGTTGCGTATTTTTCTTTAAAAACAAATCGCTATGTGTATCCTCCAGAAGATGATCCCGCCCGATTCACGAATCATAGTGAATCAAACAATCTTTCGGTTGTTTTTGACGAATCAGAATCTGAAGAACCATTTTTTGTGGCCAATCGAGACATCAAAGAGGGGGAGGAGTTAACCGTAAATTACACAGAGTTTGATGCACGCCCCAGCAAAGTTCTTGAGTGGAAGTAGAATAATAATTTGTCATGATTGAATTTACGGCTCAACAATTTAAAGAAGTAAAAGAGAAAGGCGAAGAACTCTATAAATCGCTCGGAGAAGTATTTTGCCCATATTTGAAAGAAAAAGTTTCTTTTGGTGCGCAGGGTCTGGAACATCTTAAATTCAAACGAAGAGAAAAGGCTCGTCTAGAGAAGGACCAGTATATGCGGTTTAAGCTTTTGCATTTGGCGCCGGAGATACTGAAGTCGTCCCACACCGTGCAAGGCCTATTGGAAACAAAGAGGCTTGAGAGGATACGCACGAATAGCAGAACAGATACTGTTTTGAAACCGGTAACCTACTATGAATTTATTGCCGTTTTAAAAAGAAATAGGGTACGAATTATTGTGAAGCAGATAGAGAACGGGCAGAAGTTCTTTTGGAGCATTGTGCCGTTTTGGGGGATGAATATAGAAACGATGCGTAGAATATTGCATGATGGCGTGCCAGAGGAAGATTAAGAAACAAAAAATCCGCCAGAGGCGGGTTCTTTGTTGGCGTTTGGCTACAGCTTGTAAGCCGTGAGAGGGCGAACCCTCCAAACGCCACAGTTAGTATAGCAAGTGATGCTTAAAAAGCAAATGTAGGATAAGGTGGTGTAATGGCTCGCGAAGAAAGCGTTATACGCTTTGAGAAAGTGTCGTTCGGATACGGGCATAATAAACCAATACTTGATGAGGTAGATTTCCCTGTGCGTCGTGGGATGAAGATGGCGGTCATGGGTCAGAACGGTGCGGGTAAGTCTACTATCTTTGCTCTTATGACCGGAGCTATGAAGCCAGATTCTGGGATAATCCACGTCTCGCGCGGGATGACTATCGCTACTGCGCCGCAGGTCTTGCCTCGTGACCAGGCCGAGCTCACGGTTCGCGAATTCTTCTTAAAGTGTTTTAAAGAGCCTATATATGACATTGACCCAAGAATAGATGATGTATTAGAAGTGGTGAATTTAAAGGGTCATGCTAAAGTCCATGACCGTGTGATGAAGACTTTCTCAGGTGGCCAGCAGGCGCGACTACTTCTCGCTTCAGCGCTTATTCAGGATCCAGACCTTCTTCTACTAGATGAGCCTACGAATAATCTAGACCACGCCGGCATTGAACACCTCACGAAGTTTCTTGTTGAATATGAGAAGACCTGCATCGTTATATCGCACGATGCAGAGTTCTTAAACGCATTTACGACTGGCGTTTTGTACTTGGACGTGTTCACGAGAAAAGTAGAGCAGTATCACGGTAACTACGACACTGTGCTTCACGAGATCAGTGTGCGTATTGATGCAGAAAATAGGAAGAACGCACAGTTGGAGAAGAAGATTCAAGAGAATAAAGATAAGGCGAACTTCTTCGCGCAGAAGGGCGGGAAGATGCGTCTCGTCGCAAAAAAAATGAGAACAGAAGTTGAAGAGATGGAGGAGGAGAAGGTGGACGTGCGAAAAGAGGATAGAACAATCAGGCCGTTTATTATTCCTGCACAAGAGAAGTTAAGCGGTACTGTACTCGCGCTCACGTCATATTCTGTATTAAAGGGTAAGAAGCCAGTGGTGAAGAAGAATGTGAATATATCGCTACGCAAAAATACGCACCTGATTTTGAAAGGTCCAAACGGGATAGGTAAGAGCACACTTCTTGAGAGAATCGCGCTCGGGACTCCTGAAGGTGTCACGATAACTGCAGGAACAAAAATAGGATACTACAGACAAGATTTCTCAACGCTCGACTTTGAAGAAACAGTCTTTAATGCACTGATGAAAGCGATGGGTCAACCCGACGAGCAGAAGCTACGCGCAGTTGCGGCTGGATTTTTGCTCACCGCCGAAGTGATGGATACAAAGATTGGTAGCCTGTCAGAAGGTCAGAAGGGCCTCGTGGCTTTTGCATCTCTTGTTCTTGAAAGACCAGGTTTATTGATTCTGGACGAGCCAACCAACCACATAAACTTCCGCCATCTACCTGTCATTGCAAAAGCGCTTGATGAATATCAGGGCGCGATGATTCTAGTCAGCCACGTTCCCGAATTCGTGTCCCAAATCCGCATCGACGACACTCTGGATTTAGAGAAATAGCTATTCTTGGACAAGTCTGACTTGTCCACAGCATGCGATTGACTATGTAGATACATATGTATATACTTGCCGTATGAATACAACAACGATACAGAAGTGGGGAAACAGCTACGCGGTGCGGCTGCCAAAAACTTCTATGCGACGCCTTAATCTGCTTGCTGGCCACTCGGTGGAAGTCCGCGAGGCTCATAACGGACGAACGCTTTCCATTATTCCCACCAAGCAAAAAACAGTCTCTCTCTCAACAATGATTGCCGGTATCACAAAGAAGAATCGGCATGGCGAAGCGAGTTGGGGCTCTGCAGTTGGTAACGAAGTATGGTAGCAAAGCGACCGTATGTTCCGGAGAGAGGCGACGTAGTGTGGCTCGATTTCAATCCAGTCCGCGGACATGAGCAGAGCGGCAGGCGCCCCGCTCTCGTTGTTTCTTCACAAAAGTATAACGCGAAATCGGGTCTCGCTCTTGTGTGCCCAATCACTTCGCAGGTCAAAGGATATCCGTTTGAAGTTGCGTTAGATTCAAAATTGGTGCAGGGAGTGATCCTTGCCGATCAAATCAGAGGGATAGATTGGAAAGAACGAAAAGCAGAAAAAATCAGCACCGTTTCTGAAACAGTTGTTGCCGAGGCTCAAGACTACATAAAGAAGCTTTTGCTGGAATGAATCCGCATCGACGATGTGTTAGATTTGGAGAAATAAGGAACCCGCTGATATAGTAGTGGCACGATGACGGGGAAAAAAGATTTTAATACAAAACTTGAAGAAGTTTTTGAAGAGCCCGCGATTTTATTGGAAGAGGGTATAGAAGCAGTTAAAAGAGAAGAAAAGATTATTGCGAATAAACACCCGCTGAAGCTGGCAGAAGAGTATTGGGACAATCTTGGTCCGGGGCTAACAACCGGTGCGGCGGATAACGACCCGTCTGGCATCGCTACATACTCGCAGGCAGGAGCTAAGTATGGACTACAGCTCATCTGGCTTTCTCTGTTTACGTATCCATTTATGGCAGTTGTGCAGGAGATGTGTGCGAGGATAGGGCTAGTGAGCGGGCAGGGTCTCGCGGCAAATATCCGTCGAGAATACTCTACGAGTGCTTTGTATACAGTTACGGCACTTCTATTCCTAGCCAACGTGCTCAACATCGCGGCCGACCTCGGCGCGATGGCGGCGGCAACGCGTCTTGTATTGCCGAGCTTTGAGCCTGAACTATTGGTGATCATCTTCGCTCTCGTCAGTCTGATTTTACAAATTTTTACCACGTATGCACGATATGCGAAATATCTAAAATATCTCGCCCTCGCCCTACTCTCATATGTCGCCGTCGCGTTCGCAGTGAATCTAGACTGGGGAGACGTTTTATATCACACGTTCATACCGTCAATCACTTTTTCCAAAGACCAGATTTTCTTAATATGCGCAGTGCTCGGTACAACTATTTCCCCATACCTATTCTTCTGGCAAACTTCTCAAGAAGTCGAAGAGAAAATATTGAAAGGTGAGACGACTATTGAAGCGCGTCGTGAGCAAGCGAGTGATCATTCTATTCGTCGCATGCGTATAGATGTATGGAGCGGAATGGGATTCTCCAATCTCATCACATTCTTTATCATCGCGACGTGTGCAGGGACACTATATGCAAACGGTGTTACAGACATTGCGACGGCGACTGACGCCGCCCGCGCGCTCAAACCTTTTGGCGAGTTCGCGTTCTTCTTATTCGCCATTGGCATTGTCGGCACTGGTCTCCTCGCCGTGCCGGTCTTGGCCGGTTCAAGTGCGTACGCGATTAGTGAAAGCTTCGGCTGGAAGCACGGTCTGTATCTTAAATTAAAACAAGCATACGCTTTTTATGGGGTCATTATAGTCGCGATGCTTATTGGCATTGTCGCCAACCTGATGCACCTGGATCCTATCAAGGGTTTAATTTATGCGGCTGTGGCCAACGGCATCATTGCGCCAGTTATCCTCTTTTTCGTCGTGCGCATTTCTGCTGATAAAAAACTAATGGGGAAGTATTCTAGTAAGCCACTTACTTCTTTCATCGGCTGGTTCACCATATTGATTATGAGTATTTCTGGTATCGCGGCAATCGCGACCCTACTGTAGTTGTGCGACGTCGAAAATTTGCTAATTTTCGACGCGATTTTTGCTTGTTGGGTTACCAACAAAAAATCGCGTGATACAATGAACCGTCATCATGTCCGAATCTGCACTTACAATTAAGAATCTTGAAAAGACATACGCCGGTGGGACACGGGCATTAAATGGCGTGTCGCTCGATGTACCAAGGGGTGACTTCTTCGCGCTCCTTGGCCCAAACGGAGCGGGGAAGACGACTATTATAGGCATCGTCACAGGTCTTGTGAGCAAGACTGCTGGAAGTGTGGAAGTGTTTGATATAGATATCGAGAAAGAACCAGAAAAAGCGCGCACGATGATCGGCCTCTGCGGTCAGGAGGTAAACTTTGATCCATGGATGAAGCCCTTGGACATCGTCGTGAACCAGGCGGGCTACTATGGCATCCCGCGCTCGGTCGCCATCCCGCGTGCAAAGCAGATCCTCACAGACCTCGGCCTTGGCGATAAGTTGGACCAGATCGGATTCCGTCTCTCGGGCGGGATGAAGAGGAGATTGATGATCGCCCGCGCGCTTATTCACGAACCACAGTTTCTTATCTTGGATGAGCCGACTGCTGGTGTAGATGTAGAACTCCGCCGAAGCATGTGGGATTATCTCACCAAACTGACCGAAAAGGGCATCACGATTCTACTAACCACGCACTATCTAGAAGAGGCCGAGCGACTAGCCAAGCACGTCGCGATTATCAACAAAGGGGAGATCGTAGCTAGTGGCACGATGGCAGAAATACTAGCTCTCCACGATGGCACGGAAAGCGGATACGGCGGCGGAAAGCTAGAAGATATATTCGTGAAGCTCACTCAAGAAAAGTCATGACCGCCTACCAACAATTCATCTCTTTTTACACCATCCTACGCAAAGGAGTTATACGTATATTCCGCATCTGGTCGCAGACGCTCTTGCCTTCGCTTGTCACATCTGTGCTTTACTTCGCCATCTTCGGTAACATATTAGGGTCTCGAATAGGAGAGTTAAACGGTGTACCTTATATACTCTTCGTCGTGCCGGGTCTCGTGATGCTCGCGGTTATTACAAACGCCTTTATGGAAGTTGCTTCTACTTTCTTCTTCTCCAAATTCTTCTCTCGCAATATTGACGAAGTCCTCGTCTCGCCGACGCCTCCCGTGGTTATCATCGCTGGCTTTATCGCTAGTGGAGTGGTGCGTGGTATGCTGGTCGGCGCGCTCGTTCTCATCGTTTCTCTCTTTTTTGCGCTACCTTCGGTCGCGCATCCTCTTATTGTCATATTGTTCTTATTCTTATCAAGTCTCGTGTTCGCGCTCGGCGGGCTTATCAACGGCATCTACGCCAAGAACTTTGACGGCATCACTATTGTCCCGACCTTTGTGCTCACTCCGCTCGTCTACCTCGGTGGCGTCTTTTACTCTATTAGCTCGCTCCCACCATTTTGGCAGACCGTGTCGCTCTTTAATCCAATTTTCTATATCATCAACGGCTTCCGTTACGGCTTCCTCGGGACTGCTGACGTCTCAATCTATATCTGCATCCTCGTTCTACTCGTCCTCATGCTCGTTCTCCTCGGCATCAACTGGTACTTTATTAAAAAAGGCCTCGGCCTGCGTCAGTAAACTTTGCTTATCGGCGCGTTTCATTGTATATTGAATCTACCGGCCTTGCGGCCATTTTTTAATTATGGAAATTCGTAACATTGCTATCATCGCGCACGTCGACCACGGGAAGACGGCTCTTACTGACGCCATCTTGAAGCAGACAGGCGCGGCGGCAGAGGGGACGACGATGGACACCAACGCTATTGAACAAGAGCGCGGTATTACTATTTATGCCAAGAACGCAGCGGTGGAGTATAAGGGCACCAAGATAAATATCGTGGACACGCCCGGTCACGCAGACTTCGGCTCTGAAGTGGAGCGCGTGCTTCGCTCTATTGATTCTGTGCTTCTCGTTGTTGACGCACAGGAGGGTCCGATGCCGCAGACGCGTTTCGTACTGAAGAAGTCACTAGAGCTTGGCCTCAAGCCTATAGTCGTTTTGAATAAAATAGATAAGCCGGCAGCCGACCCGGCGCGCTCACACGACCAGGTTTTGGAACTTTTTATGGAGCTCGGCGCGACGGATGAGCAGTGCGACTTCCCAGTTGTGTATGCTATAGGCCGCGACGGCAGAGCTTCTCTTAAGCCAGATGACCTTATGACTGGCGGTACAAATGAGAATATGGACCTAACACCACTTCTTGATTTGATATTAGAAAAAGTCCCTCCAGCTAACCTGAATGCCGACGCAAATGCGAATTTGATGCTACAGCCTTTTAATCTAGCGTACGACAACTTCATGGGCAGACTAGCCGTAGGGCGAATCTATCAGGGGACAGTGACGCCGAACCAGACTGTTTTTATAAAAAAGCCAGATGGCACCACGCGCACCGGTAGAACAACTAAGATATTCACCTTTAAGGGTTTAGAAAGAGTTGAAGCCGAGAGTGCGAGTGCGGGCGACATCGCTCTTATCGCTGGACTCCCGGACATCTATATTGGCGAGACAGTAACTACAGACGAGAATGCTGTACCACTACCGGCTATCGCCGTGGACGAGCCGACTATTACTCTTAACTTCTTAGTTAACAATTCGCCCTTCGCCGGCAAAGAAGGGAAGTATGTCACGACGCGTCAGATACGTGACCGGCTCACCAAGGAGTTGGAAGTGAACGTCGGCTTGAAAGTGGACTTCGGCAACGCTGATTTATTTAACGTCTCTGGCCGTGGCGAGCTACATATCGCTGTGCTGATAGAGAACATGCGTCGCGAGGGTTATGAACTACAGGTATCACAGCCTCACGTTATTTTCAGAGAAGAGAATGGAGTGAAGCTAGAGCCATTTGAAGAAGTCATTATTGATACGCCGTCAGAGTTCCAGGGCGCGATTATTGAAAAATTGGGACAACGCGCATTCGTTCTCCAGAATCTCACCCAGCATGGCAACACAGTTCGCCTAACTATGGTCGGACCTACTCGCGGACTGCTCGGATACAGGAATATTTTTATTATTGATACAAAGGGCGAGGGGATACTTTCTTCGCGTGTTATAGGATTCCAGCCATACGCTGGCGAGATTAAGAGACGACAGGTTGGCTCAATGATCTCTATGGCTACAGGGAAGTCGCTCGGCTATGCGCTCTGGTATCTGCAGGACCGTGGTCAGCTCTACATTAAGCCAGCGACAGAAGTGTATGAAGGCATGGTTATCGGCAACACATCAAAGGGTGAGGAAATGGCGGCGAACCCGACAAAGGGTAAGAATCAGTCAAACGTTCGTTCTTCTGGAATGGACGAGGCGCTTACGCTCGTGCCGATATTTGATCTCACAATTGAGCGCGCAATGGAGATAATGTCTGACGATGAGTATCTCGAAGTCACGCCGAAAAGTGTCCGCCTCCGTAAGCAGTACCTCACCGAAAATGACCGCGCGAAGTCCCGTAGATAGCTGTTACAATATTCCTCATGTCATCCTCACGCGAGTTTTGTGAGAAGTTGCTGAAGAAGGCGGATATTCAAATTGGCGGAGAAAGGCCGCAAGATATTATTGTTCATGACGAACAGCTTTTTAATCGTGTTGTAAGACATGGAACATTAGGACTTGGCGAGGCGTATATGGACGGCTGGTGGGATGCGAATAAACTGGATGAATTTTTCTATAATGTATTGTCAGCAAATCTCGACAAAGCAATCGCGAACAATTTTACATCTTTTTTCACTTCTGCGAAGGCGTATATCTTGAATCTGCAGTCCAGCGCTCGCGCGTTTGTTGTCGGTCAGGCACACTATGACCTCGGCAACGATCTCTATGAAGTGATGCTTGATAAGAGAATGGTGTACACATGTGGGTATTGGGCGCACGCCAGTAATTTAAATGAAGTTCAAGAGGCGAAGATGGACTTGGTATGCAGAAAGATAGGATTAAAGGCTGGCGACAGAATTTTAGATATCGGATGCGGGTGGGGAAGCTTCGCTAAGTTCGCCGCGCAGATGTACGGAGCATCGGTGGTTGGCATCACCATTTCTGTAGAGCAGGCAGCGCTCGCGCGCGAGCGCTGTAAGGGATTACCTGTTGAGATCCGTGTCCAAGATTATCGCGACGTGCACGAGCAATTTGATCACATAATCTCGCTCGGCATGTTTGAACACGTGGGTTATAAGAATTATAGAGAATATTTTCAGATGGCGAATCGGTGTCTGAAAGAACGCCTGCCTGACGGTAGGCAGGGACTCTTTCTTCTACACACGATAGGCAATAATGTTTCTACGGCTATTGGCGACCCGTGGATGTGTAAGTATATTTTCCCTGGAGGGATGCTTCCATCGGTCGCGCAGATTGGTAAGGCTATTGAAAATCTTTTTGTCATGGAGGATTGGCACAGTTTCGGTACGGATTACGATAAAACGCTTATGGTGTGGTTCGCGAACTTTGACGCGAATTGGCCAAAGTTGAGAGACAAGTATGGAGATAAATTTTATCGAATGTGGAAGTACTATCTGCTCTCCTGTGCTGGGTCCTTCCGCGCTCGTCATATGCAACTCTGGCAGATAGTGCTCTCCAAAGATGGTGTCCGGGGCGGATACATAAGTATCCGTTAACTGGCCGAAATGTGCTCATTTCGGCACGATTTTTACGCTTAAAAATCGGCTACACATCTGTGCGATAATCGTTACATATGCCAGTGTTCAAAAAGTCGTGGGTTGTTACGACGTGTTTTGTTATTGTGTTTGCGATATACGGCCAATCCATAACCGGTAATTTTGTTTTTGATGATAGAAATGTTCTTGATCACGCGCAAATGCTAAGTAGTTTTAATAACGTCGACCAAGTCGTTATGGCACCATTTTGGGATACGCAATCTGCACTTTATCGTCCAGTAACTCTGCTTAGTTACGTAGTGAACTTTCAGCTCGGCGCATGGCCGGAGTTCTTTCATATTTTTAACCTGCTTCTTTATGCCACAACAATCTTTCTTATATATTTATTTGTAGGGCGAATATCAAAGGATGAACGAATAGGAGTAGTAACGGCTGTGCTGTTCTTAGTGTTACCGATACATACAGAAGTAGTTGCGAATATTTCAAACAGAACTGAGCTATTAGCATTGTTGTTCTTGCTTTTGGCACTATTAGAAGCGTCACGTGAACGTGCTAGATATTGGTTGCTTGGGCTATGGACATTCTTGGCTCTAGGTTCAAAAGAATCTGCCATTGCAGTCGTCCCGCTAGTCTTGTTGGTATTGGCGACAAAGGAGTGTGTGATTAACACAGACTCATTAAAGAAACATTTTCTATCTATCTCTTCTGTTGTGATAGGGGCGCTAGTATATTTTGTACTACGCTTTTTCGCATTAGGGCCTGCTCATTATTTCGGAGTGCATACGACAATAATAGAAAATCCACTCTTATTTACAGACTGGTATTCGAGGGTTCTAACAGCATTCAAAGTGTTCATCATGTACATAGAAAAAACGTTTTGGCCGGTCAATCTTTGTTCTGACTACTCATATAATCAGATTCCGGTTATTCACAGTCCAGACTCGTTGGTAGTTGTCGGACTACTCATCTTTATCGCCATGATAGTCTCTGTGATGTATTTCTGGAGAAGAAGGCCAGTAATTTCTATCGCTTTGGCAATAATTATTTTCAGTTTCTTGCCGGCATCAAATATCCTGTTTCCTACAGGTACTATTGCCGGCGAGAGGCTTTTCTATATGCCATCGCTAGGCATTTGTATATTGCTCGCGTTACTCGTTTCGTATTTGTGCGAGAAGGGAAGACTTGTCAAAATAATAACTACAGCACTTTTTGGACTAATTATATGCTTATATACCTATATTTCTTTTGTTCATCAAAAAGTGTGGCTGAATGAGAAAGATTTATTTGTGTCAGCAGCAGCGTGCGCGCCAAACAGCGTGTTGTCGCGCTCAAATGCTGGTGCGATGTATTACATTGCAGGTGATATGCCTAACGCAAAGAGGGAACTAGAATATGCGAGAGATATTATGCCGGTTTATTCAAAAGGATTAAATAATCTAGGTCTAGTGTATGAAAAGCTCGGTGAGAAGAAGAAAGCAGAAGAAATGTATTTAGAAGCGTTGAAAGTAGATATGCCTTATGCCGGAGCTTATGAAAATCTAATAAGTTTTTATATAAAAGAGAAGAGATATATAGATGCGAAGCGATGGCTGAATGTCGTAAACCCTAATGCGAGCACGACGATAGAAAGTCTCATACAGCAACAGGTGGAAATAAAACAGTAACCGTCGCTCGTAGAGCGACGGTGTGATTCTTGTTACAGCGTTCTGCGCTGGGGTTAG
This sequence comes from uncultured Candidatus Saccharibacteria bacterium, assembly GCA_964638585.1. Taxonomy (GTDB): domain Bacteria; phylum Patescibacteriota; class Minisyncoccia; order Phycocordibacterales; family Phycocordibacteraceae; genus C7867-001. Next base: position 13,797 of record CAZXAN010000011.1, read on the forward strand.
GCGGCTAAGCCCAACTGAGGTCCAGCGTTGTGTTCAGGACCGATGAGACCTTCGCTCACATAGAAACCCAACAGCTTGGACTTCTGGAACACTGACAACAGCGTGCTCCATTCAGATAACTCTTCGCGAGAGTCGCTCTCCTGGTCCACGATTACCGACACACAGGAGACTCTGATGTCCATAGTGTCGAGAAACTTGACGGCGGCAACCATAATACTTTCGTCGCACAAGCAGCCGTCAATGAGCAGGACGCTGTGCACGTCTTCGCGAACGAGACTGCTCAGCACGAACTCGGGCTTTTCGTCGTCGCCGCGATTACTGAGCGAAACAACTGTCTTGCCTGTACGCTCCGAGAATTCACGCGCAAGTACGTCGCCACATCCGAGAATATAGGCGATAGCGTCGAACGGCGATCCAATCTCGCGATGCTTTTCAAGCATGCAGCGAACTGCAAGTTTGGAAAGCTTTTGAGTGATACCCCAAGGATTGAGTGAGAACGGATTTACCTTGATGGCACCGCTCGTCAAAAGTCTTGTGGCAAGGTCGAGCTTTTCTTCCTGTGCTGTCATTCTGCCTGCTCCTTTGCGTTGCGTGGTTGTGTTACTGCGGCCGGTCGACACAAAACTCTGTGTCGATGTTCTTGGTCCAGTACAAGAGTACTTCTGTGAATACCATTAGTCAAGAAAAAAGTAGCCCCGACGTAATCGGGGCTAGGGGAGTGAGCGGGGTTTGGCTCGCAGGACTCTGCGTTCGGCGTTCACATTGTTGGTGTGCTTTCTCCAGCGGTTGCCATCGTTGTTAACAACCAGCGTTGGAAGAACATAAATCTTCTCAGGCATTCTAAGGTAGCCGATCAAGACTCCGTTTTTGACTTCAATACTTTTGCCGAAGCGCGCTTGTCGCGCCATCTCTTTGAAAATTTCATGCTTGATTTCACCCGCTGCCGTGAGGTCGTCAAAGCGTAGAATGACTGAAACGTCTCGGTCTTCAATAGCGTTGACGATAACCGTGACCGTCAGAGATTTTCGGGCTACCAGACTTGTTTTCAGTTCATAAATCTCGTTCGCCAGATGTATTAGCTCGTTTAAGAGTTCTACCGTCACTTTCTTGAGTGGCGCCCCGAACGCTTTTTCTGCCGCTAAGACAATCTTGCGATATTCTCTCGGCGGGATACTTGGAATGCTCGCGCCGAGCTCGTGCATGCCTATCGCCTGATCCTCAAAGAGGTCAGTAATGGGCAAATCAAACTTCTTGATTCTTGCCATGGTGACCCCCTGGTTGCTGTTTCTGTTGTTGGATGTACTACCTAAGTCGAGACTATGCTTTCTATATGTTCAAGTCAAGCAAAAACCGCCCTATGGCGGTTTTTGCTAAATTTTGTGGGGATATTCTAACCTTTGCGCGAACTTTTTACGAACAGAAACTCTAACTCTCTCGCACCTCGCAGAGCCTCGGTGCTCGCCCCGCTCGCGGACTCGCG
>CAZXAN010000012.1:0-14548 GCA_964638585.1 uncultured Candidatus Saccharibacteria bacterium
CCCTGAGCTAGGATCAAACTCTCAATAAGAATAGGCGGAACAAAAGAATTCACACTCCCGCGGCGCTTCGCGCCGCGGGGCTTTTCATTTTCACATCCTCACTATTTAACATAGCGAGGACTCACATTTCGAACGTATTTGGTTTGTCAAAAATCAGACCCAGTCTCTACCGTTTTATTCCACCGAGTCAAAAGAAACCCCGTCCCGCCTACGCGGGACAGTACAAACATACTATAGGAGGGGCTGAATGGCGTCAATAGCCATAAAGTACCTTCTATGTAAATTATTTCATGCCCGGCAAAGGGGTGTATGGTACACCGAGCTGGTTATAACACGATGATCGTTGGAACCCTGGGATTGTCTCGCAAATCGAAGAATCATTTAGAAATTTCGCTGCATCAATGAGACAGTATCCCTTCAATTCGCCTTCCAAATTTGCACAGGCGGCGACATTCCCGGTCTTGCCTGCCGCAGACATCGCACGATAGTCACCTGTCATTACATATCCACTCACTAGAAGGGCCGCAAGAACTCCGCCAATGATTATCCAAAACAACACATGCAAGCGTGAATGATAAAGGGCATATAATCCCTTCCCTATTAACATCCAGCCGATAAGACTGATAAGAATACCGAGGCCTGATGGTAGACCAAACCCGGCGACAGACGCTGCCATTCCTGGAATATTAAGAAAACTTGCTAGTATGGCCGGCGACAATGCCAACACTAACAAAGCCTGAAAAAACTGTTTCAAATAATACGCGTAGAATGGGGCGTCATAGGTCGCGCCGAAATTGCTTGTCGCAGCAAGAAGAACTCCTGCAACAACCGGAACCGAGAGTCCGACGAACCATGGCCAGATATGCCCCTGATCATTAGGAGGTTGCATACCTGTAAATGACGATGGTTGGTTTAATATCATATGTACAATTATACTATGAAAAAATGGGAACGGCCACCATTAATTCTCCATGTTCGTTATCTACAAAGGTCGTGTGACTTAACGAACATGATAAAAACAGAGCCTGTGTATAAAAAGGTTATGGTGAACCAGTTGTTTAGAAGCTGTTATTTCTCCTATTTCTATAAATTAACGCGCCTAGGACAAGGCCGATGATTATTCCTATAACCGCGGCCAATGCAATAGGTACAGGAGGATATGAATTGCCTTGGGAGTTAGGTACAGTACCGATTGGATTAGTGCCATTGTCAGTAGTAGTTGCGATCAAATCCACTTTGTCCTTCTCAAAAACTATAAGAGTTGCTGCACTAGGCACTAATGGACCGGCGACTTTCATCAATGGATCTCCTACAGAAGTTCGGTCTATATTGGTGATATTTCCAACCGTGTACAGAGTCTCATTTATGTATCCACCTTCAAAGCAATCCCCTTTTGTAGATAGTAGAAGAACAATCCTCTTTTCAAATCCGGGAATCGCATAGCCAGAAAATACGAATGGTTGGTCTAATGCACATCCAACTATTGGCACTTCAGCTAGCATAGTGTTGTCCTGGAAGACTTTTGCCATGAAATGCGATCGCACAATAAAGTCATCCTCCGGAATCAACTTCTCTGATCGCACAAAATTTACATCAATAGCAATATTATTCTTCTGCAAATGTATCGGCGTGAGATCCTTAAAGTTTTTAACAATATTGTTAATGGCTGTATTTACAGGAGTATAGCCAGCACTACTTCCGTCAGTCATTAAGGCGATTCCCTGATCACAGGAGAATACAACATCCGTTGCCCCTGTAGCTAACGACATTTTCAATAGTTCAGGTGGACAACCTTTTCCGCTTTCGCTTTGCTTTACAAAATATACAGATTCGTTTGTTGGATTATATTTGAACGAATAGATATAGGTAGGGCCACCAACTGTCGCGTGCGATATTGCCGGAAACGAAGCAATAATAATCGCTGCTAATATAAGCACAGTTCTAAACATAGACATGTTTTGTATATTCATACGTATAAATTGTAGCACGCAACTAGTAATACTCTCCTCCCTGCCACGGCTTAGGTGTTAGGTTCTACTTAACAATTAACGACTCATATAATATGGCAACGATAATTAATACACCTTCAAATACGGATAGCGGAAGCGGCGGTGCTGGATGGGCGGTGGCAGTCATTATTCTCTTGGCGGTTGTCGCCGTCGGCGCATACTTTTTCTACTATCGCGGAGCACCCGCAGCAAATAGTGGAACGAATATAAACGTAACTCTGCCAATTCCAACAACGGATACCAAGCCGACCACTCCGTAAAGGAAAGTTGTCAACGTTGCGTGCAGGATTAGTGGGCGTATGATATGAATAGCCGTCACGCTTTGCTTCGGTTATGCAACCAACAAAAGAACGTGTAGTCGTGTCAGTCGGAGGGTCTTTAATCGTTCCAGACCAGATTGATACCGACTTTCTCATTCGATTCAAGGCTCTCATTTTAGGAAAAGTACAAAAAGGTTTTACATTCTCTATCATCGCTGGTGGTGGGAAGACCGCTAGAAGATATCAAGACGCCGCGAACGCGGTCACTCCGCTCTCGCTACAAGACACTGATTGGATCGGAATCCACGGTACGCGACTTAACGCACAGCTTCTTCGTAATATCTTTGCAGGCTATGCATATCCAGTCGTGATACATAATCCAACCATTGATATTGACTCTGAAGATCCGATTATTATCGCCAGCGGATGGAAACCCGGCTGTTCCACCGATTATGATGCCGTGCTTATCGCCAAAAATCTCGGCGCTACGCGCCTCGTCAACTTATCCAATATTGACTACGTCTATGACAGCGACCCGCAGAAGAATAAGAACGCGAAGAAGATAGAAAAAATAAGTTGGGCAGATTTCAGAAAACTCATCCCCGCAGAGTGGGACCCCGGGCTCTCTTCTCCATTTGACCCCGTCGCCGCCAAAGAGGCCGAGTCGCTCGGCCTCGAAGTCGCAATAATTAACGGTACAAAACTTGAAGAATTTTCAAACTATCTCGACTCCAAACCTTTCATCGGAACGGTTATTTCTTAGCGAACCAATTCGCAAGCGGGATAATGAGCGGGGCGGGGCGGCAGATTCATGCGAAAGCGCGAGCCGCAATCGGAGTTACAAAATTGCGGACTTGAGAGCGCGGTAGTTGTCGAGAAACAAAAAGCATTTCGACTCCTAACAAAGCGCCCTTTGCATTTGTATCAGCGAGAAGCCATTTCTGCAGTTCAATGGTACGCGCGACCTTACCTTTGCGAACGCGAAAGTACGCGGCATCAGCTTCTTGATCATAGCTCACAAGCGCTGCGCCTCGGGTCAGCGGTAGTATGCTGTTATGATTAGATATTCGTTTTTGGTTTGGTTTTTTACGCATATTACTTCGAGTATACCATCTTCAAACAGTTTACGACATGCAAGCACATTCCCAGGAGCTGGTTCAAGCCAGTCTGGCTTGCGAACGGTTTCAACTGCGCGCGAAGGTATTATGCCGCGGTCTAGCAACTGTGATTTGGCATGATGTGTAAAACGAAATTTCACTCACTTATGATAACTCATTTTTAGCGAACCACTTGGCGAGCGGGATAAGGAGCGGGGCGGACCGGCAGATTGAGGAGAAGGTGCCGGCGACGACGCCGATGAGCATCACCAGAGCGAAGTTACGAGTAGCTTCTGCTCCCAGGAATATGAGAACGATAAGCGCGAGTGCCACAGTCATAGCTGTGTTGATTGATCGCGTCATTGTCTCGTTAATAGACTTCCCTATCGTATCCTCAAACGACTCGTGAAGACCTGTCTTTTCGTTAATGTGTAGATGCTCGCGGATGCGGTCAAAGATGACGATGACGTCGTTCACGCAGTAACCGAGCAGAGCAAGCAAAGCGACGACGAAAAGAGAATCAACTTCAGCTCCTGTGAAATGTGCGTATGCCGAATAGAATCCAGCTGGCACTATGATATCTATCGCGAGCATGACGACGACAGTGAGTCCGTAGCCCCAGCTTGGTACTGGGCGAGACACGTGGCGGAACGCGAATGCGATATAGAGCACAATGACTAGCATTACTGCGAATATCGCCCACATAGCTTTGTTGGCGAACTGGCTCCCGAGCGCAGGGCCGACAGAGGTATACGAGAGCTCTGTAGCAGGAACATTTGCAGAGACTGCCGAGAGAATCGCATCGTGCTCTTCAGTAGTCATAGTACGTGCACGTATAGAGACTTCGTTTGTCCCGACTGCGCGTACAGAGATTGTGCCTTCGTGTACAGCCTGTGCCTGCGTCTGTATATCTGCGAGTGAAGGGCGCTCTGCTTGATAACTCACGTGTATCAATGATCCGCCTTTAAAATCAATACCTAGCGGTAACCCCCACACGAGCATAGAGCCGATTGCTAATACCAGCATCACACCAGTTATCCAGAAGAAGAGTCCGCGATGGTGGATGATGTACATAAAATTATGAGTTACGAGTGCCAGAGCCCATTAAGAATGACCACGCGCCATCCTTATGTTCGGGAACAATCGCGAGAAGGAATACGCGTGAGAGTGACACTGCCGAGATAAACGAGGCGAGCACGCCGAGCACAAAGACGAGGGCGAATCCCTGCACGATAGAGGTGCCGAGCCAGAAGAGGATAACGCCGGAGATAATCATTGTGAGATGCCCATCGCGAATAGCGGGCCATGCACGCGAGAATCCGATATGCACAGCCTCTCTTGGAGACTTACCACCACGCAATTCTTCTTTGGTTCTTTCAAAGATAAGCACATTCGCATCTACCGCCATGCCGACTGAAATGATTAGCCCGGCAATGCCAGATGCTGTGAGCGTTACTGGAATAACTTTAATCACTGCGAGCATAAATGCGAGATACTCGGCTAGCGCGATCGCACTCACGACACCCGGTAAGCGATACCAAAGAATCATAAATAGCGCGACAATAATAAACCCTACAACCCCTGCGGTAACTCCGGCAGTAATCGCCGCGGCACCGAGAGTAGGACCGACTGCAGAACTATTTTGAAGTGTTATAGGCACAGGAAGCGCACCGAAGTTTAAGTTGCGTACCAAGTCTCGTGCCTCCTTCGCTGTAAATTGGCCCGTGATAGTCGCTACCCCACCTGGAATAGCCTCTTGTATTACCGGCGCAGAGATCGGCTGGCCGTCTAGAAATATTGCGAGCTGTTTGCCCACATTGTCTTTTGTAATCTTCTCAAACAGATCAGCGCCCTCTTTGTTGAAGTTAAGCAATATCTGTGGAGCAGCGAGTCCAGCCGTCGCGCCAGAACCGAACTGTAGAGAAGCCTTTGACAAGTACCTGCCAGTAAGCCCAGTTGAGACATAGCCTATTTGAGTAGTCGTACCAACCTTCTCTTCTGCGACAAGACGAAACTCTAGTGTTGGTGTCTCGCCAAGAGCCGCTATAGCCGCCTTGATGTCGGTGACTCCAGGCAGATCCACGATAAGACGGTCTTCGGTAATGCCGGAGAGAGTGCTCGCCCTCTCTGTTTGGACGAGAGGCTCTGCGACTCCGAAGAGATTCACTCGGCGTTCAATAACACCCTGTAGCGCCGATAGAGCGTCGCCCTGCTCGCCAGAAGGAGTCTGGCTCATATCGGCCTTATAGACCAATTCTGTACCTCCGGCGAGGTCGAGGCCGAGCTTAAAGCGGTAGGAGCTAGTAGGGTCGCTCTGGGTAGACCATACAAAATAAGCAAGTAAAAGGCCCACTATGAGGGCAAAAATCGCAAACACCCGATATCGAGTCATGCGCGCATTATAGCTGAAATAAATAAAAACAAAAGCCCGCGCCGTTTCGGGGCGCGGGACTACGTATGGGCTATTTCGTCAGTTCAGAACGAGACGCGTGGCCACACAGCTAATGCGATAGCAAACAGACTCACCACAGACAGAACTCTGCTCCAGAATATGGCCCAAAACTCGTCGCTGGCGCTCATGTTCTTGTGCCAATTCTCGTCGTGTTTTATGGCAACTGTTTTCTTGTTGAAGCCGAGCCACCGCAGAATAGTGTTCTGGTTGTACTCGACAGTCTTCTCAACGGTCTGACCAAAAACAAACAGACGCGTCAACCACCACCACGCAGAGAGAAGCACGATTGCCAGCAACAGCTTCAAAAAAATGTTGATGAGCGACGCAGCGACTGCTCCGCCACCGATTTTCCATACGATGGCGAGAACAGCGAACTTACCACTGTCCGTTTTCAGGAATGCATCAGCTCCCATGCCGACTTGTTTCGTAAAGTTCGCGACAGCGAGACCGGCTGCATCGCCAGCTTCTGCCCACTCCCTGAACTTGGCCGGTGTCATGTCTTTGACCAGGGCAGTTAAAACCGACCCGTCTTCGGGAGACTTCCGCATTTGCTCGGCGGAAGCGCTGAGCGCTGCGGCTTGTGCCTTGATCGCTTCGGCTTGCTCGGAAGTCAGGCCTTTCGTATCGATGACAACGGCCGTCGCCCTTTCTACACGACCTTTATCGGCTGCTGTTGTGGTAAATGACGCGAGTGCCAAAATTGCCACAGCAATGAGCTGCAGAACTTTCTTCATGTGATATCTCCTGTGTTGTGATTGGAACGGTTTTTACTTCTGTAGAACGTACGTGAATCTGTAGCTATTATACATATCCAACATTAATCGTCAAGTTTTTTCGTTCGGCAAGCCCAGCACCAAATCAGATTTGGTGCTGGACAAGCGTGACGGTGTTTTCAAAGAGGCAGGCGACGGCGAGGGGGCCGACGCCGCCGGGGACGGGAGTGAAGATGGAACAGGCTTCGGCACAAGCGGGGTCGGCGTCACCGACTATCTCACCACTTGATTCTGAAGTGCCGGCATCAATAAGTACAACGCCTTGTTTTAACATTTCTGGCTTGATGAGATGCGGTGAGCCGGCACCCGAGACTATGATGTCCGCGGCGCGAAGCGTTGCGGCAAATTCTTCTGGTTTCGTTTCTATAGTCAATACAAATACTTCTGCTCCTTGCTGTTTTAGCCATGTGGCTACTGGTGCCCCAACGAGAAACCCCGCGCCTATCACCACTGCACTCTTCCCTTTAGTCTCCACCTTATTTCTGACAAATATTTCACGCACCGCTCCAACAACTGGCGGCAATAAATGGGGACTTCGTAAGTCCCCATTTTCAAACTTCGCGCGAGCAGAAGAAGAAAGTACGTCTGCATCTTTCTCAACTGGAATCGCATTGCAAATTTCTTCCTGGCTTACTCCCGCGGGGACTGGCAACTGCACTATCACTGCATCTGCGTCGTCTGTGTTTGCTCCGAGCTGACGAACTTCTAAAACACATCCGGCATCTTCTGCTCTTTTTTGTTTGATAGCTAGATACGAACGGGTTGCCAGTGTGTCTGCGGAGGTAAGCGCGACGACGAGAGGCGCCCCTCGACCGGCCCGAGACACTCGTGCTCGAGTGCGCGTGAAGATTTCTGTCGCCATTTTTCGTCCGTCAATAATCATGTTCCAGAAAATGAAGCTAGGGCGCGAAGTGTTTTTATCGCTATCGTTAAATCGAGTGTGAAAGAACGGTTCTTTAGATAATACAGATCGTAAGAAACTTTTCGTTTCGTACGTTCCACGTCCGCGCCACCACGCGGAGCATCATAGTCGTGTATCTGCGCCCAACCAGAGAGACCTGGAGCAATGAGATGTCGCATGTAATATTGAGATATCTCGCGCTCATATGTCTCGGCGATTTTAGGGAGTTCTGGACGTGGACCTATAAAAGAAAGTTCTCCGATCAAAATATTCCAAAGCTGTGGCAATTCATCAATACGAGCCTTGCGAAGAAAATGTCCGAACTTAGTTATGCGATTTTTCTTCTGGAGTTCAGGATCGCCATTATCGTTAAAAAGCATCGTGCGAAGCTTAAGTAAATGAATTTTTCTCTCACCTCTTCCTATGCGTTCTGGGCGAATAAATGGTTTCCCTCCACTTATGGAAAGAATAGTGGCAGACACCGCAATAATCGGTATCGCTGGTATAGATAATAAAATTGCAAGTACAATATCAAACGCCCGTTTGCTTAGATCATAAAGTGCGTGACTCTTGGATAAAGATTTGAAAAGCTCATTTGAATCAAGATGTTCTAAAGAAACACGATCAAAAATTGCTTCATACAATGAAGCGACATCCATATATATAACGTCATTTGGATTATCTGCAGATAGGTCAATTTTATCTATCCGACCAACAAACCGTATTGAATATACCGTATTACCATTCACCTCTTCATACAACTCATTTGCTGATTGTCCTGTACCAACCAACACAGCGGATGTTCGTTTACCATCTCCAATTTCATGATTCATACGATAAAAACGCCACGCACTTTCTGCAATAACTGATACGACAAGATACAGAATGAGAATTGTTTTCGGCGCAATGGATAGTGGAAAAACGAAAAACAAGATTGCAGCGATTGCAACCGTAGCGGCCTGAGCTCCGAAAATGCGTGTGCCCATGACACTACGAATCGGCCTTGTCTGCTTCTCGTAAAGGCCGGATATATAAAAAACTACCAATGAGATAAAGAACATGGGTAGAAACGGCACGAAGTTTACCTCAAAGTAACCGAGAGACGGCAACGAGAGGTTACGGAGAAAGAGCGCGACCCAGAGGGACGCGACCAATATGAGAAAATCCCCTATAACAAGAATCGCCGTTTCGCGGCGGTCGAAGGCCATACGTGTAGATACTATAACGTGTAATTCTATTGTACAGTTGCCTATATGAAGAAAGTCCTATTCGTCATAACGAAGTCAAACTGGGGTGGCGCCCAGCGGTACGTTTACGATCTAGCGACTTCCCTGCCCAAAAGTGACTTCGAGGTAGCAGTCGCGCTCGGCGGCACCGGAGAAGCAGGGGCCGAAACCGGACTTTTGGCTCGACGCCTGCAAGAGAAAGGGGTTCGAATTATTTTCTTACCCTCATTAACACGCGACGTGTTTGTTCTGCGCGAGCTCAAAGCGCTCCACGAGCTCGTGCGGATTTTCCGGCTGGAGAAGCCTGACGTCGTGCATCTTAACTCATCAAAAGCTGGTGGGCTCGGTGCGCTTGCCGGGCGTATCACGAGAGTACGAAAAATTATCTTTACCGTACACGGCTGGCCGTTCTGGGAGAGCCGAAATATATTTGCAAAAGCTCTCATTTATTTATTCTCGTGGATGACTGGACTTCTATCTCACGTCGTCATAACAATTTCGAACTACGACCTAAAAGTGGCGCAGAATATGCTTTTTGTACGACATAAGGTGGTGCGCATCTATAACGGCATTGCGCCAATGTCGTTTGGGACGGGCGAGAAAATCCGTTCCGCGTTCCCTCCTGGCGCACGAATCACCGGTACCATTGGCGAGCTGAACAAAAATAAAAATCAAATTGCACTGATTGAAGAGGCGAAAAATAATCCTGATATGTATGTCGCGATAGTCAGCGATGGAGAGCTGCGCGCATTGCTTGAAGAAAAAATACGTGAATACAATCTTGAAACCCGTGTAAAGTTATTTGGATTTATACCTGCAAGCGAAGCGCTCAAGGGTTTTGACGTCTTCGCTCTCCCTTCTCTAAAAGAAGGCTTGCCCTATGTACTTCTGGAAGCGAAAGCCGCCGGTCTCCATATTGTCGCGAACCGTGTTGGTGGTGTTGGTGAGATATTGGACGCAAAAGACATGGGTGATTTCTCTCTTGAACAAATGATGAAAAAAACTGTCGCACTGTATCAATCTTAAGTCCCGAGGAATTCGTTAGCAGAAACATCGCGTACGGCACCACGGCCGTGTCGTGCTAGCGAGGTCACTATGCCGAGTGCAGCAAACTCAAGAATAAGGTGTGACCCGCCAGAACTCATAAACGGTATCGTCGTGCCTGTCACTGGCAACAAACCAAGACTTATTCCGATATGTATAGCGACATGTGCCGCCAATAGAATCAAAGCACCGAGTGTGAAAAAAGCATCAAAGTTTGTTGCGGATGCTCGTGCGATCTGCATAAGCCTTGCGAACAAAAGGGCGTAGACACTAAGCAAGAGCACCACACCCGTAAATCCCCACTCTTCTGCAAAAGCCGCAAAAATAAAATCTGTTTGGTACTGTGGCAAGAAACGTAGTTTTGATTGTGTGCCGTATCCTATCCCCTTCCCAAAGAGTTCCCCTGAGCCGACAGCTATCTTGGCCTGATAAGCATTGTAGCCGGACCCACGAATGTCGCTCGCAGGATTTATAAACGATATGATGCGCGTACGCTGATAAGGCTTTAATCCGCCAAACCATAACGCAGATGCCACGAGAATACCGATTAGCCCGATCGCAATAAGATGCTTCTTTGATATGCCAGAAACTAGCATCAAGCATAGCCAAATTGTGCCGAATATAATTGTGTTCCCCATGTCGGGCTCAACAAGTATTAGAAATGTGAGTGCGAACGTATACGCCCCAGAGACCAGGATATGGCGAGAGTCGCCAATCGCCACATGCCTTCTAGAGAGATACTTGGCGAGCAGAGTTATGAGCGCAAGTTTTGCCAAATCTGCTGGCTGAAAAGAGATTGGGCCGAATGTGAACCACGCGCGAGCGCCGAGCACTGGATCTGCGAATAAAAGAAGAGAAGCGAGCAGAACAAGAGCTACCAAATATAGGGACATGACGACCGAAGTCCTACGTATAAAACGCATGTCAATCGTAGAAAGTACGATGTAGACAAACACAGATATGCATAGCCAAAGAAGCTGTCTTGGCACGACAGAAGAATCTGCACCAAACGTGCTCATCGTTAACATCCCAAGAAGTGACAGAACGATCGCTGGCACAAACAGGGTCCAATCTAAAAAAATGCGTGGGCGCGTTAGTTCTGCGTTTGACATATATCTGGACTCAAAGCAACGGGATAATCGGTAAAACTTCTATTAAAGAAGGAGAGCTTGTGAACGCCGTATTCCACGTAAACACTGCGGATGCTGATCCTTGCGCCGGAACATTGCGGACAATAGTCTGTGATGCCGCAATTATATTCCCATTTGCATCATGCACAAACACAATAGTTGAAACATTATCAAAACTTATTAACCCATTATTAATTAGTGTCGCTTCAATCCTCGGAGAGTCTGCTGTACCAGACTGAACAATAGTCGATACTGTTGGTACATTTCTAATGCTTGCATTCATTGCAAACCATTTTATTAATTCGGACTCAAAAGTGAGGAATGCGTGCGTTACAGCTTGTTTATCTGTGAACATCCCAGGCACATACACCGGCACCTTTGCGCCTGGAGGTAAATCTATAAAACCTCGGGACTCTTTTAGAAGTTTTTGATTGGAGTCGTAAAGCTCAATTTTATAAGGGACATTCTTTGTAGCAGAATTAGCGTTTTTGTTCTCAATCTCCGCAATAACGTCAATACGGCCAGAAATATTCTGGAGCGTCTTCGTGAATAGAACGGTAGGCTGGAGTTGTTGGTTTGTACATAGATACGCACACGAGCCACCGCAGTCCAGACCCATCTCGCCCTGATTCTGCGTGCCATCGCTACACGATGGCGTTTCATAGAGAGTAGATATGGCTACAACCGTCAGAAACGCGACAACCATCGCGCCAATAATCAGCAGTATAAAGAATCGTCTCCTCGCGGCCCAGCTCATGCGGATAGTATAGCAAAATTATGGACTGAACTTGAAGGTCGAAAGCATTTGGTCGAAAATTTTCAGAGTTGCCGAGTTTTTGCTGGGGGTAAATATGGCATAAGGTAATTTAGTGCCAAACGGCTCTACACACTTTGCGTCAGGCCAATCAGGATTATGAACTACCTTTCCATCTTCAGATTGCTGAGATGTCTGTTGAGTTAAGAATGCACATTCTGGCTGAGCCATAAACTCCCGGTATACAAGAATATAGTCCCTGTCTTCCTGGGAATCGAACGGAAAAGAACCATTACTATTTACGTCCGTCCCTCCTGTCTGTGAAAGGACAAACTTCACAGCAACAATTGATTTATCTATCCCCTTTTGTCCTCCCTCATTCCTTGTATATTCGGTCACGTGCCATTGAGGTGAATATTTAAAACTAAATTCCGAGCCAAACTTGGTATATGTTTTCCAATCAGTAGTCTGCGCTGTTGAAGTTGCAGTAACCGGCTGATTTGTTTGCTTAGATTGAAACACATACGCCCCGCCACCAACTGCTAGAATCGCGATAATGATAAGGATTAGTGGCGCGATAAATCCGTGTTTGTAGTTCATAGAGAAATCCTAGCATGAAATGGCGTCATACCAACAGCACTTCCTTGCCGAGCGTGTGGGCAATTCGACCTAGCGTGTCAACGGAGATTCCTCGGTCCCCGCTCTCGATACGAGCAATTACAGACTGTGGCATACCGGACTTCTGTGCCACAACTAATTGAGTCATTCGACTGAATGTACGGATGTCGCGAATCTGCCGGGCGAGTCGTAGGCGAACAATCTCTTCGTCGTACGCACTTCGGAACTCCTTCTTTTTGGAGCTCTTACCGAACACTTCATCAAATGAGTGCCATTGGAGATTTTCTTGTTGCTTCTTTTTCATAAATATTATTATAAACCCTTCATTATTCTGTACACCTTTTCTGCATAGTCAATTTCTGACTTGGGTGCTTTCGCAGTTTTTTTCCTGAACCCTCTCACGAAATAGAGTCCTGAGTCGAACTCAAAGTAGGTCAAGCGATGATGTCCGACTATCAACTCTCGAATGGGGCCACGCAATTGTTTGGTGCGAACCGACTCGAAGTCTCCTGTTCGCATACATTCAACATGTGCGGCAACGACTGCTTGGTCGGTTACCGGAATACTACTGATGTATTCTTTTGCGGGACTCAGAAACTGTACTTTCCGACGGTGCTCCATAAAGCATAATTATATCAATAATTGTGCTCTGATTGCAGTATAGCAAATTGGCTATATCGTGTCCAGGCGGATAGCAAAACGCCGCGCGGATGCCGCGCGGCGTATATGGTCGGGATGGCTAGGATTTGAACCAGCGATTCCTCCAGCAGCATTGAAAGAATAAAGAACTCCTTTCAACAATTAATCTGACGCTCTACCTTCTGAGCTATCACCCCGTTAAGAACAAATTGTTTAAAAAAACACGCCCATGATGTTGGCGCCTACCTACTCTCCCCTACTGAAACGCAGAGTACCATCGGTTCTAGAAGGCTTAACTGCCGTGTTCGGAATGAGAACGGGTGTACCCCTCCTGACGAAGCACCAACATCATGGGCGTGTTTTATCGCTCATGACAACGAAATATGAAAGGTAAAAAAGTGTAAATGAAGTAGCTGTGCTACACAGAGTTCCGCACGAGAGACTGGACATATTAGTACTCCTCGGCTCCATGCCTTACGGCACTTCCACCTAGAGCCTATCAACGTGATAATCTCTCACGAGTCTCATAACGATTCCTAATCTTGGAGCACGTTTCCCGCTTATATGCTTTCAGCGGTTATCGCGACCCGACATAGCTACCCAGCGGTGCCCTTGGCAGGACAGCTGGTAGACCAGAGGTCAGTTCATCCCGGTCCTCTCGTACTAGGGACAACCCTCCTCAAGAATCAACGCCCATAGTAGATAGGAGACCAACCTGTCTCACGCATCTACGTTAACTGCAATTACTTGCAGGATCGGACTGTAACTTCACCCGCTATTTTATTAGTTTGGGTGATCAACATTCAGTCTCTACGGGCATATTACAGAAGTTGGAAGAAAGGCGCGATATACAATCGCGCATATTCAAAAGTGTTTTGGCGTCCGGTCCTGGAATCGAACCAGGTACGCACACGGATTATCAGTCCGCGGCTCTACTATGTCTTGCGACATGTCTAGTGAGGATACATGAAGTTCCATTTGTAGCATCCGATCGGACTGCAACAAACTTCACAGCACACAGAGCCTCTTCGCCGATGAGCTAACCGGACCCAAAACACTCTCAAAGAACAAATTCCCTTCTTCCAACTTCCGTAACATTTCCCTCGGTATTGCCCACTCGTACACAACGAGCTCGGGTTCTACCGATATAAGTTGATTTCTTCGCATACATTCCTGTATGCGACCGCCGTAAGTATGTCTTCGCACAGTACGTCTCCACGTACCTAACAATTCCTCGTGGGTTCAAACCGTGCAACCTACCATTCCAAGGTCCGACCTTGGAATGACGTTCTGCACGGTTTGAACCCAGCTCGCGTACCATTTTAATTGGCGAACAGCCAAACGCTTGGGACCTTCTCCAGCCCCGCGCTATGTTGAGCCGACATCGAGGTGCCGAACTCCGCCGTCGCTATGGACGCTTGGGCGGAACTAGCCTGTTATCCCCAGGGTAACTTATATCCGTTAATCTCTGGCCGCATCTAAGGCGTACCATCGGTTCACTATGCTCTGCTTTCGCATCTGCTTGGGATGTACCCCTCGCAGTTAAGCTCTCTTGTGCCATTACACTATCGCCACGGTTTCCATTCGCGGCTAGAGAACCTTAATAGACTCCTCCGTTACTCTTTAGGAGGATAGCGCCCCACCA
>CAZXAN010000013.1:0-13697 GCA_964638585.1 uncultured Candidatus Saccharibacteria bacterium
GTATTCGAGAAATGCTTGGTCTGGTTCCATAGGGATATAAAGCCCCATCGGGGCGATTATGGTTAAACGGCTGGTGCTTCCTCAACTTTCTCTGCTTCCACTGGCGCTTCGCCGGCCGGTTCAGCTTCGGCTACTACTTCAGCCTCGGTCGGCAACTCCTCTTCTACTGGTGTTTCTACAACGGGAGTTTCCGCAACAGTTTCAGATGCCGGTGCTGCGGCTGGCGCAGCGACCTCCTCTTCTTTCTTTCCCGACGCTTCGGTCGGGACCCCGACTTCTGACGTCGGGGCTGCGGGCTTCTTCTTTGGCAGCACGTTTATCTTCTTGCCCTCAATGACGCCCTTCGTGATAAGGAGATTGTGGATAGAACCGGTCGGCTGAGCACCCTTACTTATCCAATACTTCACCTGCTCTTCGTTCAATGTGAGCGCCTTGCTACGTGGGTTATAAGTACCGAGGAGTTCGACTATATTACCTGCCTTGGCGGCGCGCTCCTTCTCTAGAACGACAATGCGAAATGCCGGATCGTTGGTCCGGCCGATTCTCTGGAATCGAATCATTAACATGACGAGACTATAGCAGAACCCTAGAAATATTGCTAGACTCCATGAAAATGGCGTCTGAGCAAAAAGAATCAAAAGTTTATGAGGGTCCAATGACGATGACCAGAAAGGGCATCGGATTTTTTGCTGTGGCTGGGCAAGACGAAGACCTTCTTATCCCAGCCGAATGGACGAATCATGCTTTATCTGGCGACATCGTGAAGGTTCAGCCAGCCGGTAAATATTCTGACCCGATGGGCAGGATGCCACCAAGAGATGCGGGAAAAGTCATAGAAATAGTTTCTCGAGCCCGAGAGACTTTTGTCGGTACGCTCGTGGATCAGGACGGTCTCACTCTGATGGCTCCTGACTATAAAAAGATGTACGTGCCTCTCGTTATTTTAGATAAAGGGAATGCGGAGATCGGCGATAAGGTTCTTGTACGACTTGGCGAGTGGGCAGAAGATAAAGACTACCCTCTCGGCACGATTGAAGAAGTGATAGGCAAGGCCGGTGTGCATGAGACCGAGATGCGTGCACTCGCCCTCGGTCAAGGGTTCTCGAGCGATTATCCGCCGGGAGTGAATGCCGAAGCCGAAGTGCTGGAGAAAAATGGTGCTGAGATATTGGCAAAAGAAGCAGAGAATCCGCGTCGCAGGGACTTCAGAAAGGTCGCTACCTGCACGATAGACCCCTTTGATGCAAAAGACTTTGACGATGCCCTCTCCGTCCAGAAACTGTCAGATGGAAACATAGAGGTAGGAGTGCATATCGCTGATGTTTCTTTTTTTGTTAAACCTGGTACAGAATTAGATAAAGAGGCTGTCGCGCGCGCTACGAGCGTTTATCTCGTTGACCGCACCATCCCCATGCTTCCAGAAGTGCTATCAAACGACCTGTGTTCACTTAAGCCCGACGAGGACAGACTTTCTGTATCGGCAGTTTTCACTCTAGATAAAGATGCCAATATTTTAGACACGTGGTTCGGCGAGACTGTGATTCACTCCGACAAACGCTTTACATACGAGAATGCGCAAGAAGTGTTGGATAAGGGCGAGGGTATTATGCACGAGGAGCTTTCTATTCTTCACGACCTCTCTAAAAAAATCAGAGCCAAACGCACAGCGAAAGGCGCGATAGAATTTGACACTGCCGAAGTGAAAATTGAATTAGATAAAGACGGCAAGCCTATCGCTGTGCATCTAAAAGAACGCAAGGCTACTAACCTTCTTATAGAAGATTTTATGTTGCTCGCGAACGAAGCAGTGGCAAAACATCTTTCTAAACTTACTAAAAACGGTGGCGAACATTTCTATTCTCTGTATAGAATTCATGACGCTCCAGACACGGACAGGATAGAGAATCTCGCGCACTTGCTCCGCATCATGGGCTATCACTTGAAGACTTCTGGCGCAGGTAACGTCACTGGCGCAGAACTAAATAAACTTATGGAGTCGGTAAAGGGAAAACCTGAGGAGTACCTAGTGAAGATGGCGACGCTCCGCTCAATGAGCAAAGCGGTCTACGCGACGAACAACATAGGCCACTTCGGCCTCGCCTTTGATTTCTACACACACTTCACTTCGCCAATACGCCGCTACCCAGACTTAGTTATTCACAGATTAATAAAAGCACATACAGACGGCGGTACTCCAATAACAAGAGAGGAGATGCAGGCCTTTGATAAGCTCGCAGTGCACGCATCAGAGCGCGAGGTGGCCGCCTCGGACGCCGAGCGCGACTCTATCAAGATGAAGCAGGTAGAGTTCCTCGCCGGCAGAATTGGCGAAGAATTTGATGCTGTCATATCTGGTGTCACAGAACGTGGCTTGTATGTAGAGCTTAATGAGACGCATGCCGACGGCATGATAAATGTGAGAAATGTTGGAGATGATTTCTTCACATATGAAGAGAAGCAATACCGTCTCGTCGGTCAGCGTACTCACAAGGCCTTTCAACTAGGCGACCCAATCCGCGTGAAGCTCACGGCCGCTCGCATCGCCGAAAAAGAACTGGACTTTGTACCTGTTACTTAGCAACTGCAACTGCTTCGTCGAACTTGACTGACAAGAGTTTAGAGACACCGTCACCGCCCATGGTGACGCCGTAGAGGATGTTGGTGCGACTCATGGTCTCGCGATTGTGCGTGATGACGATAAGCTGACTCCGCTTAGCGAGGTTCTCAATCATATCGCCGTAACGCCTACTATTAGCTTCATCCAAAGCCGCATCTGTTTCGTCCAGTATCAAAAATGGCGGAGGATTCACTTGGCTCATCGCGAAGATAAGCGCGATGCTGGTCAGCGCGCGCTCGCCTCCCGAGAGTTGCATCAGCGACTTCACTTTCTTCCGAGGAAGATTTACCGCTATTTCAATTCCAGGCCGTTGCTTTTCTTCTCGTAAATCATCCGAGTCCTCCGTAGCTTCAGCGAAGGAGGATTCGTCTAATTCGTCAGGCTCCTCTGGCTCTTCAAGCGTTAGCCGAGCAGAGCCACCGCCAAACATAAGCGCGAAGTATTCGCCGAAAGACGCATTCACTTTTGAAAGCCCTTCTGAAAAATGTTTGGCTAGTTCTGTATCCAAATCGCTGATGAGCGCACCAAGACCGGAGGCCGACTTCGCTAAGTCGTCCAATTCTTTTGCCAGAAATGCCTCTCTTTCCGTTACTTCTTTGTGCTCCTGCCTTATCTCTTCACCGGTACCCCCCGCTTCTTCAAGGCGAATTTTCATACGCTCTAGAGCGCGCCTGCGGTCCTCTTGTACTCTGCGCTCTTCGGCTGGTACAGAATTCAACGGCACATACGATGTTGCTGAAGTTCCGGCGACTGCAAGCACCTCCATCTTATCGCGTTCAAGACCCTCTGTTAGAAGATTCAATTCGTATTCTCTCGCAGATGCTTTTGCTATCAGACCTTCTTCGTGCGCCTTAGCCTGCGCGAGATCCAAGATGCGGCGTCTATCCTCACGTCCGGTTTCTTCAAGGGCGAGCATCGCCTCGCGCGCGCGAGCGCGCGCCGACTCTGCTCTCTCTAGGTCAGCGGACACCGTTGCAAATTTTTCAGACAACTGAGCACGCTCAGCTTCGAGCTTAAAGACCGTGTCTTCCTCTTCAGAGAATTTATCATCGCGCATCGCGCCGTGACGCGAGAAGAAGAGTTTGACCGCAGAGCGAATCGCTTCAAGCGCCGCGCGAAGCGCGGCGACTTCTGTCCCGGCGATACTGAATTGTTTCTCAACTTCTTCGTGGAGCGCCTCCAACTCTTCGCGCGGGACCTTGGCGTAGGGGTCACGGGCAACTGCCGTCGCACGTTTTTTGACTTCAGCGAGCGCACCTTCAACTCTACCTATATCGCGCGAGAGTCCAGCCCGTTTTGAAGATATTTCTGAGACCTCTTTTTCAGCATTGCGTAGTATCTCAGTGCGCTTAGATGTTTCTTGGTCTATGAGCTTAGGGTCTGATATTCGGTCTAGTTCTGCGCTCGAGACAGCAAGCCTCTCTACAGCGTCTCGCTTTTCTTTTGCTACTCTCTCCTTCTCTTGTGCGAGATATGCATCTTCAACGGCGAAGTACATATGGGCCGAAGCGACAAGCTCGTCGCGAAGCTGATTAGCCCTATCCAACTTTTTCACCTGCCCCTCAAGAAAGCGAAGATGGGGTGCCAACTCTCTGCGTAGCGAATTTACCTGTGCAATATTTTCTTCTGTTTTAATGAGCTTACGCGATGCTTCATTCTTTTTAAATTCATAAATCTTAAGCCCCAAAGCGTCTTCAAGCATCTCCCTGCGTTCGCGATTATTAGCGAGCAGGATTCTGTCAGCTTCTCCTTGAGAAATTATATGGTGTCCGGTCTCGCCGATGTTTGCTCCTGCGAGCAATTCTTCAATGTCGCGCAGCCGAACCCGCGAGCCGTTGATAGAATATTCACTCGTGCCATCTCTGAAGACTGCTCGCTCAAGCGAGACCTCGTCAAAATCTATTTTAAAAGTACGTCGTGAATTATCAAAAATTATAGAAACAGAAGCGCGATTGGCGCGCGGAGCTGTGTGCGAACCATTGAATATCAAATCCTCTGCGCGCTTACCGCGCATACTCTTCATAGATTGTTCGCCGAGTGCAAAGCGAAACGCTTCTGCCACATTACTCTTCCCGCTTCCATTCGGCCCGACGATAGCAGTTGTAGAATTAGAAAAGTCCAAGACCGTCTTCTTGGCAAAGGACTTAAACCCGACTATTTCCAGCCGCTTCAACATTCACATTATTATAACCCATAAAATAACGCCGCCCCCATTCCTGGGAGCGGATGTGTGACTTGCGTCACTGTTTTTTCTGTCTTGGCTCACTCATGCAGAGAGCCTGAGACAGGGCGGAAAGAGACATTGCGAGAAACGGCGCGCCGATAACTGTGACCCAAAAATTTTCGGTCATCGCATAAATCAACAAACCGCAACCCGCCAGAACGCAAACTCCCATCACCTGCTCGAATTTCCACATATAATCCTCCACGATTGAACCAACGGCAGTCCCGCGAGCTTTCTGCTTTATATGATACACCTACCAGCCTGTTTTGTCAAGACCAGCTTGCGCGGCTGCTTGTTCTGCTTCTTGTTTACTTTGACCCTCGCCACGGGCGATTTCGGACGAGCCGATGAAGACACCTACGGTGAAGAGCTTCGCGTGGTCGGGACCGACTTCTGACAATGTCTCATAATTTGGCGTGATACCCTTCTTCTCTTGGGCGACTTCTTGAAATCGGCTCTTAGCGTCTTGGTATGAACGACTCTTGATCACGTCATCTATTTTATTATACAAATTCTTCGCAATAAATTTTTCTGCATTCTCATAACCCGAGTCCAGATAAATCGCGCCGATGATCGCTTCAAACGCATCTGCGAGGATCACGTCGCGAGCTCTTCCAGTATCTTTTGCCTCGCCTTTTGACAGCAATAAATAATCATTTATCTCGAGCGCCTGTGCGCTCGCGGCCAAGGACACGGTGTTCACGAGCGCGGCGCGATAACTGGTCAGCTCCCCTTCTGGCTTCGCGGGATATTTTTTATATAAAAAGTCTGTAGCGGCAAGTTCGAGGACGGCATCGCCGAGAAATTCTAGCCTTTCATTATGACTGCCGGTGTACTCCCTGTGTTCATTTAAATATGAGCGGTGCGTCAAAGCTTCAATCAGGAGATTGAGATTGTTAAATGAGAGACCAAGATGTTCTTCTAATATTTTGAAATCAGGCATGTGATACAACACTCTGGCTCTTCTCGCGACTAGCGTGATCTAGTAGTTTCTGAACGGCCGAGGTGACGATAGGGAGCATATCATCATAGAAATTAAGGTCAATGATTTCTTGGAGACGGAACCATTTTGTATCGTCAAGACCTCCTTTCCCAGGTTCCAACTTAAGTGGCTCGTATTCTCCGCGTGCTAGGAAGTAGGTGACATGCTTTCTGTATTTACCTTTCTCCGGATGTGTAGCGACATATTCGTTCTCGCCGATTTTTTCTTCTATCACTATATCTATTCCAATTTCTTCTTTTATTTCTCTGACTGTGCCCTGCTCTACCGTCTCGTTCGCAATAGTCGGATTGTCGCCTATCTTTCCTTTAGAGAGAGTCCAATGACCAAATACGTCGTGCACAAGCGCAAGATAATACTGTCCATCGTGTTTTGCATAGACGACCGCACCTCCGAGCTTTTGGAGCGGCATGTCCTCATATTTCACCTTCGTATTCTTCTTACTCCCCTGCTCGTCCTTACCTGGCTCGCCGAGCTCCTTGTAGACGGCACCGAGAACACCATTGACGAACCTGCCAGAAGAATCTCCGCCAAAAGTTTTGGCAAGTTCTATCGCTTCGTTAATAGCCACTTTTGCCGGCACCTGTGTACGATCTGCAAAAAGTAATTCATATAATCCGAGTCTTAAAATGTTTCTGTCTACCGGTGCAATGCGCTCTAGAGGCCACTCTGGAGCAGCTTTTTCTATAACTAAATCAATATCTGACTTCTTGGCCAATACGCCAGAAAGTAGGTTATCCATAAATGGCTGGTCCACGTCGTCGCCACCAAATTCTGTAACATTGCGCGCGAGAATTATTCGTGTGTCTGCTTCATTAGCGTTTGTAGTGTCACTCTCAAAGAGAGTTTGTAAAACGATAGAACGTGCTAAGTGTCTGTTCGCCATATTAAAGAACTATGTACACACTATAGCAGATGCAAGGCACTAGGCTCTAGGCACTAGTGGAAATCTTTTGTTAGAGCCTAAAGCCTAATTCCTAGCGCCTAGTTTATACACCTCCGCCGAAACCGCTTCGCGCCTTTGGTCGCCCGCCAGTCGCAATCTTTCCAAAAATTCCTTTTGACGCTTTCGCATCTGCGTTCGCGTGCGTCTCTGTAGAGTGTTCGTGAACATGCTTCTCTGTCTTTGGTTCGGTATCTGGGCCCTTTATCTTAGTCTCTTTCTTGGCCTTAATCTTTGGAGTGAATATCTGTTTGCCACGGTACATGCCGGTAGTCTCATCTATACGGTGAGGTAGGCGTAGAGCTCCGCTGTCTTTATCCTTTACGATATTCATCTGCTTGAGCGCGTGATGAGACCGCCTGTTGCGGGTATGACCACTTGTATGGCGCATTCGAATTGACATAGTGGCTACCTTACCACGAGACGTATAAAAAATCAAAAGCCGCTCCCCGAGCGGCTTTGAGTCAAGGCTGGAGAAGAATTAGGTTCGATGTTCTGGGCGACGAAATATCGGGTGCGGTTTGTGATCAGGTCTTTCGTTTTTTGTGCCATACGGCGGAGGCTTAGTGCCATCACACTGTTGTGCCTGCACAACAGTTATTGGTACTGGTTTGCCGTTGACATTTGAACACAACATATTACCCTCATCGTTTAATTTACCCGTCGTACCAGGACAATCGGCACAGTCCTTAAATCCCGTTTTCGCAAGCAGTGAACGATGCTTAATCAGCGACATTTCTGGCTTGCGATTTCGTATTTTCTTTTCCACTTCTGTTCCCTTTCTAAAACAATGATCTTGGTTCATGCGCCCATCACCCACAGCTTCAGCCGTGACTGGACACAAGCAAATAGTGTAGTCCTATTTTACCTTGGTGTCAAGGTGGATGAAAGACCGGCGGTGGATAACGCACAAACCATGTTTTTTTAGCATTTCGTAATGCAGGGCCGTGCCGTAGCCTTTGTGCTTTTCAAACTGATACTCAGGATACTTTTTTGCCAACTCTAGCATCAATCTGTCTCGCGACACCTTTGCCGCGATAGACGCGAGTGAAATAATCGGCACGAGCTCGTCGCCGTTGATTATAGTTTCTTGCGAATACTCCGGTGGCGCCTTCAACGAGCCGTCCAAAAGCACATGCACAAGAGCTGAATCTGGTGCCAATGAATTCACGCCGCGCCAGAGGGCGCGGCGCACCGCGATCGCGATGCCTTCTTCATCTATCACTTCTGCACTTTCAAATTCAACGGTAAAACGCGCGTCGCCTCTGGCGACGCGCTCTTCAAGCATCTCAAAAATCTTCTCTCTTTTCTTCTCTGACAGCTTTTTAGAATCCGCAACACCTGGAAACTCTTTCGCCACGTCAAACCTTTCCGGCACCATCACCACCCCCACACTCACCGGCCCCGCCAAGGGCCCTCGCCCCGCCTCATCCACCCCGAGTATGAACTTCATACTTTAAGCATAACAAGAAATTACTCATCGAAGTGCGTCGGAAACGTGCTCGTTTCCGACGCGATTTTTACTCGTTGGGATACCAACGAAAAAATCGTATACTGTGGTGGATGGCATCGCGATTTATTCATCTACATACGCATAGCCACTACAGCTTTTTGCAGGCGTTGCCGAAGGTGGATGAGTTAGTGGAGAAGGCGAAGAAGGAAGGTATGGACGCGCTCGCGCTCACCGATAGGGGCAACATGCACGGCGCGATTGAATTTTATAAAGCGGCGGTCAACGCAGGAATAAAGCCAGTACTTGGCGTTGACGCGTATCTCGCGCCACGGTCGCGACTTGGAAAAGACCCGGCGCTTGATGCGAAACGTTCAAACATCTTACTGCTCGCCAAGACGAACCAGGGATATACCAACCTGCTCACTCTCGTAACGAAGTCGTGGACCGAAGGTTTTTTTGAGAGACCTCGCATGGATAAAGAGATTCTCCGGAGATATTCATCTGGAATTATCGCGATTCTTCCATCGTTCGCTGGCGATGTCGCTCAACTCCTGCGAGCAGGAGATGAGAATGGCGCTGCAGCTGCTCTTGCAGAATTCAAAGATATTTTTGGTGCAAATGATGTTTATCTAGAAATAACGCATCACCCAAAAGTCTCCGGTCACGAGGACTTACAACAAAAAATCATCGCCCTAGCTCGTCAAACTGGTACTCCTGTTGTCGGGCAGAACGACGTCTATTATCTCTCTCCCGACGACCGCGAGGCGACCGAGATTATGCGCCGCATCCAGCAGGGCGGACGCGGTAGAAATGAAGACGAAGACTTCTCTTTTATCAGCGAGAAGCGCGCGCTTGAGCTTTTTAAAGACACTCCAGACGCGATAGATAATTCACGAAAAATAGCAGACCGGTGCGAGCTATCTTTTGAACTCGGCAAGTGGACATTCCCTTCTGTCCCAGTCTCATCTGGTTTTAAAAATCACGACGAAGAGTTGCGCGCTATGGCGTACGCTGGTATTCCAACTCGAGGTCTTGAAGAAACAAAAGAGGTTACAGAAAGAATAGAGTATGAACTGAAGATAATTATTGGCAAAGGCTTTGCAGTTTATTATTTGATAGTTGCCGATCTGCTCGCGTTCGCGCGCAGAGAGGGCATTCTCACTACTACACGCGGAAGTGCCGCGGGCAGTTTAGTGGCATATCTAACTGGCATCACTAACGTTAATCCCCTTTTCTATAAACTGCCATTTGAAAGATTTTTGAATCCCGAGAGACCTAAAGCTCCGGATATAGACATGGACATTGCCGACAATCGTAGAGATGACATGATCGCATATACAAAGAGAAAATATGGCGAGGATCACGTAGCACAAATTGGCACATTCGGGACTATGATGGCGCGGGCCGCGGTGCGCGACGTCGCTCGTGCACTCGGCCACTCATACAACACTGGCGACCGCATTGCGAAGTTGATCCCGATGGGTTCTCAAGGGTTCCCTATGACTATTGATCACGCGCTTGAATTAGAACCGGATTTGAAAACGCTCTACGACGAAGACGACGACACGCGCGAAATAATAGATTTGGCAAAAAGAATTGAAGGTTGCGTGCGACACGTCGGAGTGCACGCCGCCGGCGTCGTGGTGGCTCCATCGCCCCTCATCGAGTGGTCACCGATCCAGCCAGATCCAAAGGGTACGGGTAAGATCATCACGCAGTACGACATGTACTCTATTACTGACGAATATGGCGGTGTCGGATTATTAAAGTTTGATTTTCTTGGCATCAAGAATCTCGCGATTCTCGCAGACGCCGTAAAGCGAGTTAAGGAGACTCGCGACATTACCGTAGATATAGAAAACGTACCGATAGATGATACAAAGACCTATGAGATGCTAGCGCGCGGCGAGACCGAGGGAACGTTTCAGTTAAACGGCTCCGGAATGACTCGATGGTTGAAAGAACTAAAACCGACGAGCATTCATGACATCAATGCCATGGTCGCGCTCTACAGACCGGGCCCGATGGAGACTATTCCGAGCTATATTGAACGCAAACATAATCCGAAACTGATTCACTACTTGGACCCACGGATGAAGGAGTATCTGGACTTTTCATACGGCATTCTCGTTTACCAAGACGATGTGCTCCTCACGGCGATAAAACTCGGCGGGTATTCGTGGCTAGAAGCCGATGCTCTACGCAAAGCCATGGGAAAGAAAATCCCAAAGGTCATGCAGGCGGAGAAAGAAAAATTGACGAAAGGTTTTATGCAGTACGGCAAGCTCTCCAAACAGCTCTCAGAAAAATTGTGGGAGCTAATCGAGCCCTTTGCCGCCTATGGATTCAACAAGGCTCACGCCGCGAGTTATGGCAAGGTCGCCTATCAAACGGCGTATATGAAGGCTAATTTCCCTGTTGAATACCTCGCCTCAGTGCTCACTGCCGACTCGGGCGACACAGAGTCTATTTCAATATTCGTCGCAGAAGCGAAACGCATGGGCATCAAGGTTCTACCGCCGGACGTGAACGAAAGTGGCCCTGACTTTACTGTAGTTGGTCAAGAAAAAGATGCCATCCGATTCGGACTCTCGTCAATAAAGAACTTCGGCGACGGCATTTCTGAATCCATAATTACAGAAAGAAAAGCGCACGGCACGTACAAAACACTTTCTGACTTCCTCTCGCGTGTAGGTTCAAAGAATTTAAATAAGAAATCACTTGAGTCGCTTATCAAATGCGGAGCTCTCGATTCATTGAACCCTTCACGTGGCACGCTGCTTGAAAATATTGAACAGCTACTCTCGTATCATCGCGAGGCAACAGCGTCTGCGCCGCAAGACTCACTTTTTGGCGCGGTTATGGCTCTGCCAGAATTAAAACTACCAGAAGGTAAGTCGATTTCACTCATTGACAAGCTCGTATGGGAAAAGGAGTTGCTCGGCATCTACATCTCTGGACATCCTCTCGACGCGCATTCGGCGATAACAAAAAAGTCTGCGCTGACCATTGCAAAAATAAAAGAAGAAAAGCAGTCGGGAATGCTTATCATATTGCCCGTGCTCGTGACTATCGTACGCTCCATGCTCACGAAAAGTGGCGAGAAGATGTCGTTCGTTACTGTTGAAGATACAACTGACTCAATAGAGACTGTGATATTCCCCAGACTCTTTAAAGAGCATTCGGCGATAATAGTTCCCGGCACCTGCCTCCTGGTTAAAGGCAAGGTGTCTATCAGAAACGGTGAAGTCACACTCGCGATAGACGAGCTCAAACCGCTTTGATTCTTGTGGTATATTCTGGATATGGATTCTGAATTGAACAAGGATCATGACCACAAGAAGCTCGGAAGGGAGCTCGATCTTTTTGCCTTTTCTGATTCGGTTGGCAAGGGGCTTCCCTTGTTTACTCCCAAGGGTTCAGTGATACGGCGCGAGCTGGAGCGATTTATTGTTGACGAAGAAATCAGACGCGGATATCTCCACGTCTACACACCAGATATCGCCAAGCTTGATTTGTATATAAAGAGCGGGCATTACCCGCACTATAAGGATTCTATGTACGCGCCAATAGAAATAGACAAGGAGCAATTTATGCTCCGACCGATGACCTGCCCACATCATTTTGAATTGTACTTACGAAAACCGGTAAGCTACCGCGAACTCCCGATGCGCATCGCCGAACTCGCTAAGCTCTATCGCTATGAGCAGTCCGGGGAGTTGATGGGTCTCCAGCGCGTGAGGACCTTCTGTCTCGCAGATGCGCATATTATCTGTGCAGGCGAAGAACAAGCTGTTGATGAAATTAGCAAAGCGCTTGATCTAATTGAATATGTCACGTCAGTCTTTGGTCTTAAGCTTGACGTGGATTATCGCTATCGCCTCTCGCTCGGAGACCGCGCGAATACCGAGAAATATTACAAAGACGATGCCGGTTGGGATAAGGCCGAAGGACTTATGCGCGCACTCATGCAGAAGCGTGGGTCGCAGTTTGAAGAATCAAAAGACGAAGCGGCTTTTTATGGTCCAAAAATAGACATCCAGATGAAGAATGTGAATGGAAAAGAAGATACGGCTTTTACGGTTCAATATGACTTATGCATGCCGGGGCGATTTGACCTCACCTACGTCGGCGACGACGGCGCCCAGCATCGAGCCTTTGTAGTACATCGCTCTTCCATCGGCGCGATTGAACGCATTATGGCATTTCTCATAGAGAAATACGGAGGGGCATTCCCTCTCTGGCTCTCGCCGGTGCAAATAAAAGTGTTGCCAGTGTCAGAGAAGCATGTGGTATATGCGAACGAAATTCTCGCAGAACTTCGTTCCAAGAATGTTCGCGCTGATATTGACGACGCGAACGAGTCGCTCGGTAAGAAGATTAGGAATGCGAAGCAGGAAAAAATCCCCTACCTAATCGTCGTGGGCGACAAAGAAGTTGAGGCAAAAACTATTTCTGTAGACAGCCGTGATACTGGAAAACTTGATATAACTTCCCTCTCCGATTTTATTACGAAGACTAGTGAAGAAATTCTATCTAGGGCTTAGGCGCCGAGGGTAGCGAGGGCGCGGGTGAGGGCGAGCTTCGCACCTGTAGCTCCCGTTGAATAGCTTGAATCTATTGCATTTGTGAGCGCACTGATAAGCTTCTCGAGAACCGGTGAGTTAAGACGGGCCGTCATGCGGACAATCTCTCCGTCACAGTCGGTGCCGTCCACACGAGCGCGGTATGCGTCGTCAAGGAGACACACTATCTGTGAGATGAGCTGTTCTGGGGAACCGCCGCCACGAAGATGCTGACGAAGACCTGCAAATACTGCCGTGCGATCACCCTCTACAAGAGCCGACACAAAGCCACGTATATGAGCTGGTGCTGTAGCTTCCGCATCGGAACGTCCAAAGGGGCGCTGCTCTGACGCAACAGCTTCAGTCTGTATCGGTTCTACATTTTCATAAATAGGTTCAACCTGTTGATATACTGGCTCAATATTTTTTTCTACTGCGTGCGAAGGGTGGCTATGTGCAAGGCCCTTAACAATATCGTCAATAGACAGCGCCCCGTTACGTGCGAATGATTTAAAGCCGTCATACGAAGAGTACCCGCGCGGTGCTTCAGCAGATTCGTGCGCTGTAGGAGCAGGCATAGGATTGTTAGCTCTCATGACTGGAGAATGTGGCACTTCAGCCGGTTCATATTGACTCGTATTGAGCGTCTCTCTGATACGCGCGCCAAAGTTACGTACTCTACGATTAACTGCAGGGACTGCGCCAAAGAGTACAAAGTATGCTAATGCAAATGCCCATCCGACTAATGCAAGCCAGTAGAAAGTAGTGCCGAGAGGTCCTAGATCAAGACCTGTTTGCGGTATTTGCGAAAGATAGAGATATGCAAGCGACTGGACTCCAACGTGCGGTAGAGAATCAAGCGTAATGCGTGGGGTACTGCCACCACCGCCTCCAC
>CAZXAN010000014.1:0-12795 GCA_964638585.1 uncultured Candidatus Saccharibacteria bacterium
AGGTGGAGGAGGTGGCGGAGCCCCACCGCCTTCAGGTGGCAGTAATCCATCAAACAATGTTCCGAGTAGCGGGACCGCCGATAATCCTGCAGGAAGCAGCCCAATCAATAGCCAGAGCAGTAATCAAAGTGATGGTGCAGGTGGCGGTGGCGGAGGAGGCGGCAGTTTTTCATCAACAGGATCTTTAGGCGGTGATTTTACTGGAATTTCAGGTCCGCCGGCAATAAAAATAAAAAAAACTTCAGACACAGCATCAACGACGGCTCCTGTGACGATTGCATATAAGATTGTCGTTACAAACGATAAATGGGCTGGCTTTCTCTTTAAGGGAGTCTTAACCGATACGTTGTATGGCCCAACTGGGGCAGTTATGTCTAGCCGTTCGTGGGATCTGGATACGGTATATGAGGGGGATGAAATAACGGTGACATATAGTGCAGAATTTGATGCAAATATAAAGCCGGGACTTTATAAAAACGTTGCGCGAGTCACAGGGATAGTAGGTAATCCGTATTCTGTAGCGGCGAGAGCTATGAAGCCGGTAGAAGTCGCTAAGATTGTTCAGATATTGCCAAATGGGTTGGTACTAGGAACAGCGACATCTACCGTCGCGATCAAAGACGCGTCTCTTAAGATATCATCATCTGGGTGCCCTCCGCTTCTTGTAGGTAATCTACAAATCGGAGGAGCAAATAATTCTGCAGAAGTACTGAAACTGCAGACATTTCTTAACGCACAAGGCGCACATCTACCGACCACTGGCTACTTCGGTTCACTAACAATAGCCGCGGTAAGCGCTTTTCAGCGAAAATACGCAAATGAGATACTTGTACCTCTCGGTCTGTCTACGCCGACAGGAAGTGTTTATGCATCTACAAGACGAAAGATTAACACTCTTGCCTGTGGCGGAGCATTACCAACAAGTTCAGCCAATCCGGTCAGTTCTGTAAATAAGGCGGCTGTAACCGTTAGTCAGAAAAAGCCGGCAGAAAAAAAGCCAGTATCAAAACAAATTCCACAAGGTAAAAAAAGCGAGGATGGAATAAAGACGTTTTTAAAATCTCTATTCTGGTAATTCAACACTTTAGCCTCTAAGGCGGTATAATTGTGCTTACATGTACCGTTATATACTCGGAGGCACGGTCGGAGTACTGGCATTTCTGATTCTAGGAGTCTTTAGTCTCTCAATTGCTGACCACTATGCCCTGCGTTCTGGATCGCTGGCGTCGGTGATATCTGCTGTGCTTGTGGATCTTACAAATGTAGACCGCAGTGCTGACGAGCTTAGTGCGCTCACTGTAAATCCAGTGCTTACTGCCGCGGCACAAGCTAAGGCAGACGATATGGCTAGCAAAGGATACTTTGCGCACGTGTCGCCAGACGGAGTGGACTCTTGGTATTGGTTTAGACAGCAGAAATATACATTCTTGTATGCTGGTGAAAACCTCGCGGTTGATTTTTCAGATTCTGTAGATGTTGAAAGAGCGTGGATGAATTCTCTTACTCACCGCGCGAATATCCTGAACGATCGCTTCACAGAGATAGGCATAGCAACTGCGCAAGGAACTTTTCAAGGTCGGCCTACGACCTTTGTTGTGCAGATGTTTGGCACTCCAAGCATTAAACCAGATGTGGTTCTGGGCAAGCCGGCCAAGGTGCAGACGGTCTCTTCGCCAGCCGAGCCGACCGTTCCCGCGCTCGCGACCGCTGTATCGCCGGCGCCTAAAGTCGCGACATCTACCTCAGTACTCGGTACTAAAGCCGATTCTATCTTACCCGCGTCAACGAGCTGGTGGCAGAAGATAATGGCGTCGCCGAAAACAATGCTCAAATATGCGTATTATGCGCTCGCCATTATAATCTTAATTCTGCTAGCGTATGTGACAGAGCTAGAGTTCCACAAGCGACACATGCGCCACGTTACCGCTGCCGTGCTCTTATTTGTGCTTATGATTGGCCTTTTCGTTCTTGCGAATGCAACTTTCTTCTCACAGCCAATCATTGTGGCACTCCGTTAATACAAGGTCTCACCTTGTATTTTAAGTGAAGGATAGAAAGGCAGGGAATAGCATCCCGATCATGCCAAGAGCAAGCAGAACAACAACAATAATAGCAACTATGCGTTTCATAATTTAATTATAACACATCTTTAATCATATCTCGCTTGATGTCAGCAAATGGGTCGGCAGCTTGTCCCGAGTTTTGTAGAGGGACCTTCTTACCTGGATTAAATATATTTAGCGGATCAAATATTTTTTTAGTCTCTTCAAATAGCTTAACCATCTCTGCGCCGAATAGCATCGGCAGATATGGGGTGCGTATAATGCCGTCGTTGTGCTCGCCAGTAGTTGTCCCGCCTTCTTTTATTACTAATTCATATACTTTTGGAGCGAGCTCCAATATGACAGCTCTGTTTTCTTCTTTTGACAAGTCCATTAGCGGGATAATGTGGAGATTGCCCTCGCCTATGTGGCCAGCGACCGTGTAGATAAAGCGTGATTTGTATTCGTCTAGAAGTGCATTTAACTTGGGCAAGAATTCTGGGTAGCAGGTTGGCGGGACGACGAAGTCGTCAATAAATGGTGCTGTGTGGAGCCCGTGAACATTTTTACGCAGGAGGTTAAAGCTCTCGCGGCGGACTACCCAATATTTCTCTGATTCTTTTTCATTCTTTTCTATCTTCATCTTTAAGTTTAAATCAGCGAGTGCGTCACGAGTTTTTGCAGCCCTTTCGTCCGCAATTTCTATAGAGTCTTCTGCGAACTCAACCATTAGAAGTAGCTTTGGCACACCGCCAGAGGCAACCATTAGTGCCTCTGGGATAAAGTCTATGCCGAGCTTCGCAGCCCTCACCCAACCCATTTGCGACAACATACCCGGGATAAGTTTAACTGCGAGAGTGAACGTGTGATCGTCAAAGCTCTCAAATGACTCTGGTTTTTGTTCTAAGACGCGCTTAACTATTTCTGGCAAAATATTTAGGTCAAAGAGAAATATAACAAGCATTGCACGATGCTCTTTGGGTCTGACGAGCCCTAACTTGGCCTTAGTCCAGAGAGCGAGCGTGCCCTGCGAGCCACAAATTAATTTTGCGAGATTGAATGTGCCGGCTTCATGATCTTTGATGCTCCAGAGCGCATACCCAGCAGAATTTTTAGAAACTTTTGGTCTGTGCTCTTCTATAAGTGCTTCGTTTTTTGTTAACAGCGCGTCCATTTTTCTATAAATTTCGCCCTCTAATGTTTGGAGTATCTTCTTTTCTTCTAACTCTGTTTGCGTGAGTGCTTTGAGGGACACTTGGCTTCCATCAGATAGCACAACATCAAGTTCTTCAACATATCTCTCTGTTTTGCCGTATCTAAGAGTGCGCTCGCCACCAGAATTATTAGAAACAATACCGCCCATAGCGCATATCTCGCGCGATGCAGGATAAGAGGGGAGTATCAGACCCTTCTCTAGAGTCTCTTTCTCAAAGTCTCTGTAATAGACACCAGGCTCTGTAACCGCGTATCCATCACTTGGCGGCGAGACACCCAAGTTGCTTGGGTGTCTCGCCGCCAACGTAACTTCGCCCACGTGGTTCATGTGCTTCGTGAAAGAGACTACGACACTGGTTGTGAGTGGACCACCAGACATATCTGTCCCACCAGAGCGTCCAGTGAGCGATATTTCTTGACCTCTGCCTCTTAACTCTTGAACTTCTCTGACTAGCGAAGCCACGTCACTATCGTCTTCGGGGTACACAACAAGCTCTGGCACTCTCTCAAAAAGAGATGTGTCGCGCGACGCAATGCGTCGCGCGACTGCCTCGTTGCTCACCTCTCCGCGCATAACGCCAGCAAGAGTTTCTTTCAAATCTTCTGTAGACATTTAGATAGTATACCAATCTTATTCAAGCTCCATTAGAGCGTTTATATAATGTATAGCTATTCCGTTATAGCTCTCGTTGTCTAAAAAGGCTTTATCTATCTTATCAACCTGCGTATTGAGAGACGATAGAGAAGTGTTATAAAAGGTAAATGACGTAGGCAATATATCTCCTGTCTCTTGAGCCACGACCACCTTGGTGCTGTACCCGTCTGCAGAAAGTATCTCGTCTTCTGATATCTCTATTGACCCGTCGGCTCCCTCGCTCTGGTTGCGATATGCCATCACGAGTATCGTACTGCCTGGCTTGCGGTCTAACACCCTAAGCAGGTGGGTAAATGTGTAGCTGTAGTTTATTCCGTAGATAAAACGTGGTGTCTCTCCGCTTGCTCCATCATAGAAGTCTGGGATAACTACAGAGAACTCTAGGTCACTATTCTCAAGCAACGCTACAGTCTTTTTAACAAGGTCAACAAAGTTGCGCAGAACGGCTTTTTTATCTGTCTGATAGTAATCAAGCATATATGGTTCAATGTCGTACTGGAACCCGCGGAACTTCTCATCATGCGTGGCGTTAAACTGCATAGCATAGTCAACAATGGCAAACGCCTTGTACTCATTGCCTGGCTCAGCCCAATTCCTCCAGCCGGCCTCTGCGTCTACCGTCATGTTATTTTTGTGTGCCACGGTTATAAAACTTTGAATAATACTGTCAAAAGTTTTTTTCTTGTTCTCCTTCTCTTTGCCATCGGGCATGACGTATATGTCTAGATATGAATCTATAGAGAGGTATATGTTGCGGACGCCATTTCTCTTAGCTCCCGTTATTATTTCGTTCACATATTTAGGAGTCATCTCCACAGTTGGAGTCCATAGCCAAGTACCTTTCTCTCTTTGTTTTGCCGAGATAGAAGCCTTTTTTGCTTGTAGTGAGCCGGCGACACTGGCTAGAGAACTTTCTTTATTTATGTTCGCCAAGTCTTTAAATCTCTCATCAGTCACTATCGCGTTTCGCGTTATGTGCGTGTCTGAATATAGAGTCGGATATTTAGTACCAACATCTTGTTCTGAAAGCGTAGGCCCTGTGGCTTGTATGTAAAGCACAAAGAGCGAAACGATGCTCGCGATTAATGCAAATGCATAGAATAACCTTTTTCTCTTCTTCATAGTCTCTTGTACAGTTTAATCTATTTTTTGGAAAAGAAGAGGCGGTCCTATGGACCGCCTGTCTTTTGTCTTGAATGGCCTCTGGCTGTATTAAACGCATTCTTTTGCTGACTGTTTTTGTCGGTGTAATACCCGCTCGGCATTAGCAAGATCCCGGCGTATCCTCCGGACTTCTTTCCACTGCTTTGCTGTGTATCTCGGCAGTTCATATTTTGACTGGCGAGTCTCGCCGGTGCACTGGTCTGTGTAAAGGCACAGCCAGGCATTCGCATCCAGGGGTAACAGCATTTACGCCTCCGCTTAGTTAGTGAGAAGTCTACAAATCCTATACCAGAGTAACTCTTGTATTAAAATAAATCAACTTAAACCTATTGACGTAACCTTGCTTTCGTGTAGTCTGGTAGGCAGAGTGCTGTTCGGCTCGCAATTTTCTTTTGCTGTTTCTTTGAAATTAATAGGAGGTCCAGATGTTTATTATCTTGGAGGACGTTCCAGCAACTTCCTCAACTGATTCATCGCCACATCCTACGCACGAGTCGTTTGAATCGCTTATCCGAAGGCATTTCCCGCAAAAAAGCGACTGCGAAATCGGATTGCTCGCGCAGCCACGCGTGAGTGGGATGACTGTCAAGAAGTTCCGCCTCTATCAACTCGGCTTGAAAAGGGACCATGCTGACAAGAAGACCCTTATCGACCTTGTGGACTGGAAGGACTTTGAGCGGTTGGTATTGAATGGCGGTTTCAGCTATGACAAGTATGCCGCAGAAACAAAGCTCGGCTGTACTGGCGAAGCTCTGAGGTTAGTGGCGGAGCAAAAAGGGCTCGCGCCGCATTCACATTCACACTCGAAAGAATGGCTAGCCATGAGGAAGGCAGAAGAGCTCGAAAAGCCGTATCTTGCCGACAAGAAGTGGCTCCAAACGAAAGTTATGAAGGCTGATTCGGTTTGGAGGCTTGCCGAGGAGCTTGGAATTCATGAAGACGATCTGTATTATTTCATGAAGCTGTTTGGGATCAGCCGTAAATACGTCGGACGGAAACCGCGCAAACTTCGTCCAAGGCCGTCGATGCCTGCCCCGCAAATATCGCTTTCGCTTTGAAACCCGCATCAATGAGGAGACCCGTCTCCGTTGGTGACGGGTTTCCTTATTTTTTATTACTCTTTAGCTAGTGTAAAGTGTCTGGATGACACAGGGAGAAGCGCTGACGATATTGAAGACAGGTGCAAATGTGTACCTCACCGGCGAGCCGGGTAGTGGTAAGACGCATACGATAAATGAATTTGTTGGATGGCTACGTTCGTGTGGCATTGAACCATCGGTGACAGCGGCTACTGGTATCGCAGCGACACATGTGAACGGTATGACTCTACATTCTTGGAGTGGTATCGGCATAGCCGAGTCACTCTCGCGAGGAGACGTTGATCGCATCGCGACAAAAGAGCATATTAATAAACGCATAACGAAAGCAAAAGTGCTGATAATAGAAGAGATATCCATGCTATCTGCAACTACGTTTGAGATGGCAGATAAGGTTTGTAGAGAAGTCAGACGGAGCGATAAGCCATTTGGCGGATTAACAGTAATAGTGGTCGGTGACTTCTTTCAGCTCCCACCAATATCTAAAGGACGCGAAGTTGAGTTCGCCTTTACATCAAAGGTCTGGAGAGAGTTGAATTTAATTACTTGTTATTTGACAGAGCAGTACAGACAAGATGATTCAGATTTTCTCAGTGTTCTCTCTGCTATCCGCACAGGAGAAGTAGAAGAGATGCATCACGAGCGCCTTATGACCAGATCTGTAAAGCATGAAGATTCGCCAGCCGATTCGCCAAAACTCTTCTCGCATAACGCAGACGTTGACCGTATAAATGCCGGCGAGCTGGCGAAGTTAAAAGGGACGGTGAAGAAATTTCATATGAGTTCAAAAGGGAAGGATTCGCTTGTTGAAGGGTTAAAAAGAGGGTGTCTCTCGCCAGAAGTGTTAGAGCTTAAGGAGGGTGCGACTGTTATGTTCACCAAGAATTCTCCGCAAGGAAGGTTTGTAAATGGCACACTCGGCACTGTTGTTGATTGGGGCTTTGACGGCGCACCGATAATTAAGACAAAAGGAGGGTCGCGCGTGACGACAGAGCCGATGGAGTGGTGTGTTGAAGAGCAGGGGAAGGTTAAAGCGAGCGTGAGTCAATATCCGCTTCGGCTTGCCTATGCGATGACGGTACACAAGAGCCAGGGGATGAGTATGGACTCTGCGATTATGGATTTGTCACGAGCTTTTGAATATGGGCAGGGATATGTCGCGCTCTCGCGAGTTAGGCGATTGAGCGGAGTGTATTTGACTGGATTAAACCAAAGAGCGCTTGAAGTACATCCGGAGATTCTAGAAAAGGATAGAGACTTCCGCGCCGCGTCTGACGCGGCGCGGGACGCATTCGCGGAGATGCCAGAGACAGAAAAAACAGAAATGCAAAAAAAGTTTGTGAAGGCGATGGGAGGAGCCATAGTAGAAAGCAGGAGGCAGAAGGCAGGAGGCAGTATGAAAAATTCCCGCGGCGGCGGATCCGCTTCTGGATTGCCGGGGAGATTGGCCGAGACACTGCAGACCGTACGAGATTCAAAGACTTTAAAAGAAGCAGTGAAGGCGCGCGGGCTCGTCGCGTCAACAATAGTGAAGCATTTGGAAGAGCTGTCAGAAATAGGGAAGCTAACGCGCGCCGACTTCGCACACTTGGTCCCGATTAACTCTGTAGATGAAATTCATAACATGTTTGCAATCACTGGTAGCGAACTCCTCTCCCCGGTTTTTCATGCTCTTAATGGCCGCCACTCGTTTGAAACCATCCGCCTAGTGCGGCTTATGAAGAATTGATTACGAAAATAGAAAGGGCCGGTCCGCATGTATTGCGCGGACCGGCCCTGGGCGCTCACCCTTGTTACTCGTTGGGTGAGCGTAGAAGAGATCTTGTCGACGTGATTGGCCTCACGTCCTAGCCGTTATCCACTCGTACTGAGATGGGGGCAATCCTCTGAGGAAAGAAAAGTGCAGGCGCTGACCGTGACAGTACGCGCCACACTGGTAGCCGCTGTCTCGGCTCGGGACACAAAGGGCTGCCAAAGGCCCTAAGGTGGAAAGGTTGCTTACGCCGCGTCCGGCTACCCTCCCAACGCCCTACTGCGAAAAGACTAGCATGCCTCCTCAATGTTGTCAAGCGATTTTGGTGAAGTTGAGTGGGGAAGGCGGAGGAAATGGCTTAAAATATAGATATTTTGGCTATGGGTTTGAAATGAGTGATTCTATAAGTCTGGCAGTTTCGGCTGAATTACTGACACATTGAGTATAAAATAATTATGTCTTAATAAAGACGGCGTTTGAGAGTATCAACTAGCTTCTTGCGAAAGGGCTCGCTAAAGATAGCCCCAAGAACAGCTCCGACAACGAAGAATGAAAAGATTAGCGCGAGTACGTTTATTAAAAAGATGAAGCTCATATTGCAGGGTAAAGGACTTTTTTACAATAACATTCATCCGTTTACTTTTCTTACAATGCACAGTGGGGTTTGTTCGTTAGACTGCCCGAGAGGATTGTCTCTAAAGACATTTTTACAAAAGGTATCAGAAAGCGCTTTATTAGATTTACCGAGAACAGCGACACCTAGGTCGTTCGCATCTATTATTACAACGTCGTGATTTATCTCAGACTTCAAGTCACGCGCGACTCTGTCTGGCTCTGCTGGCCCGAGCTTAGCGTACTC
The DNA here is from genome assembly GCA_964638585.1 of uncultured Candidatus Saccharibacteria bacterium. Classification (GTDB taxonomy): domain Bacteria; phylum Patescibacteriota; class Minisyncoccia; order Phycocordibacterales; family Phycocordibacteraceae; genus C7867-001. Next base: position 8,786 of record CAZXAN010000014.1, read on the forward strand.
ATTGTATGGCGGTAGGGTATAGTCACACGGCCCGTCTATGGCGTTTATGTTTTTACCAACTACTCTGTAGAACACTCCTCGTATGCCAAACGGCTTTGTTATAGCAGATGCAAACACTCCAACAAGTATCCTCAACACCCCAGCTTCTCTAATCGCTAGCTCCATTGTCCACGGACTCCCGAGCCCTATGCCATATGGCGATTTATGTACAAACTTGACCAAGAGTTTTGCAAGAGGAGATGGCTTAATGTCTTTTATCGGATACGCTCTGCCTTGGCTTATCGCCACTATTCGTTCGCTTATAAAAAGGATGTCGCCGTTAGTTAAATACGGTTTTGCATAAGTGCAAACGATTTCATTGATAGTATCTTTGTCTGTCACGACGTGCGTTTTGATAGGCAGGCGCGCATAAGTCCCGTTCTCCAATTCAATATTTAAATTTTTGTTTGCATTTGGCTTTAAATCTGACATCGCATCTATGTTACCATTTCTATATGAAAACCTCAGCAATGTATTTGCGCACGATCATCTTTGGTATTAATGACAGTCTGGTGTCAACCGTTGGGTTCTTGGCAGGAATTAGCGTTGCTGGCGTGCCTCGTTCTACAATCATTTTGACCGGCATAGTGTATGCGCTCGTTGAATCTTTTTCTATGGCGATGGGCGATTTTCTCTCCGAAGAATCGTCAGAAGAATATCTTAAACAATCCAGTGTAAAAAATCGCTATTCCATTACGGCCGCCGTGTTTATGTTTATTTCGTGCGTTCTGGCATCTCTCATTCCGCTCATTCCATATATTATTTTTGAATCCGGTATGGCACTCGTCATATCCATTTGCCTTTCTGTCTTTGCTCTATTTATAGTCGGAGCTATCAGCGCCAAATTCTCTCATTTGCCAGTTATTTGGCGAGGAATGCGCATGGCTCTCTTGGGCGGGGCGGCAATAGTGATGGGTGTAGCTATCGGCATATTCATGCCAGTCGCCTAAGAGTTAGTGCAAATCACGCAAATTTGACATAATACATACCATGTGTATAATAGTTGACGGAGTAGGCAATTTCGCCTACACAAACCCCACAGCCATGACGCTGGATAAGCAAATGGCTGATATTGAGGAGTTGTTCCATGACACACGAACTTACGAAAACCATTCAGGTTCCGGCAACGGTCCTGGCGTTTAGCGACGTGTTCTCCTATCCGGAGTACACCCTGCGCGGCATCAAGTCGTGGCAGGACGTTGCGAAACTGGGCAGCAATAACATCACCGTCCTGATCTCGAGGGCTCGCGAAAACGAAAAGAGCCTGACCGGAAGCATCGCACACCTCAAAGAGCAGCAGAAACTGCTCGAGGGCAAATCCGGCGTCGACTTCAAGGAGTTGGCGAAGGGTTACGAGAATCCGGCAATCACTCAAGTCGGCGTGCCGGGCGATAGCTGGTCGAAAGATCTCGAACCGCTCGATGCCGCCAGCAAGAACCGCCAACGCGGCGCAACCGACTTCAACATGTGCGGTTGGTGCAAGCACGCAAGCGGCGGTTCTGGTCGTTACAGCTACATGATCACGACGCACTGCGGTTTGCTCGGCGGTTACAACGCTGTCGAGACGAAGTTCAACACCCCCTGCTTGCTGCAGAAGATGAAGGCGGAACAAATCACCGCCCAAGTCGATCGCATCAAGAAGGAAGTGGAGGACGCGCTTGCGCGGCGCGAGAAAGTCCGAGACGGCATCAAAATCCTGCAAGGCCTGAAGAAGGGCCAGCCGGAGAAGCCGTATCTGACATCTCTGCGTCCGCACGACCAGTTCAACGTCGGTGACGCCGCTATGGCCTACATCGGCCAATGGGGCGCGGACAATCAGCACAAGCGGCTCGCGGACGGCAAGTGGGTTCCCGTGATTATCGTATTCGGCTATCGCCATCACGATGGTTGCGTGAGCGCGCAAGCGGAATTCCCGATCCATTCCAACGCCGACTACGACGGAGGATGTGGATACGCGGCAGGAGACTCGAATCCCGCGATTCTTATGCGGAGCGAGTTCGAATGGCTGCGGCACGCTGCTGAAGATGGCGACCTCGGATTCCTTGGGCTGTGGGTCGCCAACGTTGACGACCACAACAGGAAGTTCAACAAGGCACAGTTCCTCAAAGACCTGACGGGCGACATTGCGTTACCGCCAGCCGATTGGAAACCTCCGACGGACGAGATCTCGGTCAAGACCGCGAAGGAAGCCGGACACGTTCTCCAAATGCTTGACCCCAAGCTTTTCAAGACCGAACAGGAGATCAAGCAGTGGGCGGCAATGCAGTTGCGCCACATCCATCCGGATAAGCTGGTTGGCAAAAGCGACAATGTGAAGAACTACGCGACCAGACAGACGCGCGCGGTGTACGCCGCCCGCGACCTGCTGATTGCGCAGCTCGGCCAGAAGTAAGTTTTCGAAGTCGTTATGCGGGCGCCAGCAGAGATGTTGGTGCCCGTTTCTTTTATACCAAAGAACAAGGACCGCAACGAAGTCACATCACAACCTATTGACAAAAAAGTGTCAAGATGCTAGAATGCAAATAACGAGGTAGCTATTGGCTATTTCGGTAACAATCAATGATTACCACACTAGGAGCCTTTATGGGCTTTTTGCTTTTGTCGGGAGCCGCCACGCTTCACGCGTCGGCAGCAATGGCCCCCGACCTGCCTACTTATCCTGTAACACTTACAGCATATAATGCCGTACCCGGTCAGACCGATAGCACTCCTCTTGAGACCGCATCTGGCGCATACTCTAATCCAGAGGTTATTGCCGCGCGTTCACAAGACTTAAAAGACGAACTCCCGTTCGGTACTATTATTGAAATTGTCGGTCCGACTGGCTCCAATAATTCCTGCGGTTATAACATCGTTGAGCCAATAGTCGGCTATCGAGTTATCGCCGACACAATGAATGTGCGTTACACCAACCGCATAGACATTCTATTTAATACGAAGTCAAACTATCTGATGAAAGATGGTAAGACAAAGAATGCCGGTATGGTACTAGGCATCTGTAACGGTGCGTCCATTCGTGTTGTAGGACACGTGAACATAAATAAGATTCCGAAGACGCAGGCAGGACTAGCCGCATTAATTAATGGAACAAATAAATCTCTTGCTGTTAAATAAGCTATTCTAGAGAGATGAAAAGTCTCTCACGTGCAGAATCTGGACTCACGAAACAAGAATATTCGAAGCTCGCACGCCTGAACACTCCAATAAAGATACAAAATTTTTTAGACACGATACCGATGAATTGGGAGAAACGAGGCGACACTCATATGTCGCCTCGGCGCGTCTTACGCGAGAAGAAAGCGCACTGTATTGAGGGGGCTCTTCTGGCTGCCACAGCTCTTTGGATTAATGGCGAGCCGCCGGTCATTATGAATGTTTCGGCGCGGATGGATAAGGGTGACGTTGACCACGTTGTCGCGCTCTACAAGAGGAATGGCTACTGGGGTGCAATAAGTAAGACGAATCATGCGACGATCCGATTCCGCGACCCTATATATCGCACACCACGCGAGCTAGCTTTATCATACTTTCACGAATGGTTTATGAACGACACAGGAGAGAAGACTCTAGAGTGTTACAGCAAGCCACTTGACTTGAGCAAGCTTGGCACAGAGTGGATTACGAGAGAAAAAGACTTGTGGGATATCGCAGATGCGCTAAGCGTATTGCCTCACTACAATCTTGTGCCAAAAGGGAATTGGCGTTATGTGCGCAAGGCCGACTCTATGGAGCTCAAAGCCGGCAAGCTTATAGAATGGCGCAGGTCTGATAAAAGGACGTAAGAATTGTGCGCCCACCAGGACTCGAACCTGGGACCTTCGCCTTAAGAGGGCGCAGCTCTACCAACTGAGCTATGGGCGCGATTGCACCTTAATAATTTACCACAATGTGCCGGGGGTGGGAATTGAACCCACACGAGGTTTTTAAGCCCTCCCAGGATTTTAAGTCCTGTGCGTCTACCAATTCCGCCA
>CAZXAN010000015.1:0-2518 GCA_964638585.1 uncultured Candidatus Saccharibacteria bacterium
ACAAATTGCCGAAGGTTGTTGTGTATACACCGTTAGTGACGGTGGCGGCGTTGCCTGTGATGGAGGCGTCCATTGAGGTTGTTGAGATGGCGTATGTTGCTCCGCTGTTCCCTGCTATGAGACCGGAGAAGGTGGAGAGGACAGGAGCGTTGGTGAATGTTTGTGTACCGCCCCAGGTGTTAGATGTGGTTGTGCCGAAGGCAACGGAGAGTGTTGGGGTAGCTCCGCCTGATGAAACGATCGGCCAGGTGCCGTTGACCGCGACGACCCCTCCCGCCGAGGTAGAGGTGGCAATGATCTTGCCTGTTGGATCCACTGCGAGGAAGGTGCCTGCCGGAGTGCCGAGAGACGGTACCCAGAGAGAGTTGGTGGCGGTGAGGAGAGTGGAGGAGGCGGCAGCAAAGGTCTGTGTCTCGGACCAAGAGTTTGCTGACGTAGTGCTCACCAGGACGCTCGCAAGATCTGTCTGATTGGAGAGCGTGCCTGTGATAGAGCCCCAGGTGCCTCCGCCTGAGGAGATGCCGAGAGAGGAAGTGGCGGTATAGGTGAACGAACCGTCTGAGTTGCCGACGAGGAGTTGGCCGTATGAGGGAGTTGTGCTGGTGCCCGTGCCTCCACTCGAAATGGCGAGAGGAGATGAGAGCGTGAGAGACGAACCGCTGAGCGTGGTGAAGGTCCCTCCTCTGAAGTCTCCGTTTCTGACAATTAGGTTTGATAGATCTTCTATTCTGTTGACCTGCTGAATTGTAGTTACGTTTGTCGCAGTTTGATTCGCTACCGGTCTAATCATGTTGCTAGCGACTTCCAGAACGTCGCTACGAAAATTGGCAAAAGATTGATCCAATTCCGTTTTTGAAACTCCGTTAACAACTGTTGTATATGTCGGGTAAGAATTAGATATTAATATTTGTTGCTGGCTTTGCTTGGCTCTAGTAGATGCAGGAACGCCCAAGACTGACTGCACGCCCGTGACTGTGATATTAGTTGAAGTAGATGTGACAGTGGAAGGAATATTTCTAGTTACATCAACATTGGTCTCAACAGCAGACCGTCTCGTGAAGATATCGCGAATTGAGTAGTAGACAGTAAGAGCTACCTTCTCTCCAATAGTCAGTGTCGGCTGGACAGCCGCTAACTGTGAAATTTCCGAAACAGATTTCAGAGCAGACGAAGAAAGTGTAGATGATAACGATACTAGAGTAATCAAAGATATTAACGAGAGGACTAAATATCGTGCCGACAGTGCCGTAGTTACAGCTGTAGATTTAGGCTCACTTTTGCTTGCTGGGCTCGGGACGACTTTATTGGCATTCCCATTCTTGCTTCTATATTCACTTTCTCGCTGACGAGCAAGCTGGCGGACTCTCTCTGCCTTCAACTCCTCTTGTTTCCTCAAATATTTATCAAGCGACACTTTATCAACCGACCAAACGTTCCCGATTTTTTTACCCGCAACTTTTCCAGATCGAGCGAGGCTCGAAATATAATCCAAATTGTACCCCGTAAGTTCAGAAGCTTCTTTTGCTGAGACAAGGTTAATTTTTAGCGTGCGGTGCATGTGGAGGACCAAGCCGTCTAAATGTTGAAGAGCCGAGTCACCTATATAATACCTAGTTATCTCGGTCGCCACTAGCGAGCATCTGTGGATATCACCAAAAATTTTTTAGGCAATAGATAAATTAAAATCGCACGGCATTAATGCATTAAAAAATGCGAAAATGTTAAGAACGGGTGTGATCACGGATAATATAAACCTCATGGAGAGTTTGTGACCGTAAGCCATAACAACGTGGCCACAAAAGTGGAATTAATCTTGCCGATTTCTTAACGCCTAGTAATAGCTAGTGCAATTATCTTGTCTCGTTCATACGAGACAAGAAACGTTGTATTTGCGAGGTGATTTCTATGTGTACCAATATGACTTTTCTGCGTTATCGCATCAAGGCTTTTGTAGTGGGACCGAAGTAGCCGACGGCTGGAGTGATGTAGTTAGCTTTTTGATATCTGATGAGCGCTCTCTGTGTCGCGGGACCAAAGGTGCTCGTCTCATTGCCTGGTGAACCGGGACCCGTTGAAGCAATAACGAATCCCTTGGCGTTAAGGCGTTGTTGGAGCAGGAGAACGTCGGCACCTGTAGAACCCAATGATAGATTGCGAGTGAATGTTGATGGGGTCACGGTTGTCTGCACTGCCGGAGCGACAGACGTTGTTATGTTTAAGGCAGCTCTGGTTTGTGGTCCGACTGTTCCGGTTGAAGAAATACCATTGGCTCGTTGGAACGCCTGTACGGCCTTCATAGTAGCGGAACCATAAAAGCCTGTCGGCTCGCCACTAAAGAATCCCTTTGACCGCAACATGTATTGCAGTGCTATAACTTGTTGGCCTCGATAACCATATGAGAGAGACGATGTGATTGCAGGTGCAGTTGTTGTAGTGTTTTGTGTATTAGCTGGTGGAGTAACTGGGTTCGTAACATTGGTAGGGGGTGGAGTGTAAGTTCCTCCACCACCTCCACCTC